>JBMSEL010000045.1:0-11204 GCA_049412325.1 Candidatus Poseidonia sp.
GGACCAGAGGGGGGACCTGATGGTGGGCCGCTCGGAGGGCCACTGGGTGGACCAGAAGGTGGTGCGGACGGTGGTGTTGGGGCTGCTGCAGGTGGCGTAGGCGGAGGCGAGTGGGCAGGAGATTCCTGAGTTGCTTCTGGTGCTGGCGCCACCGGCGTCAACGGCGCGAGGAGGGGGTCGGCTGCCGGTTCAGATGCGGGTGGTGCTTCGGCTACCAGAGGCGTCAGGGGCGTTAACTCGGCGGCAGGCGCTTCAAGCGGCGTGAGAGGGGCGGGTTCGGGGGAGGACGTGGCCCACGGTGGTGTTCGTGGTTTGTCTTCCTCTTCGGCAGCGTCGCCTCGGAGGACCTTCGTGGCACCACCTTCCATGTTTTCACCCACGTACGAGGTCATCACCACGGACGATGCGTCGATGATACCTCGCTCCTCCGTGTTGCCGAAATCTCCCAAATGATTGTCAAACGCACCGCTGAACAACGTCGAGCCGATGGCGTTCCCCAAAACGCGGCCTTTTTCTGCCGTGTATTCAAAGTCGGCTTCATAGGGTCCGAGTTTCATGGCTTGGCCACCACCGTTGAATTCGAACGTCCAGTTGCCAGAAGCAATGTGGGCTTCAAACTTGAACTGGCGAGTGAGGCCTGGCCCAATGGAACTGATGCCTTCGGTCGCTTCGTGGCGAGTGCCCTTCGCGTCGACGATGACCGCTTGCAAACCGCCGATGGGAATGGAAGACTCGTTGACAACATCAACAACAATTTGGATGATGTCCTCGTCGTCGTCGTCGATTTCCATCTTGACCGACGTCAAATGGGCGTTCAAGGAACCGGCACGGGCGCTGTGGTCATCACTCACTTGGGCTCACCGGTTGCTACTGAACGGTGGCATTACTTCAATGGCTTGCCCTTCCGGATTGCTCTCAGCGCAATCGCAGACGTGTCTCGGAGGGCAGCGACCAGTCCACAGCAGCGACCGTGTGGTGCTTGCGGTCAACGGCCGTCCGATACTCCGCCTCGGTGGACCCGGCGCTGTAGGTGTCGCGTAGCCCAAAGTAGAGCCAACCGATGAAGGGAATGATGTAGATCATCTTCGCCATAGCACGTGGCCCCCAGTGATGCTGCTCGAGCACGGTGCCGTTGTCGTGGACGATGGCAATGCGGAATCCGCGTTGGCCAAGGGACCGACCGATGGTTTGGCCGGTGTACTTGAAGTAGAGATAAAACGCCGCACAGAAGACAAACCAGTTCATGAAAAATTCAGCCGTGTATCGACCGCCTGCGGTGATAAGATCGTAGTTGAACAGACCTTCGAGGAGTCGGAAATTGGTGAAGAAACCGAGCACGATGCTGATGAGCATCATGTCGAGCATAAAGGCGAGGACGCGCTTCCACGACGGGGCGATGAGCATGCCTTCAGGGGCTGAACCGATGATGTTCTGCGCCAGCGTACCGCCCTTGACGATGGTCACCGGGTCCTCGGCCATGCAGCGGCTACGACTTCCCCTTTGTCAAATGGCGCGTTGGGTCCATCACGAGCTGTGGGTGACGTGCCAAGCGAACAGTTGGTGTTCGTCAATCCAGTCCAGGTAGGACTTCCACGTCCCATCATGACGAAGCGTTGTGGGGTGACCCAGAAGGATGAGGCCTCGTTTTGCACGCGTGATGGCCACATTGAGACGACGATAATCGGCGAGGAAACCCACCTCACCGCGCTCGTTTGCTCGCACCGTTGAGAAGACGATGACCTCTTTTTCACGCCCCTGATACCCGTCCACGCTCTTGATTTCCAAGCCGTGGTAGGGCTGACCCGGTTCACGCCCACCGGCCGCTTCAAACAGACCAACCAGTTCACGCACCTGCCCGTTGTACGGCGAAATCACCCCGATGTCATCCGGTTGAAGGTCGCCCATGGCGAGCAGGTCGTTCACGACACTCAGCACTTTGGCGGCCTCGTCGCGGTTGGAACGGCTCTTCCCTTCTTCATCGGTTTCTTCCACGCCTTCAATTGGTACGAAGGCCATGGGGCGGTCCCAATCCGGCCACAGGAAACCAGCGGGCGGCGGCCGCTCATCTGCGGCGCAGCCGTCCTCGAGGCGGTTTTCGTAAAATCGGGCGCTGGGGAATTCACGGAGGATGGGATGCATCCGGTACTGCGTGGTCAACATGTTGGACGTCAACCCACAAGCGATGAGGCGATCAAACAACGAACGGTTGAGCCCGCCCTGTTCCGCTCGGCGGCTCAAGACGGTGGGTGGAAGTTGCTGATGGTCGCCCACCAAAATCAGTTGTCGACAGCCCTTGACAATCGGGACCAGCGCACTGGGCTCGGTGGCTTGGGTCGCTTCATCCATCAACACGATGGGGAACTTTCTCGATGACAGCAAGCGATGACCGCAACCGATGGTCGTGGCGCAGATGACCTCGGCTTCGTCGAGCACGCTCGCCGTCATGGCGTCCTCCATGCGCCGAATTTCCTTCTGATTGATGTTGATGTCCCGGTGCATCAGCCCTTTCTCCTTGCCTCGCAAGGACGGCAAGGCTTTGCGGAGTTCGCGCTGTTCGTCCTGCAGGAACGCCAATTCCTCTTGCATTGGGTGGTTTTCCAGCACTGCATCGAGCGTCGCCGAGCGCAAATGCTCGCGGACCTTGACCGGCCGGCCAATGCGGAGGGCTTTGACACCCAAATCCAGCAGACCCTCGAGCAGATTGTCCACCGCCACGTTGGACTCGGCCGTGGCGAGCAAAGGCCCGCTGCCTTGTTGGGCGAAGTGATGAAGCAGGTGGGTGGCCGTGGTGGTTTTTCCAGTGCCCGGCGGGCCCTGTATGAGGGTCAGGCGACGACCCAGGGCGGCTTCGATGGCTGCCTGCTGCGAAGTGTTGAGGTGCTTATGGGAGGGAAGTGGCCCACGTTGGAGGCGCTTGCCGCGTATGTCGGGAGAGATTTCGGCGCTTTGGTTGATGTCAAGGACGTTCCCGAGGATGAGTTCGCGAAGGACCGTGCCGCCATCGCCTTCGGTGGAATGGAAGGCGACGAGGGCTTCATGCATGCGGTCATGAGCAACTCGGTTCGCTCCTCGGTCAAGGCGCCAAGCGCCTTTGCGAACATCGCGAGGTCGTTCGCTGACCACCACACGAATCCGGGTGGGCCCTCGGTCGAGCACGACCCCTTCAACCACCTTCTCTCCCCAAGGACGTGAGCGTGAAATGAGAACGATGTCGCCGTGAGAAAAACGATGCTCGGGGAGACGTCCGCTGTCTTGGGCCTCAAAGACCACGATGTCTTCACCGAAGAAGCGCCCTTGGGTTCGTGCCTTCAAGTCGAACAGGGACACACCTGCCAGGAGCAAACGTTGCTTCGACCAACTCTTCCATCGTTCTTCCACCAGTTGGGTCTCATCGTCCAACTCCTGTTTGATGAGGTCCGTCATCGTGGAAAAGTGGTCTTGGCTCCTTCGCCAGCGGTCGGGAGCGGGTTCGCCTTTGACTTGGGGCAACTCGGGGTCGCTGGCGCTGTTCATGCGCTTGACCGAACCCTTTCGCGCCATGATTCAACCACAGGTTGGCCCCTCATCATCGTATGGATGAAGATTGAAGCGATTTCCGAGCGATAAACCCTCAGTCTTAAACAGAGAATCCACGGCCCACAACCGGGCGAGTTCATGTTTGGTCGCAAGAAAAAGGACAGTGACGTCGGCGGCGTTTCCTGTCCTTATTGCGGCGTGAACAATCCGCTTGGGTCAGAGCAATGCGAGCAGTGCTACTATTCGCTCAACAAGTCGGCTCGAGACCAACCCATGGCCGAACCCACCTCCACCAACGACGAGATCATGAGTCTCTTATTGGCCGATAACGAAGAGGAAGAAGACACCGGTCCCGTGGTGGAAGCGGTGCTTTCCCTTGAGGATGTGACGGTTGAGGTCGACCAGTACAGCATCGCAGAATCCGAGGTCGACGAAGATGGAGAGCCCGTCCCCGAGTCCTTTGACTTCATCGGCAGCCAAGGCCCTACCCTCTCTTCTACGGTGGAGTCAACGGCACCTGCTGAAGTTGAGTTGACAACCGAAGACGCCCCGAAGACCTACGTTGAATTCGATTTGGGCAAGGTCGACCCACTGGCAGAGGTGGCCGAACCGGTCCACACCGGTCGAGGAGGGTTGTATTCACCCACGGTTGAGGCGCCGAAAGATGAGGATTTGCTCGGCGAGGTCGGGCCTGCGCCCAACGCCACGCCCGACCTGCCCGACCTTGCCTCGGAAACACCACCCCAAGGCGGTAGCTTGGCGCAGGCGATGGCGACTGAAACGCCTGAACTACCTGATTTGCCTGAGGAAACGCCTGACGTTCAAACCCCATCCACGCATCAACCACAAGATGACGCTGTGGCCTCACCTGAACCGACAGGGACAGGCGCTGCATCGGCGACACCGGATCTTCCTGACCTCCCCGAGGATGAACCTGTTCCAGCTGCCGAAGTGGCCAATTCCGTCGCATCGGATGCAGCCCAAACTGTCGCAGACGAAGCTGTCTCGCCCGAACCAGCACAACCCCAGCGCATCTGGCCTTGGCCCAAAGGTGAAGCATGGACGCCAACTCAGGTGTATCAAGAAGTGGTCAGTGCCATGGACCACGTCAAACACGGCCGCATGGAAGCGGCCGCCAACACCCTCGACCACCTCGGCCCTCATCTCGAGGACCACCTCGAGATGCTGCTCCATGTCTCGGTATTGATGCAACATCTCGGGCGACATGAACACATGAAATGGACCCTTGACATGGCGGCATATGTCCATCCGACCGACCCACATGTTCAACAAGCACGGGCCCAACTTTTGACTTGAGGAATCACCATGGTCGAAACGCCGGAACTTCGGGCCAACGACCGCTTTGTTCTCCGTCCAGCGACCAACGCCGTGTTGGTTTCCATGTTTGAGGCGTATCAAGAGGACGCCGAAGCGGCACAGATGGCCCTCCCATGGCTCGACCCGAACGACGATGTTCGCCGACAACTTCGAGACATGCTCTACGACATAGAAGCCCAAGCCGGAACAGATACCCTGCACTTCTGGTCCATTCACGAGGAGAAAACGAGTGATTTCGTCGGCTTGATCGGGTTGGGAGATGAACTCCAATCGCTTCAAGCCGACTTCAACTTGGGCTATTGGGTGTGCCGTGCTTACCGTCGCCAATCGATCGCTTCGGCGTGCGTGGACACCATTTTCACGTGGCTGAACCAACGGTCCAACACCACCACCGTCGAAATCGCCGTCCACCCCCACAACGAGGCTGGTCTGGCCACGGCCAGCGCCATCTGTGAACGCTGGAAGGGCGAGCGATTGGCAGAGTTCATCGGGATTGAATTCAATGAGCGCACGGTACCTCATCACCTGCATCTGGTCGACCTGGGGCCGGAGGCCTGACATGCCAACATGGATGACCGTCGACACCGATGACCTTCGGCATTTGCCGAAGCACCAAGGCCATCCGACCCGGAGTAAGGCGGCGTTTGCGGGCCCGATGAACCAACTTTCGCCGCAATTTCAGCAGGGATGGGCGGGGTTCGTGGACTGGATGGCATCACACCAAGGCGCCGTCACCCTGTTTGTCATCACCGACCTGCTGGAATACCCAGCCTTTGCGGACCTCCTCAAGCACGCACTGGATGCCTACCCCGAGCGACTGACCGTGGGTTGCCACGGCCACACGCACCGTTCATGGTCAGCATGGGGGGAAGACGTCGACGGGTTTCGGGCGATGCTGCAGACCTCCACCGCCTTGCTTCAGACTCATGCAGGCCCAGCGTTTCGACCGTACTTTCGAGCGCCCAACGGCTACATCGCTTCTTGGATGGCGCCTGTGCTCGCCCAAGCCGGCTACATCGTGGACACCTCCGTTAATCCCTCGTGGCTGGTCAAATCCAAAACCGGCGGCTCCGCTTGGAAGAGCGTCATGGAAGCCATGGGAGAGGCTGGTGTCGTGGAGCGCTCGTGGCTCACCCGGCGAACCCTGCCCGTCAACGGTCCAGCGTTGTTCAAGTTCCCACTCTCCCTCAACGCCAGGTCTGCATGGAAGCGAGCCCCGCCTCTGCTATCGGCCGACCAACTGGCACAGGTGGAAGACCCGAAGCAAACCATCACCACGCTCTACTGCCACGTGCTTGATTTCGCCCGAAAAGCTGGTGAATGGCAACCTCCTCTCTGAAGCATAGAGCCAAGTAAAGCGGCAAGGGTGGAGGGTCCATGAGCGTCGTCAACTTCACAGAGAAATTCGCCCTTTTTTCCGACCACTGGTCGCCAAAGGTCATCGCTGAAATGAACGACTACCAGTTCAAACTGGTGAAAATTCAGGGCGAATTCGTCTGGCACGACCACGGTCACACCGACGAGGTGTTCATCGTCCTTGAGGGCAGCATGAACATCGAGTTCGAAGACCGTACCATTACGCTCAACGCAGGTGAAATGCACGTCGTTCCCAAAGGCACCCGACACAAACCCTACGCCGAGAAAGAATGCAAGGTCATGCTCGTCGAACCACGGGGCGTGGTCAACACCGGCCAAGCCGGAAGCGACTTGACGGCCGAGAACGACGTTTGGATCTGACCGCTCAGTGCTGCTGAGCGATGCGCCGGTACACCTCGCCGCTCGGCCGGAGGGTGCGTTCCTGCGTCTCAAAGTCGACATGATGCAGGCCGAATCGCATCGAGTAGCCTTCGGCCCACTCAAAATTGTCCAGAAGCGACCAGTGGTGGTAGGAGCGGACATCGTGGCCGTCGCGAAGGGCGTTGGACAGCACCCAAAGATGACGACGGAGATGCTCCGTACGCAGGGTGTCCTGTGCATCGGCCACGCCGTTTTCAGTGATTTCAATCGGCACGCCCAACGGCTTGAGGAAATCAAGCGCCCGGGCCAGACCTTCGGCGTACATCGGATAGCCGAATTCGGTGGCCACTTCCTGATGTCGCTTGGGGAAGTTCATTTTGAGCAGTGAGACCGAGGCGGGGCCCACCAACACGTGCGTGTAGTAGTTGAGACCAACGAAATCCAGCGTGCCTTTTGCTTCTGGAACCGCCTTGAAGAACATCTTCCCGTTCTGAATGCCATTTCGCCATGCGCCGTTCCAAAACCATTCCAAAAGGCGGGCGAGCGGCCAATCGATGGGGCTCCAGCGATTCTTAGGGTCAAAGAGCGTGACATTCTTGGCCACGCCAAATTGAAGTTCAGGGTGCTTGGGTTTGAGCGCCCTGTAAACCGACCCGTGGGCGAACAGCAGGTTACGCATCACCCGAAGCGTCATCGGCATGGATCGCCGTCCCGGAGGAAACATCCCGAGTGTGTAGCCCATGGTGGAGAACACCGTGGGCTCGTTGACGGTCACCCACGTTGAGACACGGTCGGCCAGGGCTTCGACCACCCGTTCGCAATACGCGACATACGCAGCAATGTTGGCGCGGTCTGCAAAACCTCCCTTGGCTTCCCACCAGTCGGGGTGGGTGAAGTGGTGCAGGGTCACGACGGGGCGAATGCCGCGGGCCAAGAGATCGTCCACCATATCGGAATAGACGGCCAAGGCGGCTTCGTCCCAGGTGCCTTCAGCGGGCTCCAACCGGCTCCATTCGATGGAAAACCGGTAGGACGTCATACCGAGATCGGTCAACAATTGGAAATCGTCCTTCCACCGATTCCAGTGATCGCAAGCCGCTCCACTGGCCTCAAGGCCTTTGGCGGACTCGTGGACCGTCCAATTGTTCGCTTGGTAACCCTCGACCTGATGCGCCGCCGTGGCCGTCCCCCAGAGGAAGTCTTCGGGGAAATGCACATCGTCGAGAGAGACCGACGCCCAATCCTCGTGCGGCTCTGGGTATTTGCGACGCCGGTAGGTGATCAACATCACCTTGAACACGACGAACGCACCCAGTGCAGCCACCAGCAGACGTTCCCACATGCTTGCGATGAAGACAGACCTTCCCTTTGTAGTTCGGTATTGACCCTGTGGGATCGCCACCCTACCACACGCAGGCAAGGGCGGTGCGCCCTATGCTACTTCGGCGTAGTCAGGCGACTCAGACGAAGGGCTGGAGCACAGCTACGGTTCCAGAGACCTCGTGGGCCACAACGAGCATGGCCGCTCCGTTGGGGCTGTCAGCGGCCGAGATGAAACTCAAGCCTTCTGGACTCACGTGGTCGGGGAGGTAGATGTACTGGTCGAACACAGGCGCCGTTGGGTTGCTCACATCGTAGACGAGAATACCACCAGACCGCTCAAGGCCCACGAAAGCGTAGGTCTTGCCAAAGGCTTCACCGACAACCACGCCTTCGGGTTCTGCACCCTTGTCGTCGTTTCGGTTCTGAGTATACCCGTTGATGTATTCGCCATGAGCAACCATCAGCGCACTGATGTTGTCGCCGCTGTCCCACACCAAAGCGCCGTTGCTGTCCCAAATGCTGAACGAGCGTGTACCGTAAGAACAGATGTAGTCCAGGTCCCCGTCACCATCAGAATCACCGCAGGTGGTGGTGGTCTTCAGTCGCCCAAGGTTTTCGTCCTGGAGGAGGTCGGCTTCGTTGGGGAAGACGGTGTCATCGAGGTCCAGATCGTCCAGGCGGACTTCTTCGGAGTAGCCGTCGTAGTCTCGTGCATCACCTTCGTTGGCGGTCACGTAGTAGGTCTGCCCACCAGCGACGTAGCTGGAAATGGCGTCGGGCATGTACATGCCGTAGATGTTGTTGTAGCTCTGGAGGTTGACTCCATCGTCCCTGTCGGAAAAGTCATACATGCCGAGGCTGTAATCCTTCATGCCCATGGACACAATGCTGGTGACGGTCAGAGAAGACAGATCGACCTTCGCAAAGGCGTTGTTTTCTTGCAAGACCACCATGGCATGGGTTCCATCGGGGCTGATGGCGATGTATTCGGGCTCCAAGTCCTCACTGAGGTTGGCGTTGGGGCCGAAGATTCGAACACCGTTTTGGGTCAACGTCGTCAACTGAGATTCGAAGGCGTTGAAGTTGATTTGGGTAACATCTGCCTGGGAGATCGCAGCGGCATCTCCGCCGGACAAGTCCACGTAGGTCAGGGTACCTTCTGGGTCAATCGTGTAATCGTCGTTGGGTTCGCCTTCGTTGGCAACGAGCACGCCGTTTCCGTTGGGGGTGAAGGTCAGCATGTCCGGTAGAGCTCCGGCAATCACGGTGGACACCAGGTTTCCGTCGGTGTCAAAGAACATCACGTGTCCAGCGTCTTGCTTGCTCATGCCAGAGCCTTCCTCGCCAACGCCTGCCACGGCAACCGCCACGAGGCCGTCGTGGACGTCAACGCTGTTGGGCTCACCGTTGGTGATGCTCACGCGGTGCACGAGGTAAGGGTCGGCTGGGGTGGACATGTCAAGGATGTCAATGGAGCCGGTCACGGCGTTCACGACGAAACTGCGGTGGCTTCCTGCATCGTAAGCAGAAATCTCGCTGGCGCCTTCACCCAGTCCGCTGTCGTATTGGCCGACGAGCGTCCAGTGAACATCAGCGTCGCCCATCACATTGAGCTGGTTACCGCAATCAATGGCGAGGTGCGCACCGGTGTCCGAGGCCAAACAGGGTTCGTCATCGCCGGGTGCGTGAGAAGGCACGCTTTGGTGGACAGGACTGATGATGGCAATGGTCCCAGACACTTCGTTGGCGACCAACAACAACGGTTGGTTGGTGGGGCTGTCGGAAGCGTCAACGAAGGTCAAACCTTCTGGACTCACGTGGTTCGAGAAGGTGATGTACTGGTCAAACATGGCACGGGAAGGATTGGTCAGGTCGTACACCATGACACCACCGGCTCGCTCGAGACCGAGGAAGGCGTAGTCGGTGCCGCCGTAGGAGCCCGTCGTGACGCCTTCGGGCTCTGCGCCCTTGTCGTCGTTGCGAGAAGCCGTGTAGCTGTTGATGTACTCCCCATAGGTTTGGGTCAGGTGGGAGATTTGGTCGCCGGTGTCGAACACCAATTCGCCGTTTGCATCCCAGATGGACATGGAACGTGCGCCGTAGCCGACGATCTCCTCGTGTTCACCATCACCGTCATGGTCGCCGTCAGCGATGCTAACCTTGAGACGACCAAGGTTCTCGTCGAGCAGGAGTTCGGTTTGCGCTGCAGCATCGTAGCCTCGCTCGGCCCAGTAGGTGGCGTTGAGGGTCAAATCATCACCGCGGTCTTCGTCGGTGTAGCCTGGCTCGCCTTCGTACTCTCGTCCATCGCCTTCGTTGGCGGTCACGATGTAGTCGTTGCCACCGGAGTTGAACAGAGCAATGGCGTCGGGCATGTACATCGATGAAACGGGTTGTCCACACGTGAACACAACGCCACCATCACGGTCGCTCAAGTCATAGCATCCTTGCGAGTAGTCCTTGGTACCGAGGGCGACGATGGAGTCCAATTCCATGTCTTCCAAATCAACAATACCGAAGGCGTTGTTTTCCTGGAAGGCGATGTAAGCGGTCGAGTCGTCGGATGAAACAGCGATGTACTCGGGTTCAAGGTCTTGGGCAACCGTCGAGCTGCCGGGGTTGGCGTACAAGCGTACACCGGCGTCGATCAACGCCGCTCGCTGGTCGTTGAACGACGTAAAGTCGATTTGAGTGACGGTGCCTGTGGCGACTTCAACGACGGTCATCGACCCTTCTGGGTCAACATCGTAGTCGTCGTTGGGCTGGCCTTCGTTGGCCGATAGGATGTAATCGCCACTGTGCGTGAAGGTGACCATGTCGGGGAGAACACCGGCGTCGTAGGCGTTCAGGAAGGCACCGGCCGTGGAGTAGGTCAGAATGTACCCGTTGGCCATGTCATCGGCTCCATTGGCGACAGCCATGGCGACGACACCGTTGCTGATGGCGATGCTGTTTGGTTCCCCGTAGGAAGACACGTCGATGGTTTGGATGTGAGTTGGAGCGTGGGGGTCCTCGAGAGAAATCATGTCCACCGAAGAATCAACGGCGTTCACGTAGAAGGCTGTGTTGGAAGCCGCATCGTAGGTGACAATTTCAGCGTAGCCTTCACATTCGTCCTCGCCCATGTCGCATCCCTCAGGAGCGGCTTGGAAGCTGCCGATCTCAACCCACGTGAGCATCGACGAGCCGTGGTGACGGAAGGTCAAGGATGAGCCGCAGTCAACAATGGTGGAGTATTGGGAGTCGTGCAGGGCTTGGTCCGAACAGCCGGTGGCGTCGGCGCCATCAGC
>JBMSEL010000046.1:0-11134 GCA_049412325.1 Candidatus Poseidonia sp.
GAGATCATCACGTTCAAGGCCGTTGCTCAACAATGAGAAGAGCGATGATGCATTTTTGAGTCCATTTGCACATTTGAAACAATGACTTAAGTGCGAAAACAACCGAATTCCCGATAATGAAGAACGTTGGAGGCAAGGAACGCATGCTCCGTGCTGCGTTTGGTTCGAGCGTTGTGGTGGTTGATTTCTTAGCGACCGTCCACATTGAAATCGTGTTCCTGCTCATCGGTTTGTGGGGCGTGTTAACCTCGGCCTTCGGCTACTGCCCGTTCAACGGGTTGCTCAACCGAAACACCTGCGCCATCGACCTGCAGCCGACCCATTCGTGAGTTTGCCTCAAGCCTCGCCGGCCTCAGAATACCAGTTGCCGTAGAAGTTCTCGGCGTTATCGATGCGGATGAACAGGTCGAGCGACGACCACACCAAGCTGTTGAACCCGCTTTCCATGCCTTCCTGACCTCCGGCCTTGGCGGTCATGAACTCAAGCGTATCCGAAGGAGAATGCCACTCCTGCCAGAAGGAAATGTCGCCACCCGGGCTGAAGAAATTGAAGGTCGGATAGCCGGCTGAAAAGAACGAACAGTGGTCGGAGGCACATGACTCAGCGATTTGCCAGTTGATGGGGTTGCCTTCGGTGGGCGTGTACGCAAGGTCATCCTCGATGGTGGTGCCCACCCATTCCATCATGCGGTTCATGTTGGTCTGGTTGGCCCCTGCGATGCTGATGTCCCAATCGTATTTGGTGGGGGCAAACAGGTCGCCGGTCAACGGGTCGATGATCGGCTCGGTGAGTGGCGTAATCGGATAGTTCAACGACACCATGTCGAAGTTCATGTAGGCCTTGACCGAGACGTTCTCGGGAAGATGAGCCACATAGGCCAACGAGCCCAGAAGGCCTTCTTCCTCGCACGCCCATAGGGCGGCGACCACGGTGTGGTCAAATTCCATCTTGGCCAGTGCCTGAGCCATCTCAAGGGAAACGGTGGACCCTGAGGTATCGTCGTTGGCGCCTTCGTTGGTCCCGCCGCTGGGTGGCGTGAAAGCGTAAGCGATGTCAAAATGACCGCCGATGACGATGTACTCGTCGGGGTTGGTTCGGCCCCAGTTGTAGCCCACGACGTTGAGTTGGTCAGGGTCGTCTTCGTAGCGGGTGACCTCAACGAAATCAAAACCGTAGCCCCGCATGTTCTCGGCCATGGCTTCGGCTGCGGCCTCATAGGCAGCGCCGCCTTCGTGGATGGAGGCTGAAGCGCACCAGCGGTTGTTGTACTGCGAGGTGAGGATGTCGATGGTGTCGTAAGCACGGCGGCCGTCCACCAGCATCAACTCCGTGCTGTCCTGAAGGGGGAGGGTGGCGTTCCAGGTTTGGTCGCCGGCCGTCACATTGAACGAGACGCTCTCACGCTCGGAATCCAGGACGAGCATGGTGACGCCGGTAGCACTGGCAGCGAGTGTGAAATTGACATCATCTCGCAACACACCGAACTCGTCCATGAAGAACACACCGGGCGAACGGCTGATGGTCCAGTCCACGGTGCTGGTGAAATTGAGGGTGAGGTATTGGCCTCGGGTAGCCGTTGTTGGGTTCGCTTCGTCGGCGACGAGCATGGGCACCACGTCGACGACTTCCTCTTCACCGAAACATCCCGAAAGCGGGGCGATGACAAACAGCAACGCAAGCAAAACGGCCATACGACGCTGCATCTCATCAACCCCAATTGCACGGCTCCAACACCGCTTGACCGCCCATGTAGGGCTGAAGAACGTCCGGTACGGCCACGCGACCATCATCGAGTTGGTATTGCTCCATGATGGCAACCAAAGCCCGAGAGGTGGCGACCGCGGTTGAATTGAGGGTATGAACGATGGGTTGGTTGGGGTGACCGGGCTGGCCGTATCGGATGCTCAAACGGTTGGCTTGGTAGTCGGTGCAGTTGGAACAGGAGACGATTTCCTTGTACTGGTCGGCACCGGGAATCCATGCTTCGAGGTCGTATTTCTTGGAGGCCACCGTGCCCATGTCACCGGTGCAGATGTTGACCACTTCGTAGTGAATACCGAGGCTGTTCCACAAATCAACACAATTCTGAAGTAACTCTTCGTGAAGCGCCCAGGAGTCTTCGGGCTTGGCGATGATGATCTGTTCAATTTTGGTGAACTGGTGAACCCGCCAAATGCCGAGGTCGCTCTGGCCGTGGCTACCGACCTCTCGACGGAAACACTGAGACACGCCAACCATGCGCAGCGGCATTTGCTCCTCGGGAATGGTCTCGTCCATGTACATGGCCGTGAGCGGATGTTCTGAGGTGGCGATCATGTAGTACTTGTCGGGCTCAATGCCGTACATGACGGTTTCAAAATCGCCCAAATCGGTGACACCCTCGTAAGCTTCCCGATTCATCATCACAGGAGGCTGAACAAAGGTGAAGGCCCGCTCACGCAGGAAGTTCACCGCATACTGTTGGAGGGCGAATTCCAGTCGCGCAAGGTCGCCCTTCAGGAAGTAGAACCGGCTGCCTGTGATCTTGGCGGCTCGCTTGAGGTCGACCCACTTGTTCATCTCAATGAGTTCGTTGTGCGTTCGTGGTTCAAAGGTGAATTCAGGCTTGGTCCCGTGGACGGCATGGACGGTGTTGCCCGACTCGTCTTCGCCAACAGGCACGTCAACGTGAAGGATATTGGGAATCGACATGCGAAGCCGGTCTCGGACGGTCATGGCCTCGTTGGTTTTGGCCTCCATTTCGGCAATCTTCGCACCGAGGTCCGCCACTTCTGCGAGGATGGCTTCGGCAGCATCGTGGTCGCCGGCCTTCTTCGCTGCTCCGATGCCGCGAGCAGCCTCGTTCTTGGCCCGACGAAGCTGGTCGGTTTCGTGAAGCAGGTTGCGCCAGGTCTGGTCGAGTTCGATGACCTTGTCGATGTTATCGTGGGGCAAGCCACGCTTTGTGTGATCGGCACGCACAACGTCGGCGTGTTCTCGGAACATGTTCATGTCAAGCATTGCGATCACCACGAGATGTTGAAACTGAAAATATCGCCGCCGAGGAAGAGCAGACCGCCCAGGAAGAAGCCGAGAATGGCACCGCCGTTGAGCAACGGCAACCCGGCTTGGGCCTTGCCTCGGGCAACGTAGGTCATCAGGGCGAGGTAGCCGAGCAGCGATCCCACCAAGGTGGTCATCGCCACTTCAAACGCCGCACTGGGGTCCAACCATTGGATAGCGGATAGCACCAACATACCTGGGAAGATGATGTCGCCCAGGCCCATGAACATGGCTTCGCTGCCTTTCTTGGCTTGCTTGGGTTTGGCGTTGGCAGGCACCGGACGCGATTCGGACGAAACTGGGCGCTTTGCGCGTTCGGTTTCCTCAATGAGAGAGTAGTCGCTGCCCTGAGGGGCCACCAGCAGAATTGGCAATCGCAGACCCACCATGGTGTCGGCAAGGTCGAGCATGTGCTTTGATTTGTAGACCGCCCAAAAGTCGTAGACAGCGGCCAAGATCATGAACAAAATGGCCAAAGCGGGGACGAAGGTCACACCCAGCATCACGCACACGCCCGCCCCGAGCAACACACCGGTGGTGTTCACCACGTACCACTCGCTGTGAACCACGAGAAGGATGAGCAGAAGCAGGGTGGCGACCAAACCGGCCAAGGTGGGACCGGCAAGGAGTTGCAGCCCGTAAAGCGGGAACATGTCGGTGGTCAATTCACCGCGTTCAACCAGCGTCGCTGCAGCACCTTCAACAGGACTCAGCACCACAAGTTCGGTTTCGTCGCCGTCGAGTGCAAAGAAGGCAGCCGCTGCATCGCCAGCCACCGGGAAACTGGCCCGGTTGATGAGCGAGGGCGTGTAAAGCCAGTGGGCTTGGCCGTCCCCCACAACGAGCAGGTCGCTGAAGCTCGAGTTGTCCAAATCCGTGATGCGAATCGACGAAACATGGCTGACCAAACCGTTGAGGTTCATGCGCTCTTGAACGGCGTAGGCTTCCTCTGCGTCCATGCTGCCGTTCCATTCGACACCGGTGATGACACCCGTGGATTCACCGAGCAAGATGAGGCGTTGATGACGGGTGTCTGGCTGAGATTGTGCCTCCTCGATGCTTTGGTCCATGAACGGTGACCAGCCGATGGCGGCAGAAGTGAACGAACCGTTGCCGGCCGGAAGGTGCTGGGTCAGATAGGTGGCATTGTTGAGACCACCGAGACCCAATCCAAGCGAGGGTGAGGTGGTCTCGAGCAGCACGCTGGCCGATTGAGCGGCGGTGGTCAAGGACCATTCATCGCCGTCCAGCAAGTGACTCTTCACCACGCCATCACCGGTCACGAAACCAGGAATTCGCCAGCGTGCTTCCTGCGTCATGATTCCAGGGTTCTCCTCAAAAGTGCGGTAGCGAATCAATTCATCAAAGGCGTTGGCGAGGTACATGGCGTCCTCGGTTGACACGGCAATCGCGCAGCCGCCAAACATGTTGTCCAGCGGAATGGGTTCACCGTTGTCCCATGTGTAGCAGGCAAAACTCTCGGTCAATTCACCGGTGGCGATGTCCACCGACCAGGCGTAGGCGCCGGAGGCAAACGTGAGTTGTTCGGCCGACGTGGTCATGCTCACAGGCGAGTTCACGTCGTTGACTTGATGGGGGTGAGTGTTGGTCCAAATGGGTTCACTGTAGTCGTTTGAGGCGTCCCATGCTGTGATGTCAACGCTGGTGTTCACGTTTCCTGCACTGATGTTGTAGAGAATGAAACCGTCGTCGCCCCAGGTGCCCAACATGGCGCCGTTGCGCTCTTCAGTGGATTCCACGACGAAGGGATCGGTGTCAAAATCCAGCACCAGCATGTGTGCCAGCGGCACCATGGTGTACATGAGAGCCAGCGTCAAGACAGCGTACATACCGTACTTGATGAGGTACTGCTTGCCCCATCGGGCAAGGAAAATGATCAGGGCCGTGAAGGCAAAGATGGCCACGAGTTCCATGAGCACCCAGCGTACCTGAGTTGCACCGGAGGCGCCAAAGGCGTGAAGTTCACCGACGTCGTAGTAGGGACGGATGTACATGGCAAGGGCGATGGTGGCCACGAACATGCCGGCCATGCCGGCCATGCCTCGCCACTGCTCCGCCATCAGCGCACCGAGGTTGTCACCTTGCCGAAGTTCGTCCTCGACATCGGCAAACCGCTGCGAGACTTCACGTCCCTCACCGGCATCAGCATCGCTCATGGTCTTGCCACTCCCCTCTTCCATATCAGCGTCGCGTTCTTCCGTAGGAAGAACACCCGAGGAAAAGAGCCATGGAGAAGGGGCGGTTGTTGCCTCACATGGTGGACGGGGAACAAGCACGAGCGTGGCTTGAATCCACCAAGACAAAAGGCATGGCGCTTGGCCTTGAAAACACGGTACAGGCCATCGCTGCGCTCGAACTTCGGCAACCCACCTACGAAACCGTGCACGTGGCCGGGAGCAACGGCAAGGGCACCACGGTCGCCACGTTGGGAGCAGCCCTCAACGCGGTCGGCCTCCATCACGTGGCCTTCACATCCCCGCACCTCGTTCGGGTCGAGGAACGGGTCCGCCTCAACGGGCAACCTGTCACCCCTCCTGTGTTCAACGAGGCACTCGCCAGCGTCCATGCCATGGCCATGACGACGGGCATCTCACTGACTTTCTTTGAGGCGACCTTGCTGGTAGCCTTGGTGATCGCTGCTGACCAGCAACCGGATGTTTTGCTCTTGGAAACAGGCTTGGGCGGTCGATTGGACGCCACGCGCGCCGTGCCGGCCGATGTCGCTGTCATCACCTCACTCAGCCTCGAGCACACCGATGTTCTCGGTGAAACCCTCGAAGCCATTGCGGGAGAAAAGGCGGCCATCGCTCGGCCGAGAAAACCGCTGCTCGTCAGGGACGTTGCCAACCAATCTGTGCGCCGCCGAATCGAGCAAACCGCCGTACAGGCCGGTAACCCCGTGATTGACGGAACGACCGGCCCGGCTGACATGCATTGGGTTGATGTCACTGAGGAAGGGACCTACTTCGACGAGGCTAAATTACTCGCTGCAGCGACATGGAAGCACCTCAAATGCGCGGAAGCCATGACATTCCCCCATATCCGCGGATTGAGGTGGCCGGGCCGTATGCAGGAGGTCGAACGTGACGCCTCGTCCAAAACCTGGCTGTTGGAAGGGGCACACAACCCCAGCGGAATGGAGGTATCTTGCAGGGAGCTCATCGGTGACCAACGATGGAAACAACCGTGGATCTTGCTCTTTGGCAGTACGCCGCAAACCGACATGCCTGAGATGCTCGCCCCTTTGGTCAACCTGTGCAAACAACATCCACCGGTGGCAGTGGCTCTCACCGAACCTCAGTTCGGCCGCTACCCTGGGGTGCCCTGCGAAGCGTTGGAAGAAGCACTCCGAAGCCAAGGAATTCAGGTCACTGCATCGTTCCCGCAACCTGCCGAAGCCGTTGCGTGGATTGAATCACAAGAGATGGGAGGCGAAGGCCCCCGACATGTACTGTGCATTGGTTCACTCTACCTCCAAGGAAACGTGTTGACCGCCCTCGGGGCCGACACCGATGAGGGGCTGGCCATCGTGGCGAAGGAATGAAACGCTGAAGCCCGGTCAAGAGGTACGGTGAGCGCATGAAGGAGAAGCATCTGAAGATTCGAATTCAGCAATGCTTGGCTTTGGCCGAAGCCTCCAACTGCCCGCGCCGTACCTTCGGTGCTTTGTTGGTTGACCCCCAGCGCAACGTGGTGCTGATGGACGGCTACAACGGTGGACCTCGGGGCGGAGGCCGCCTTTGTGGCGGCGAGGAATGCCTTCGCGACACCATGAACATCGAATCGGGAACCCGCGTCGAAATTGGTTGCCACCATGCCGAGATGAACCTCATTTGCAACGCAGCGGCCAACGGCGTTCCGACCAACAACGCTTGGCTCATCGTGACGGGCGAGCCCTGCATGATGTGCGCCAAACTCATCCACCACGCCGGGATTGAGCGCGTCGTCATCGTCGATGGCGGGTTCATGGGCGAAAACGGCGTGGGCTACCTCGAAAACCACGGCGTTGAGATTCAGCGCACGGAAGGTCCGAAAGATCCTCGCGCTGGCAATTAGGCGTGCTGTTCACCGTAACGGAGTGATCACCGGCGAATGAACATTAATTTTCCTTCGGGGTTGATGACATCCATGTTCATTTCCGCCGTATCATCCGCTTCAAGGTTGAATTTGAGACCAAGTTTCCGGCTATAATATCGAGCCCTGTCCCTCGCTTCCTCTTCGTCATAGTAGGAAAACCACTCAAGGTTCAACAAAACAAACGATTCTTCCTGACTGTGAGGGTCCCACAAGCACACCCTTCGACTACCTGGAGTCATCGCACCTTCGCTTGGTCGATCGTAAAGAATAGCGATTTCGTCCGATGATTTGAGGTAGAGGCCTCCCAACGACTCGGGATAAAATTCCTGTCCCGTTTCCGGGTCGGACGTGTGTTCCACCACCGCAATGAAGCGATGGCGCTCATCAAACCAATGGATGGTGTGGACGTCTTCAAGCGGGTCAGGGTAGAATAAGTTTTGAATGGAGCCTTGGAGAATCCTTCTTCCAAACCAAAAGAATGGAATCGTGATGACCAATAAACACGGAACGAAGACAAGAGCTCCCCCCAAGGCCATCCCAATGACGGCGACAAGTGGAATGGCGCAAAAGACCGTCCCGAAAATAAGCATCCCAATCGACGCTCCAACCTGTCTTCCGCCTCGGGTGAATTCCTTTTCAGAAAGAAGGGACACATGGTCCGGCACGCCGCTTTCCTCAATCGCGTCCATGAGTTGCTGGCTTCGGCCCTCATCGACCTTTCGTTCTTGACTTGGACGAGCCACAGGTGTGGCGATCGTAGGATCTGCAGATATTTTGTCCATCAATCCCATCGTATCACGCTACCAATCGCTGTATCCCATCTACCGTTCGTCCCGCTTTCGCTTGGCAACGGCTTGTTTCAGTAAAAATTCAATTTGAGCGTTAATGGAACGGAAATCGTCTTCCGCCCACACACGCAGGTCGTCGTGCAATGCAGGGTCAATGCGAAGCAAGAGACGTTTCTTTTCCATCTTCTTTCGCCCCCCTGGCATACCATCTTTGCTTTGCGCCCGTTCCGTGCTTTCACCCATGTCTTTTCCTCCAACGATGCATCACTGGTACAAGGTGCCCGTATTCACCACGGGTGTGGTGTCCGTTTCTGAACAGAGAACGACCAGAAGGTTGCTCACCATGGTCGCTTTTTTGTCCTCGTCCAAATCGATGATTTGTTTTTCACTGAGTTGTTCAAGGGCGAGTTCAACCATGCCTACGGCACCGTCCACGATTTCTCTTCGGGCTGCAACAACGGCACTGGCTTGTTGGCGACGAAGCATGGCTTGTGCAATTTCTGTGGAGTAGGCAAGGTAGCTGATGCGAGCCTCAAGCACAGCGATTCCAGCACGAGAAAGACGGGCCTCAACCGAAGCCTGGAGCTCCTTGGCGATGATGTCCTGATGACCAGAAAGCGTGATGCCGCCAATGTCCTTCTCTTCGATGGCGTCGTATGGGTACTTTGTGGCCATTTCTCGAAGGGCAGCCTCGCTTTGAATCTGGACATAATGCTGGTACTTTTCCACTTCAAATATGGCTTCGGCGGCGTCGTACACCCGCCAAACGACCACAGCAGCGATGTTGATCGGGTTGGCGTTGACATCGTTCACCTTGAGTTTGCTTGATTCAAAGTTGTTAATACGAAGAGAGATACGGGATTTTCCATACAATGGATTGATGAAGAATCTGAACCCTTCTTCCTTGAGGGTCCCCACATACTTGCCGAAAAACTGGACGACCACCGCCTCGTTTGGATTGACGACAACGTAGCTGTTCCACATCAAAAACCAGAGAATGCCACCTCCGACATTAACCAGGATGGCAACGGGCCAAGCAAAGGCCCAGAGGACTTGGCCCAACAGGAGAACGAGGCTGAGAAGGGCATGGGCGCCAAGGCCGACAAATCCGTTGATGGACGAAAGAGGCACATCCTTGAACGTGGGTCGATGCGATGGCTTCGCTTGCATGAACTGAGGACAGCGGGAGCACGAAATAAAGATATTGGAATGATATCACTACGAAATCACCAAGTCATTCCATTGGTCGATGGCAGCCTCAAGAAACTGGCTTCAAGGCGTGTAGTTGAGGAACATGAAAATGCCAAAGAGGAAGATGAACAGCGGGACGATGAAAATCTCGAACAGCGATCGGCTCTTGGCCAGCACGTCCATTTCTGTCCCGTAGTGCAGGATTGAAGCATCACCGGTGTCCGTTGTGGGTACCATCGTCAACAGGGCTTGAGGCAGTGATTCGTGGCTTCCCCACTTCTCAAGGTGGTCCCTCTTGCGCGGCACACAGTCGCCCAAGATGTAGACCGGGTCACCAACACCCAGTCCGGCCAGCTTCCACTTCCAGTCGCCTCGCGTCCATGAGTCGAGGGTGGGGCCGTAATCAATCGGCTTCTTGGTCCACAGGGCCGGGTCGATGAGCATCCCGCCCGAACCGTCGTGAATCATGAACGGGACGCCGCCGTCCCTCGTTTCCCGATGCTCCCAAGAACACGAGGTATTGCCTTCCGAATCCGTCGTGCAAACGTACTGGTATGATTTCCACTGCCAGACCGCCAACCCTTTGTGGGTTCGGCCGCCCACCGACATTTCTGGCGTTCCTGCCACGGAAGGTCGTACCTGACCAACGAGTTCAGCCTGGCCAACAGCGGCGCTGCGGACGGGAGACGTTGGCAAATCTCGAATCAGGCGGTTGAGTTTGAACTGCTTCCACGCACTGTAGAACCAGAGAAGGTTCATGACGGTCACAGCAACCGTCATGCCCCATCCCAAGAGGGTGTGGAAGTCCGAGCCGTCCCTCGCGCGAAGGTCGGCGGAAAGCCAAATGAACGAGCCCCCAAAGACGATGGCGCCCAGGCTGTAGGGCGTGAGCAAGGCCACCCTGGGCGTGCCGATGACGTTAGGGTGCTCACGGATGAGTTTCCCACCCTGATCCCCAGCGTACGGCTCGTTGAAACGGCTGGGCACGGGCGCCCCAAACAGCCAATCGTCGTCCACTGCACGAGCGGGATGGCTTTCGTAAGGCAACGGCGCAAAGTTCGGCCCGAAATGAGGGAACAATCGGCCACCAAACCCGAGCACGCCCGGAGCAGAAGAGGTGTCTTTCACGGCTGACCGATTGGCCTTGCGAATCTTGCGAAGGTTGTCCATGAGCGGGGGTGATGTGCTGTACATGAAAATAAGGCCACTGATTCCTGTGCTCAAGAGGGCCCACCTGCCGCGGTCTTCGCGTTGGGTCACTTCTTGAGGGTCATTGGTGGGATTGTTGATGTTTCGAATTTCTTGAATGGAGAGCAGTTGGTAGCGAGGGGGGTTTTCCTCCACCAACACAAAGGCGTTGAACACATAGTTTCGCGCCCCAAAACCGCCTCCACTGATGGTTCTTGACCATTCACTGCCGCACGCAGGGTCGTCCATCTCACCTTCCGGTGAGAGCGAACCTAGGCGTGAAAACGCCGCCTTAATCACCGCCCCCTCTGCGTCAACCATGGTGAGTTCTTCTGCGCGGGCCATGGTGAGGCTGTACTCCCATTGACCGCCCCCATCATCGTCTTCAATGTAGGTGCATTCGTCATAGGCCACGGTGCCTTCCACCAATTCCAACGGCACCACGACAAAGGCTGCTTTGCGAGCGTATTCCTCCTCATCATAGCCCTTCTGTACCGGCCCGTAATCGTACGAAGCCATGTCGTCGTGGAGGTAAGGGAGGACCGTCGCCTCCTCCACACGAGGCACGTCTGGAATCACGAGGCTGCTCGAGTACAGACCAATTGCAACAACGACCAACACCAACGAAATGAAGTACCCAATACCGTGTCTAAATGTCGGCTTTGGGAACGCGAACACGCCTTGGTCGATGCTCTGCACCTCGGTACGGTCCATGCCTCAACCACCCCACGCCGTGCTATAATCCAACCCCCGACAATGGTTTTGAGAACAAAAATATAGAGAAAAACAGCTGATTGAGAGGGATTCAATGCCGGGGGCAGGATTC
>JBMSEL010000047.1:0-10810 GCA_049412325.1 Candidatus Poseidonia sp.
CTTCTCGATTTCCGACATCACACGAACCTATGTCAAAGCCGGACGGGCCGCCGTCCTCTCTGTCGGCGAAGAGACGTGGGTGGATTGCGGCACACCTGATTCCCTCCTTCAGGCCTCTCAAATGGCGAAGGACGGCAAATTAGACCCAACCCCCCACCGATGAACGGAGTGATGAAGATGAAGGTAGGTATCATTGGAGCCGGCATGGTCGGCGGAGCGATTGAGCACTGCTTTGGACACGCCCACGACCTCTACGTTCACGACCCAGCTCGGGGAACATCGCTCAGCGATGTCACTGACCACGTCGACATGGCCTACATCGCCGTCCCGACGCCCCCCCATCCCGAGACCGGCGCCTGCGACACCACCATCGTCGAAGGAGTGCTAGACGCTCTTCCCAAAGGCTTCACAGCCATCATCAAGAGCACCGTTGTACCGGGCACCACGCAAACCTATCACGAGCGTTACCCCGACCTCAAAATCGCGTATTCACCTGAGTTTTTGGTGGAGCGTCGTCGTCTTGAGGATTTTGCAAATCAAGACATCTTGGTGGTGGGCACGCATCATAAGGACGTGGCGGAGATGGTGTTTCAGCAGCACCGAGAAGCGGGCGTGCTTCGGAAGGAACAGGTGTACCAAGTCACTCCAACTCAGGCTGAGTTGGTCAAGTACACCAAAAACACGTTTTACGCCCTGAAGGTAACCTTTGCGAACCAGATGTACGACATCTGTCAAGGCATGGGTGAAGATTGGTACGCCATCCGGGACATCATCACGGCCGACCAAGCGCAGCCCATCGGGCCTTCTCACCTCGATCCAATTTTCGGCCTACGACGAGGGTTCGGCGGCAAATGTTTGCCGAAGGACAGTTCTGCCCTCGGCGTGTTGGCGGACGAACTTGGTGTGAAATACGCCATCATGGATGCCATGCAGAAGGACAATGACGTGCTTCGCGGCATGTTGACGGGGAAACCCAGCGACGTGGTCACCAATGACGACTGATGCCATGGCTTGGCTGGACGAACGGGTGCCTCGTGGCTCGCTGATTCGTTTCAGTATGGCCGGCGGTTTCAACAGTTTGATTTTCTTTTTGACCTGGGTGGTGCTGCTTGCGGTGTTCGCTGGAAGCGATGTTCGTCTCCTGTGGGGTGCCTGTTGGGGGACGACCGGTGTCTTGGCACACTATGTTCATCGATGGTTCACCTTTGATGACCGAAAGCCGGTGTCGTGGACCCTTCCCACTGCCATTCCTGTTTACATCATCAGCCTTGGAGGGTCCAGCCTCACCATCGGGTGGCTGGATGAGGTGTTTTCCGCTGACGTGCGACTCCTGGGGGTGGTCAATCTGCTGGCTTGGGGTGTCATCGTATGGGCGATGATGCGCCTGTTCGTGTTCCAATACTCATCTACAGCGCATGCGTCTCAAGAACGTCCAGAGGAATGACGTCGAGCGCCCGTTGATGCGTGGCTTCCAAATCCACCGGACACGCCTTGCCCGCATTGACAGCGAGAAGCCACGTCCGTGCGCATACGCACCAGGAGTCACCGGCTTTCAAGCCGGGAAAGTTGAATCGCGGCGCCGGCGTGATGAGGTCGTTGCCCATGTCTCGGGCGAATTCAAGGAAGTCATCGTTGAGCACGCAACACACGGTGTGAGACCCGTGATCATGGTCGTCCGTGTTGCAGCATCCGTCCCGGTACCATCCGGTCAACGGGTCCTGTGAACATGGCTCAAGATCCGTGCCGAGGACGTTCACGCTGGGGTGCATGAATTCAGCACAAGGCGCTGCCTAATCAACGCTTGTTCATGAAATCGTCAGCCTCTGAAGCCAGATTTGATTCGCTGCCACAAGCCTTGTTGCGTAGGGGGTTCAGCTCGACCGAGCAAGACGTCCAATTCACCCGACCGTTCAAGGTTCACCAAATCATCAAATCCACCCACATGGTGCTCGCCCACCAAAATTTGAGGAACGGTTCGTGCCCCGCCGGTGGCAAGAGCGAAAGAACGCTGAATCGCCGGTTCATTCTTGAGGCGGCGTTCCTTGTAGGCCACACGTTTTCCATCCAGCAAACGCTTGGCTTGAACGCAAGCGCCGCAGCCCCGGCCGGTCCAGATCACCACTGGCGCATCGTGGCGTTCAACCATGCCTTTCGGCCATCATTCGATGGTTTGAAGATTGGGGCCTTCTGAGGGATTTTTTCCGTTGGGTTCATTGGGTAGAAGCGCGCAGTGTCTGCGTAATGCTACCCGATACGGTGCACAAACTACCCCGAGAGGAACGCTTTGCCTACGCCCGTCTGCTGGCCTTCATGGCTCGTATTGACAACGAATTGACCATCGACGAAATGGCCATGTTTGAGCAACGCCTCGGTACGGCCTTGCTTTCACCTGGCCAACGAGAAGCCATTCGCACCGCCCTCAAGAATCCACCAACCTTGGAGGAATGCCTCGAAGATTTGTCTGGAGAAGCCGGACGACTCGCCTTGCGAGACGCCGTGATGATGGCAGCCGCTGACGGCACCGTTGACGAAGACGAGCGGGACGCCTTGGAGGACATTTCCGAACATTTGGGTCTGCGCGAAGATGCCGTTGAGCAACTCCTCAACTGGACCATCAAGGGATACAAGTGGATGAAAGAGGGTTACGAACTTCTTGATACGCTCGAGGAATGAGGCACCATGTTCCCCGATGGATTGATCCATCGTTCGCCTCAAGAACGGGTTCGCTACGCTGAGATTTTGGTCTACATCGCTGCCGCCGATGGCGAACTGGTCAGGGAAGAAATCGCCATGATCGAGGCGATGATGGGGCGGGCTATGCTCCACCCCGAGTCGAGAATTACCGTCCGAGCAGGGTTTGAACAGCCCATCCCTCTCGAGCAATCCCTTGCCGACCTTGAGCCCTCACTGGCGCGAATCATCCTGCGCGATGCCGCCTTGGTCGCAGCGGTTGACGGCGATTACGACCGAAAGGAATTGACCGCATTGCGAAAGATAGCCAAGGTGGCCGGGGCCTCTACCAACCAACTTTCCGAACTGTTAGATTGGGTGAAAGAAGGGTGGCTTTGGTTTGAGAAAACAGGTGTCTTTTTGGGCGAGTAACGGCCCTTTTCCATCCTTTCGTTGAGAGACATCTTCAAAGAGAGAAAGCCGTCCCGTCGGTTTGGTGGGGACATTGCAAAACGGGGTTAGTGGTTGGTATGCACGATTGGACCGATGCCTTGACGACCGCGAGCAACAAATTGAGATTTGGTTAACCACATGGGAACAATCGCTCAAGACCTTTCAGCCCATAGCAGCCCTTCTCCCCGAGGATTGGCCTACCCTTCCAGCCAACCTTCTCACCGACCCCGGACATGTACTTGACCACCTGCTCGCTCGACACGATGCTGAGTCTGACGGGCGGTCCCCAAGGGGCGCCCACCCAACGCCACCGCGACTGGCCGATGCCGTCATTTGTTCCGAGATGAAAGACAGCCTGGTCAATCCCAAAAAGCCCGTTCAGCAATCCAACTTTTTGATGAGCAATCTCCCTCCTGGATTTCGACAACACGTCGAACAACTCAACCTTCCAAAAGCCACGCAAGACGGTGAAATTGACGACGAAGCACAACAAGAAGCCGTCAGCAACGACCAGCGAACCCTGAGCGGCATTCCGCTCCCCGTGGCCGATACCGCTTGCGGCGGTGGTCTCTTCCACGCCCGCCTCATTCGCCGACACGCTGACGCTCACGAGGATGCTGACCCTGAGCTCCGGAAGGAAGACACACGCCGCTTGTTCTCCAAGATTCAATTGCTCGATGTCGACCACTTGGTGGTTGAGAGCACCAAGACTCGACTGCTGCTCGAATCCATTCGCCACGAACTGGTGAGCTTCGGTCCCGAAACGCCAGGGAAAATTTCCCGCAAAGAAATGGAATCCCTCCTCGATGTCGGCGTTCAACAAGGCGACGCCCTCCAAGGCGACTGGCCGTGGGAACAATCGCCCGAACTCGTGTTGACCAACCCTCCATGGCTTCGCATCAAAGACCGATTCCGAGGCATGGAAGACGGGAGCCAACTCCGTAAAGAACTCGGCGAGCGCCTTCGTAATCTCACTGACAACGGTCAACCACGATTCTCAACGATGCGTGGCAACGTGAACCTCTACCGCCTGTTCATCGAGCGAAGTCTTCAGATCCTGAACGACGGTGGTCGACTTCGCATCATCGCCCCGGACAGTTTGTTGCGAGAACAATCCTCACACCCGCTGAGAGAATTGCTTGTCAAGCACCACGGATGGACCCACGCGTGGGCCATTGAGGAAGCAAATTTGCTCTTCCCCGGCATGACCCAAGGTGTGGTCGTGCTCGGCATCACGGCCAACGGTGAAGCACCAGTCCTCAACCTCCAGGGCCCCATCACTCGGTCTGACCTGCGGCGCGAAGGCGAAGGTTTGTCTTCTCGTGTTCCTCTGTTTGAACTCAAGCACGAACAGTGGACGGCGTGGGCTCGTGACACATGGGCTGTGCCTCGTTTGCCACGGGACCGGGTTGAGCGTTCGTACACGCTCACGGTGCTCGACCGCTTGGCACAACTTCCCCGCCTCAGCGATAAAGAACACCCGCTGACCACCAACCAGCGGCAAGTCCGTGTGCGCGTTGGAGAAATCGACCAGACCGCTCATGCCAAGAGCATTGAGACGTGGGTCAAAGGCAAGCGAAGTCGCCCGTTCATCCGCGGCGTGCATTTTTCCGAAAGCGAGGACGGCAATGTGTTCATTCGACATCCAGCCTTCCGTACCGACATCCCTTCCCGCGCCAGCGAGCGCCAATTGGCCATGTGGATAGGTGAACAGCACTCGTCCTATGGCCCACGCCTTGCCTGCCAAGCCATCGTCAACGCTCACCAGGAACGTCGGCTCCGATGGGCGGTGATCCCAGAAGGAAGCGTGTTGGGCAACAGCGTGAACCACATTGAACTCCACGACGACATTCAGAAGCGATTGATGGACCAGCATGCTGACATTGAAACCGGTTTGCAGTGGTTGTGCAACCACCTGAACAACAACGACCTTGACGAGTGGGCGAGGGCTTGGGCGGCCAACAACAACGTGAACAATTACGAATTAGAGATGCTCCCGGTTGAGTTGCCGGATTCATTTCCGCAATTCAGCACTCTCGTTGGTTGAAGTGGAAGATACGCGCGCCTGATTTCCGCATACCCGCGTTTTCGACACGATAATTTATAGCAACCTTGCAATTGGCTGGAGATGCGAACATTTCGGAGGATGCAAGAAAAATGGGTGTTCATCCAAAAATTGGCATCACTGGCCTGCCACGAAGTGGAAAGTCGGCCGTGATGGAGAAAGTGCTCGAAATGTTGCTTGACGAGCGCAAGCGAGAGATCAGCATGCGCGGCGGGTCCTCCGAGAAACCCATCCTCGGTGGCCTACGTACCGAGCCGCTTCTGGAAAACGGTGAGCGCATGGGCTACAAGGTCATCGACATCGTCTCTGGCGAGGAGGGGACCATCGCTCACAAGAGCATCGATTCCCGCTTGCGCGTCCTCGGTTATGGCATCGATGTAGAGGAGCTCAACCGAGTGGCGCTGCCAGCCATTGATTACGCCCAGCACCACTGCGAAGTCCTCGTCATCGATGAGATTGGAAAGTTCTCCGTTGAATCCGAAGCCTTTGTCCAAGCGGTTCGAAGCGCACTTGAGGTCGACATGCCAACCTTGCTGACCTTGCACAAGAAGAGTCGCCACCCACTGCTTCAGGACATCCGTCGCCGGGACGACGGTCGTATTCTGGAGGTTACCCCGGTGAACCGTGCGCTTCTGCCCTACAAGATTCACAAGTTGATGCGCGAGACCTACTGAGCCGCATCGATGTTCATCGGTTCCTTCATGGCTTCCCCCCTCGTGGACGCATCATGCACCCGCCCAACATTGCCGTGGAGCGCCTTCTCTACGGAACCGGCGTAGGATTGCTGCTCGGGGCTGGCTTTGGACTCCAATCAGGGCGGTCCTGGGGTGCTCAACCGCCTGCATTGGAACTCTTCCTCATCGCCGCCGTCATGTGTTTTCTGTTGGGTTGGACGCTTGGAAACGGCACCGGCCCACTGGCTCGCTGGTTCTCTCACGAAACTGAGGAAGACATGGCCAAGCGTGTACGTGCTGATATCGAAGAAGTGCATCGTTCTGAGGATGTCACGGCGAAGTGGGCTGCCATGGAAGCGAAAGTCCTGAGCCAGGACCTCGGCGAAGAAGCGTGACGCCTGCATCGTAGGGTTGATGTGCGTTCGTCAGTTCGTTTGAAGCAGAGGCGAGACCATGAGCGATGTCCCCGAAGGATTGTACTACACAAAAGAGCACGAATGGATGCGAGTTGAAGGCGACACGGTCACCATCGGCATCACCGACCATGCCCAAGACATGCTCACCGATATCGTCTACATCGAACTCCCTGAAGAAGGCGACACCGTGGGCGACATGGGCGAATTTGCCGTCGTTGAATCCGTCAAATCCGCATCTCCCATTTTCGCACCACTCGCCGGCACCATCACGGCCGTGAACATGGACCTCGAAGATGCCCCTGAACTCATGAACACCTCGCCTTATGGCGACGGATGGATCGTCAAGATGACCCTTGACAACCCCGATGCGGTCGCCGACCTGATGGATGCTGCCGCCTACAAAGCCGAAATCGGTGAGTGAATTCGTTGGCGGACCATCCGGCTCTGACACTGTACGTTGACGGGTCGTGTTTGGGCAACCAAAACGTCGATGCGGCTACGCCGGCGGCGTGGGGTTTGGTGGTGGTCGTCGGTGATTCGGGCCTGGGCAAAGGCTCGGGTGAACTCCACCACGAAGAGGCAGGACCGGTCATCACCGACCCGAAACAGGAGGGGTTCATCGGCGCCGAGGTCGGCTCCAACAACACGGCTGAGCTCAGCGGATTTGCAGCCGCCTTGCGATGGCTTCTCATCGAGGGCGGAGATGATGCGGCGATCATCCGTGCGGATTCAACCTACGCCGGCAACCTTGCCAGCGGGGTATGGAAAGCCAAAGCCAATCGGGAATTGGTCGCCCACGTACAGGCGTTGTGGGACGAGGTGGCCTCCCTTCGAGAACTCTCGTGGTCGCACGTGAAAGCCCACCGAGGTCACCGCTGGAACGAACGCGCGGACCATTTGGCGGCCCGACACGCCACAGGAGAACTTCCCGAACCGCTCACGTTCTGGAAACCCGGTCAGCGCTGACGGTCAAGCCGCTGATTCAACCATGCTTCAAACGATTCACCAACGTCCTCCCGTCGGAGGGCATGGTCCACCTGTGCTTGCAACCACATCATCGGTGCACCTGAATCGTACCACTGTGTGTCTTGAAGCACCACGCCGTGTAACGCCCCAGCTCGCATCCAGTGTTCTTGAAGCGCGATGCTCTGCAGGTCACCGTGAGCCTCGTACGTGTAGGTCTTGAGCAGTTCTTGTGTTTCAGAAGGGAACACGTATCGCCCACACATGGCCAATCGGCTCGGTGCGTCTTCCGGCGACGGCTTTTCCACCATCTCTGCAATCCGCCCGTCGTTCACGGCCACGATGCCGTAATTGGACACCGCTTCGGGTTCGACTTCCATCAGGCCCACCGTGGCCTCACCGGTGGCCGCAAACGCCGCAACCAGTTGCTTTGAGGCTTGACTCGCTGCGTAGTTTTCCACCGGGGCGTGGGTGTCCATGAGCAGATTGTCGCCCAACATGACAAGCATCGGGCCTGAGACAGCATCCAGCGCTGCTTCCAAGGCATTGCCAACCCCCTTCGGCTCGTGTTGAAGATGGGTCAAAACTTCGAGGCCGTCGGTCGCATGAAAGAGGACGGGGTCAAGATGATCTCGAAGCGCGTGAAGCGAGCCACGGTCCTCCAGCAGCGCATCGAAGGATTTGGTTGGAGAGGTCACCACGTGAAGGCGCTCAATACCGGCAGCCTTGGCTTCCAAGATGAGGTGAGTCAGCAATGGCACATCGAGGAGAGGGAGGGATTCCTTGGGCGTAAAGGCGCTGGCTGGAAACATCCGCGTGCCGAGCCCTGCTGCGATGAGAACAGCATCGCGAACCGGCTCCATGGCCCTCCACACAAGGCACAGGCTTTCAAGCGTGGCGCTCCAGCACGAGATGATGGAACGAAAAGACACGGTGGGTCTTCTCGTCGCCGGCGTCTTGCTCATCCTCCAATCCTTCACCGACCTCGCTCCCGCTGGACCGTGGGATTCACCCTCCTTCAGCCGGGGCGTGCTCGGCCTCGTGGGCATGGTGCTCGTCTATCTGGCTTGGTTCAAGCACACCTTCGGCATCTTCGGCGTTGCGCCGACGGTGAACCGTTGGGCCACGCCGGAAACGACCTGGTTGCAGGTCGTCGTCTTCGGACTGGGTTGTTTGGTGGCCACCCGCGCCGTTCGCGTGGTTGACAGCGAAGGCCTTGTCCCAGAACCCGCCGGCCTTCTGATCACGCTGGTTGGCGTCTTGGCCATCATGAACGGACTCTATGTGTGGGCCATCATCAACGGGCCACTGAACGACGAAGAAGAGTGATTCACTCGTCCAGTGAACGAAGGGCGTCGTCCAGGTCAGGAAGTTCTCCAGGCGCTTCCATTTGAGACACGTGCACCGCTCGCTGCTCGCCGGTTGGCTGGTCGCCTTTTCCGGCCAACCATGCCTGCCAAGCTTCGCTTCGCTCGGCACGACGCAGTGCCAACGGCTCCCACAGCGGCCCGAGGTCGGCCTGAACATCGTGGAGTGCCTTCACCTGAGCAGCGAAACGGTCGGGAGCAACTTCTTCCATGCGCAACATCAGTTCCCGCAGCCGCGTTCGAACGACTTCGTCGCCGTCCTTCCACAATTGATGGAACAAGCCACGGGTGTCAGCAGGGTCGAATTCAATGTATTCTCGGAGGTTCGGTACCAAATTTCGTCGAACGATGGCCAACGGATGGTCCGCCAACTGTCGCAGACGGTCGGCCCACTGTTCTTTGTCGAGGTACTTGACATCACCAACCGTGGCGCTGGCAGCCGCCAGCACCCCTTCGTCGTCCGAGGCCAGCATGTCATCGAGCAGGGGCAATGCATCCCACGTCAAGCGACGGAAGAGGCGCGTGAGAACATCGGCCATGGCTCGGCGCACCAGTGTTTCTTCCCGCTCATGGAGTCGCAGTGCGAGTTGGTGGCCAAAATCTCGGTCCGCTTCAATGGCTTTGGCAAGGCAAAGCGTGACTTTGTTGGCCACTTCTGCCACAGGGTCAGAAGCCCTTCGCAGCAGGATGTCTTTGAGACCGAGCGGGTCGATAAGCGGTGCTCGCTCGAGCAGAAGTCGAACCCATTCCATCAAGAGCAGGCGGCGGTCAAGGTCACCGCCCTCGAGACGTTCCAACACCCAACGTGCAGCATCAACGCCACGCTCGTGGGCCACGACGGCGCTGGACATGCGAGGCACCACGGCGTGTGGGTTCCAATCCATGTGCTGCGGACCCGCATCGGGTTGGGTATGCCAGGTGCCAGGACGTTCGGCCAAAGCGATGGATTCCACGAGGTGGTAGCCTTGGTGGACCGGTTGCCCGTAAGGAACGGTCGCTAAGCCGTTGAGCAACGCGATGCTCAGCCACCAACGGTCGGTGTTGGGTGCGTGTGGGTCAAAGGCTTGGGCCAGCCAATCGGTAGCGATGTGAAAGAGCAAACGATGGGCAACATCGTCCATGCGCCGACTCAACCACTTCTGATGGATTTCAAACGGGTCATCGCTGAGGTTCATGCGGTGTGGGACGATGAGATCCACCACCGTGTTGAGGTGGCGGTCAAACATCCCTCGGTCGATGTTGAGGATGCCCAAGCCCTCCTCAAACAATCGGTGAGGGGAGGTCGGTGGGATGGGAGGGAAGTCCGGGTCGCTCATGGGCGGCTCGGGCAAGGGCCACGCTTCCGTGCCGCGTTCAAGCGCCTCGATCAAACCGGTTGCGACGCGCTCAAAGGCTTCGTCGGAAATTTTGGTTCGGCTCTTGCTCACGCTGCTCACCTCTTGTACTCGTCGTTGGTTCAACGAGGGACTCAGATGTCAAGTTCAATATTCAGGTTCTGAATCAGTTCCTTGTATCGGTTTCGGATGGTGACTTCGGTCACGCCGGCGACTTCGGCCACTTCACGCTGGGTGCGGCGCTTTCCACACAACACCGATGCGATGTAAATGATGGAGGCAGCGATACCGGTTGGGCCGCGTCCGCTGGTCAATTCTTTCTCTTGGGCCGCCTTGATGAGTTCGTAGGCTTTGGCTTCAACGTCAGCGTCGAGTCCAAGTCCAGAACAGAATCGGGAAATGTAATCCTCTGGGCCGGTTGGCATGATCTTCATCTTCAATTCTCGAACCATGAAACGGTAGGTTCGGCCGATTTCCTTGCGACCGGTGCGGGAGGCCTGGCCGATTTCATCGAGCGTTCGGGGCACACCGCACTGGCGACAGGCAGCGTAGAGCGATGCAGCAGCGACGCCCTCAATGGAGCGACCACGAATCAGACGCTTGTCGACGGCCTTCTTGTAGTTCACAGCCGCTGCCTCACGGACGGACTTGGGAAGCTCGAGGCGGCTCGCCATGCGGTCCAACTCAGCGAGGGCCATGGCGAGGTTGCGCTCGGTGGCGTTGCTCACACGGCTACGCTTCTGCCACTTTCGCATGCGGTAGAATTGCGAACGGTAGCGGGAATTGATGGTCTTCCCGGAGTAGTCCTTGTTCTGCCAGTCGATGTCGGTGGACAGCCCTTTGTCGTGAAGCATCACGGTCATGGGTG
>JBMSEL010000048.1:0-10793 GCA_049412325.1 Candidatus Poseidonia sp.
CGCTTGGCCGAAGAGGCACGCTTGGCTGAAGAAGCCCGCTTAGCGGAAGAAGCCCGCTTGGCCGAAGAGGCACGCTTGGCTGAAGAAGCCCGCCTGGCTGAGGAGGCTCGCTTGGCTGAAGAGGCGAGGATTCAAGCTGAGCTTGAAGCAGGTGAACACGCGAAGCAAGCCTACTGGGAAGGGCAAGACCTTCCAGGAGACGAGGCGAAAATAGTCCCCGACCTTCCCACCGATGCAACGCCCGCTCTCAATCCCGAAAACGGTGGAGGTCGAGGGAAACTCATCCTCATGGTTGTTGCTGGTTTGGCCATTGCTGGTGCTGCCGCGGCTATGTTTGTTTTGTGAGCCGTTTCAAAGCAAGCCATTTTGACCCATGAGCCTCGAGCGAATTCCATGGCCCTTCAGACCGGAGACGCAGCCCCAGACTTCAACCTCCCCAATGCCAACGCTTCCGTTGGCGGTGAACGTGTTTCGTTTGCCGACGCCGCCGGCGTCAATGGTACATTGGTGCTGTTTGAGTGCAACCATTGCCCCTATGTCGTGGCCAGTGTCGGGCGAATTAACGCTATGGCCGAATCTTGCAAGAGCAACGATATTGGCTTCGTTGGCATCAATTCGAACGATCCTGTGGTGTACGAGAACGACTCGTTTGAGCACATGGTCAAGCGAGCCGAAGGCGGGATGCCCTACGCATACCTTCACGACGCTTCTCAGGACATTGCCCACGCATATGGTGCCAAGCGAACGCCAGAATTTTTCCTGTTCAACGCCGCTCACCAATTGGTGTATCAGGGTCGAATGGATGACAGTCCACGAAACCCAAACGAGGTCAGCACCAACGACCTCGCTGCGGCCATTGAAGCCATGCTCGAGGGTCAAGACCCCGCCGTTGACTACACGGAATCCATCGGGTGTTCCGTCAAGTGGAAGGCTTGATCTCCATGACAGGGTGCCGTCGCCAGTGTGACTGGGACGACAACATGGTGTGCCGCTCCTGCGGTATTGATTACTCCCCACCGTCCGAAGAAGAGTAGGTTTCAGTATTGTTCCAAGACGAGTTCTGTGGTGGTGCTCGCGATTTCGTTAGGGGCGGCCAACCACATCTTGTCAAGCAGGGCGCGCAATGCCATGGTATCATCAACGTGAACGAGGGCGACCAAATCAGCCTCACCGGAGACCTCGTAGACGATTTCTACGCCCTCCCATCCGGTGACTTCCGAGGCAAACGAACCGATTTCCGAACCGGGGGAGACTTTGATGCGAACCAGAGCGGTCAATCCAACGCCACCTTCACGAATGGTGTAGCCACGGATGGTGCCGTTTTCTTCCATGTTGCGGATGTGGGTGCGGACCGTGCGCTCACTGGCTTCCACTTTCGACGCCAGGTCAACATAGGACATGCGTCCGTTCTTTCGAAGTTGTGCAAGGATGGCTCGGTCGATTTCAGCAATGCGCGGCATGCACTTCGCATATTTGGCCCCTATTTGAAAGGATTCCCTCCATTTTTCACCTATATACCACTCATTTATTATCGGTATCTGCTAAAATTACTCGGAAAACAACCCTTTTTGTGAAGTTTTACGAAATTGCGATAATTTCCTCGGCGGCTGAGAAAACATCCCGTTTGATTGAAAGAGCGCGTTCACCTCGGGTGAATGAGGGAACCTGATGGCAGGTCACATAACCGGTCTTGATGCGCGCATGGTATTGGACAGCCGAGGGCAACCAACGGTGGAGGTGGACTGTTTTGTCGACGGTGGTTTGCTCGGTCGTGCCATCGTTCCTTCCGGAGCCTCGACAGGCGCCTACGAGGCTTTGGAACTGCGTGATGGCGATGCCAGCGTGTACCTCGGCAAAGGCGTCTCGAACGCCGTCAACAACGTCAAAGATCATCTCGAAGAGGCCTTGGTCGGTTTGCCTGTTGATGAGCAACGTATCATCGACGAGGTCATGATTGAACTCGACGGGACGCCCAACAAATCCAATCTCGGCGCGAACGCCATGCTCGGTGCTTCGATGGCCTGCCTCCACGCCGGCGCAGCGTACCATGCCCTCCCGCTTTGGAAGTATGTTGGCGGTGTAGCTGGCGGGTTGATGCCCGTCCCTATGCTGAACATTCTGAACGGCGGCGCTCACGCAGCCTCCAATGTGGACGTTCAAGAGTTCATGGTCATGCCCCACGGCTTTGATACCTTTGAGGAAGGTCTCCGGGCGGGCGTTGAAACCTATCACTCACTCAAAGCAGAACTCAAGAAGGATGGTTTGCTTGGTGGAATAGGTGATGAAGGCGGTTTTGCCCCCAACCTACCTGCGAATGAAGACGGCCTGAAATACATGGTCCGGGCCATCGAGGGCGCCGGATACTCCACGGAAGAAATCGGGATTGCCCTTGATGTGGCTTCCACTGAATTCCTGAAGGATGACGGGTATCACATGGATGGCAAGGTCTTGTCATCGGACGATCTGGTCGAATTGTACGGTGGATGGCTCGACGAGTACCCCATTCTGTCCATCGAAGACGGGTTCGGCGAAGACGACTGGCGCGGGTGGGCGGCGTTCACCAAAGCCTACGGGCACTGCGTGCAAACAGTGGGCGACGACCTCTTCGTCACCCAATCTGAACGGCTCTCTCAAGGCATTGAACTCGGAGCGGCGAACGCTATGCTCGTGAAGGTCAACCAGGTGGGAACGGTCACTGAGACCCTTGAGGCCATGGATTTGGCTTCATCCAACGGCATGAACAATGTTGTCTCCCATCGCAGCGGTGAATCAGAAGACGTGACCATTGCTGACTTCGCTGTAGGGACACGTGCGGGTCAAATCAAGACCGGCGCTCCCGCCCGGTCCGATCGCGTAGCGAAGTACAACCAACTGCTTCGAATCGCTGAAGACGTTCACGAATACCGTTCACCGTTCAACTGATGCAATTCTGCCGCCGTAGGAAAAATACCTTCACTTAAGTACGGCACAACGAGCCCAAGCACCATGAACCGTGCGCTTACGCTCCTCATGATTGCCTGCCTCAGCCTTTCCACCATCGCCTTTGGGGTAGCGGCTGACGAAACCGAAGACATCCCCGCCAACGCCGCTGCCACCGGTGTCCATGATGCCCTTGTGGCCGCCTTGACCCATGCAGACTTGGTGGAAACCCTCCAAGGCGACGGGCCGTTCACGGTCTTCGCCCCCACCGATGCAGCCTTCGAAGCCGCCGGCATCGATCTTTCAACATTTGACAACGATGAGGCCAACGCCACGCTCGTTAACATTCTCACCTACCACGTCTTGAGCGGTGCTGTTGATGCTGCCAATGTTACCGACGGCTTGGTCGCAACGATGGTCAACGGCGACAACGCCACGTTCACCGTTGACAACGGCACCGTGATGATCAACGATGCCACCGTGACCACCGCCGATGTCGCCGCCAGCAACGGCATCATTCACGTCATTGACAAGGTGCTCACGCCGCCTGTTGATGAACCCGTTCTCGAGGACATCGCAACCGTGGCCACCAACACCGGTGTTCACGACTCGCTCGTTGCCGCACTGGCTCATGTTGGTTTGGTGGCAACCCTTCAGGGCGATGGACCGTTCACGGTTTTTGCACCGACCGATGAGGCCTTCGCTGCAGCCGGCATTGACTTGTCCACCTATGACAACGATGAAGCCAACGCCACGCTCACGGACATCTTGACCTATCACGTCTACGCCGGTTCAGTTGCCGCAGCAGATGTCACCGACGGCATGGTGGCAACCATGGTGAACGGCGACACCACCACCTTCACCGTCGTGAATGGCACCGTCACGGTCGGTGGCGCTACGGTCACTACGGCCGATGTGGCAGCTTCCAACGGCGTGATTCACGTGATTGACAAGGTGCTGACGCCACCGGCAGACGAACCCGTCGTGGTCGACCCGTTTGAGGGCATCAACTGTGCTGCGACCGTTGGCATCGACTCCTCTGGATTCGCCTTCAGTCCACCCGTGGTCAACATCGCCGTTGGCGAGACGGTTTGTTGGTTCTGGGAGGACTCATCCATGCCCCACAACGTCAAGCAAGTTGACGGTTTCAAGTCGACAACCTATGTTGAGAACGGTATCACCTCAGGAGACGTTTCCAGCAATGTTGCCTTCCATTACACCTTCACCGAGGACACCACATTCTACTATGCCTGCCAACCCCACATCGCCATGAACATGTTTGGTGAAGTCGTGGTCGGTGACGGTGGTTCAGAACCTGTTGCAGAGTCCGCTGAAGAAAGCGAAGACACTCCCGGCTTCATGGTCGCAGGGGCTCTCGTTGCCGTCATTGGCGCCTTGGCGTTGATGGGCCGTACCAATGATGAGAACTGAGCATAACATCTCGGAAACCATGGCCTTTGTGCCGAATCACCAACGGTGGGCCGAACGCATGGGTCGATGATGCGTGCCCCGAATCGTTGAAAATCAAACAACGGGGCGGGACAAACAGATGCGGCGACATGTGCTTCCTGTGGTCGCGCTCCTGATCACCCTGCTCATGGCCAGGCAACTGTATCCGTACGCTTCAGGTTCTCAACCGACGGTCGTTGAAGGCTATGAAGTCAAGCGGGTTGCTGCCGGCCTTGGTGGACCTACCTGCCTTGTTTGGGCCAACGATACGCACTTGCTGATTTGTGACAGGGACGGCGGAGCCATCACGGAATTGAACATCCAAACCGATGAGCGACGGACCCTCCTGAGTGGGCTTGACCGCCCCCACGGGCTGGTTGTGCTGGACGGTGCCGCCGTGGTTTCGGAGGCAGGCCAACTCACGTCGTACACCATCGCTGAAAGCGGTCTCTTTGTCGAGCCTCGTGTGCTCGTCGAGGACCTTCCCGTTGGCAACCATCAGACCAACACGGTGGATGTCATGCCCAACGGTACGTTGCTGTGGCACAGCGGCTCCACCTGCAACGTTTGCGATGAAGCAGACGAACGCAACGCCGCCCTCTTGTGGGTCAATGCGACCACGGGTGAGCACGGCGTACTTGTCAGTGGGGTTCGAAATTCCTTCGACGGCGTGTGGGTGGACGGCCACGGCTACTTTTTCACCGACAACGGCCGTGATTGGGAAGGCAATCACCCGGACGAAGAGTTGAATTTCATGATTCCCGGAAGAGCCTACGGTTGGCCGGATGATGCGCCGGAAACCCCGATCCCACCCGGTACCGAGGCGCCCGTGGGTCGCTGGACGCCGCACACTTCCATGAACGGTCTTGATGTTCGTCCCGTCCACTCTTCGCTTCCAGGATTGTCTCCTTCCGAAGGGTTCACCCTTTATGCCACGGTGTACGGTTCGTGGAACACGTTGTTGCCCGTCGGGCAGGAAATCCTCCGCATCGATGTCATGCCGGGTGAGGAGGTCAACACCTACACCACGGATATCACCCGTTTTGCTTGGGATGCAGGCACGCCCTTGCCGCTGGTGTTTCATCCAGATGGAACGTTGTACTACGCTATCTTCGGTGGCGGGGGGCAACTTTTCACCATCGATGCTGTAGAGGATTCGGATTGAATCGCTCAGGCCAGCCGAACGGCGAGGTCGGCGATCGTCTCGCCAGGGCGCGCCAGCGAACGAATGTAGCGAGCAACGGTGTGTTTAGAGTGCTCCAAATCCCATGCATCACCGCACCATTCGAGGGCGGTTTCTGGCGAGGATTGCGTGGTCAAGGTTGATTCAACGGTCCACACTGAGCAACCGCTTTCGTCGTTCGCTTGCACCTGGAGATACCACGGTTCTGGTGCGTGTTGATGTTCGCCCTTGAGGTGGTGGCGCTGAATGAATCGCACAATGCAATCGTCAACGATGTGGAGGATTCCCGCTTCGTTGAGCATCTCCAGCACGTCCTCGTGTTCCGAACCGGGTTGGAACCACAGCAAGGGCATCCCTTCTCGTCCGTGGCGAACCATCAGTTCCAAGACCGCTTGTTTTGCCCGTTCAGGTGCAAGGAAAAACACCGCGACTTCGGGTTGGAGGCCCTCTTCGATGGCGGACCGAATGGGCCGACCGAGAATGGCACCACCTGCATCGCGAGGATGGATTGGAACCAAGCGCCACCCTCTGCCATCCAAATCATGAATGGCTTGGTGGGCTGGTTTCTCGGGATTGAGCCCAGCTCCGAGAATGTGGATGGAAGAGGCCCCACGAACCGTACCAACAATGGCTGGATGAGCATCCCGAAGCATGGTTATGTTTTCCCGGTTTTCTTTTTCAATCAGTGTTCAAGCCCCCAAAACAGCAGTATAAAAGGGACATGAAGTGTAATGATTTCATGAGCAAATCATTTCTTTTGGTCGGCGGGAGTAGCGACATCGCGCGACATCTTGCGACCATGCTGCTCAATGACGGCCACCATGTCACCCTGCTTGCACGGGATAGTGAGCGCGTCAGTGACCTCGTTGGCCGCGGGGCCCATCTCGTTGAGGGAGATGCGCTCGACGAATCCATCGTTCAGGCGGCAGTTGGTCATGCTGCAGAATTGGGTGAAAACGGCTTGGCTGGGATGGCTCACCTGGTCGGCTCCATCGCCCTCCGCCCTCCCCACGCCACCAAACTCGAAGATTTCGAAGCCGTCATTCAAACCAACCTCATCTCCGCTTTCTTGGCCCTCAAAACAGCAGGAAAGGCGATGCTCAAGTCCGGTACGGGCCGAATGGTGTTCACTTCGAGCGTCGCCGGCAGTTACGGGCTCACCAACCATGAAGCGATCGCTGCTGCCAAAGGTGGCATCGAAGCCATGGTGCGTGCTGCTGCCTCCACGTATGCAGGACGTGGTCTTCGCGTCAACGCCGTTGCCCCCGGCCTCACAGAAACTCGCCTCGGCGCCACTGTTCTTCGTTCCGATGCCATCCGTGAGGCTTCGGTCGGCATGATTCCGCTCAAGCGGATCAACGAACCCGATGAAGTGGCGGCAAGCATGCACTGGTTGCTCACCGGAGCACCTGACAATCTGACCGGGCAGGTCCTGCATCTCGATGGTGGCATGTCAGCACTGCGAGGGTGAAGCATGCGCGTGGCAGTGGTCGGTGGCGGTTTGGCGGGCCTCACGGTCGCGTTGGGCTGCGAACGAGCCGGCCACGATGTTGACCTGTACGAATCTTCAGACGAACTCGGTGGACGCATGGCCACCCGTCAGGAAGGCAACCACCTCATCGACCTCGGCTTTCATGTTCTCCATACCGCCTATCCCGCCCTCCATCGTTGGGTGGATGTCGCCGCCCTTGACGCCAAACCAATGGATGCCTGCACGATGACGATTCATCCAGCCACCGGCCGGCGGCGGGTGCTGGGGGATGCCTTTCGCGCTCCGCAATACTTGCTCCCGACCCTCACCTCCGTCGGCATCATGGACGGCATCCGGTTTCTTCGATGGCGACTTTCCACCTCAGGAACGGACCTCGAACGTTCGATGGACCGACCAACTCCGACCATCGCCGAAGGACTCCAAGCACGAGGTTTCGGGTCATCCACCCAAGACGTGTTGAAACCGTTGTTTGCGGGCATTACGCTGGACCCGTTGCTTTCCGAACGCATGGCGTTCGCTGATTTTGCATGGGGCGCCATGGCTCACGGCGAAATGATCGTCCCATCCGGCGGCATCGCTGCCGTTCCGCAACAACTCGCTAATCGTCTTTCTACCACGCAGGTTCATCTGAACGCCGCCGTTTCCGCCGTGGCGGCCACTTCGATTGAAGTGGACGGCGAGCAACGGATGTATGACCGCGTGGTGTTGGCGGTGCCCCAACATGTCGCTGTTGAGTTGCACCCGCCGCTGGCCGAAGAACATGAACCGGTAGAGCGCTTGACGAGTACCGTGGCATTTGCAGCGCCAAATTCACCATTCACCGAAGCTCGACTGATGGTCAACGAAGCATGGGACAACAGGGAGCATCAGGTGCTCCACGTCCACGTCCCGACCAACCTCCACCCCCATCCAGGCGGCGAGCATTGGGTCGTGGCTACCCTGATCGGTGCGTCTGCGGCCTCGCCCGATGTGTCAGCGGTTCAGCAGGAACTCCGAACTTGGTTCGGTGAATCGGTTGACGGGTGGAACCACGTCGCCACGACCACGGTTCGTCATGCTCTCCCGCACATCAACCCGTCTCATCACCGAAGGGCTCAATCCGAGGTCGAAGTGGACGGCGTCTTGGTGGTTGGTGACCACCGCACTCACCCTTCGGTGCAGGGCGCGCTTCGCAGCGCCGAGCGAGCCCTCAAACATCTGAACATTCCACTCCCAAGGAGGCCCTAACATGACCTGGCACAACGTAATGAAATCGAGCAAATTGAAACCCGGCAAGAAGAAAATGAAGGCCGTGAAGGGCAAGATGATCATGGTGGGCCGTCAAGGCGCCGCCCTGTTCGCCACCGAAGCCCTGTGTCGGCACATGCGATGGCCGCTTGCTTGGGGCGCGAAGGTTGACGATGGCTGTGTTCGCTGCCCGCTTCATCAAACCACCTACAACCTCGACGACGGGTCGGTTGTTGAATGGTCGCCGTTTCCATTGTACCCTCCGTACGGCAAACTGTTGGGCGCCATGTCGAAGAAGAAGGACTTGCGAATTTACGATGTCCGTGAACAGGACGGCATGATTCAAATTCGGTTTGAGGCTCCATCAACCGCTTCTGTTGACGCTCCAGAGTGAACATCGACATGATGCCTCTCTCGGTGGTCAAATCATGTTTGGATTCAGTCATCTGTTCTATGTAGCATCGTTGATATAATTCTCAACTTGACTTGCTGATATTCTTGGAGGGGTGAACATCGATGTGCTCGTGGTGCTGGGGTTGGCGGGTTGTTTACTCGCAGCCGCGTTAACCGTTCCTGCAGGGTTCGGCCTCGCCACCATGACCACCCCGATTTTTCTCTTTTGGTTCGAACCTCACCACGCCATTGCCGGGGTAGCCATCGTCCACGGCGCTCACAACGCCATGAAATCTCGAATGCTTCGCACGCACATCGACCGCGATGCCCTTCGTCGGTTTGGTTGGGCTCTCCTGCTCGGTGCATTGATTGGAGCGTTGCTGCAATCGGTGATTCCACCGGACCCTTTGCTTCTGTTGGTTGGCATCGCCCTCGTTGTACTGCCGGCGTTGAAAGTCAGCGAGTCCTGGACCAGCCTGCGCCTACCTGAAGCAGAAGATCGCATCGGCGGCTTTGGCTCAGGGTTCTTGGGTGGTTTGACGGGCCATCAAGGTGCTCTTCGTGCGATGTTTCTCAAACAACGGTTGCCCGATAAATCGGAGTATGCAGCCACGGCGGCCGTGTTGGCTTTGGTGGTGGACGCCACTCGTATTCCGATTTACTTGTGGCACGATGTGAGCGTTTTGACCGTGGAACCTTGGTTGTTGGTCGGCTTCGTGGTCGCTGCGCTTATCGGTGCCCAAATCGGTCGGATTTGGCTTGAAAAGTGGAAGAGCGACGACATCCAAAAAGGCATCATGATCGGTTTGGTCATCACCGGTGTTTTGTACATACGCGAGGCCCTCGCCGCCCTTTCAGCGGCGTGATTCAAGCCATGATTTCAGACGCCGTACACCTTCGTGAATGTTCTCAAGCGAAGTGGCATAACTGACGCGAATCAACCCTTCGCCGCCCCTCATCAGCGAACCGGGGATGAGTTGAACTTGGGCTTTCTCCAGCGCCTCGGTGGCGAATTCCATGTCGGTCATGCCCGTTCCCGTGATGTCGCACAGGATGTAGAACGCCCCTTCGGGTTGAGGGACCACGACCCCAGGAAGCGAAGAGAACGCCTCGTGAATCGCAAGACGGCGTTCGGCGAAGGCCTTCTCCATCACTTCGATTTCATCCCGAAGTTCCAGCGCCTTTTCCGCCGCCGGCATCAGGAAGGTCGGAACGTGAGTGGCGGCGCTGACGTTGACTTTCTTCACGCCGTCCATGACCTTCGTGGGGCCAGCGATCCAACCCAAGCGCCATCCGGTCATGGCCCACCCTTTGGACCAACCGCCGATGGTGATGGTCCGTTCTGCACCGCCTTCAAAAGCGCACGGAGACGTGTAGCCGCCGTCAACCCAGACCAAGGTGGAATAGATCATGTCATCAAGAATCCAAAGATCGTGTTTGACGGCGAAATCAACGATGGCTTTCGTTTCTTCTCGGGTGTAGACGGCCCCCGTAGGGTTGTTCGGGGAATTGATGACGATGGCTTTGGTCTGTGGGGTTACGTGCGTCTCTAGGGCTTGAAAATCAGGGTGGTAATCCTCCCTACGGACCGGAACGTGAACGGGCGTGGCGCCAGTGAGACGAATCATCCCATCATAGGACGGCCATGCCGGCGAGAGCAGTAACACCTCGTCACCGGGGGCCATGACGGCCATCATGCCGTAGAGCAGAGCCTGCTTGCACCCGGGCGTCACAACGACGTCTTCTCCGCGAACGTTGATGTCGAATTGCGTGAGATGACGACTGACGGCAGCGCACAGCGATTCACTGCCCTGGGGGCGAGTGTAGGCCGTTTCACCCCGGTCCAGCGCAGCCTTGGCTTCAGCGACGATGGGGGCGGGTGTCTCAAAATCAGGTTGACCAACGGTGAATCGAACCACTTCAGGGCCGGGTGGGGCAAGGAAAGCCGCAAACCCGGAGCCGACGTGGGCGAGGTTGGGGTTCAATTCCGGCATGGTAAATTCCTCCTGAACGACGATGAACGGTCGCGTGATGTGGCTTTGAAGGCTCGTATGGTCTGTATGCTTGCGAGAAGGGTTTTGGAGCACGGACGGAGATTCGAACTCCGGTCTCAGGATCTGCAGTCCCGCT
>JBMSEL010000078.1:0-2264 GCA_049412325.1 Candidatus Poseidonia sp.
ATCGGTGATTTCGAAACCATCTTCCCACGAAATCGGGTCAATGGGCATCTCGAGGCGGCTCTCGGTGCCGAGTTTGATGGCAAACCATGCAGGTTCACCTTGAACAGTGCCGGGGAAAGGACCATTTTGTCGATCGCCTTTGACCTTCATGGTGACTTCGATGATGGGGTTATCGTCACGTCCGTCCCATTCCTTGTGGTCCTCGGTGACAGCGAAGGCGAAGGGCACGTTTTGTTCACCTTGTTGGAGGCCGGTGAACTGGTTCGTCCACACCTCGGCACCGCCACGGAAGATGGTGATGTTGAGGTTCTCGCAATCGTTGTTGCACGGTCCGTTGTTGTCGCCGTTGGTCCAATCGCCGCCCACGTCGATTTTGAAGTTGCCACGGAATTCACCGTTTTCTTCCATGAGGAGTTGCTTGTTGAGGTCGGGCTTCATGCGGAATCGCAGGTCGATGTTGATGACACCGTTGTCCTTTTCTTCACGGTATTCGCCTTCTTCAGTTGAGTCAGCATCGCTGCTATTGAAGTGGGACCAAGCGTCTGCAAACCCGTCGTGATAGAGGTACATCGTGGTGTTGTTGGCGTTGGGTTGCTTGGGGTCTTCTTGCTGTTCTTGTTGGGCTGCAACCTCGCCACCCTGCACGGGAACGAGCAGCATGGCGACGAGGAATAACGCAATCACGGCGGTGCGACGCATGGTGATTCCACCTGAGGGCTCGCATTTGAAGCCTTCTTCATAGCGTGCAACTGTCTCAGTCATTCCAGCGATGGAAATCGACGTTGTTGGGGCGGTCGGCCTGCTGTTGGCGCGTGAGGCGGAGGGCTTCACCCAAGGCGTCGGGCTTCATGCGAGCCGTGTTGAGGGTGGTACCACCCACACCGGTGATGATGGCCATGACCTTGATGGTATCACCAAAGCCAGCGTCTTGGCGGGCACCCCAGATCACGTTGGCGTTCTCGCTGACCTTCTCGGTGAGAAGGTCGACCACTTGATTCGCTGCTTCGAGCGTCATGTAAGGCCCGCCCGTGACGTGAATGAGCACGCCGGTTGCGCCGGTGATATCCACGTCGAGCAGTGGGTGGTTCAGGGCTTCATGAACCACTTCTTCGGGTCCTCGGTCGGATTCGCCGTAAAGCATCATCGTGACCCCGCCGTTGGCCATGATGGCTCGAATGTCGGCGAAGTCCAGGTTGATGAGCGAGGGCAGCGTGATGGTCTCGACGATGCCCTTGACGATCTCGGCGACGAGTTGGTCCATGATGGAGAAGGCCTCGTCAAGGGGAAGATTGGGCACGAAATGGAGCAGACGATTGTTGTCGAGCACGAGCACGGCATCGGCGCAACGTCGCAGGGACTCCAACCCCTCGAGGGCACGGGCCATGCGCTGACGTCGCTCCACGTGGAACGGCGTGGTGACAATGCCGACGACCAGGGCACCGGCGGCCTTGGCTTCCTCGGCCACGATGGGGCAGATACCGGTACCGGAACCGCCGCCGAGCCCCGACGCGATGAAAACCAAATCGGCACCGGTGACGATGCGCTTGATCATCTCACGGCCGGCCTCCGCACAGCGTCGACCGGTGGACGGGTCGCCGCCTGCACCCAATCCACGGGTGATGTGGCGGCCAACGAGGAGTTTCTGAAGCGCTCGGGTGTTGTCGAGGTGCTGCTTGTCGGTGTTGATGGCGACGGTTACAGCGCCTTCCACGCCGAGGTGGGTGATGCGGTTGAGGGTATTGTTGCCTGAGCCGCCGCAACCGACGATGAGAATCCGTGGGTCAGGAACGCCCAGCGTGCCGACTTCCTCGTCCATCAGAGAGGTTGCTCCGCGGTTGACGGCGTCGTTTTTCAGCCCTTGAATCATGTCCGCAAAGGCGGCGTCGTGCGCCGACGCTCCACCCGTCATTGTTCCCGAAGTGCCTGAAGGTCCCATCCTTTCACTCCTCCATTGGCGAGCCTTCTCTTACCCCTCTTAACCGCGAGGGTCGCGACCGCGACAAAGGCGCCGATTTCACGACCCTGTTTGCTTGACCAGCCATAGCGAATCCTCGAGCAACTTCCACCTTTGAAAACCTCTTGCTCCCCGGTTCCGAAGGGGTGACAAAACTGGCCCTGTCCAGCGATGAGGGTTAAGTAGTGGAGGCAGGTGGGAGAAGTTGCCTCGCTTAGCTCAGTTGGTAGAGCACCTGACTGTAGTTGTGTAAAAACAAACGTCTCAGCAGACATCAGGGTGTCCCCAGTTCAAGTCTGGGAGCGGGGAC
>JBMSEL010000002.1:0-99249 GCA_049412325.1 Candidatus Poseidonia sp.
ATGAAGACATTTTGTTGCCGGTAGCCTTCGTGCCGGCAGCGATTGGTGGTCTCATGCTCATGTCGGGGAATCTCGGGTCGATGATCTTCGGGGGCGTTTGTTGCATGTGGGGCATCGCAATCGTTGCTCTCGTCCTCAACAATGAACACCAGGCCTACCTCAAAGACAAGGAGGCGAAAGAAGCGATGACGGCTCACAGAGAACAGATGGCATACATTGAGCGATTGGAGGCATCTCAGGAAAAAAGAAGTTAGTTTTCTGAGTTTGGTTCGTTGTGGAATCGTTGGCCGAGCATGTTGCAGACCTCTTCGAGGAAAGCGACATCTTCAGCTGAGAACGCTGCAGGGGTGTCCGAATCCACGTCGAGGACCGCAACTACTGCCCCGTTGCTGTCTTTGACAGGAACTACGACTTCGCTGTTGGTGCTTGAACTGCATGCAATGTGCTCGGGTCGAACATGAACATCGGGAACATCTTGTGTTTCTCCTGTACGGGCTGCAGCGCCACAAATGCCCTTCTCAAACGGAATGTAAAGGCAACCATGCCCACCCTGATACGGTCCGATTTTGAGGACACCCGGCTCGGTGGTGCGGTAAAATCCAGTCCAATGAAAGTGGTCGAATCCGTGGTGAAGTTCGCAGACGACCGTGGCCATGGCGGCCACCCAATCGGTTTCGCCTTCGAGCAACCCTTCGATTCGGTCCGCTATCTCTGCGTGCATGAGCCATCGGTCGTGCAAGGTGTATTTGAATGGTTGAACACGCCCATGGCCGGGGGTGGGTCAAGGAAACCGGCCATCAAAGGAACTGTCTTTCAACCATGTGATTGAAATAGAATCTCGCCATAGCGGATATCATGAAGAAGGCCGTACTCCTGGTTGGTTTGTTTCTCATCAGCCTCGCTTCTCCACTGACGCTTACCACTTCGGCAGACGGTCATGGTGGTGAAGGGATGGGCATTCTTCACACCGCTGTGAACCCCGCCAACAACAACACTTACCACCTTCTCACGGCATCATCTTGGGAAGATGCGGCTTCCTATGCCCGTTCGCTTGACGGGTTTTTAGTGACCATTGATGACGAAACGGAAAACACGTGGCTGTTCGACACCTTCGCTTCGTGGGACAATCAGTCTCGACATTTGTGGACGGGACTTTCCGACCACGCCGAGGAAGGCCAGTACCGCTGGCACGATGGAACTCCATTCCTCTACCGTGCTTGGGGCGAAGACCAACCATCGGAGGGTGGTGATGAAGACTTCGTGCACATCGCGAGCACCAACATGGGCAACATTGACCCCGGCACATGGAACGATCTTGAAAACGACCCGCAGTATTTTCCTGTTTACGGCGTGGTGGAACTCGGCCCTGGAGCTGATTATGCCCTCCGCTTTGACGGACAATCTGACCATGTCGTTTACCAACACGATGATGCATTGGACATGACCAACCAATCACATCTTGAACTCTCGGCCTGGGTTCATCCCTACGACCTTGACGGAAACCAATTCGTGATGATGAAGGGCGATTATGGCTGGGGCCTCTACCTCAGCGGCGGGCACGTTGCCTTTGCATCCGAGTACAGTTTGTCTCGTCATCCCGTCTCCAATGGTTCGGTGGCCGTCGATACGTGGTCGTTCATTCAAGTTCTCGCCATCACGGGAGAGGGCTACACGTTCTTCATCAATGGAGAGGAAGCAGGTGTCGTCCTCGATGAAGATGCTTCCATTCCCCCGGGTGATTTTGGCTCAAATGATTGTTACGAGAACGAGCTTGCCTGTGATGAACTCTACATCGCAAGGATGGGAGCGGGTTGTGACTGCAACCATTTCGAAGGTGTTCTCGACAACATGACGGTTCGTTCGGGCACCAACGAGAGCAACATGGAAACACGTCTCCATCTTGATTTCCCAGAGGGAGAAGGTGGTGAAACCGTTGATGCCTCCGATGAGCGAACGGGCATCATCGAGGGGGCCGATTGGGTCATGCCCGACGGGAGCATCGTTGCACAGGCCGTCGAGTTGTTCATCGGAGAAGGGTTTGACCTTGAGTTTGCAGCCGAGGGTGACACCCTCCTCTTCTTTGTGGAAATTGAAGAGTATACCCGAGCCCTTTACTGGTATTCTTACTCGCTCAAATTTGGTGATTTTGAGGAAATGACGGAATATACGCTGTACGCCCAATCCAATGAAATTCCTGACGAATGGAATCACGACACCGAATCTTTCGGCGAGTTTGGTTTTGTCTACGAGTCATGGTCGTGGCCCACCGAGGGCGTCATGTGGTTTACCATGGTGCTCCACAGCGATGTCGAGGAGTTGTACATCGAATTAGAGGCCGACATCGCCGACCCGCCACCCACGCTTGACGACATGACCGAACTCAAAGAGAGCATCCCCATCACCAATCAGGAGGTGACCTGGGATTCCTTCACCTCCGGAGACTTCAACGCGAATTACTATTACGTGAATGTCACCGAGCCACTGGCAGATTTGCGCATCAAGACCTACAGCGGTCGGGGCAACGTGAACATCGGTATTTCTTACTACAGTCCACCTACGCCAGAGGACTTCTGGTGGGGCGAACCCATCGGTTTTGAAGACGAAGGCAACGGTGGAAAAGAAACCACACAGCAGTCACAAGCATGGTCGACCGGTCCTGGAAACGATGAGGAGGTGCACCTGTTTGATGTCGAACCCGGCATGTATTACATCACAGCGTACAGTTTCCGTGAGGCGCGTGGTTTTACCATCGTGGCTGATTTCGTTTATCCACCTGAGAACGTGGACCCCGAGGACGCCATCACGCTGACACCGGGTATTGAGTACGGCTTGTTGAGCGGTTATGACGGCCTGAATCAATACTTCAAGGTCGAGGTGCCTCAAGGCACGGAACGATTGGTGGTTGACCTCAACGATGGAGCGGGGGAAGCCTCGTTGTTCATGCGCCTCGATCAGGCCCCCTCCTCTTCGACTTACGACCACCATTCAACGGCACAAGGAGCGAACGATCGGATTGCATTCAACGACCCGACGCCGGGTTGGTGGTACATTTTGCTCACGTCTGAATCGGCGTTCACCGGCGTGAACATCGTGGCAGAATTCGCCGACCGATATGTTTGGGACTATGACGGAACACCCATTGAACTCTTCAACGACGAAGCACTTGACGGCATCGCCGTTGGCAAGGGCGGTGAGATTGCCTTCTACGCTGTCCTCGAGGAGCCCGGCAACATGTTCTGGCTCGAGACTTACGGTGGTTCAGGCGACATCATGCTCACGATTGAAGGCATGCAGTACGAAATTGAATTCTCCGACGATGGGGGCCGCCCTGGAACTGGTTTTGGCATCGAAACCGTCCCGATGGATGTTGCATTGACGAGCGGAAAGGACGGTACAAACCATCAGGTGAGCCTTGAATTCCCACTGAATGGCCGGTTTGACATCACCATGACGGGCCTTTCTGATGCTGAGGAAATCACAATCGTGGTTCGTTGGGATGAAAGCGATTTCCCGGTTGACCCCATCGATCCAATCGAGCCCGTCGATCCTCGTGACGTTCAAACCTGTCAAGAGCGTGCAGAGGAGGCGTTCACTGAGGCAGATGTGAACGGCGACGGTTTGATTGATGGTCGCGAACTTGCCGGAGCAGATGTTGACGAAGAGGAGATTGCCTCCACCGACCTCAACGATGATGGGATGTTGGAATACAGAGAAGTTTTGCAATCTTTTTGCAACTGTGAAACGGAATTGAACGACGCCTTCGATGACTTGAGTGGCGGGGGCAACTCGGTGTCATACACTGTCCTGGCCAGCCTTGAATGGGCCAACGATTACGATTTCAAATCCGTCAGTCTTGACAAAGACGACACGTTGAACGTCGAGGAACTCGACCTGTTGTTGGTGATTTGCGAGACCACCTTTGATGCCTTTGATGGCGACGGTGACGGTGTGCCTGATGAACAGGACGCCTTCCCCGATGACCCAAAGGAAACGAAAGACACGGATGGAGACGGTGTGGGCGACAACGCTGACTTCGTCGCCAGTGTTTCAAACGACCTCATCTATGCATCTGCTGGCTTGTTGTTTGTGATTCTGGCAGGGCTGCTCGTCGGCTTCCTGCGTTCCGGGCGGGATCCATCAGAGGAAGCCATGTGGGATGGTCGTGATGCAATGAGCGAGGCGGCGTTCTCGGATGCCAACAACAACGGCGACCTGTACCAAAAAGAAGCCGTTGCCCTTCCCGATGCTTCCTACTCAGGTGAATCAACCTTTGAATCCCCGCTGAGTCCTGAATCCACCACCTTTGTTGAACCACTCTTTGAGTCGTCATCGGTGCAGCCACCATCTGCAGAATTGATGGGCATGATGTTGGACGGGGTTGAGACCATTGAATACCCGACAGGTAGCGGCCACATTTGGATTCGTCCAACTCCAGAAAACGATTGGCAACCAAAACCCTGAGGTCAGAAGACATCATACAGGATGGAGTTGGAGGGCGTTGTGCCCCTGTAGTGTAGTGGATATCACCCCGGCCTCCGGAGCCAGGAACCCGCGTTCGAATCGCGGCAGGGGCGCTCAGTCCTCAACGAAACCGTCCCAGCGACGCATGTATTCGATGAAGGTGGGGTTCAGGGCGGCCGATGCCAAGTGGTTGACACTGAAAGGTGGACGAGGAGGCTCTACGGCATCATCTTGGAGGAAACGTGGCCAGTCTGGATGGCCGATACCAGCACGGCCAACACCGATGAAATCGCCTCCTTGCTCAACCGCCTCTTCAGCCTCTTCGGCGCTCCAGATGCCTCCCGTGGTGATGAGGGGGAGGTGCATCGGAAGGTTTTCTCGGAACACCGTGGTGTAGTGGACCTCTTGGCCTTCGTGAAAGCCAGTGGCCTGAATGTCCCAGCACGAGACATGCACGAAATCAAGGGGCATCGTTGCACATAGACGGAGTGTTTCAAGCGAATCCGCTAAAGACATTCCACACGCCTTGAGTTCAGGTGATAGACGTGCACCTACCAGAAAATTCGGACCTGTTTGTCGGCGGACCTCCGAGACGATTTCAGAGAGGAATCGCGTGCGTTTGCTTTGCGACCCTCCCCACGCATCGGTTCTTCGGTTCGTCCCTGCCCCAAGAAATTGAGCGATAAGGTAGCCGTGGGCTCCGTGGAGTTCAACACCGTGAAAACCGGCTTGTTCACAACGACGGGCGGCATCTCCAAACCCGGCAATGACGTCCTGAATGTCTTGCTCAGTCATGGAACGGCTCTTGCCGAGGCCTTGTCCCAAATCGTTCTCCGAGGCTGATATCGGTTGCCGTCCTGTCAAGTTCTGTGGCGCCCGCATGCCGCCGTGAAACAGCTGTGCGAGGCTGACGGCCCCATGTTGAGCAATGGCGTGGGCCATCTTCGCCAACCCTTCGAGATGTTCATCGGACCATGTTCCAAATTCACCCTCCCAGCCCTGCCCGTGTTCAAGAACATGGGTGGCGGCGGTGGTGATGATCCCAAAGTCGCCCATGCTTCTGGCTTCGAGCCATCTGATCTCATCCTCTGATACAGTCCCGTCATCATGGCTTTGTTTGTTGGTCATCGCAGCGAGAACCGTCCGGTTTCGAACCCTTATCTTCCCCCTTTCAAAGGTGTAAGGGGTGAGGGCGGGGTGCATGACGGCAGGTATGGCCTGAACATCATCATCCTTTCTGACCACAGGTCTCATGAATTCCTCACGGTTGGAGCGGTTGACGCAGACGTGATCTAGTGGTTATGATGGGAGGTTCCCAACCTCTCCACCCGGGTTCGACTCCCGGCGTCTGCATTCCTAACGCCGTTTTTTGGGGTCGGCGCCGGTCAATGTTAGGATGTTTCTGTGCATGCTGGGTAGCATCTCAAACATGATCAAGGCGAGTAAAAACATGGCAAACAAGCTCACGAAGCGAGCGACATAACTGTGTCCAAACTCAAAGACGCTCAAGCCCCAAAAGCTCCATTCCGTATAGGTCATGTGCATCCAAATCAGGCCTGCATTACGGAACAGATTGAGCAGGTGAATGGTGGGCAAAATCAGGAGCAGCGCTCGGACACGCTTTTTCCATGAAAGGTCAAGCACGGCGATGGCCCCAATGAAGAGCACCATGGACTGGATGGCCGTACAAGCCAGCACGAAATTGATGCCAATGGCTTCGCCGTTGGCGAGGATGAGTTCGGATTGAAAGGCGTATTCGCCGGAGAAATCGGTGGCGAACCATCGATTTCCTTCCCACTCTTCCCAAGACACTCTTCCACTGGTGTCGTTGACCCAAGTGGTGCCAATTTGGATGTCGGTTCCCGTGGCAAAGCCCAAGAACAGGGCTGATTGCGAGGCCACAAACCATATCGCTAGCACGCTGAGGTACGGCACGAAAGAGATCAGCAAGTAGGGTCCACCTGCAAAGGCAACGGTTCCTCTGGCCCAGACAATCGCTTCCTTCCTTTGACCCTCTGCTCGCTCTTCCCACCAAGCGGCCCAACAACTCAATGGGAGTGTAAGCGCAGCCATGATGGTGAGAATCGGGTCGTCATGTTCCAAGTAGGTCCATGCTTGTGTGAAAAAGTAGAACCCAACCAGAATCCAACCGAGTTGGGCAAGGCGGACAGCCCCACTTGCTCTCCACCACCATGAGGCGGCCAGCAACATCATGCCGATGGCGCCCAATAAGGTGGCTGTTTCCTTCTCCACGAGCACATACTGTCCAGCAAGCCCATGGGTATCAACCTGTTCAACGCAATAAAGGCCATGTGTAGGGTTGCCAACCCCCTTGCATGGAGGGGCCTTATGTCCAGATAACCGGCCCGCCGGGCAAGGATGAACGAAGCCAAAGCCCCATTGCGTTTCTTGACCGGGACGGCGTGATCAACAAAGGCAAACCAGGTTATGTGAACGGACCCGACGAGGTCCAACTCCTCGATGGTGCAGCCAAGGTGATCGGTGACCTCAATCGAGCAGGATATCTGGTATGTGTGGTCACCAATCAATCTCCTCTTGCGCGCGGTTTGTGGGGTCCGCAAACCCTTCAATCGATTCACGAAGAACTGCAGCATCAACTCCGTGCGGAAGACCCCATGGCGAGCATTGACCTGTTCTTGACGTGCCCGCATCGTTTTGAAGATCGTTGCCCTTGCCGAAAACCATCGCCAGGTATGCTTTTTTTGGGCCATCGTCTTCTTCGTGAACGAACCGTCTTTGAGGTCAACTGGCAACCCTCTCTCCAACCCATCGACCACCCTGAAGTGGATTGGTGGGGTGCTTCACCCGTCTCACCGCACCCTATGGATCTCATGGTGGGCGATCGTCGCTCTGATATGGGTGCGGGATGGGCGTTTGGGGCCCGCCTCTTCCGAGTTCATGCCGCTGTCGGCCTACAGGCCATTGGTGCACGGTGGATGAATGAGGCCGATTCTGGTGATGAATTCCAACCGTAGGTGATGGCATGGGTTGGTTGGGACTTGATGACACTGATTCGCTGGCCGGAGGTTGCACCACCGAGGTGTTTGACACCTTACTGCGCCACCTGCCAGACGGGGTGACGTGCGGGGTGCCACGCCTTGTGAGACTCTGGCCGTTTGCTCAGCGTCGCACGCGTGGTAACGCAGCCCTTGCGGTCAACCTCCAAACGGAAGACATTGAGGGGCTTATGGACCACCTTGATGCATGGTGGGCCGCACATTTGGCCCCCCTCGAGGGCGAACTGGAAGCCTCGGTGGTTTCGGCTCGGAGTCAATTTCCAGCGAGTCCGGGCATGGTCTGGTTTGAACAGCAACCATCGTCAACAGTTTATTTCGAGGCGGTGCGATCACATGTATCCCTCGAAAGTCTCCCCTCTCCCACCCGTGCTTGGGGCGGACACGGACGCATTGGTGCAACCGCAGCCGTTGCATGGCCAGCCCTCACAAGCACATGGGAGGCCATCGCTTGGCGCCTTGACGGGACCGATGACATGCCTCGTCAAGTGGATGATGCTTCCCTGGATTTGGTGGATGCTTGGCCCGACACCTTCCTCTCCCGTGATCCTCGCAAAGGGACGAGCATGATCGCTCCTCGAGGAAAGTCTCCCGTCTTGTTTGGTTTGAGAGCAACCAGCGCAAATGCCGCTGAACGTGGTTGCTGCCTTTTGCTTGAAAGTAAAGAAACCGAGCAGGTCAAAGGATGGCGAGTGTTTCAGACCAATCAGGCCACCGGAGACCATCTGGAAAAACCGCTCAACATGGTGGTTGACGAAGTCGTGGTTCATCCAACGCGCAAACACGCCACCATTTTCTGCGGAGATGTGAAGGTACAAGCCTTCGCTGAAGGCGGGCCAGTGAATGCGCTTGCTCGTTGGTTGATGCCTGGCGATGAAATCGTAGTTGCAGGACTCTCCGATTTTGATGGTGTGATTCATGCAGAGCGATTGAAGGTTGAGAAATGGGTTCCTCGGGCCCAACAACGGCCACGTTGTTCAGATTGTGAAGTACGCATGAAAAGCATGGGCGCTGGACAGGGACTTCGATGTCCAAAGTGCAAGCGTCGCTCGGAAGATGCATGGGTCAGTGTGGAAACGTCGCCACCGCATGAATCATGGGTTGAACCCCCTGCCGGCGCTCGGCGGCATCTTGCCCGCCCATTGGCTTGGGAAGAACCGCTCTAAGTCGGAGCAAATCTGCAAAACGATGAAGAACAACACGCTCCAAGGACATTTTATGGAACCGGAGACCCAAATGAACATCGCCTACGCCGTTGCAGGGCTCACGTTACTTGGAATGGTGTGGTTCATCACGCAGCGGGCAAAGTCCAACCGGTCGGCCATGTTGAAGTCCAATGCACCGAAAGTCGCAGGCGATGATGTCCTCGAAGGTGGAGCACGAAATCCTCAGCAGTTTGAGGAGCCGGACGAAGATGCGCTCGAGGAGATGGCGAAACTCCTGGGCGATGACGAAGATTCAGACGATGAATCCTGAATCATCAATGGTTAGCGAGATCTGTTCTCCAGACCTGTCGAGCACGCGTTGGCCGCCGTTCTTTCCACGCCACATACGCCACACTGTGAATCCTTTTCCAGCCATGGCTTCTGCGCCTCTCGCAATGATGGGTTCATCGGTGGCCCCGCTTGCATCCGCACTTCCCTTGGAGATGAGAAGGATGGTGATGTGGCTGGGACATTCTTCAGCCACTCGCTGGATGTGGTCCAACCGGTCGGACGGGATTCGGCCACTTCCTGGACACCAATCGTCCATCACCACCAAGCCCACACTGGGCAGCGAGGTCGCCGCCTCGAGCAGCGCATCGATTGCTCGGTCAAAGCGTCCGCCGAAATTCATGGCATGGAAGCGTGAACTCTCCACCAACGAGAGGTGCTGAAAGAGCTGAGAAAACCTTGCTGGGTCAGGCATCTCAACAGAAGCCCAAAGGACGCGCTGACCAGCGTTAATCACATCCGCAGCGAGGTGGAGACCGAGTGTTGTCCCACCTGTGCTGCCTTCAATGGCAAGGTGAATCCGCTCACCAGTTAATCCGAAATTGTACCGCTCCATGAACCGAAGATGGCGGCATCAGTGAATGAGGGTTGCGGCGCTCTCCTCTTCGCAAGGGCTATGACCCTCAGCCTCCTCGTCCCATCATGAGTGGCGACGTGCGAGAAGGAGAACGCATTCCACGAAGAGAACCTCCAGCATTCGAGGAAGCGGGAAGTTTTGCCGAAGCCATCACCCGAGACGGTCTCCTTGGCACGGCCCTCGATGACAAGAACCAGTACGGCCCCGTCGCCATGATGGTGCTTCTCTTGATCGTCGCCGCCATCACCGGCACGGTGATTCGTCTCCTTGGCTGAACTGGCGTTCTGGACACCAAGATGATGGGAAACATCAAACACTCTGTCAAAAATTCTACCAGCCATGAGTGATGGTTCGGTCAATGTTGAGAGCAGGACCTCTTCCCAAGATAAACGATGGACCATCATGGCGGCCTTGTTGGGAACCAATACGGCGTTGTTGTTGTTTCAAGGGATTGAGCAAGACAAATCACCGGACAATGTTCGTGAAATTGCCCTCGCCATCATCGCTGCGGCCTTGCCGTTTCAAGCGATCTATTTCCTGATTTACACCTTCGTTCTTGAACACAAATCCCGTCTTCCGCCCGAGCGAATTCGTAAACTTGACCTCGCCTCCGCGTTGTGCCAGGTGGTCTCCTATGCCTCCTTGAGTGGCGTTGCCCTCATGTGGTACAACATGTCTTCATGGGTCGGCCTTTCGTTTGGAGTCTCCTCTATTTTTGCCATCGTGTTGATTCGGAATGTTATGGCACCGGTTGAGGCGCTCAGTAAGGATGACGCAGCATCGTAAAACCCGTCCTCATCAACGCGAGTGGGAAGGTTGATGAAGCGAGCCGCATGTCTTGAATCATGGCCTTTTGTCCACTTGATTACCGGTACGGCTGTGAGGATTTCAAACGCATTTGGTCAGAACTTGGCCGACACGAGCGTCAGCTGGAAGTTGAACGCGCTTTAATTTGGGCGCATTGGCAACTCGGTCGGGTCACTGAACAGGATTACAATGCCGTCGCGGCCATTGCGAACCCTGAATCGGTATCTAAAGAACGTGTGAGCGAAATCGAAGCCGAGACCCGCCATGACATCATGGCCTTGACCAAGGCCATGGCAGAGGCTGCTGGTGAAGCCGGGTGGTGCATTCATCTTGGTGCCACCTCCAACGACATTGTCGATACGGCCGTTGGCCTTCAACTGCGGGACAGCATGGTTCTGCTTCGCAAGCAACTTTGCCATCTCATCGCCGTTTGCGCTGATGTTGCAGAGCGGGAGCGAGACACGGTTATGCTCGGGCGAACACACGGACAAGCCGCCGTTCCCATCACCTTCGGACTCAAAGCTGCCGTTTGGCTTGATGAGCTACGCCGTCAACTCATTCGTCTCGACGAGGCGGCCCCTCGCGTCGCCGTTGGCAAATTCCTCGGCGCGGTTGGAACAGGTGCCGCTCAGGGGGAACATGCACGAGAACTGCAGCGCCTCATCATGACCCACCTCGGTCTAGGCGTTCCACTGGCCACCACGCAGGTGGTCGGACGAGACCGGTATGTGGAATACATGTCATGGCTTGCGAATGTGGCTACTACATGCGAGAAGGTGCTTCAGGAAATTCGAAATCTTCAACGTTCAGAACTCGCAGAAGCCGGTGAAGGTTTTGATGTCAAGAAGCAAGTTGGTTCTTCGACCATGGCGCACAAGAAGAACCCCATCAAATCAGAAAACGCTTCTGGTCTTGCTCGTATCGTCCGCTCTTTCATCATCCCAACCTATGAGAACGCCCTGCTATGGCATGAGCGCGATCTCGCGAACTCCAGCAGCGAACGGTTTACACTTTCGCACGCCTCAACGCTGGCCGAAGATGTCATGGCCAAAACCGCCGATGTGTTGACCAACATGTGGGTGGACAAAGACCGCTGTTTGGCCAACATCCACGCTCAGAAAGGTCTCGTCATGGCCGAGAAGGTGATGATTGAACTCGTTGACCATGGGGTCGCCCGTGACGAAGCACACGAAGTCTTGCGTGAAGCCTCTTTTACCGCGTTGGCCAATGGTGAGGAACTCATCGATGTCTGCAGCCGCACCCCAGCCATCTCGGCTGCGTTTTCTGCCGAAGAACTCGAAGCCATGTTTGACCCCATGAACCACGTAGGTGTGGCCGGAGAGATTGTGGACGAGTGCGTCATGCTCGCTCGTGAAGCCATTCAATGAATGTCGTAATGGCCACGGACGCCGTCCCAATGAACGGTGCCTTCCACCGAGAGCCGCTGGTCCAGGTGTGGGCCACCGACCACGAGTGTTTCGTACTCGCCACCTTCACCTTCAATGTGGAATCGATGCTTGCTTGCCAAAGCGGCAAGCTCGCCAAAGGATTCCTCGCACAGGACACGACCAAGCCATTCCTCTGTCAAACCTTCTGCTGATACACCGGTGATCATGATTTCAAAACCGTGGTCGATCATGCCCTTGAGGTGGTCATATCCCGACTGGTGCCAGAGGGGTGTCCAACTCACGATGCCCAATTCCTCTGCCATGCGCTCGAGCCTTGATTTTTGATAGTCGGAACGGAGAGCGCCCGAAACAAAGCCGTCAATATCACGGCGTTGAAGAGCTTCTGCGAGGGCATCGAGGTCAGCGGGCACCTCTCCGTCCGTACGTACTTCAATCCAGGGGACGCCAGCAAGGGCGGCTTGCCGCTCAACCAGGTGGGTGCTTGGCATTTGAAACATCGGCGAATCATCACCGGTGATGGTGACGGTGACGAGGCAATCCACGGTCCAACCTTTGCATTGGGCCCACCACCATGCTGCGGCGGAATCCTTTCCTCCCGATGACAGGACCGCCACTCGCATGGACCGCTCATGTTCTCTCCCTTGAAGAGAATGTTGGCCACGCAGGGTTGATACGGGACGGCGTGAAGGTAGCATTGGTCCGGCCGACGCTCATGACAATCAACCCGCATCCTCATAAAGTGTCAACCGGACCAAGAAACTGAGGTCATTACATGCAACCAAGTGGAAGAGGATACGATCACGGCATCACAACGTTTAGCCCAGACGGACGACTGTTTCAGGTTGAATACGCTCGTGAATCCGTTAAGCGAGGAACAACCACAGCGGCTTTGAAATTCAAGGACGGCGTTGTCCTGGTTTGCGATAAGCGCATCATTAGCCGCCTGATCATTCCCGAGTCCATTGAAAAGATGTTCAAGATTGACGGCCACATTGGTATCGCAACCTCAGGTCTTGTCGCCGATGCTCGCCAGCTCGTCGCACGAGCACGTGTCGAGGCTCAAATCAACCGAATTACCTACGGTGCAACCGTTCCTGTTGACGTTCTGGTGAAGAAAATTTGCGACTTCAAGCAGTCTTTCACCCAATACGGCGGTTCTCGACCGTTTGGTACCGCCCTTCTCATTGGCGGCGTGGACGACAACGGCATCCACCTGTACGAAACCGACCCCTCCGGAGCCTACCAATCCTACCATGCTGGGGCCATCGGAAGCGGGCGCAACACCGTGATTGAATTCTTTGAAGACAACTGGAAGGAGAACATGACGTTGAACGCTGCCATGAAACTTGGTCTCGAAGCGCTCCGTTCGGCCAACGACGCTGAATTGAACCGCGAGGCAGTTGAGGTCACCGTGGTTGATTCCAACGGCTACCGTGTTCTTGACAGGGGCGAAGTGAACAAGCAAATTGACCGCCTCAAGCCCCTTGAAGAGTGAGAGGGGTAGGTTGAAGCGTCGCCCCATTCTTGGAGCGATTGAGTGATACCATGGTGAGCCTTGACGACGCCGTTCTTGCCCGCCTCGAAAAGGGTGGGAAGCGATACGAGGTCTTGGTTGACCCTTCTCTTGTTGAAGCGTTCAAAGAGGACCCCCAATCGGTTGATATCAACGATTTTTTGGCGATGGACGAGGTCTTTCACGACGCTCGTGGTGGCGAGCGTCCAACCGAGGATGCCATTGAGAAGGTGTTTGGGACGCAAGACATTGAGGCCATCACCTCCGCTATTCTTGAGAAAGGTTCCATCCAATTGACCACAGCCCAGCGGAAGCAGATGGTTGAGAACATGCGCCAACAGATCATCCACCGCATCCATTCAGCAGCGGTTGACCCGAAGACCAAGTCCCCGCATCCAAAGACCAGAATTGAACTGGCACTGGAAGAGTCACGCTATTCGGTCGACCCGTTCAAGCGACTCGAGGAGCAAGTCAAAGATGCCATTGCAAAACTCAAGCCGTTGATTCCACTGTCCTTCGAAACGGTCCGGTTGGCCTTCAAAGTCCCGGGCTCAGCCTACGGTTCTGTCTCACAATTTCTCCGCTCCCATCAGCAAAAAGAAGGTTGGCTTGAGGACGGTTCATGGGCCTGTGTCATTGAGTGCCCTGCCGGAATGAAGGGTGAAATCATCGGGCAGGTCATGCGACGAAGTTCCGAAACAGAAGTCAAGGAACTCGGTTCCTAAACCCCGTGGGCTTAGGGTGGCCTTTATCATGGGTTGGCGAGTGGCCGCCAACGGAGAGAAAAGAATGTCCCAAGGTCAAGTCGGCGCCGAGCAGCGCCTTGTGACCCCGGGAATGGCCGTTGGGCCATCCGCCGGGAAGCGAGCAGGCAGCGGAATCATCGCTGCCGAAGATTCCTTCGTGGCTACTCAACTCGGGTGGCTGCGTGAACGAAACAACACGGTGTCGGTGGACCCAATCAACGCCGCCTACATGCCCCGCTCCGGCGATTTGGTCGTCGGGATTGTGGCCGAAGTGCGCAACAACTTGTGGTTCATGAACATCAACGGTTCATTCCAAGGCCTGCTTCCCATGTCCCTTGCTCCTTGGAAAGTGGAGTTCGGAGCAGCTCGCCAACACATGGATATTGGTGATGTTGTTCTTGCCCGTGTTCAAGAGGTCGATGAGTGCCACAACGTGGTGTTGACCATGAAGGGCGTTGGTCTACGACGCCTGAACCAAGGGGCTGTCGAATCCATTCCCGTGCAGCACATTGACCGTGTTCGCGGCGAAAACAACTCGCTTCTCCAACGCATGCGTGATGCATGCGATTGCCGAATGATGGTCGGGGAAAACGGCCGCGTTTGGATCGACGGGTCCCCCGAAGGTATCTCATGGGCTCGTTCAGCGCTTCAGCGTCTGGTAAGCGAAGGTCACACGAAGGCCTTTGAAACAATTCTCAGTGAAATGGAAGAAAAATCGAAAGGTGATGCATGATGGGTGGATATGGAGATGTACAATTGCTCAACGACGACGGTAGTCGTCTTGATGGACGAAAAGTGGATGAAATGCGACCGGTGAGTATTGAAGCCGGCGTGCTTCCTGCAGCCGATGGTTCAGCCATGGTCACTCACGGCCTGAACGTCGCTGTCGCTGCTGTTTACGGCCCGATGGAAGCCCATCCTCGCAAGATTCAGCGTCAAGACCGCGCTGTCATTGATGTGCGATACAACATGGCCCCCTTCTCAACCTCTGACCGCATTCGACCTGGTTTCAACCGTCGGTCTCGAGAGATTTCGAAGGTCACGGCAGAAGCCCTCGAATCCGTGGTGCTTGTTGAGCTCTACCCACGTTCGAAAATCCGTGTCGAGATTGAAATCCTCGCTGCTGAAGCCGGTACCCGCTGTGCTGGCATCACCGCCGCAGCCGTGGCACTGGCCGATGCGGGCATTCCCATGCGAGACATGATTGTCGGTGTAGCGTCCGGTAAGATCGAAGACACCGTCGTTCTCGATCTCGACAAAGCCGAGGATAACTACGGCCAGGCCGACCTCCCTGTAGGCATCTTGCCCAACACCGGCGAAATCGCCTTCTTGCAAATGGACGGCGACCTGTCCCCCGCTGAGTACGAACTTGCCATGGAATACAATTTCAAGGCAGCAAGGGAGATTCACGACATTATGGTCGACGCTCTTCAGCGACGCTACGAAGGAGGTGAGGCTTGATGGTCGAACTTGTTCCTGCCCTGCTTCGTCAAGAACTTGCCCGCCTCGCCGAGGATGATCAACGGATTGACGGACGTGGCCGCTGGGATTCTCGCGATGTTTCTCTTGAGACCGACTGCCTCTACAACGCTGAAGGCTCAGCCAAGGTCGTCATCGGTGGAACGGTGGTTTACGCCGGCGTGAAGTTTGAACTCAGAACGCCCTGGCCCGACCGACCCACGCAGGGTTCCCTGATGTGCGGTGCAGAACTCCGTCCTGTTGCCGGCCGAAAGTACGAGCCAGGCCCACCCTCTCCAGAATCGATTGAACTCAGCCGCGTGGTTGACCGTGGCATTCGCGAGTCCGGTTGCATTGACATGGAAAGCCTCTGCATCGTTCCCGGAGAGAAAGTCTGGGGAGTCATGATCGACATTCACGTTCTCTCCGACCAGGGCAACATTTTCGATGCTTGCGGCTTGGCGGCCATCGCCGCTTTGCGAACGGCCGTGGTTCCTGCTGAGCGCTTCGACGTCGGCGAGGACCACACCTTGCAGGTGAACGGCACTCCCATCATGGCGTCCTTCACACGTGTTGGAGGCCGCTTCGTCCTCGACGCCAACGAGCAAGAAGAGTTGGGTGGCGACGAGCGCATTCACATCACCCTCGGCGATGAAGGGCATCTCCACTCCTTACAGAAGGGGCTAAAAGGGGTGTTCACTCCCGCCGAGTTTGCCGAGATCTTCGATGTGGCACAAAAGCGATGCGTAGAACTTCGAAAACTTGTAGCAGAAAAGGAGGGGAACTGATTGGCAAAGAGAACCCAAAAAGCAGGCGCAACCGCACGATTTGGAGCACGCTACGGTGTTTCCGTCCGACGAAACGCCGGCTCGGCCATGGCCAAGCGATCCCGCAAGTACACTTGTCCTGTTTGCCAGTACCAGAAGGTTGAGCGAAAATCCGTCGGCATTTGGGCGTGCAAGAAGTGTGATCACACCTTCGCCGGTGGCGCATGGGAGCCGTTCACGCGTGCCTCCGATGCCAACAACCGTATCCTTCGTCGTTCCGTCGACGGTGCTACCACCGCAGACATGGCCTTCATCGCTCAAGAAGCGGCCATGAACTACGAGCGAGAATTGGCCAACCGTCCAGCCCTCGAAGAAGAAGAGTGAACGCACCTCGGTGTTGGTCATGTGGGCGTTGACGCTTCTCGTTCAATCCCGTAGCCAGACCGATACCAAGGCACTGGCTGCCTGTTTGGCAACCGACTGCGAGACCACGTGGGAAGATGACCACTCGTTTTCCATTGAACTCAACGAAGCCGCTTGCAAAGACCTCCGGGCCATGTGGAACACCCGTCTGCGTGGCCTCATTGCAACCGATTCCGTCCTGCAGGTCTTCGGAAAGCATTCTTGAACCTCGGGCCGTGACCATCCAATGGTGAGCCCGTGACACAACTTGACCAACTTCAACTCGTCGTCGCAGAAGTACAAGCTGCTCGCCAGCAAGTGAGCAGTGTTCGTGCTCAAGTTCAGGAACTCGAGGGCACCATCGCCGCCGTTGAGTCACAACCTGATGACATGGCACTCCACCGACAAATGGGTGGTGTTCTCATCGAAGTGGCTGATCGAGTCGCTCTCCTTGGCGACCTCAACGAAACATTGGCATCCCTCAAGGTTCACCTCCAACGCTTCACAGAACGTGAGCAACAGTTGATCAAGACTTACGACGAACTCAAACAATCTCTGCAGGGTGCACAGGAATGAGCACATCTCCTGTCGCCATGGAAGACGACCTCCAACGGCTTCATGCTTGGCTTCTCCATCACACGAGCCAGGGCCCCGTTGCTGTGATCACGGGGAAAAACGGCGACATGGACACCGTTGGGTCTGCCATCGCGCTCGCTGCAACCCACCCCAACATGCTGGCTTGTGGCTTGCACATCGGCCGAATGGCTGGGCGGTATGTCGCGAAGCACCAAGCACCGTTTCGAATCATGAAAGAGGGCCATCCATTTTGGCCGAAACAACTGGCAGCCGCCGTGGTCGTTGACGCTGCTGCTCCAGACCAGACCGGTCTTCCTCTTCCTGAGGTCCCGTTGTGTGTGATTGACCACCATGCGACCGATGCATGGGAATTGGGAGAGGGGGATCTCTGTTTGAAATGGGATGCTCGTTCCACAACCGAAGTGGTGGCTGCCTACCTTGAAAAGCACGCAACCTCGGCTCTGAGCCCACCGGTTTGTGAATTTCTCCTCGCAGGCCTCGTGACCGACACCGCTCGATTCCGTCATGCCAATGGACGATCGTTCAGCACCGCCTCACGGCTGATTGAACACGGCGGTTTGGACTATCAGGCCTTCATTCAAGAGTTGGAAGATGCACCGACCACCCCCAGCGATCGTGGGGCCATTTTGCGAGGCCTTCAACGGGCTGAAACCACGGAGGCAGGACCTTGGACCATTCTCAGGACAACAGCCGGAACACTCGAAGGACGGGTGGCTTCCATGCTCAATGGTCTTGGGGCCGATGCCGTGGTCGTGACCCGCTCACGAAACGGAACCACCCGACTCACGGTTCGTGCACCCCGCTCAAGTGTGCTTGCAGGTCTTCACATGGGCCATCTCATGGAGGAGGTCGCCCAAACTCTTGGAGGCGAGGGCGGTGGCCATGACGGTGCGGCGGGCTGGTCGGGCGATGCTCATCCCATCGCTGCCGAAACCGCCTTTATTGACGCCGTGGCCCGAACAGCAAGGACGGAGTTGAATCCATGACCATCATTGAACCGCCAAAAGGCCCGGGCCATTTCATCTCTCGTTGGCGCACAGAAGGACCCGTTGATTCGGCTACATTATCGGTCTGGAAAGAGGAACTGGCGTGGCCATCTTGGCTCTCGTTGGCAGAGGCTGCCTTGTTCATGGATGCACCAGAACTGCTTGAGGCCATGCATGTTCATCTGAGTCCAGGAGAAGAAGCAGTTCTCGGTTTGGTTCGGCGACGTTGGCTTGGTGATACACATCTCGAAGAGGCGATTGAATCTGCTCTCACGGTGGTTCGCACTCCGGAAACGCGAGACCTCGCCCTGGAAGGTCGTTTGCGCATGGAGCGGGGATTGGTTCGTTTTGAAGCAGGTGATGCCCAAGGAGCTGAGGAGGATTTGACCTGGGCAGAAACTCGCCTCAAATCCGTTGCCAAAGCAAGTCGCGACCATGATCTTTCACTGTTAAACAAAGCCGCATATCACATGGCGCAAGGAGAGGCTTTGATGGCTCTACAGGTGTACGGGGACATCTCGAGAACCGCAGGACACGCTCACGAAACCATTGCCATTTCTCGGCTCGGCGCCAGTCGAATTCGCCATGCATTGGGGCACCTCTTCCATGCCGGCCGCCACGCATGGAATGCGCACAAACACGCAATACTGGCATCCCAGCACCAAATGGCCATTGAGGCAGGATCAATGTTCCTCGATTTGGCCATTGACTACCAATCGACGGATGCGAAACCCATGCACGTTCAGGTAGAGGAAGCACAACCGCTTGACCTTGAGCAAGAGCCTCCGGTCCTTGCCGTTCATCCCGATGACATTCATGGTGTCTTTGACTGGTGTGTGGATCATCTCGAGAAAGGATGGGGTGGCCCGGAACGTCCAGCGGTTCGTGCGATGCTGACGATCGCCCACCGGCTTCACAAGATGGAACGCTTCGGTGAACTGATGGCCTCGCCGGATGCCGTGGAAGACCCGATGTTGGCAGCCGTGGCACAAGCATGCGCTTCAACACCCGAAGAAACGGCATTGTGGGGTAAGCGCTTGGGCGAACTCACCATGCTCTGAACCCGGTCGCTACTTGTTCAGAACCCTCATCAACGGGAAAAGAAGACAGCCAATTCCTCAAACTCCTCAACCGTCCAAGCCTTGACGGGAGGTACGGTCTTCCACCATTGAACAGCGTGGACACTTTCGTCATCAACGGTCCATGTTCGCCTGCTTTCAATCGGCACGACCATGTGGGCAACCCATCCTTCGGGATAGTAATCCTTGTTCCATGAAACGAGGGTTCCGGTCAATCCTGTCTCCTCAAGCAATTCTCGGTGGAGGGCCTCTTCCGGCCGTTCCCCCTTTTCAACATGGCCGCCAGGAATTTCCCACCCCCTTTCAGGATGTTCAACAAACAGCACACTGCCGCCTTCCCCCATCCTCGTGCAGGGCTCACCCTCACGGGTGACCCACGCCAAGACAAACCTGGGCTTGGAGGACGTCATGGAATCACTTCATGTCGGATTGGATTCGTTCAAGCCAGGGTTCTGCCCAAGCCTCACCCGACGCAAGCAATCGCCGTGCAAGGAAGAATGCAGACTGTACATCGCCTTGCTCAAGCAAGGTTTCCAGTGTATGCTCGTCAGGATGACGCTGAGGTGTATCCTCTTCAGCCTCCACCGTGGATGGCGTAGGTTCGGGGGTTGAAATTCTGGCAGTGAGTGAACGCATCCCTTCAAGGAAAGCCTCACGGTGTTGTACAGAGGGTCCAGACCACGGCTGCTTTTGTTCGCCATCCATCTCGCCTTTGAGGCGCTGTAAGAAACGGTCTCGCTCGTTGAGATGGGGCCGAAGTTGCTGCACCTGGTCATAACACGACCACGCGTCGTCCATCTCCTCTCGACGTTCGTGTAACCGCCCCATTTCCAACCACAATTCGTGGTTGATGGGCCGGTGAGCCAACAAGTGCCGTGCAAGGTCAATGAAAACCTCCTCATGGCCGGCTTTACGCAACCGTTCCAACCTTCGACCGAACACAATGTTGGCTCGCTGATCACGAAAATCCAGTCGACGGCACCTGGTTGAAAATTCTTCAAGTCCCCCCTCTACTCCCGCATCTACCAATTCGTTCCACCACGCATCAGGGTCGAGTGGGTCTTTGGCAAATGCCGCTTCAAGAAGTTCTCTTCCTACTTTCAAATAATCAATGCCGACGAGTTGTTCGAGGTTGTCTGGGTCTCGTCCCAGCACAATAAACACATCTTCGAGGACCGCCTGAAGGCCTCCTGCATCGGCGTTGATGGCCTTGAGTTCCGCAAGGAAGCGCCAATTTCGTTCATCGGTGAAATCATGGAGAATGGCTTGACGAGCATTTTGCTCGGCCCAGCCCATGTTTTCCTTTGCACGTTCAGGGTCAGCTTTGGCCAGCTTGGCAAACTTTTGTGCCGTTGAGCGGTACCTGTTCCCCAAGTTCCTGCGCGGGTGTTGCAGGAGATCTTGGCTTTCTGACATTCCTCTCCCTCACTGCACGGACATGAAGCCGGATTTGTCAACGCCGAAATCGATGGTGGCGTCATAACCAATTTTCGAGGTTTTGCCATCATCATATCGGGATGGGTCGAGGGAACTGCCGCGTTGGTCACTCAAAATCAATGTGTCCTTATCGGGTTGCCAACGTGTCATCATCGCCCATTCGACACGGACCGGGTCGGTGATGTCAATGTCTTCGTCCACAACGGTGACGATCTTCATGCTTTTATGGCCATCAAAGGCTGCCTTGATGGCTTTCATGCCGTCATCGGCGTTCATCTTGCGAATCTTCAAAACCGCACCGAGCCATCCACAACCGCCCTCGGTCATGTGAACATCAAGACACTCAACGACATCGTTCACAGCGGCTTTGATGGTCGGTGCCCGGGGCAAACCCATGAGGGTCTTGTGTTCGGCTTCACCAGGAATCAGAGCGTGAAATATCGGGTTGTTGCGGTGCGTGAGGCCGTCAATGGCGATCACCGGTTCTTGCCTCACATCATCCACGGTCCCCGTGATGTCGACGTAGGGGCCTTCATCGTCGTCTTCGAGCGTGATGCGTCCCCACCAAACGTACTCGGCATCGGCAGGAACATGGACGCCGTTGGGTACTTCCACGAGGTTGAGTGATGTACCGTACAACTTTTCATGAAGGGCAGCGGCGATGGTCAACTCGTCAATGTTTTCGTTGAACGACATCGCAGCGGCGAGCAGCACCACCGGGTCGGGCGCATTCACAATCGCCACGTTGACTTCCCGACCTTCCTCACGTGCGTTCATGACCATCGTTCGGAGGTGTCGTGGAACGAGCCGGACCACGAGGTGATTTTCATCACGTAGGAACTGACGGTGGAACGAGACATTTCGGATGCCGTTATCTTGGGCGATAATGATGCTCGCCGAGGAGTAACGACCTCGGTCTTGAGGCCAATGGTGAGGAATCGGGATGGTTCGCAAATCAACATCCTCTGCGATGTTTTCGAAGCACGGTGCCTCGTCCTTGGAAACAAGCACGGGTTCACTAGGATGGTCCATGGCCCATCCGAGCGTGTCAATGTACGCCTCCGGTTCAATACCAATCGCCGCACACAGACGGTCTCGAGTCAGCATGTTGACGGCTGCACGATGGCCTGGGCATTCTGGGATGTTGGAGTAGATGGTCATGGCGTGGCCGCTTGCCTGCGAGTGCTCCAACATGCCGTGAATCAGGCTGACCTCGGCGGATTCTTCGGTCGCTGCGCCGAGGTGGTCGCGGAAGGCCATATTGGACCCAGCGGTCGCCGTTGTTTCAATGTTGTTCATGGATGAAAGTGCCGTCATTTTCATGATGCAAATCAAACGACGCCGCCCATGGTGAGCACGCTTAGAGGGATTTGATTAAATAGGGGCGGCAAGTCGGCGAAGTGCTTCAATGAGGTGAACATGATGGGCAGAGGACTCTTCGCAGGTGCCAAGATGGCCAAAGACCGACAGAAATTCCGTTGGTCAGACCGCCGATACAAGAAGCGCATGCTCAAATCTCGCGCCAAGCACGACCCGCTTGCAGGATCCACTCAAGCCAAGGGCATCGTGGTCGAAAAGGTCGGCATCGAAGCCAAACAACCCAACTCGGGTATCCGAAAGGCCGTGAAGATCTCTCTCATCAAGAACGGCAACAAGTTGACCGCCTTCGCCCCCGGCGACGGTGCCATCAACTTCATCGACGAGCACGACGAAGTCATGGTCGAAGGTATCGGCGGGCGCATGGGTCGTTCGTACGGTGATATTCCCGGTGTCCGCTACAAGGTCATTCAAGTGAACGGCGTTTCTCTGGATGAGATGGTTCGAGGCCGAAAGGAGAAGCCAGTTCGCTGAGGTGATGATGATGAGCGATGCAGATTCAGATTCAGATGTTGTTGAAGTCAAGCCCATTGCTGGCATTGGCACCAAAGTGTTCGGTAAGTGGGACGCTTCGGAAGTCACGTGTCGAGACCCCGGTCTTGCTCCTTACATCAACCTCACCACCGTCGGTGTTCCCCATACCGGTGGTCGACACGCCAACGCTTGGTTTGGTAAGGCCAAACTCTCCGTTGTTGAGCGCTACATCAACAAGCTCATGCGAACCGGTTCCTACACCGGCAAGAAAATGGGCGCCATGAAAGCGTTCGAGGGTGCTTTGGACCAAATCGCAGAGCGCTCCGGCAACAACCCCCTCCAGGTGTTCGTCGATGCCATTTGCTCCGCCGCACCAATGGAAGAGATCACCCGCATCAAGTTCGGTGCTGTCTCACAGCCTAAGGCTGTTGATTCATCCCCGTCCCGTCGTCTGGACCTCGCTTTGGCCAACCTGGCCAAAGGTGCTCAGCAAGGCACACACAAGTCCAAGCGCACGCTCAAGAACTGCATCATTAATGAACTGACCAAAGCCAGTGAAGGTGATGTCACATCCTATGCCGTTGGCAAGAAGGAAGAACTTGAGCGCATCGCTGCCTCTGCTCGTTGAGGCTGACGGTCTTCTTGGCCGCAGTTTCTGGACAACGTTCTTTTCCCGTCGGTTCTACCGTCCAACATGGTCAAGAAGATCTTCGTCAAGTTTGTATCCGACCCCGCTCACGACCGAATGAAATCCATTGTTGGCCTCGCTTGTGCCGCTCAGGCCGTGAACGACGGCCACGACGTCAGTGTTTTCTTTGCTGCGGCTGGCGTTCGCTTGCTCGATGGGAATTTTTTGAATGAACTTGAATCTGAGATGGGACCTGATTCAACCATCGTTCATGGCTTCATGGACGCGTTGCTTGAGGGTGCTGACCTGCACTGTTCATTCGCATCGGTCAAAGCAACCCTCGGGCATTCAGAGGGCGACGGAGCGCTTCACGTTCCGGATGACAACATCACTTGGAGCGGACCCCCCGGCGTTGTCGCGCTGTCAACGGCTTCTGACGTGCAACTCATCTACTGATTCACCCCTTGCCTGCGAGGCACTTAAGAACCCCTTTTCAGTGGGCGAAGCAACGAGAACACGGTGGTTACCATGGGACGCAAAGAAGACAACATCAAGAAGGCCACAGAAGTCATGCACGTTCTTCCTCAAATCAGGAACTTGTGCATCGCAGCTCACATTGACCACGGCAAGACCACGCTCTCGGACAACCTCATCGCAGGTGCAGGTATGATGTCCAACGAACTTGCTGGTGCTGCTCGTGTCCTTGATTTTGACGAGCAAGAATCGGCTCGTGGTATCACCATCAACGCTGCATCCGCTTCCATGGTGCACGCTGTGGAAGGCACAGACTACCTCATCAACCTCATCGACACTCCCGGTCACGTTGACTTCGGTGGCGACGTCACCCGTGCCATGCGTGCCGTTGACGGTTGTTTCATCCTCGCTTGTGCGGTTGAAGGCCCCATGCCCCAAACCGAAACCGTGGTTCGCCAAGCCCTGAAGGAGAAGGTGAAGCCGGTTCTCTTCATCAACAAGGTTGACCGTCTCATCAACGAGTTGCAGGTCACTCCTGAAGACATGATGGCTCGCTTTACAGAGACCATCAAGAAGGTCAACAAGCTCATCAAGCAGTTTGCTCCCGAAGGCATGGGCAAGGCATGGCAAGTTTCCGTCCAAGACGGTACGGTCGCCTTTGGTTCGGCTTATCACAACTGGGGAATCACCGTCCCTTACATGGCCAAGTCCGGGATTTCATTCAAGGAAATTTTCGAGTACTGTAACAACGAAGACCAGAAGACCCTCGCCCAGAAGGCTCCCGTTCACGAAGTGCTTCTGGACATGGCGGTCACCAAACTACCCGGCCCCATCGACGCCCAGAAGTATCGTATCCCCAACATCTGGACGGGCGACCTTGAGTCCGATATTGGTCAAGCGATGATGAACTGCGATCCGGAAGCAGAACTGGCCATGATGGTCACCAAGATTTGGATGGACCCTCACGCTGGTGAAGTGGCCGTTGGCCGTGTGTACTCCGGTTCCATCAATCAGGGTGAATCGGTCTACGCCATCGGCGCGGCCAAACCAGAGCGTGTCCAACAAGTGGCCATGATGGTTGGTGGAGACCGTATCACCGTGCCGAAGGTCGTTGCTGGCAACATCGCCGCCGTCACCGGTATTCGCTCTGCCGCAGCCGGTGTGACCCTGTCTCGCAACAAGGACTTCACGCCGTTTGAAGCCATCCGCCACTACTCCGACCCGGTCGTTACCGTTGCTGTTGAGCCCAAGAGCATGAAGGACTTGCCCAAGTTCATCGACGCCCTACGCTCGCTTGCCAAGGCCGATGCTTCGCTCCAAGTCACCACCAACCAAGAAACGGGTGAAGCGCTGCTCGCTGGAATGGGTGAGCTTCACTTGGAGATCACCGTTTACCGAATTGAGGAAGAACAGAACATCAAGGTCAAGGTCAGCCCGCCCATCGTCGTTTACCGAGAGGGCATCCAGGGGTCCAACCGTGGCAACTCGTTCGAAGGCAAGTCGCCCAACCGGCACAACCGATTCATGTTTGAGATTGAAGCCCTCCCAACTGAGGTTGTTGCCGCTTTGCGAGCAGGTGAACTTGGCGATGGCCCTGTCCGCAGCAGCGATGCCAAGGAAGTTGGAAACAAGTTCGGTGAATACGGCATGGACAAAGACATCATGCGCAAAATCTACGCCATCAAGGGAACCAACGTCCTTGTCAACGACACCAAGGGTATTCAGAACCTTCACGAAACCCGTGAACTCATCATTGAAGCCTTCAACGAAGTGTGCGTGAAGGGCCCCGTCGCTGATGAACCTGTACAAGGCATGTACGTCCGTTTGGTCGATGCAAAACTCCACGAAGACGCCATTCACCGTGGCCCTGCTCAAACCATTCCTGCTGTCCGAAACGGCATCAAGGGTGCGATGATGCGAGCCAAGACCGTTCTGCTCGAACCCATGCAAAAGGCGTTCATTTCGGTACCTAACGATTGGCTTGGCCAGGTGACCCGTGAGGTCACCACTCGCCGTGGGATCATCGAAGACATGCCCTCGGAAGGCGCTGTCACCACCGTTGTCGGTGTGATTCCCATCGCCGAGACCTTCGGTTTCTCCAACGATATTCGGGCTGCCTCGCAAGGACGAGCCGTATGGAACACCGAGAATCTTGGTTTTGAGATCCTCCCGCCTCAACTCTTCGACAAGGTTGTTGGAGAAATTCGTCAGCGCAAGGGCCTGAAGCCTGAGCCCAACCCCGAATCCTACTACGCCGATTGAGGTCGCCAGATGACTGGGGTCGTTCTTGGGCTCCATGTGAACCCCAACGGGGGTGTTCCGAAGCATCATGTGGATACGTTGACCGTTCATCAAGAAGGATGCGTAGGCGACAAACAGAACGACCGAAAGCATCACGGTGGTCCACTCAAGGCTGTTTCAATACTTGAACAACATGTACTGGAACATCTTCAGTCAGAAGGCCATCCGATTTCACCGGGAAGCACCGGAGAAAATGTGTTGCTCGGTGGTACGGGGGCGGGTGAGATCAGAATTGGGTCGCAACTTGAATTTGGAGAGGTACGCCTGTGCATCACCAGCGATGCCCCTCCCTGCAAGACCATCCAAGCCTCGTTTCAAAAAGGGAACTTCAATCATCTGAGCCATCGAAAAATACAGGGGCAAACTCGCTGGTATGCCCGTGTGTTGCGTGAAGGCACCATCACGGTAGGTGATGAAGTTCTTATCCTCAATGAAGACGGGCCAATTGGAAATCAGTGAGTTCTCGTAATGCACGAATGGCAGGATTGTCTTCGAGTCGGTCCAAGCAAGCGTGCGCCTGCTTGTGGAAGTCTTCCGCCATGGTTCGTGCATAATCGACGGAACCCAATTCTGCAAGGGCCGCCAAACCGTCAGCCAATGCATCTGGTTCAACGGACTCACCCTTCCCCAAGACGGCCAGTAAACGCTGCTTAACCGGTCCGTCAGGCTGACGAAGCGCGTGGATAATCATCAACGTCCGCTTACCTTGTGCGATATCTGATCCAGCTGGTTTGCCAAGGGTTTCGGAATCTGAAAGCACGTCGATCACATCGTCCATGAGTTGGAAGCAGAGGCCGAGAGCTTTGCCCCAGTCAGCCATCAGTTGGATGACTTCATCATCTGCTCCGGAGATTCTGGCACCGATTTCCGCACAGATCCAGAACATGACCGCCGTTTTTCCTTCTATCATTTCGAGGTAATCGTCCTCAGAGACTTCCAGTCGGTCCTCAAACTCAATGTCGAGTTGCTGCCCTTCGCTGACTCTGCGCACCATCCAGGCAATACGGTTAACCAACGGTGCAACATCATCTGATTCCAGATTTTCTGCCTGAACAAGACGTTCGAAAGCAATGGCGAGCATTGCGTCGCCTGCATTGATGGCGGTTGGGATGCCATATTCGATGTGGACAGCGTTCCGTCCCCGTCGGAGTTCGTCATCGTCCATGATATCGTCGTGGACCAGCGTAAAATTGTGGACTGTTTCGATGGCGGCGCCGATGTCAAAGAGTCCTGAGTGTGTGTCCCCTACAGCCTTACCGACCAGCCACGGAAGGGTCGCTCGCATTCGCTTTCCTCCCCCTTCAATCAGGTGCATCATAGCGTCACCAAGTCGCTCATGCCTGGATGCCCGGAGACTTGATTCAATGCGCTGCTCAATGAGTGGCTTCACCTCCATGATGGCAGTGAGGAGGTCAGCTCCCTCGGCCCCTGGAAGCATGAAGGTGATGTCACCCATGTCATGGATGAGGTCGTCGGCCAACTCATCTAACGCGTTCTTGTCGTTGTATGATTCCCACCACGATGGCTGCATCACACGGGTGGCAATGCATCGGAACCATGGAGCGATGGCTTCCTCGGGTGGACGCTCTTCAAGAAGCATCGCTTCGAGTTGCTCTTGTGAAACCCACATCGTATTGGCGACTTCATTTGGGTTTGGTGTGAGGTTCACATCAGCACACATCACGAGAATGTGGTCGACCTCTCGTTCAATCCACTCACTGTTCATTCGAGCAGCATAACGCATTTTTGACATGAAGGTCATGTCATCGGTCGATATGGTGGATGGATCGATGCCGAGTTCTTGCTCAAGTTTACGCACAGCGGCTCGCTTTACGCCCATGGCACCTTCCTCTTCCAATTCTTCAGGACTGTGCAACGGATGTGAGCAACACGCGTTTGCCCACACACTGGGGAACGTGACTTTGTCAGGTGAACGTTGTTGCAGCAGCATCTCTCCCTTGGTGTTGAACAACAACACGCTGAAGGCTCGGTGAAAATGACCCGTTCCTTGATGCGTTTCGAGTTTTGACATCGGACCAATAACCGTGTCGTCTTCGGCTACCTGAATGACGGCCTCTGCCATCAACGAGGCTTGAGCTTCGTCTGCAGAACGAAGGGCAGCCATCTCGTCTGGGTTGAGTTCGACATGCGGGACGTCACTGATTCCATACCCTGACATGTGTTCACCACGCTGTTGGAGTCGCGGAGGCTACATGAAGAGTTCTCTGCACCATCAAGGAACCAAAATCGTGCCTCGAACGGGCTCACCGAGGCATGCGTCGCGGACTCGACATTCCAACTCTCCACTCACAAGATGCACTTCGACGCCATGATTTGCTGCATCAAAGCCCCTGGCGACTTTCAGGCCAATCCCGCCGGTCACGTCCATGTGGGCGGCATGCTCCCCCTCAAAGGCATCGTCTTTGGACAACGTCGGCAACAGGAGCCCCTCATCATGTTCACCGGTGGGGGGAGAAGCCAGCACGCCCTCAACACCGCCCATGGCAAACACCAATCGCTTCACTCCGGGAAGTTCACTCGCAAGCCGGTAGACAAGGTCGTCGCCGGAAAGGATACCGAATTCAGCCTGACCATCGCAGTCCACCACATCGCCATGCGTGACCATCACGATCCCACGAGGTGCCGCAGCAAACATGGAGAGGTCGCCTTGGAAATCAGGCCCGACGTTTCGTGCCCATTGATGGGGAGAGAGAGAGACGGCCGATACGTCGTACTTTGTTAATGCATCAAGCACATGTTGGTTCAGTTCCATCATGTCTTCTCGCACGGCCACCACCGCATCATCCTGTGTCATCTCATCGGGTACCGCATCGGGAGAACATCGGCCCTCGGCCAACCGGTAGGCTTTGGCTTTGAGGTGGCCGAACGACCCGGCCCCATGAACCAGTACCACGTCCAAGCCCGCAGCCACACAACTTTCGAGTTGGTTGGCGAGGTTATCGATGATGTCATGACGGACAGATTTCATCCGGTCTTTGTGGGTGATCAGGCCGCCACCCCATTTGACGACGACCCGCTCACGCATGGTTGCACGAGAGGGCGGTGAATCATGAGTTTACCGTTAGAAGCGGATGGCAAGGATTCATGAGGCACGGGTCGCGTGTTGGGGTCATGGGCGAAGAACCAACGGTTGAGGCCTTTATGCGTCATCTCCAAGTTTGTGTTGAGGAAGCCCGCACCATCGCCGACCGTAAAGAACGAGAGCAACGACTCTGGCAACTTGAATCGGCCATTCAAGAGGCGATTATTTACAAGAACAGGGTGGAGGAACTTCAGCGTCATGGAATCGACCCGATCCGTTTGGTCGAGGCACAATCGCCCATGTCGCAACCCACAGCACCCAAAAAGGTCGAGGCCCTGCTCTCCGGGCACAATCACTGCAAGACCTGTGCCGCTGTTCTTGAACCGGATTTGCCGTTCTGCCCCGCATGCGGAGCACAGCAGTGATGGTTCACTCCTCTTCTTCAAGTTCCCACTGCTCGATGATTTCGAGAATGATCGGATCATCCTCATCAATCTTGTAGAGGTACTCGCCAGGAACTTCGTCCGTCAGGAACACGGTGGTACCTGCACGGTAAATTGTATGGCCGTCAGCAATGGCTCGAGAGGTATCAATCTCCAAGATGGTTGGGCGGTCGATCCGAACGTGACCGGCTTCCATGGCATTATGGATGGTTCGAGAAAGGTGGACATTCTTTCGGTCACCTGCGGTCAAACCAAACTCCAGCAAGGTCTCAACATCATCCGATTCGCAGGGGTAATACAATGCTTCGGGAATGTCATCGGTGGGGAGGTCGAGGTCCAGTTCAATGGAATGCCCGTAGGTGGCACGAATCATGCCGTTTTCAACTTGATAGCGGCCCTTTTCGTCTGCGTTCGCAATGGCTTCGAAATGCCATCCTCGCAGCCAGTGGTAATGGCGTCGCTGGTTGCCGATGGCCTCGGAGAGTTCACGGGTGTTGACCCATCCGTTGATGTCCATGTCCACGCTGAATTTCTCAGGGGCGTGGCGTAGCACAAGGGCGAGGATACGGCCGAGGGAGTTGGCTTCTCGGTCGCTCATGATGAATTTTCCTTCATCGTTGCAAACAGGGCAGTTCGTGCCTGAAAAATGTCCGTGACTTTTGCATTGGCGTAGCATGTAGTCTATGCGGGTGCGACCTGTTCAAGAACCCTACGGGAGGTTGCGGCTTGAAAAGAAGTCCTTTGAATTCAAACTAAGCGCGGGTATGAAATGCCTCGTCTTCCTCCAAGGGTCATGGTGGATGTGGCCGTTGTCGGTGCTGGGCAAACCAAGTACGGGAATCACGCGCTTGGACTCAAAGGCATGTGGGCTGAGGCAGCTGGGAAGGCCTTTGCGAGCGTTGACGGCGATTTTGACCCTTCCATCATTGATGAAGCGTTCATTGGCAGTATTGCGTTTGGCGGCTCCCAACTCGGCAACACGGCGGCCCTCCTGACCGAGCATTCCGCCATGGACGGTATTTCGGTTCGACGCGTTGAGAACGCTTGTGCTTCGTCTGGCTTTGCTTTTCGCGATGCTTGGATGGCCATCAAGAGCGGGCAAGCCGATGTTGTGGTTGCCGGTGGCATTGAGAAAATGAACGACCTGACACCTGAACGCAAACGATACTGGCTGGGGGTTTCTGGAGATACGGAATGGGAACGTCTTGCAGGACTTACCTTTCCCGGCACCTATGCATTGATGGCTCGACGATACTTTCACGAATTTGATGCAAGCCACGATGATTTAGTTCATGTGAGCGTGAAAAATCATCTCCACGGCTCCATGAACCCCGATGCCCACATCCAGAAAGAGGTTAGTTTTGAGAAAGCTGCTGGTGGTTTCATGGTCGCCGACCCATTGACGCTCTACGATTGCTGCCCGACGTCCGATGGGGCCTCTTGTGTGGTTCTTGCTGCCGACCATGTCGCCAAGAAATTCACCGACACGCCGGTTTGGGTGCGTGGCTCGGGCGCTGCCTCCGACCATTTGGCCCTTCACGACCGACCGACCATCACCCAACTCAAAGCCACGAGGGACGCCTCGAACAAAGCCTACGCCATGGCCGGGATTGACGCTCGCCAAATCGATCTGGCCGAAGTCCATGATTGCTTCACCATTGCTGAGGTGTTGGCAACCGAAGACCTCGGTTTTTCAGAAAGAGGTGAGGGGGGACTCTTCGCTCGTAACGGTGAAGGCCGTTTGAACGAAGGTCATACCACGGTCAACGCCAGTGGTGGTCTGAAATCAAAAGGCCATCCTCTTGGGGCAACGGGCACGGGCCAGGTGGTTGAAGTGTTCAAGCAATTGCGTGGACAAGTGGCATCAAGCCGCCAAGTTCGAGATGCTGAAACCGCCTTGACACACAACGTCGGCGGTTCGGGTGCTACGTGCGCCGTCCACGTCTTTGGGAGGGATCGTCCATGACCGCTGAAGTATGGATGGGCTATCTTGTTGACGCTCACGACGATTTTGTCATGGTCCAATCGCCCTTTGTCCTCGATGGGTCAAGGGTCTTTGGTGCTGACAGCGATGGAACGACGCTTGCTGTCGCTGGTCTTCTCCACCGACTTCAGCACGAATCGATTGCATCCATCTCTGTTCCCGATGGCATTGACGGACAAAGTCTCTCAATGGCTACAGGCATTGTATTGCATGACGAAGAAGCGGAAGATGAAGCGCCGTGGGACGTGCTGATGAGCGACGAAGCGACTGTGGTGATCGCCAAACATGGTGCAGATGTAGAATTGACGACCTTGGACGTTGAGGTCGAGGTTGATTCGGCGTTCAATGCAGCCCTTGAAGCGGCGTGGGAGGCCGAACTCACGGCCACACATGTAAGTCAAGGGGCCTACGTCTCTCGTGCGCAGTACGAAGAGGCGGCCAAGTCCAGACTGTCTCTCCTTGGGCAATCGGTACAAGAAGGCGTTGTTTGGCCGCCTCGGTTCACCCATGTCGTGGACGGCTCACCTTCAACCGGTCATCTTCTCCAGCGAACTGGCACTGTTCAATCTTGGACAACCCTTTCTGCCGCGGGTGCTCCATCTGAATTTTCGCTACGTGCGCCGCTTCTTGGTGGTATCAGCACCGTCTACCTCCAACTTGACGACGGTCCACGAGGTGTCTTCTTGACCGTTGACGATGAATCGCCTCATTTCGAAATGGGTCTGTCGATGGAACTTGTCTTTCGACGCCTTTACGCTCAAGAGGGCTTCATCCGCTATGGACTGAAGGCTCGGGCCATTGATGATTGACAAAGCATTCATAGAAAGCAAAGTTCACCCTCCCAGCATGGCGGGTTTTGGTGGCTTGAGAAAGGGCCGAGAAGAAGCACGAGACAACCTCGGTTATACCGAAGGCGGCGATTGCCCTCGGTGCGGAGGCAGTGCCCAGAATTCAACCATGGCAGGTTACCTGCAATGTGCTTCCTGCGGCCATGAATGGGCAGACCCGAACCACAAGGAGGCCAAGAAGCGGCCAGCACCCCCGACGCACCATCGGGACGCTGAAATGATTGAACAATTCAAACAAGATATGGCGACGGGTGAGCTCGCCAATGTCCTTGGCATCAAGAAGAACTTGTCCGGTGAGCAAGAGCAATCTTTGAAGCGACTTGAAGACAAGTGGATGAGCGGTATGCAAGGCCATTACAACGCTGCAGCGGAAGAACGCAAACCGCTCATGATCAGTTTTGACGACGATGACAACATCCTCTCAACAGAAGTCGCTGCCATCACGATTGTGTCCAATGGATTTGACGGTGGAGAAGAGATTCGGCTTGAATACCCTGGTCGTGGAACGGAATTTTATGCTTACAATGAGCGAAGCCCAACAGGATGGAAGCGTGGGCCCAACGCTGAAACGACAGCTCGTTCAATTACAAACGTGATCAACCGTTCCTCTCGGTTGGTGTATGCGAACCTCGAAGGCACCCGAATCTCGTTCGAACTCCGAGATGATGACTTGAACGCCGCTTCATTTGTCATCTTCGTGGACGATCCTGGTGGCACGGACATCGTTGCAGAAAAAGGAGGCGTGGTGTTGGACCATCGCGACTTCTCAACCATTCAGGATTATCGCAACGTCGTCGAAATGGTCCTCGAGGATGGCATCATTTCTCCCAGCGAGGATCAACTTCTCTGGGCCATGCGTGAACAATTGAACATTGACGATGCCTATCACATTCAAATGGTGATGGATATTTGTGGCGAGAACACACTGAAGGAATGCACAAATTGTGGTGGCATGGCTGAATTATATGCTGAACACGCAGCGTGGTATTGCCATGCCTGTGAAGCATGGTGCTAAGGCCTCTATTCAATCGCATGACTATGTTCTATAGATGTAATTATTCACCCATTGCCTTTTTATCTCTATCATGAATGTGGGCACTCTTCATAAAGTGAAGCGGTATCCGAAAGATGGTAACGCCTATGGCAAAAGACGTGTTGTATATTGGAATCGACTTGGGAACCTTCCGCTCGGTGATGGTTTCCTCCGACAGCCACGAAGTGGAAGAATTGACGGTCATTGGCACACCCAAGGACCCCATTGCACGCAACTTCTTGAAGCGAGATGTGCTTTTTGGCAACGAGGCTCTCAAGAACCGATTGGCCCTGAACCTTTTCCGTCCGCTCGAACTCGGTGTGATCAAGGATACTCCCGAGGACCGAGAGTTCATCGCCCACTTCATCACGCACCTCATCGGCCTCTCTGACCCCGAAGAGTACGACCGTGTTGTTGCTGTCATCGGTGCACCTGCTGAAGCCAGCCACGTCGACAAAACGGCTATTTTTGACGCAGCTGCCGGCTCAGTCAATTCCGCTATGATCATCTCTGAGCCCTTCGCTGTGGCTTATGCTCTCGACATGATCAACCACACCTTGGTCATCGATATCGGTGCTGGTACCACTGACCTGTGCCGTGTTTACGGAACCATTCCTGGGCCTGGCGACCAAATGCACACCGGTTACGCTGGCGACTATGTCGACAACGCCCTCATCAAGGAAATTCAGTCCAAGTACAACGGTGCTCAAATCACCAAGGACATGGCACGACGCTGGAAGGAACAGTTCTCCTTTGTGTCCACCTCTGCCCCAGACGAGCCGGTGCTGGTTGACTTCTCCATCGATGGCAAGGCCATGACCCTTGACATCACCGACTGCATGCAGCGTGCATGCGAGTCCATCGTCGACCCCATTGTTGAGAACGTCAAGAAGCTCATTGCCGAATCCAACCCTGAATACCACGACGAGTTCCGCAAGAACATGGTCCTCGCCGGTGGCGGTTCCTCCATCAAGGGACTTGGTGCTCTCATCGAGCGCCGCCTCTCCGACATGGGCGACGTCAACGTTCACGTCGTCGACGACCCTGTTCGCTTGGGCGCCATGGGCGGTCTTCGCTTGGCCATGGAAGTTCCTGAAGAGATGTGGAAGAACCTCACACTCGCTTCTCGCTGAAGGGATCTTGCCGTTCAATCGGCACCACCGTGTGGCCGGTATGAATCAATAGGAAAGCCCATTAGGCTGTCTGACTGAATGTTCCACATGAGCAAATTGATTACCGGCGCCCCTGCGCCAGCCCTTGTATTGCCGTCGATCGACGGTTCCCTCTTCGACTTGTCCAAGGTGAAGGGTAAGCGAGTGATTCTCACCTTCTTTCGTTTCTCATCATGCCCGCTGTGTAACATAAGAATCCGAAGGATTGTTCAGCGGTGGAACGAATTTAGCGAGGACGTTGTGATGGTGGGTGTGTTTGATGCGAGTGTCGACGAATTGGCCAAGCGGATGAAGAAACACAACGCTCCTTTCACCATTGTTGCCGATGATACCTACGAGCACTTCCTCAACAACGGTGTTCAGAAGTCCTTCGTGAAATTCATGGTGGGTGCTGCGAAATCCCCCCTGACCCTTCTCCAAGCAACGCTGCGAGGTTATGTTCCGCTAACGCTCTCGGTTTCGAAACTTTCGACCATTCCTGCGGACATATTGATCGATGAGTCGGGTACGGTCGTCCAGGCGCATTACTGTAAAGATACAGCCGACCATCTCTCAATCGATGCTTTGGTGGCGTTCTCTCACGGAAAGTGAGAAGTCCGCTGCAGTTCGAGAGTGCGGCAATGATCAGGCCTTTCCGGCCTTTTCGACCTCAGCCCAATCGCGCATGAAACCTTCGAGTCCCCGGTCGGTCAGTGGATGACTCATGAGTTGACGGAAGGTCTTGGCGGGCATGGTGGCCGTATGAGCACCGAGTTGAATGCACTGGAGCACATGGGTTGGATGACGCACGGAGGCAGCGAGGACCTTGGTGTCGAGGTTGTAGTTGGCCCACGTGTTCATGATTTCTGCGATGAGTTCCATACCGTCATGGCCGGTGTCGTCGATACGTCCGATGAAGGGCGAGACATAGGTGGCCCCAGCCTTGGCCGCCATGAGGGCTTGAGAGGCAGAAAAGATGAGCGTGACATTGGTGTCAATGCCGTCTTCAGTCAAAATCTTGGTTGCAGCAAGGCCTTCGGGTGTGCAGGGGATCTTGATGATGACATTATCTGGAAGTTCTGCTTTGAGTGCGCGACCTTGTTCCACCATACCGGCGGTGTCCATGGCCGTCACTTCGGCTGAAATAGGGCCAGAACAGATGCCGGCGATTTCTCGAACGACTTCTTTGAAATCTCGACCGGACTTCTTGATGAGCGAAGGGTTGGTGGTGACACCATCAAGAATACCCCATGCGGCGATTTCTCTGATTTCGTCAACGTCTGCAGTGTCAAGGAAGAACTCCATGAGGCTCGGTCGATGAAGAGGTTCTATGAACTCTCCCCTGCGCTAAGAAACGCCAAGTTTCACTTCCGCGCGATGGCTCGTTTGGCTGCCTCTGCGATGTATGGTGCAGAAATTTGCATGACTTCGAGCATTTCGTCTGCCTGGCCGGACTCGCCGAATCGATCTTGAACACCCACGCGCTCAAGCGGTGCGAACGTGTTTGACGTCAAGTGCTCGGCGACAGCTCCTCCTAGGCCGCCAATGACACTGTGGTCTTCCGCAGTCACGATGGCGCCGCAATTGGCGACCAATTGGTCGATCAGGGCACCGTCGAGCGGCTTGAGGGTATGCATGTCAACAACGGTGGCATTGATGCCCTCTGCCGCTAAGGATGCAGCCGCTTCAAGCGATTGAGAAACCATGACGCCACAAGCAATGATAGCCACGTCTGCACCATCTCGCAGAACGATTCCTTTGCCGATTTGAATCTCGTTCTCCCGACCTTCGTAAAGCACAGGGGTTTTGTTGCGGGCCGTGCGCGTGTACGAAGGTGAGCCGCTGGAGGCCAGTTGCATGGTCAAGACCCTGGTGGACACGATATCGCTCGGGTGCATGACGATCACGTTAGGCAAGGTTCGGTAGATGGCCAAGTCTTCAATGGACTGGGCCGATGAACCATCTGTCCCGGTGTGGGTACCGCCGTGACTGCCGCATACGTGGACGGCCAAATTTGGACGAGCGACCCCGTTTCGCATTTGCTCAAAGGCACGTTCGGTGAAGATGGCAAAGGTGCTCGCAAACGGAATGTAGCCTGAGGCTGCAAGACCGGCGCCAACGAGCAGCATGTTTTGTTCTCCGATACCGCACGACACCGTGCGCTCGGGATGAGCCTTGCGGAAGTGAAGGGATTTGGTCGATTTGCCTAGGTCGGCCTCAAGCACCACGACCTTGGGATTGCTGGCCAATTCCAACAGTGCCTCGCCGTAGCCATCGCGGGTAGCTGCCATCTTGGTCATGCCATCACCTCGCCCAATTCAGCCATGGCCTGAGCGTACTGCTCGTCGTTGGGGGCCGCACCGTGGAAGGATGGGTTGTCGGCCATGAAAGAGACGCCGTGTCCCTTGACCGTGTGAGCGATGAGGATGGATGGGCCGTCGTTGGTCGATGAAAGGAAATTCATACCGTCCACGACCTCTTCCATGCGATGTCCATCAATTTCTTTGACATTCCACCCAAACGCCTTCCACTTGGCGGGGATGTCAAACATACGCATTTGCTCCTCGCAGAAATCGTCGTTCTGGATTCGATTTCGGTCGAGAATGACATTCAGGTTGCCAAGTTCATGGTGGGCAGCAGCCATCGCTGCTTCCCACACACTGCCTTCCTGTATTTCACCGTCGCCGAGCATCACATAGACCTGACGTTCGCTGTTCGCCAATCGGCCAGCGATGGCCGACCCGATGCCAAAGGAAAGTCCCATGCCAAGGGAACCTGCTGAGAAGTCAACACCAGGGCACCACTTCATGTCCACGTGACCTTGGCAAATTCCACCGAGAACCCGATAAGAGGCGAGGTCGTCCACAGTGATGAATCCCATTTCTGCCAAAATGGCGTACATACCCGGAGAGGCATGACCTTTGGACAAAATGAACCGGTCGCGGTCGTCCCAATCGGGATCATCGGGACGCACACGGAGGGTTGTTTTGTACAACCCCACGAGCAAGTCAATCTCAGATAGGGAACCCCCAGGATGGCCGGCTTGGGCTCGATACACCATGTTCACGATGTGGACACGACACTTTCTTGCTAGTTCTCGCAGTTCGTCTGTGTTGCTCATGGGTCCACCAACAGACAATTGCCCGTGTGGATGGCCTTTGATGGTTGTGCAGGCATTGTTTGTCCAGTCGGGCCGCTACTGCTGCTTTTTGGGCTGCAGTGCATCGACGGCGTTTCTCACCGCTTCGGCTGTGATCATGACCGTATCGCCTGCCAAACTACCGCCCTTGGGCAAGGCCCGTGAGGCAAGCCAAATGAACACGCCAACAAACCAAGCGAAGAACGCTAATGAGAACATATCGTTCAATGTTGAGATGTTAAACATGGCTGGAAGATCGATTTTGGCCACGATCAGAACGGCGATGAACACACCCATGATGGATTCACCAGCGATGAAACCTGCACCGATGAGCACACCCCGGCTCTCAACTTCTTTCGCTGCATCAAGGGCTTTTTGCGAGGGTTCAGCACGGAGAACGCCGTCCACACGGAGGTGTGCGCTTCGCAGCATGACGTGAGAGATGATGCCACCAACCATGATGGGGACCGATAGGCCAAGCGGAAGATAGATGCCAATGGCGACGCTCATCACAGGCATTTGGAGCCGGATGAGTGCAACGGCAATGGCCGCCCCAAGGACGACCATTTGGATGTTTAAATCACCACCAAACGCGCCCTGAACAATGGCGCCGATGAGCTCTGCTTGAGGGGCGAAGAGCGCCTTTGAGCACGTGGGGTCGCTCGGTAGTGGGTTCATTTGGCAGGCCGTTTGGGAGATTCGAAACGCATCGTGAAGAAGCGACAAGACAGGCCCGATGACCACCGCTCCGGTCAGGACACCAATGATTTCAGCGACCTGTTGCCGTTTCGGCGTTGCTCCGAGCATGTGCCCGGTCTTGAGGTCCTGCATGACGTCGCCCGCGATGGCGGCGCTGGACGCAACGATGGCCGCGATGAGCAGCGTAGCAAACATGAGGTCTTGCTTGGCCATGCCTAGCATCAGGTCGCCAATGATGTAGACCAAGCCAACTGTGAACAGAAGTGTGGCAATCGTCATACCTGAAACCGGTGAATTTGAAGAGCCCACCACGCCAGCGATGTATCCGGCAACGGCAGCGAAGAAGAAGGCCACAAAGGCGAGGAAAAGCGCACCAGCAATGGCGAGCACAAGCGATTCCATGGCCCACCAATAAAAGAAGAAGGTCAGGACGACCAAGATTCCACACACCGTGAACACGCGATTCATTGGGATGTCTTGTTCCGTGCGGAGGAGCACACCAGCCTGATCATCGTTTTTGACGAAGGCCTTGGAGAGGCCCGTGATGATGGTTTTGCGCATGCTCCACAAGGTGTAGATGCCACCAACGACCATGGCGCCGACGCCAACATAGCGAACTTGGGTTGACCAAATGGTGTAGAAACCGTCGACAAGGGTGCCCCCCACTGGCCATCCGTAGATGAGACCGTACATGGGGACGAGGAGGCCAAAGCCCAACACACCGCCGAAGAAGATGAACGAGGCGATGCGGATCCCAACAATGTAGCCAACGGAGAGCAGTGCCACCGAGAGGTCCATGCCAGCGTAGAGCCGGGTCGAAATGAAGGAAACGGCGACTTCAACCGTGTGATGGGTTACTTCGAATCCCTTGACCATCAAGCCATAAAGTCCACCAATACCGAGCGCATAAAGAATGGCGAGTGCTCCATCGCCGCCCTCTTCCCCGGCAACCAAGACTTCCCGACATGCAACCCCTTCCGGATAAGGGAGTGCTTCCTCAACGATGAACAAACGACGCAGCGCAATGGTGAACATGGTGCCAAGAAGGCCACCAAGGGTGGCAATGATGAGCGTCTCCATCCATTGGATGCTGGTCCAAATACTCATCACCAACAAGGCTGGGACGGTAAAAATAACTCCGGCCGCCAGCGATTCACCTGCTGACGCCATGGTTTGAACAGCGTTGTTTTCGAGAATCGAGACGTCTTTGAACATCGTTCGCAGGATGATCATCGACATGACGGCAGCGGGGATACTCGCTGAAACTGTCATACCAGCATAGAGGCCCAAATAGGCATTGGCAGCCGTCATTAACACGCCAAGAACGATACCGACAAGGATGACCCGAGTGGTCAATTCGAGCGGAGATTCATGGGCGGGAATATACGGTTCCTGTGTCCCGCTCATGACGTCTCCAATCCTTTCCAGTAGGTATAGCCTACGATGGAAGGTTGTGTCTGATTCTCAATCCATTCATGTGGGATATTACCCGCCAAAATAATAGGTGTTCCAATGCGCCCACTTACCAACTCAATACTCTATTGAGGGGGTTTTACGATGGATGAATATTGGCACAACCTATCTATTGCGGACAGTCTTGTCGCACAACAATCCACCGAACACGGCATTAGCGTGGATGAGGTCGTCGAACGACGGAATCGTTTTGGGGCCAACAAATTAGACGAACCCGAGAAAACCTCAGCGCTTCTCCGCTTCCTTTCTCAGTACAACGACCCGCTCAACTACCTGCTGATGGGCGCAGCAGTGGTCGCCTTCATCATTAACCCAAATCACCCTGGAGACGCCATCTTGATTTTCATTGTTCTAACGGCGAACGCCTTCTTTGGATATTGGCAGGAAAATCAAGCGGAACAAGCCATGGACTCCTTGAAACAGATGTCCATCTCCAATTGCGTCGTTATACGAGGCGATTTTGAGAGCGAGGTGCCGACTTCCGAGTTGGTTCCAGGTGATGTTGTTCGGTTGGAGCAGGGTCTGAATGTTCCTGCAGATGTCCGTTTGATTTGGTCGCAGCAATGCAAAATTGATGAGTCTGCCCTGACCGGTGAGTCGCTCACGATTCGAAAATCGACCGATGCCTTACCCGCAGACACACTCCTTGCTGACCGAAACAACATGGCCTTCATGGGGACAACGGTTTCATCCGGCCGTGGACTTGGTTTGGTCGTCGCCACAGGGATGAAGACCGAACTTGGAAAGATTGCCAGCCATATCGCTGAAACTCAGACGCCAAAGACACCGTTGGAACTGAAACTGGAGAGTCTTGGTAAATTCCTCGGATTCATTGCGCTGATCGTGGCCATTTTACTCGTTTCTCTGAATCTTCTGGTATCCTACGGCAAACCAGGCGTAGACCTCAAGGAAGTTGTTGTTCAACAATTCATCGTCGCGATTGCCATCTTTGTGGCCATCGTACCCGAGGGCCTGCCCATCATCTTGGTGATCACGCTCTCTCTCGGTATGCGAAACATGGCTCGGCACAAGGCGATCATACGTCGTATGAAGGCCGTTGAAACCCTTGGCTCGACCACGGTCATTTGTTCTGATAAAACCGGTACATTGACGAAAAATCAAATGACGGTTCGTCAAATCCAGACGCTAGAACGCACCTTTGATGTGACTGGTGAAGGTTTTCAGCCCAACGGTACATTGGTGCGAAACGGCGTTGAACTCAGCGATGCCGACCTCCAATCTCGACAGGCAGATTTGAGTTTCAGATTGCTGGGGGCTTGTTTGACGTTGTGCCACAACTCGAACATCGTCAAGGTCGACGGACGCTGGCAAGCCATCGGCGACCCGACCGATTCTGCATGCGCCGTTGCAGGATGGAAAATTAACGGAGATGTGAAAAAATTCTCACACCGACACCCTCGTCTCAACGAGTTCTTCTTCGACTCTATTCGGAAGCGAATGAGTGTCGTCCACGAATACGAAGGTGAGCGATGGGTCTTTGCAAAAGGCAGTGCAGGAGGTTTCAAGGACATTGCAACCACCAAGATTGTGGACAACGAATGTGTTCCTTTGACCGACGAGGATCGCCTGCACATCTCTTCCATGAACCATGAGATGGGTTCTCAAGCCATGCGGGTTATCGCCCTCCTCGCAAGAAAAGTCAAGGATGAAGAGAAGATTGACAATATTGAATCGATTGAATCGGATTTGGTTTTCCTTGGCCTGATCGGTATCATGGACCCACCCCGGCCCGAAGTGAAGGCTGCCATTGAAACGTGCCAACGTGCCGGAATTAAGGTGAAAATGATTACTGGAGACCAACGAATGACGGCCGCAGCCATCGGTTCGGAACTGAACATAACGTCTGCATCTGGTGATGCGCTTGACGGGAAGGACCTGGCTGCACTGAGCGATGAAGAATTGGTTGCCGCAACGGGTGATGTGGCGATTTATTCCCGAGTTACACCTGACCAAAAGATGCGAATCGTCTCCTCGCTTCAGGAACAAGGTGAGATTGTCGCCATGACAGGGGATGGCGTCAATGATGCCCCAGCTCTCTCAGGGGCCAACATTGGCATCGCCATGGGCATCGCTGGAACCGACGTTGCGAAGGATGCAGCTGACATGGTCCTGCGAGACGACAACTTTGCCAACATCGTTCATGCTGTCGAGGAAGGTCGAAAAATCTATCAAAACATTCGAAATTTCGTGCGGTATCAAGTTTCAACGAATGTAGCGGCTGTGTCGCTGTTGGTTCTTTCTACGTTGTTCTTTGGCGCCGAGGCACTTCCGCTTACCGCCAGTCAAATTTTGGTCATCAACATCCTGATGGACGGTCCGCCAGCCGTTGCACTGGGGGTGGAAAAGAAACACGGGAATGTCATGGACCGCCCGCCGCGTCCAGTTGACGAAGGTCTACCAAACGGTCGAGATATCTCACTGATATTCTACCTTGGTGCTGTGATGGTCATCGGTACCTTACTGGTATTCTGGCTCGGTGGAGGCGGACTTGCCAGCGCTGAACCGTGTACATTGCGCACCACAGAGACGAGTACGACAGCCTTTGACATGGAGGCGTGTTTGGCCGGTGATCAGGCGGCCATCGACGAATGGCAATCCTATGCCGATGGTCATTTCCAACACGCACAAACCATGACGTTCGCTGTGTTTATCGTCTACCAACTGTTCAATGTTATGAATTGCAGATCGAACGAAGAGAGCGTGTTTGAACTTGGACTCCTCTCAAATCCTGCCATCAATTATGCCCTGCTCATCTCCTCTGGTTTGCTTTTGTTCTTTGTTCAGCTGGCAGAAATGACCATTCCTGTGGTTGGTATCGAGATCGGTTCTTTGTTGCGAACGACTCCACTCACTCAGAACGATTGGGTGGTGGTCGCCCTCATCGCATCAAGTGTATTTATCATCGAAGAGTTTAGAAAATTCATCGTTAAGTCGGGAATGTTTGCTATCCGTCAACATTGATGATGCGAAGCACATGTTCTTGAGGTGGGCATTCAACCCCCTGACCATGGAGGCCGTGATGAGCCCTGCACCCTTAGCCGGGGAACACCACGATTGGCTACCACGGCTCAGATCATCGCTGGAGCATGTGTCATGGTCACCAGCCTTGGCTCCCATCGCTGAAAAGTTAGCAGCCAACCGTCCACTCAACGTGGAGGATGGTATCGTCCTCTACGAGCACAGCGACTTGAGCGAGGTTGGAGCATTGGCTGATCTGGTGCGAAAGGCACGCTTTGGTACAAAGGCGTTCTTCAATTCAAACGTGCACATTAATCAAACCAACATCTGTGTGTTGGCTTGTCGATTTTGCGCATTCCGCCGGGGCCCCAAGGCCGAGGATGCTTATGCCATGTCGGTTGAGGATTATCTCGCTGATTTGGCGACCTACGCCCATGCTGTTGACGAAGTTCATTCGGTTGGTGGTCTTCACCCGGAGTGGGACGTTCAGCATTATGAAACGCTCTTTTCCAAAGTCGCAGAGGAACACCCGCACATTTCCATCAAAGCGTTGACCGCGGTTGAAATCAAACATTTGGCCCAACGCTCATCCACCTCAACGAAAGAGGTACTCAAGCGACTGAAGAACGCTGGCCTCACCTCCCTCCCAGGGGGAGGTGCTGAGATTCTCGATGATGATGTGCGGGCTGTGATTTGTAACGGGAAGGAAAGTTCGCAAGAGTATCTGCAAATCCACCGCGAAGCTCATGAGGTGGGATTGCCGTCCAATTGCACCATGCTCTTTGGCACGATTGAAACCTTGAAACAGCGATTGCAGCATATGATTTCTCTGCGAGAATTGAACGCTGAAACGAAAGGGTTCCAGTGCTTTGTTCCCTATCCCTTCCTGCCCGACGACACCCGCCTGCCTGAAGCTCAACTCGCCAGCGGAACAGAAGTGCTGCGAACCATCGCTGTATCCCGTCTCATGCTCAACAACATTCCACACATCAAGGCCTACCGAATGAACATCGGCGATCACGTTGCCGAACTTGCACTGCAATTTGGTGCTGATGACATCGACGGCACGGTCCAAAAAGAATCCATCATGCACCTCGCTGGCTCAACGGCTCCGCTCGACCACGATCGAGCCAAGTTGGCACGGTTGATTCACGATGCGGGTTGTGAACCTGTTCAACGAAATACGATCTATTCAACCTTTGAACCTTATACGCCACCACCTGTTCAACCACGCCGTCGCCTTCAGATGGCGTCTGATTGAGGAATCGACATGACAGATACATGGGCGTCCACCCTCGGTCGTGTGGCTTTCATCAATTGCGATCCGCTCTACCATGAGATCCCCGATGAGTGGAATGTTTTGGCCGCACCGCCATCATGGCTGACAGGACACGTGCTTCGTCGAGATTGCATTCTTGCACCCATTCCAGCCGCCGATTATGCGAAACATCAGAAAGAACTGGTGCTGCTTCCTGACATCGGCATCGGAAGCCAGGGTGAAGTTGGTAGCGTCTTGTTGTTCGGAGCCGTGCCCATTTCCTCGATGAAGACCATCGCTTTGCCGAGTGATTCTGCAACGTCAGTCGCCCTGCTCAAACATCTGCTTGCCAAACGGGGTCATACAATGTCGTACGTATCGACCGGCCCGGATTATGATTCTATGATGGCCATGGCAGACGGTGCATTGCTTATTGGAGATCGAGCGCTTGAAGCCGCTCGAGAGTTTCCTGAAATGGTTCAGTTGGACCTCGGTGAAGCATGGATGCAAGAAGAAGGCCTGCCCATGATTTTCGGTGTCTTTGTCGCCCGAGCAGACACACCATCTTCTTTGGTTCGGCAAGCCCATGCCGTACTTCTTTCCAACCTCGTCCAATTTGAGAACGATGATGAGAAGCGCGAGCACGTCATTCGCTGGTCAATGGAAAAATCTGGTCTGACCTACGAACGCCTCGACAAATACTACGGTGAGGTGTTCAACCGATTGAATCAACATCACCTCGATGGGTTGTTCAAATTCCTTTCTGAAGCGTGCAACATGGAAGATGAACCCCGATTTGCATGGTCTGCAGATACGGTTGTATGAAATTTCAAACGGATGGTTCTTGAAGGGCACGCAGGTGGGGGAAATCATGGTTGAACTTCCATTGGATGAAGACGGCAACAAAATCGTACGAATCGGCCACAGTCCCGACCCTGATGACGCCTTCATGTTTCACGCCATGACCACCAATGCCTTTCCAACGCCCGGGTACAATTTTGTGCACGAACTTCAAGACATTGAGACGCTCAATCATCGAGCCATGAATCAAGACCTCGAAGTGTCAGCGGTTTCCATTCACGCGTACCCCGACATCGCTGACCACTATGCGCTGATGAATTGTGGTGCCTCCATGGGCGAAGGCTATGGCCCAATGATTGTCTGTAAGGAGGGGGTATCGGAAGAACAAGCCCGAAACAATGTGATTGCAGTTCCTGGTTTGAAAACCAGTGCCTACCTCGGACTTCGTCTTGCCTGGGGCGACTGCGAGGTCGCTGTTGTCCCGTTCGATGAAATCATCCCCCGAATATTAGATGGTACCTACCTCAGCGGTTTGATCATCCATGAAGGTCAACTGACCTATGTTGACCATGATCTCAACGTTCTAATCGACCTCGGAAAGTGGTGGAATGCTCGAACGAACAACTGGCCCATGCCACTGGGCGGTAATGTCGTGCGCCGAGACCTTGGCGAGGCCGTGATGCAAGACATCACCAAGTACACCAAAATGAGCATCGAATACGCGCTCGCATCACCTGACGAAGCACTTGAATTTGCCAAAGCATGGGGTCGTGGAATTGACGACGATACCAACCGAGAGTTTGTCGGCATGTACGTGAATGACCGCACCATCGATTACAAAGAAGAAGGACGAGCATCCATCCGCCAGTTCATTTCCGAAGGGCAGGCCATTGGACTCATTCGGGAAGATTTTGACACGAGCGGAATGCGTTTTATCGGAGAACCCTGAGGGCTGGTCATGAATGCCGAGGGCCGTATTCCCAAGGTGAGTCAATACGGTTCGGTTGACCCTGCACCGCCCTCAAGAGAGACCGTGGTCGCCGAACTCACAGAACGTTTGTGCGACGAATCGTTGCCGATGTTTCAACGCATGAGGGCAGTCTTCGGTCTTCGGAACCAACGCACGGATGACGCATGCCTCGCGTTGTGCCAAGGCTTCAGCAGCGAAAGTGCCCTCCTCCGACACGAAATTGCTTACGTGCTCGGTCAGATGCAAAACGTCGCCGCTCTACCAACACTGATTGAACGACTTGAAGATGCGAACGAACATGTCATGGTTCGCCATGAAGCGGCGGAGGCGATGGGCGCCATTGGCGATCGGTCCGTGATTCCATCGCTTGAGAAGTTCAGTCAAGATCCTCTACCGGAGGTTGCCGAATCATGCATCGTCGCCCTCGATCTTCTTGCATGGGTTGACGGGGCTGAATTCGATGACACCGAATGCTGATATCCCTCAAGTTCAAAGACCAGACCACCTACCCCCAAACAGGAAGGACGCATATGCCACACGACCACATCCAATTGGCTCAAGCCCCCAACGGTGAACTTGGTCCACGATGCCACAACTGTGGCATGCGCCTCACGTTTGGTAATGCGATGGTGGTCGACAAGTACTACATGTGCTGGGAGCACTATGTCGAAGCCACTGGCGCAGATACGGCCACCGAAATCTCGGATGCCGACGAGCGCTTCTGGATGAAGCAGGACTGATACGGCTTTCTTCATGAACCCTCAACCATTCGTCATGGATGAGGGGCGGGCATGGCAACCGGTTGGGCGAGATTTGCACACCGATTTGGTCAATATTACCAACATGCCCCGTTGTGGTCCCCGCCTCGCATCAAAACGCGCGAGTGGATGTTCATTCCTTTCGGTGGAGCGCCACCGCTTCGCCATAAATCGTTCTCGAACATCTCCCAAGTACAATCCTTTCTTTCCCAACGGGCCATGCATTCTTGTTTCTACTCAACGGCGTATTGGCGCCGTCCCTATGAATTGAAAATGGCAGAAAAATTGTGGCAAGGAGCCGATTTGATTTTTGATTTGGATGGCGACCACTTGCCGGGCGTTACAGACAGAGATTTCCCTGGCATGTTGGCTGTGATTCAAGACCAAGCATGGTCACTTTGGAATGACTTTCTTGAACCGGAATTTGGTTTCAAAGAAGACCACTTACAGGTGACGTTTTCAGGACATCGCGGTTTTCACCTGCACTACAGGGATCCTGCTCTCTTCCATCTCGATTCAGAAGCGAGGAGAGAATTGGTTTCGCACATACGAGGCGAGGGTGTCGACGTCCAGGGCGGCCTTGCACGATACCATGACCAACATGCAAAAGGTTGGACACAGCGTATTCGAGAGGGAATGGATGAGATGATTGGCACGCTGAGGGAGATTCATCGCGGCACGGAAGGTAGCTCGGCTGAACTTCGCAGGCTGGAGTCTGAACTCCAAGCGATGCAGGACCGGGAAGGGGCCACATCTCAACGCTCAGCCACTGCCATCCGCCGCCTCGCCGAGCTGATGGACCATGACCAACGCGTCGCACGATTAAAGGATGGAAAATTCGAGGTACTGGGGAACTATCAGGCACTTTTCCTGAATTTACTCAAGGCTGATGCTTCGGTTGTTCTGGGTTCTGCTGGAGAAACTGATGAAGTGGTCACCATCGATGTGCGACGACAAATTCGCTGGCCCACGTCATTGCACGGTAAATCCGGTATGCGTGTGTCTGAATTCCCATTGAGTCGATTGGACCCGGACGGGCACCACCCATACAATCCCCTTCACGAGGCTTTTGTTTTGGGACAGGATCAATCTATTGAGGTGGAATGGACCGTTGACGATGCCATCGCCCAATTTGGTGACCGTCGTTTGGAAAGCACGTTGGGGCAACGAATTCAAGTTCATGAATCGGGGGCAACCTTCCTTGTTCTGAAAGGCTGGGCTCAGTTGGTTTGAGTCTCATCATTGTCCCGTGAGAACGGCGTGCAATCCGGGACGACGTGCGGTAAGGTTCAAGGCTGGTTTCCCATCCCTTAGGACGAGGTGAGTCCGTTGGGTCTGCGCAGAGGGAAGAAATCCAAGAAGTCGGATGCGTCTCTGCCCATGCCTGATTTGCCCCCACCCGCAGGTCTCCCCGCCCCACTCCCACTACCCGGTGCAGCACCATTGCCGCCCTTGCCGGGCATGCCTTCTCCGGGAGAGCCCGCCATTCCCGCTCCGTTGCCTGCACCAGCCGCAGTGGCACCCGCGCCTGCAACGCCAGTTCCTCTTCCAGCACCCGTCAATGACCCTGAAACGACCCTTTCTGGAATTGCCAAGGAAAGCGGCTACAACGAATTGTGGGCCAAGCGCTCCGAGAAACCACTCCAGCAGATTTACGGGCATATCGATCGCATCAGCAACAAGGAAGCGGGTTCTCTCCTCGACCGATATGCAGACCGCTTCGGCCACTCCCTCGACCGGGAAATCATCGTCATGAGAAAGGCAGCCATGGAGGACAAGGTCGCTGAGATTCGTGATGCCCCCACCGTTGAACTTCTTGAGGATGAACCTGCTGCACCCTTGAGTGAATTGCAGCAGGTTGAAGATGAACTTCGCGCCCTCAAGCCACTGTATCAAGAAGCCAAGGCACTGGGTGATAAAGAAACGCTGGCCGAACTCACGCCAACCCTGCAAGCGTTGATGTCGCGCAGAAAAGCCCTCAAGGGCGGCGCTCCTCCTGCCGCTGAAGCCCAAGTTGCGGATACGTCGGACGATGAAGACGATTTGTTTGCACAGTTTGTTTCCATTGTTGATTCTCTGTTGGGTGACCATCTCCCTGAATCCATCGTGAATGATTTCATCGCAAGTGCGGACTTTGAAATCTACCAAGAGGTCGCTCAATCACCTGCCACGGCAGACGAAGAGACTCGAACTGCCTATTACCGTATGGTTGATGATCAGCTTGGCAATATGTCCTCGGAATCCATTACAGCATTTGTTGAGTCTGAAGACTTCGCAATCTACCAAGCAATCGGTGAACGATACAAGGATGAGTGAACTACATGGGACTATTGGACAAAGCAGCAGCCTCAGGAGGCGACGACCCCAAGCCAAAGGCAAAAGCCGTACCGAAAGCAAAAGCTGTGGCCAAGGCCAAGCCTGTGGCGAAAGCCAAGCCAGTCAAAGCAGCAAAACCGGCCAAGGTGAAAAAGGAGCGTGCACCACGTGCTCGCCCAATGGAACTCTCTGAGGATTATGAACTCGCTACAAAAATGAATCGCCGTATTTCTTCACTCGTGAACTTCTTCATCAACTTCGGCGTATTGTTTGCTGCGTTATTTATCGCAACATCAGATACAGGCATCGTGACCACCATCCTCTTCGCTGTAGGCGGTGCGATCATCATCATTAACGCCATCTTCATTCCAATGAAATTCAGTCGCAATCTCGGACAATTCGTTTCTCGAACGAAGTTTGTTCGTGGCGATGGCTCAAACCCTTTGTTTTTGCATGGGATTCTGGTGAACACTTCCGGTCTTCTTGCACTCATGGGCTTAATTCTCGTCGGTACGCAATTCCAAAACCTCTCTGAATCCGACAACACGGGTGCGATCATTTCCTTTGCTTTGGGAACCATTTTCATGATTCTATGGTTTGTTGACCGCTACCTTCGTAGCGGCAGTGCCATGGGTCAGGGCCTGTATGACTTGGCCTTCAGAGCGTACTTGGTGAAATATATCCCCTCTGAAGAGGAGAAAGCCTCTGGCATTTGGGCTCGACTTGAGAACATGGGCAACTTTGGCGATCAGTTGGTGAAGCGCCAAGAAGAACGCAAGGCCAAAAAAGAATCAAAGAACGCCGAGGGCGCTGAAGAAGCCGCTGAAGCAGAGACAACCACTCAAGAAGACTGACTGCGCAACGTGAGTCGTTCACATGCTGGATTGGGCCCGCAGACGAAACCATGTTCTGCCCGTAATCGTGGGTCTGGTGGGCATTTTCACATCCATCATGGTCTTCATCATGGTCGGTTGGGTTGGCGGGCTGTTGAGTTTCTTCGTATCGCTGTTCTTCCTGTATCTCGAAGTGGTCACTCAGTGGTCGTTTCGAGCACCCAGGAAAAGGAAACCATCCTTGGAGGAAGATGGTTGGGAGCGGTTGAGCATCAATGCAAGTGGCTATGACCTGATGTTCTACCTCCATGCTGGATCACCTGGCGCCCCTTTGGCTTTGGTCTGTCATGGATGGACATCAGGAGCAGTTCGAATGGTGCACCGTGCGTCTTCTTTTCTCGAGCGCGGATGGAATGTGGTCATGCTTGACCTCCCAAGCCATGGCGGGTCTCAGTCCTTGCCCAAATGGAGTGCGGAACAGGCCACCACCCTTCTTATCCAATCCTTGAATGTGCTCCAAAAACAACGAACTGAGCTGTTCGGCAATGAAGTATGCTACTACGGCCATAGCATTGGTGCCTTCATAGGTTTGCGAATCAGCAAGCGTCGAGAAGAACTGAACGAACCCGCTCATCCGACGGCCTGGATATTTGAATCACCCATGACAGGATACACGGAAATTCATGAGGAAACGTGCAACATCCTGAAAATTCCTCAACTGCTGAGGTCTTGGGTATTGAACAAGACCCTTCGCCACTTCAATGCTATCAACGGCCCTGTCCGAGTTGTTTCATCCTTGGCCGATGCCGATATGCCAACATGGGGTGTCACGTCCGAACCGACGCTCATGGTCCAAGCCAATCCTGATGAACGACTTGGACCCGTTCACCATCAACGCCTGATGGACGTCATGTCATCTCAAAAGGAAACAGGCCTACTGACAACACATCTTTTGGATGATCTCCGTCATTCAGGTTCGCATGAATCTGCGTCGAGAAAATCCGTCATCGACCTATGGATCGATGAAACGTTCACTCATTCCTCTTCTGTTTGAGCTGCTTGTTCACGAGCCAGCTCGCGCATGTCTTCGACCTCATCGAGTTCGTCAACGATTTCCTTACCGAGAAGGGTTTCCATGACATCCTCCATGGTGAGGATTCCCGAAGTACCACCAAATTCATCTCGAACAAGGGCAAATTGCTGCTTGTTGGTCAAGAACACGTCAAGGGCTTGCTCAATGGTTGACTCTTGTTCGATTTTCAAAATAGGTTTCATGATGTCTTTGAGTTGAACATCCCACTCATCTCTGCTTGCAGCCATCAGAATCTCTGACCGAATGACCAAACCGCGTACATTGTCAATCGTTTCATCGTAAACGGGGATTCGAGAGAACCTCAGAATGGTATTGTCGTCAAGGATTTCTTTGATGGTTTGATGCATTTCAAAGGCCGAAACGACGGTGCGTGGGGTCATTTCTTCGTGAACCATCACTTCTCTTAGACCCAAGAGATTGTGAATGATGGTTTCTTCGTTTTCTTCAAGAGCGCCTTCAATTTCACCCAAATCTGCCATGGCTGCGACATCGTCTCTTGTGACCATGGCGTTCTTCGAGGAAGGCAAGATGGACTTGAGCATCTGGATGGGACCAATAAGGAAAAACAGCGTCTTTGTGAACCACGTCAGCAAGTAGGCCGTTGGAGTTGAAAGGCGTTTCCAGTAGGCTGCGCCTAACGTTTTGGGGATGATCTCCGACAAGAAAAGGACGGCTAAGGTTAGAATGGCCGAAGCAGCGGTCAAGACCTCAACGCCCCATATTTGTTGGACTTGCGAACCCACACCTGCAGCTCCCATCGTGTGTGCAATGGTGTTCAGGGTGAGGATGGCCGTCAACGGTCGGACGGAATCATCGTCTTTGAGGTGAGCCCACATCTCAGCGGTTCGCTTCTCTTCATTTTGCAAAATGTTCACGTATGTTTGTGGTGTTGAAAGCACAACGGCCTCGAGGATAGAACACATGAAGGACACGCCGAGGGACAACGTGATGTAGAATATGAGGAGACCCATGTCTCCCTCGCCCGTGGCGGAGACCGCAACGGTTGCGGCCGCAAAAAGTTCGCTGGTCATGTTGTTTCGAAGACCCCTACCCTTGCGGGTATGTTCCTCCCGACGAGAGGAGGGTTCTTCAAAATGACGCATCGTTCAAAGGGAACCCAGTTGCCTCTATACCTGATGGGTGAACCTCAAGAAGCATCGGCATCTGGAGGGCACGAGAGGACCACCATGTCGGGCGAACATGTCTTGATCTGTGTAGCCTGGCCTTACGCCAATGGCCCGCTCCACCTCGGCCACGTAGCCGGTTGCTATCTTCCTCCTGACATCCAATACAGGTTTGAACGGGCCATGGGCAACCGCGTCCTGATGGTTTCTGGCTCTGATGAGCATGGAACACCCATCACTGTCACCGCAGAGACTCAGGGCATCACACCTCAAGCCGTGGTTGACCAATACCACGAAATCAATCTCAAAGCATTGCTCGACCTTGGGTGTAGTTGGTCCAATCACCTTGACGCACGAGGCCCCGAGTTCGGCGGTGCATTGTTCAACAGAACCAGCGATGGCGAACACAAGCGAATGGTGCAAGATAATTTCCGAGCGTTAGAAGCAGGTGGCTTCTTTGAGCGTAAAACAACGGAACAATATTTCGAACTCCATGAAGATGGCTCTGGCCGATTCCTCCCCGACCGTTATGTTGAGGGTACGTGTCCTGCATGTGGAGAAGACGGTGCGCGCGGCGACCAATGCGATGCATGCGGGGCAACCTATGAGGCAGTTGAACTCAAGAATCCCGTATCAAAAATGAATCCCAAGGCAACGATTGAGATTCGTGAAACCGACCACCTGTTCTACCGTCTGGACTTGTTTCAGGATGTCCTTGAACAACACGCAGTGCACCAACAATCAGTGTGGAAATCCAATGTGAAAGCCATGACCAAACAATGGCTCGACATGGGGCTAAGGCCGCGTGCGGTCACGCGAGATTTGGAATGGGGTATTTCGGTTCCACTGGAGGGAGAGGAGTGGTTGGGCAAATGCATCTATGTTTGGTTTGAGGCTGTTCAAGGCTACTCGACATGCGCAAGAATTTGGTCCAAGAACCATGCCGATGCCTTGCCGGATGGCGAGGACATGTGGAAACGCTGGTGGTGCGTTGCTGCTGATGGAACCGTGCCACGGCATCTGTATTTCCTCGGCAAAGATAACATTCCATTTCACACGGTGATTTGGCCGGCATTGATTCTTGGATTGAATCATGTTCACAACGGTTCAACGGCCAGCCAACCCGTCGCTCTTCCAGGACCAGGTGATTTTGCACTGGAGGCCAACGTCCCTGCAATGGAATACCTCATGCTGGCTGGCGGACAATTTTCTAAATCAAGGAAGCACGCAGTTTGGCTTCCTTCTTTCCTTGAACGGTACGACCCGGATACGTTGCGATACTACCTCAGCATCAACATGCCAGAAAACCATGACACCGATTTTAACTGGCCAGACTTCGTTGAACGCGTCAACAGCGAACTTATTGCAGCCTATGGAAATTTTGTCCATCGGGTGCTGACACTTGGTGCAAGATTGCCCCATGATGGCGACCAATCACCATTTTCTCGCCATGACGGACACCCTTCAGTTGTTGCTCATCAAACCCATCTCGAAGAAGCCCTTGTGGAGATCACAACGTCGCTTCAACGACATCGCTACAAAGAAGCACTTCGGGCCATCATGACCGTTGCACAGTACGGAAATCAGGTTCTTCAGTCGGCTGCGCCGTGGAAGCATCTGAAAGAGCCACAGGACGGGGCTGACGAGAGTCTCGCAGCCTTAGCCTTTTGTTGGAGAATTGCCCGGTTCTTGGGGATCACGACTCAACCTTTCCTGCCCACCAGTGCGCAACGATTGTGGTCAACACTCGGGTATGATGGCGACGTTTCTTCAATGGCATGGCAGGAAGCAGTGAATTGGAACGCACCACTCGCCTGGCTGAACGAGACCCCTCAGCCGCTTTTCCAACGGCTTGATTTGGATGAAATTATGGCCTCTGAACAGCATCTCGTTGAACAAGGCCCCGAAAACGATGTCGTCCATGGGGTAAAAGGTGGCAAGAAAAAAGGAGGAAACAAAATGAAAGAAGAGATTGAAGGCGTAACCTACCTCGAATTTGATACATTTGTGAAAGTCAACCTTCGTGTTGGCCGAATCACGAGTGTGGAAGACCACCCAAATGCAGACAAATTGTACGTCGTTCAATTGGACGATGGAACAGAAGATGGGCGAACGATTTGTGCGGGCTTGAAAGCATACTACACGCCAGAAGAGATGACGGGTAAATTGGTGGTCTTTGTTGAGAATCTCAAGCCCCGTCCCTTGCGAGGTATCACATCCGAAGGCATGATGCTTGCAGCAGATGACGGTAGCGACCACGTTCGATTGGTCACCATTGACGGGGACATCCGTCCGGGAAGTCAAGTGCGCTGATCATTCACGCATTCGAGCGCGAACCTCTTCCATCACGGCCCTTGATGCGACTCGTGTCTCTTCACTCACGACCATTGCCTTGGACCTCAATTCTTCAGCCATCTCCTCAGGTAGGCCATCCAAATTGATGTCGACATTGAACAATGCGCCCTTGGCGGCTGCACTGGCCAACAGTCCTGCGACACCAACATCCGTGACCGCATTTGCATTACCCAGGCGAGCCAATGAGGGTAATTTCGCGAGCAAACTCAGGGCCAACGATGCCGTTTCAAACGGTACTTCGGCAGCCCCGTAGGTCGCGGCCCGAATTGCTGAACGCCGGATTTCCTTTTCTTCATCCGTTGATTTCGCCATTGCAAAGCAAGCCATGACCTTGTCGAAGGCATCGCTGTCCTCAGTCGCAAGAACATTGGAGCGTTCCATCATTGGAATGGCCATTGATTGAATCTCTTCGGCGATGGCCCATCCATCGGCCCACTTTTCTTTTCCCAGTGTGAGGTCGCAAACCATGATGGAAAGAGCGGCCGCTTGTCCCAAGGCGACAGCCGATGCTGTTCCTCCTCCAGGGGTTGGCGATGAAGACGCCAAAGCCGCTTGGAATTCTCTCAAACTCATGGACGCCCAGTTCATACGTTGCCCTCCTGTTCCAAGGCCCATTCTATGATGTGTTGGCCGGGGTCGAAATGATGATGGCGATTCAATCCGAGCCCATCAACAGCTGCTGAAACCAGCGCGTTGTCTGATGTGGCATCAGGGGAAAAATATCGACCAGCCTCCAACATGGCTTGGAGGGGGACCAGCCCGACAATTTCACTTCCACATAATGCAGTATCGTGATCCTCGGCCAAGCTTTCGCATGTCTTGAATGCGAGATGAAGAGGGCACCGTTCGACATCCAAGAGATTCATGGACACTTGGGATATCCCAAGTTCATCCACGGGAACACCCATGCCCTGAACGCTGTCCAACATGCCTCGGCTACGTATTTTCCCACCAGCATCTGACTTCAGCAGACGCCCACTGCTGCGAACGATTGAACCAATTTTTTTGGCAACGGATGCACCTTGTTCTTCCACATTAACATTGTAGGCAACCAGGATGGAACGAGCACCGACGGTAATCCCGCCTGACCGTGCAACGCTTTCCGACCAAATCATGGCGCCAGCATCGGGCAATTTGGTTTCATTCGAATGCGTTTGATCACTTCCGTCGAGTCGTGCTTTCAGCCCTTCGTATTCACCGCGCCTCAGGTGCGAAAGCATGGTTCGCTCTGCGCGTGAGGCTGCTGCACCGTAGAGAAACAACGGGATATCACCATTCTGCGCAAGGCGCTCAACTACGGTGCGGGCCAATTCGGCGCACTCATCGAGCGTGATGTCCCGCAACGGGACAAAGGGGCATACATCAACCACCCCCAATCTCGGATGTTCTCCTTTGTGATTGCGCATATCCAGCAACGATACACTCGCCTCAATGAGGGCGATGGCACCTTCGACCACGGATTCAGGTGGTCCTGCAAAGGTGATGACAGTGCGATGATAGTCAGCATCTGGTTCGACACCCAAAACAGTGCAACCCGGAGTTTGTTTCACGACCTCCACAATGGCATTGATCTTCTCAAGGTCCCTTCCTTCCGAAATGTTCGGAACGCACTCAACCAACGGAGAAGTCATGCCGCTTGGCCTGAACCTTGGGTCCTTGAACCTTCGCGCCCATGTCACGAGTAGAGGGCTTCCGGTGAGGTGGTCGTTCGACCCTGCGAACGTTTGTTGTCCAATCGGCTGATGGCGTCCATCATGTCCTGTTGAGTGACGGCAGAACGTCCGTCCCGAATAGCGATCATTCCCGCCTCTACACATGTGGCCTTTAGTTCAGCACCAGAGTAGCCATTGGTTCGTTCGACAACTCTTCCGACCACGACTTTCTTGGTGTTCATCGATGCCAAATGCACCTGGAGAATCGCTTTCCGGGAAGTCTCATCGGGAATGGGGATTTCGATGACACGGTCAAATCGACCTGGCCTCAGTAAGGCATCGTCCAGGATATCAGGGCGGTTCGTTGCAGCAATGATTTTGACATCGTGAAGGGCATCAAATCCATCGAGTTCAGCCAACAGCTGCATGAGGGTTCGCTGAACCTCTCGGTCACCGCTGGTGGAACCATCCAACCGTTTAGCACCAATGGCGTCGATTTCATCGAGGAAAATTACGCTGGGTGCCTTCTCCTTCGCCAATGAGAAGAGTTCGCGTACCATGCGCCCACCTTCACCAATGTACTTCTGAGCGAGTTCACTCCCCACCATTCGGATGAAGGTGGCGTTGGTGTGATTGGCAACGGCCTTGGCGAGTAATGTCTTGCCGCAACCCGGTGGGCCAACGAGAAGAACGCCTTTTGGAGGAACAATGCCCACTTTTTCAAACAATTCTGGCTGAACCAGTGGGAGTTCAATCGCTTCTCGAACAGACTCAACTTGTTCATCCAATCCGGCAACATCTCCGTAAGTGATGGTTGGTTTTTCAACCATTTCAGCACCACTGACCATGGGGTCCCATGCCTCATGGAGCAATTCCACCACTGAAAGACTGTCTTGATTGAGTGCCACCCTTGTCCCTGGCTTGAGTTTCTCGGGATCCAATCGTTGATTTAACGAGACTTGGAAGACGGTCCCGTTTGAGGAGCGAACAATCGCGCGTTCATGGTCAAGCACATCTTGAATGTGGCCGACGATGAGCGGCGGCATCTTCAACAAATTGACGTTTTCATCCAACCGCTCGATACGTTTCCTCAAGGTTCGCATTTCGGCTTCCAAAGTGGTTCGCTCATTGATGAGTTGCTGCGTTTCGTCTCGAAGTGAGGCGTAGTCTTCCTCCAGTTTTCGGAGATCGTCCTCGGAGGTGTTGGGCAGAAGGCCTTCGTTTCTATCAACGTCCGTTCCCATGACACTCAGCATGACTATCAGGCGAGGCTTCTTAAGAAATTGGATGGATTTTCTCGACAAACGCTGGTCAAAGGGTTCAAAGAGCGTAACGAGGGAGTTGCAGATGATGGGCGAATGCGAACTTTGTGGCGCTGTGAAGGTCAGTGTACAACGCGTACGCACTGGGAAAACAGAGGTCGCAGCGTGCAGCCGATGCATCGAGAAGATGAATCTCGCTCCAAAGACGGAAGCCCCTGGCATCCAACGGGCTCGAACCTTTGCCGCCTCGCCCTCACCCCGCAAAAAGAAAAATGACATCATGTCCCGATCAAGCAAGGAATTGGCCGATGATTTTCACAAGAGAATCGCCCAAGCCCGCAATTCGCGGAACTGGACTCAACAACAACTCGCCAAAAAAATGGCCGAGACGGTGAACATCATCAAATCTGCAGAATCAGGAAAACGACCGACAGACAGTGTCATTCGTAAATTTGAACAGGTCTTGTCCATCGATCTCATGGTGGAGCGCACAGCCAGTGAAACCCGTCACATCAATGCCGGACCCACTCGCGGAATGACGTTTGGCGATTACCTCGACGATCTTCGGTGATGTTGTGCGCCCCGTTGCTGTTCACGCGTTATGGCTCGCTCAAGACGACCCAAAAAAGAACACAGCCGTGCTCGCATCGAAACGTGGTGATTTGAAACTTCACAAATCCATACGTTCAATTCCCAAACGAGGCATCATCCTTGAACCACTTTGTGGGAAGGTGTTTGGCCCAGAAGATCATGAACTCCTCCTTGACCGTGGTGGTGCTCTTGTTGGGCTCGATTGCAGTTGGGCACAGATAGAAACATCAGTCCAATCGGTGATGAACCGAACCCGACTTCAACCTCGTATGCTCCCGTTGTTGTTGGCCGCTAATCCAGTGAACTGGGGAAAACCTGGGCGCTTGACGACAGCAGAAGCCCTCGCTACGGTCCTTTACCTGGTTGGCAGGCAAGAACAAGCCAGAGAGGTCCTCGGGGCCTTCCGATGGGGGCAACGGTTTTTTGAACTGAATCAAGAACCTCTCGATGCCTATGCTAACGCACAAACAAGTGCAGAATTGGTTGAACTCCAGTTCGAATTTTTTGACATCCAACGACCTGAATCGGAGGCCATTGAATGAAAAATGTGCGTACGTTTCCCGTACAACACGCTACATCAAGTGGGCGGGCGTTGAAGGAAGAATCGATTGCCGAAGAAACACTGATTCGAATTGTCGTCAATGATGTTGCCCTCGTCAATCTCCTTGGTTCCCCTGAACATTCACAGGAATTGGCCATTGGTCATCTCATGACAGAGCATGGATTGAATCCAGAGCATATCCATTCGGTGGACGTGAACATGATAGAACGAACGGTTGAGGTATGTGTTCTCACCGACGGTGATTACGTATTCAATGAGCGGAAGGGTGTCGTGACCAGTTCATGTGGAGCATGTGATCAATCAGGATTGAGTGAGTTGACCAAAGGCACTCGGGTTGTTTCAGATCCTGCTTCCCTCCTCCATGTTGACAACATCATGGAATATCTCCACGCCATGCGAGACCAACAAACAGGTTTTCGTTTGACAGGAGGTATGCACGCTGCAGGATTGTATTCCCTTGACGGCCAAACCCACCTCGTTATGGAGGATATTGGTCGGCATAATGCGGTTGACAAGGCGTACGGAGCATGGCATCAACATACATCCGAGAAGCCATCCATCCTCCTGCTCTCCGGGAGATGCGGATGGGATATTGTCGCAAAGGCGTCCGCCATGGACACCCCCATCATCGCATCTTTTGGGGCCGCATCAAGCTTAGCCGTTGAAACAGCACGGGCCTCCAACATGACACTGATCACGTTTGTCAAAGGAGACAAAGCCGTCATTATTGGGCCAGTTGAGGGGCGATTTCATCGCAAGCATTGAGAAGTGCACGGCTGCAGCGAGGAACGGGGTAAGGGGTATGCGCAAGCCAGCAAGAGCGCGAACGCCAACAGATACGCGTGCGCTCAAACTCAAAAAACCCAAAACCAAGGCGGCCGGCATACCTGCTGTGGTCTCATCCACCAGCCACGGGCTTAGGAAAATGGGTATGGTCAAAACCATCAAAACGCTCTCTATGGTGAATCAAAAGGAGGGTTTTGATTGTCCAGGGTGTGCATGGCCAGATCCTGAACACCGAACCACGTTCGAATTTTGTGAAAACGGAGCAAAGGCCGTGGCCGACGAAGCCATGAAGGCCAATGTTTCGCCGACGTTCTTCTCACGCTACAGCATCCAAGAACTCGCAGAAATGAGTGATTACGAGTTGAACATGCAAGGCAGAATTGCTTCACCAGTCGTACTGCGAGAAGGAGAATCACACTATGCCCCCATCTCTTGGGATGAGGCGTTTGAAATGATTTCATCATCCCTCAAAGCAACGGAATCACCCGACCGTGCCGTATTTTATACCTCGGGAAGAACCAGTAATGAGGCTGCCTTTCTGTATCAGGCCTTTGTGCGGGCCTACGGGACCAACAACCTCCCTGATTGTTCGAACATGTGCCATGAATCAAGCGGAAAGGGCCTCGGGCAGACCATAGGGATCGGGAAAGGGACGGTTTCACTTGACGACTTTAATCATGCAGACGTGATCATGGTCATCGGGCAAAATCCTGGCACGAATCACCCACGTATGCTCACGGCGCTACGTGATGCCAAGCACCGGGGTTCAACCATCATTCATGTGAACCCACTGGCAGAAGCCGGCCTCAATCGGTTCAAACACCCACAAGATTACATGAAAGGACAGATGAAAACCACAACCCTCGCTGACCTCCATCTCCAAGTCAAGATTGGTGGTGATGCAGCCTTGATGAAAGGGCTCATCAAATGTCAACTTGAGCATGACGCCATTGACCGTGAATTCATCCATACCAAGACTGAAGGCTATGACGCCATGGTCGCTGCTGCGCAAGAAACGACATGGGGCCAAATCGTTGCAGACTCCGGTCTTTCCGAACAAGAAATACGAGAGGCGGGCCATCTTTTGGCATCATCCAACGCCACCATCGCATGTTGGGCCATGGGCCTTACACAACATCGAAACGGCGTTGCCGTGATTCAAGAAGTGGTCAATTTGTTGCTCATGAACGGACATGTCGGACGGAAAGGGGCTGGATTCTGCCCGGTTCGCGGGCATTCAAACGTGCAAGGTGATCGCACGGTTGGTATTTGGGAAGCTCCCAGTGCAGCCTTTCTCAAGCAAATGGAAAAGGGCCTGGGTTTCTCCGTACCAACACATCACGGGTATGACGTTGTTCATGCCATCCAGGCGATGTTGGATGGAGCAGTCGATGTGTTCATCTGCATGGGTGGGAATTTCCTTTCCGCCACCCCAGACACAGACCTGACAGCGCAAGCCTTGGAGAAGGTGGGACTTACCGTTCAAGTTTCGACCAAGTTGAATCGATCCCACCTTGTTACAGGGAGAAATGCGCTCATTCTTCCTTGTTTAGGGCGTACAGAACGGGATGTCCAAGCATCGGGCGAACAATTCGTCACCGTTGAGAATTCGATGGGGACTGTGCATCGCTCCACTGGTGGTTTGCAACCCGCCTCGGCTGATTTGAGAAGTGAACCTTCCATCATCGCCTCAATCGCTGAGATGACGCTTGGGGCCGCCCACCTTGAATGGTCCTCGTTGGTTGAAGATTACGATCGAATCCGAGATTTGATGGAAGCATCACTCAAAGGATTCGAGAATTACAATGAACGCGTTCGCCAGCCAAACGGATTTTCACTCCCCAATCCGCCACGGGACGAACAAATGTTCGATACACCGTCAGGGAAGGCTGCCTTCACATCTCATGATTTGCCGAATGTTCGAATTGCACAAGATCACTATGTCTTGATGACACTGCGCAGTCATGACCAATACAACACGACCATTTACGGACTCCATGACCGTTATCGAGGCGTCCATGGAAGGCGCCGTGTGCTGTTCATGAACGCCAACGACATGACAGAACGAGGGTGGAAATCCCGGCAACGCGTCTCCATTACAAGCCATTTTAACGGAGAAACGCGGCATGCGAGTGATTGGATGTTGATTCCTTACGACATACCATCTGGCAACCTTGCGGCTTACTTCCCAGAAGCCAACTGCCTTGTCCCACTTCATTCGACTGCAGATGTTTCAAACACACCTACTTCCAAGTGGATTGTTTGTTCTCTTTCTGCCGATCCTTCGAATTCATCGGAGGAGGAGTGATGACTTCGCGTTCGTATGTTCAGTTGATTCGTGAGAATCGCGACTTTCGAAAACTTTGGATTGCAGCCGTCATCTCAATGCTCGGCGAATGGTTCAACACCATCGCGCTCTTTTTCCTCATCCTGGAGTACACTGGAAGTGAGTTTCTCCTCGGCATGTTGTTTACCGTCCGAATGGCAGGTTTTGCCATTTTACAGCCTTTCATTGGCTTACTTGCAGACCGATTCAACAGAAAAACCCTCATGGTGGTTTCAAACCTCATGCAAGCAGGTTTTGCCTTGTGTTTCCTTCTCGTCAATGATTCGAGTGATATCGTATGGATGATTGGACTTTCTGGATTGATGATGGTTCTCCACGGCGTGTACATGACCGCCGAGCGGGCCGCTCTGCCAAATGTCGTATCGGAGGAAGACCTCGCAACAGCCAATGCCCTTGATGCGGCCTCATGGTCAACTGCTTTGTGCATCGGAGCGATGTTGGGTGGCGTAGTTGTGTCGATTTGGGGGACCAATGCGGCCTTTATCGTAGATTCATTGACCTTCCTTGTGGGGACGTTGTTCTTGATCAATCTCAAGATTCCGCAGACAATCGATGATTCCATGAAGGGCCCCTTCATCTCGACCGGCATTCAAAACATCAAATCAGGATGGAATCGTATTCGCAGCCAACCCGCCCTGTTCAGAATCGTGTTTGCAAAAGCATCATGGAACGTTGCCGGAGGGGGTTTGGCCGGTGTTTACCTCGTCCTCATGGGGGCCGATGTCCAAGGCTTCGGCGCTGCCTTTGGATTTGGCTTGTTCTTTTTTGCAAGAGGGGTTGGTACTGGCCTCGGTCCGATTCTGGCTCGTGCGTTTTTGAAGAACGAAGATGCGTGGCCATCAATGGTGGGTTATCTCATCGTCATCTCTGGTTTGGTGTACTTCATGGTCGGCATCAGTGTATCCTACGCGTTATGGATCACAGTTCTCCTGGTGATGATCGCCCACAGTGCAAGCGGAGCCAACTGGGTGTTGTCCACCATCATGATGCAACAATGGGTCGAGGATGAAGTCCGCGGGCGAGTGTTCTCTACAGACATGTTGATTTTGTCGGTTGCGTTTTCGACATCGACGAGTGTCGCAGGCTATTTGATGGAAAACACCAATCTTGGCATTCAACATGGCATCATGTTGTTTTCCAGCGTGATGGTTCTCTCAGGAATCGCTTTTTCTTTGTGGCGGCCAGAATCGCCAAACATCGAAATTCAGGCTGCTTGAAGACACCGCTCGTGTGTGCAAACGGGTGGCGTGAAGTATCGTCGGTCGTTCGGCTCGAAGGTGTCAAGCTGCAGCGTCGAGGAAGCGCCCTCTTCAACAAACACAACCGATGAGGTGCTCGCAGGAAGGTAGTCCTCGCCGGTTGACCGGAGACTTAAACGAAGAATATGTCCGGCCGGGACCTCAGCATCCATGGCAAAGAATTCCATCTTCGCATTGATGGATTGAGCCAGTGGCGTCCACGTTTGGATTTCATCGCCTCCAGCATGATAGCGCAAATCCATGATGGCGTGACCAAGATGGATGCAATTGCTTTGATTGTCGCAATCTTCGAGCAAGGCATAGAGTTGGCCACCCAGTGTCGCCGTGGTGACCTCTACATGCACCCTCGGCATGCCGGCGATGTGCAGGTTCTCAACAAGTGGTTCGCTTTCCCAGATGGGTCCTGATGAGGCATCTGGGAGCACCGTGGTAGTTCCAGCGATGTTGGTCATGCCCGCGCCCAATTCAAACACAAGTTCAGAGGCGTCTGCAGGCGGGTATCGCTCTTCAATTCGCCACGAACCTTGGTTGGATTGAATCTCAATCCATTGACCAGGTTGGTCTCCAATCCCTTTCAGATAGTAATCAAACCATTCGAGCATATCTTGCATCCAATCAAACCGTATCATTTCTGGGAACGCTTCACCGCCCCTTCCACCTAAATCTGAGCGGTCATCAAGTTGAACTGGACGGTCAGGATAATCATGGTCCCACTGGCCGAACAATCCCCGTGCTTCAATACCCGCATCGATGAGCCGATTAATGGTGGGGACGGCCATGTGTGGGTCAACGTTCCAATCGTGCATGCCTTGAATGAGGTAGACGCTCCCTTTGTAGTTCTCGAGAACGCGGTCGAGGAAATATCGTTCAGCCCAGTAATCTCCGGCGACCTCTGAACCAAACATGTAGGCACTGACGCCTGTACCTGGTCCAATGATGTAGTCTGGACACAGGTTTTGGTAATCTTCCTCATCTCCGTCAATACCGTAGGAGCCATACACCCCGTTGTGCATGATGGGGGCTCTTGCTTCGGAAGACCCGTTTTTCCACATGAGTTCCTTCACACCGATGAGGCCAGAAATGGGAACGATGGTCTTGAGGTAGTCATGTTCTGCTCCAAACATGGCAGCCTGCCATGGTGTACTTCCATCGTATGACTTTCCAATCAGGGCCACGGCGCCATTGGACCAGGGTTGTTCAGCGAGCCAACGCACAGCCGCATCGTTGCCCAATTGCTCAGCATTCCCCATGAGGTCCATGCAATGGTTGCTTCTGCCAGTTCCCGAAACCGAGATCTGTGCAAAAGCATAGCCATGCGGGAGGATTTGGTCAATGAACATCTGGCCGAGCCAACTACCGGGGACTTCAATGGAGGGAGTTTCAACGCTTGCCTCTTGGAAATATGGCCCGCTTTCGGCGATGACTGGAACGGTCATTCCATCTGGTACATCTGGCAACCATACGGCCAAACTGATGAGGCCATTCGGTGCAGCGCCGCCCTCCTCCAGGGGCAGGGTGTATTCTACGAAGTGATGAGTAGAGTTCCATTCATTTTCAGTTGGTAGCAAAGTGTAGGGGCCAACTTCCAGCGCTACACCAAAATCGCCGTCGGTTTTGTAAGGGAGTGTATAGCGTTCCCAAACTGGAACACGGACGCCCAATGTATCTTCATCATCCGCTACGAGGTTGACCAAAGCGTCTCCAAACACGGCGGACAAAAAGAGAAACACCAACGAGATGGCCAGTGTTGCACCAAGAATCACATTGAATTCTTTTGTAGCCGAGGAATTGGTTGGTTCAATCAATTCCGCGACGATTGGTTCTCCATCGGACATCGTGCTTCGTTTGGGGGGTCCGAGTTGCCGTTCTTGAACATACGCCCAGCCCGCTTCCTTCGCGTTTTTGAGAACAACCCTCAAAGACATCCTCCCCAAGGTAAGGTCATGGATGACGATGTGCATGCGATGCAAGCATCCGTCGTGGAGGGTGTCCCGGATGAGCTTCCACCACATCCTGGCTTGGATGATGCCGTTGACCATGCTCCAAATCGCCGACAGATCTTATCTCCGGCAGAGAAGGTGCTGGCGCTTGAAAACGCTCTCCGGTACATTCCACCAGCGTTTCATCGACAATTAGCGGCAGAATTCATGGAAGAATTGGACACCTACGGGAGAATTTTGATGCGTCGCTACCGACCCACATCCCATCCAATCAAAGCCTATCCTCTCGATGCCTATCCTGCCAAATCCTCTCAAGCCGCGGCCATCATGCTGATGATTCACAACAACCTCGATCCTGCCGTTGCTCAATTCCCACAAGAACTCATCACGTACGGCGGAAACGGGGCTGTGTTCCAAAATTGGGCCCAATACCGGTTGGTGATGAAATACCTAAGTGAAATGTCCAACGACCAAACACTTGTCATGTATTCAGGCCATCCCTTGGGCCTCTTCCCATCTCATCCCGATGCACCCAGAGTGGTCGTGACCAATGGCATGGTGATTCCCAACCATTCCAGTCAGGATGATTACGAACGCATGAATGCACTTGGCGTGACACAATACGGGCAAATGACTGCGGGCTCCTACATGTACATCGGGCCCCAAGGTATTGTTCACGGCACGACCATCACATTGCTGAACGCTGCGAGAATTCACCTCGGACTCAATGACGAGTCCAACCTCGCCGGCGTGACCTTCATCACCAGTGGACTGGGTGGTATGTCTGGTGCTCAGGCAAAAGCAGCAACCATTGCCGGAGCAGCGTGTATCATTGCAGAAACCAACGCGCATGCAGCGCACAAGCGCCATGAACAGGGTTGGTTGTCCACGGTCACGCATTCCATCGACGATGCAATTGATCAAATGGTTCAGGCGGCAAACGAAGGTGAGGCCATCTCAATTGGTCTTGTTGGAAACATCGTTGAACTCTGGGAGCGGTGCGTCGAAAGGAACATCAAGGTCGATTTGGGAAGTGATCAAACAAGCCTCCATAATCCATACCAAGGAGGCTATTTTCCAGCCGGGCGCACCTATGATGAAAGTGCCACGATGATGTCAGAGAATCCTGATTTGTTCCGCAAAGAAGTCCAAGCAACACTGCGAAGGCATGCAGATGCCATCAATGCCATGGCCTCAAAGGGCATGTACTTCTGGGATTATGGAAACGCGTTTCTCCTCGAAGCCTCTCGTGTGGGAGCTGACGTGATCAATGAGGACGGCTCCTTTCGATACCCCTCATACGTTGAAGACATCATGGGGCCTTTATGTTTCGATTACGGATTCGGCCCTTACAGATGGGTCTGTACCAGCGGTGATCCAGAGGATCTCGCGCGAACCGACGCCATCGCTGCCGATGTGTTGATGCGAATGCGAGAAGTCGCAACCGAAGATGTCAAACAACAAATCAATGATAATCTGCGCTGGATTCAACAAGCAGGTGAAAATCAATTGGTCGTTGGTAGCCAAGCACGGATCCTTTACGCCGATGATGTTGGGCGTAGAGAAATCGCCTTGGCCATGAATCGAGCAGTTGCTTCTGGGGAATTGCGTGGCCCCATTGTCTTGGGACGCGACCACCATGATGTTTCGGGAACGGACAGCCCCTACCGGGAAACAGCCAACATACGTGATGGATCGATGTTCACGGCTGACATGGCGGTACAGAATGCGATAGGAGATGCATTTCGGGGTGCAACCTGGGTCAGCCTTCACAATGGAGGAGGAGTTGGGTGGGGCGAGGTCATCAATGGTGGATTTGGTATGCTCCTGGACGGCACTGCCGATGCCGAACGACGACTCCAATCCATGCTTCATTGGGACGTCAACAATGGCGTAGCACGACGCGCATGGGCAAGGAACCCCGGTGCAAGAGCAGCGATTCAAAGAGCGATGGAACAGGAACAACATCTCACCGTCACGCTCCCACACCTTGTAGAAACGGACCTGTTGGATGATTTTCGGAGTGATGGACGTTGACGGTCGAGCCAGTAGTATATGCCGATGGACGGACGCTCACGCCTCAAGAAGTGGCCATGGTTGCCCAACAAAAAGCTACGGTGGCTGTATCGGAAGATGCCTGGCCAAGCATCCACGCAGCACGTCGCGTGGTGGAGCGCATTGTTGCAGACGGAGAAACGGTTTACGGCATTAACACTGGATTTGGAGCCTTGGTTCACGAGCGAATCTCTGTTGATGACCTCGCCCAGCTCCAGCTGAATCTGATTCGTTCACATGCCACGGCGCTGGGCGATCTGATGGACATTGAAGCGGTTCGTGCCATGATGCTCATTCGACTCAATTCTTTGTGTAAAGGCCACTCTGGTATTCACCCCGATTGCATTCGCCAACTTGTCCTGTACCTCAACCGGGGCATCCACCCCGCCGTGCCGCGAATAGGAAGTTTGGGGGCGAGTGGGGACCTCGCACCCCTTTCCCATTTGGCTCTCGCACTCGTTGGTGAGGGGCACGTGCTGGTCGAGGGAAAAAAGCGAGCAACCTCGGAAGTGTTGTTTGAGTCGGGACTGGTCCCCATTGAACTCACCGCAAAAGACGGCCTTTCGCTCATCAATGGCACCAGTCAAATGACGGCCTATGCCACCCTTGCTCACCAAGAACTCTCAAACTTGTTGATCATGGCAGACTCAGTACTGGCCATGTCCATGGATGCCCGGTCATGCAGCCTCACCCCCTCTCGGCCAGAAATCCATCAAGCCCGGCCGCACCCCGGCCAAGGATTGGTTGCTGAACGACTCAGGACCTTACTATCCGGGTCCCAGATTCTTGACGGGCATGCCAATTGCGACCGTGTTCAGGACCCGTACTCATTTCGTTGTGCGCCACAAGTTCACGGAGCCGTTTACGAATCATACCTACGACTTGGCGAGATGGTCACCAAGGAAATGAACAGCGCAACCGATAACCCTCTGATCTTCCCTGAACCGGACAACCCTGGTCCCCACGAGGTCGTATCGCAAGGAAACTTCCACGGCGAAATTGTAGCGTTGACCTGTGATGCTATGAGTTTGGCCTTGTTTGAATTAGGTTCGATATCAGAACGCAGGATGGACCAGATGTTAGATCCCGCTCGCAGCAATCTTCCTGCTTTCCTCGCACAAGATTCTGGATTAGAATCTGGTTTGATGATTGTGCAATATGTTGCAGGGGCTGCTTTGGCTGAATTGCACGGCCAAGCGACGCCGAGGTCGGCATTTTCAACCACGACCTCCGCAGGTCAAGAAGACCATGTCAGCATGGGTGCAACGGCCGCATGGAATCTTCACTTGGGCGTTCGTCGTCTGTCCGAAGTCATTGCGTGTGAAGCATTGATTGCCGCTGAAGCATTGGAACACGCAAGTTTACCATCCTCAAATTACGTCAATGGTTTGCATCAATTGATCCGAGGTGTCGCTCCGGCGCTGGAGGGTGATCGCTCAACCTCCGGGGAATTGATTGAACTCGCATCATGCTTGTCTGAGGGCGGTTGGTTGGCGAGGTTAGAAGCGGAATACGGACGTCTACCGCGTTGAAATCAAATCCTCAAGATCTTCGATGTGCTGTTCGACATCCATGAGTGTCATCATTCTGAAATTAAACATCTCTCGTTCGGTTACGCTGAGCTTCTCTCGGTGATGTTCCATCAACCTCAAACCATCAATGGCGAGCGTGATCATGGACTCAACGGTAGAATAGAGGGCGTGAACATGGGCGATATCTTTCATTGAGAGGGCAGGTTCCAATGAAGACAAATCAAAACCCATCCGTTTCCATTGTAGCATTCGTTTGGACAGAAGTGAGGTGGTAAAACCTTCAACGGGAAGGTTGACCAGATGCGTCAGTCTTCGCTCATGCCCATGGTCAACCTTCATGTCAGTGGGGGTTTCCAGTTCGATTGCTGTAGGCTCAACGCGCTCCTGAACCACAACTTCGGTTTCCTTGCTCGGCCATTCAAGGGCTGGTGCGAGGCCTGCTATTCTTCTCCACACCTGGGCCTCCATGCTCAAGGGATCGACAGGTAAAATGACATCCATATCACGCTCAATGGACATGCTGTGCAATCGTTGCAACCATGCAAGCGTTGGTTGTGAACCGGTTCTTGAGACCAACCAGTCAATCCCCTCGATGACCAAAAGTTGGGTGGACTCGTTGAGATGTTGGTTGATATGGGCTTCGAGGACAGGTACATCTGGCTCAACCGAGCGAGCACCATCGTGGTCGGAAATCCACCACATTTCTGCGTTGTTTGAAGCAACGAAACGAAGCAGTTGTCGCATCGGAAGGCGACTGTAGATGGACACCTTCCCCTCACCTTGCTCAATTTGAGGGGAGAGGAGAGCGTATGTATGGGCGGCTGTCCCTGAATCGAGCGTGAACAAGCCTCCCATCATCGCCCCTCCTACACCGTGAGTGGGTCAATGACGTTCTAAGGAATTACGCCTCAAACATAAAGGAGGTCATCAATGATTATAACGCCGTTCATTGTGGTATTATCAGGTGGCCGAATGAGTGATGATGAACCTGATTCCGTGCCGATGGCTGAATGTGGTGCTTGCCGAGCCGTTATCCCCATCAATTCTGAGTCATGCCCGGAGTGTGATACGAAGTTTTCTGGCATCTCCGAAGACGCTCTCGGAGAGTGCGGCGGTTGTCAAGCACTTGTGCCACTCGACTCGACCCGCTGCCCGGAGTGCGGCGTTTTGTTCGTTGCTGATGATGTGGTAGACATCCTGCGGCAGTGGGTCGCAGACACTGGCATCAACATTCGAAAATTGTTCGATCGTTTTGATGAAAACAGCGATGGAACCATTGATTCTTTAGAACTCAAACAAGGGCTCCTGAGTTTAAATTTGGCAGATCTTCCTCCCTCACAAGTTGATCGGCTTGTTGCAGAAATTGATGCCGACGGAAATGGCCTCATCGACCTTGATGAGTTTGATTCGATCTTAAACGGTGCTGGAGACGAGTCGCCTGAAGATGAAGTATCTGAAGATGAAGCGTCTGAAGTAGACTCCGATGAAGCAGATTCAGCGCTTGTTCCCACATCAGCCGAAGGCGTTGAGGAAGACGAAGAGGACGCTTCGGAAGAGGCCGCATCTGAAAATCAGCAATCAGAGACTGGCGATGAATACGAAGAGGATCTCGACGTCGAAGGCGCCTTCGATGACATCGATGATGAAGACTTTGACCTCGAAGATGAAGAAGAGGTTGTGGAAGACGACGAAATTGACCCATCAACCGCGGATGATGAGGTCCAAGCCAACGACGAAGATGACGGCGAGGAAGCGACCACGGATGAAGCAGAGGCAGATGCGCCTGTCGAACATCCACTGGCTGCCCTCGCTTCCATGATGGACGAGCATGACATCTCGGCTCAGCGGATGTTCAACGAGCTTGACGTGGACGGAAACGGCATGATTTCTCTGGCAGAGTTGCGGACCGCCCTTGATGAAAAGTACGGCGAGTTGCTTGAAACTGATGATGTGGACGCCATCATGGAAGCTGTTGATGATGATGGAGATGGAATGATTGACATCACCGAATTTTATGACTCGATGGAATCGCTTGAGGATCATGAAGAGGCTGTTGAAGCACACGCTGCGGAGAAGGAATTCCCGAGCGTTTGGCAAAAGCGAATGATGTCAAAATCATGGAACGACGCCGTTTGGCCCATCCTCCATGTTGGGTTCGGCATCCTGATTGCACTTGTCCTTGTCAATGCACTTTTCGGACCTGTTGATGGCAGTGGTGGCAACGTTGCCTATGTGCCAAACGATTCAGGATTGATCCCTGGGGATGGTTTGGTGGAAGGCGACGTCTACAAGTGCGACGAAAAATACCAAGAAGGAGGATGCCCCAATTCCCTGACGATTATGGGAGGGCCTGATTCTGACTTTTCCATGCCAAAGGGATTCTACCTTGACGGCATCATACTGTTGATGCTTTCCACCATCGGGCTCATTGGGTCGTTGTTCTTGCACCTCGTGAAGGCTCCAGAATGGCGTGCTCGAGCCAAGGCCATGAAGGAATTCGGTGAAGACAAAGCCGATGCATCCAATGAATCAGAGGATGAGGGAGCAGAAACCGACGAAGATGAATCCGAAGATGGAGACAATGATGCTGAATCAGAATTGGAGGCAGACGCGGATGATGATGAGGACCTGGATGAGGAGGAAGATGAGGTCGAAAGTCTCGATGAAGAGGATGATGAGGTCGAAGATGCCATCGACATTGGTTCGCACATTGGGTTGGTGTTTGATGATGAAGAAATCTTTGGAGTCATTGTTGAATTCGACGATGAGGAAGAGACCGTCACCATTGAAGAAGACGGCACTGGAGACCTGGTGACCGGCTACCAAGAGGACATGTTCATTGAGTGAGCACATGGGCAAATCAGACCCACTTGAGCGCCTGAACGGCTTGGCTGTTTGTCCAGTCTGTGGTTGTTTTGATCGAAAAGGAATGTACCGCTGCTCTGAGTGCGGGACGTTTCATGCAGGTGCTATTATGGAAGATCGGGAGCCCCCCACACCTTCTGAACAACAAGCGATTCAAGATACCGTCTCTCCACCACTTGACCCATCGGTCTATTCCTTGGGACCTAATGCGTCCATTCCAGAGGAATCCTTTGATGAATCAGAGGACGTCCGCCACTGGGATGGTGGTTCCACAGATTTTACCTTTGACGAAGAGGACGAACCGCCTGTTGCCAAACTGGAATTGCCTAAACCCGAACCCATCGAATCAGATGAAGATTGATTAAGAGCCATTGAATGGGCAATTAATCCAAACAATGCAATTAAGATGACTAAACGGTTTTCACATGGTGGGCTCGGAGAGAATCGAACTCTCGATCTTTGCCATGTCAAGGCAACGTCATAAACCCCTAGACCACGAGCCCTAGGTAAGTTGACCCACCTGACATTTCTATTAAATCAATTCGGTGAGTCAATGTGTTGAGCTTAACCGATGATCTTCGAAATTTTACCTGTGCAGCCGGGCTGAGAGCAAAATCCCGCCATTCGCGTTCGACCATTTGACATGACAATCTTTTCACCATTCTTGATGGCCCCGTATTGTTTACACTTCATGCAATAGCCTTGGACTTCGGACATGATGCTCAAACTCGGGGATTCGGTACGGATAATGAACGCTTCTGTTCACTATCTCTCAAGATTAGCGATTATTGTGCAAAAAGGAGGGGGTCGAAGGGTAAAATTTGAGAAAAAAGAAGAAACCACCTCCGCAGCCACACATAAAACGTTGTACTGCGGGCCATTCCTCGTCCAAATCAGCATGAGTTGATGCACCATTCTTTTGCCCTTGTCGCATAACTCACATTATGCGACGATACGTGGCATGGAATTTCAGTCATTTGAACCGAATTGCAATCCTTGCAACTCCTCATTGGGAATTTCAAAGATCCCAACCAGTGGAGGACCGAGCAAAAGGCCCTCAATTCCACCATCTTCAACATCGAGGCTCGACTGGATTTCCTTTGAAATTCGCTTCCAATCTGCAGCAGAATGGAATGCTGATTGTACAAGCATCATGTCTGGGGAATCAGCTCCCTGGCCCATCCACGCGCCAATGCACCCCGGCTGGCGACGTTTGTACTCCAAACGAGCCCGAAGCATTCGCCGGAGGCGCGCATCAACCCCTTTTCGACCAGAGCACACAATCGTTTCAACCCACGCCATGATAATCCCTTAATTGCTGTTTGAAAACTATTTCTTATTCTTCGATGCTAGTAAATAATTGAATGGAATTCAGTGTGGAAGGAATTGCCCCCCCAACACGGTTGCCGCGAAGGGTGTGCCAGAAGGTCGCAAACACATGGCCTCCCAATTGGGGCCATCAACGATGTTGAAATTGGCAACAGCACCTTCGGCGATCACACCATGAGGCAGACCACTTGGATGAGGTGTCGTACGGGCAGCAGAAACCGTGACGGCTTCAATCGCTTTGAGTGGGTGGACCTGACTGCGTTGAACCATCAGGGAACACATGAACGGTAAGCTGAGTGTCTGGCAATTCGGGTTAAAGTCAGTGGCCAGCGTGAATGGGACTTCCTGATCCACGACCCAATTCATGTTTGGCCATGAATCGCCCATGGCATACGGCGTGCCTGGTAGGAAGCCAGTATTCACGCCTACGCGTTTCATTTCTAAGCGGACCTGTTCAGGCGTGTGGTATGCATGATCTGCCGTATCCACACCAAGCTGGCATGCCAATTCACCCCCTCCACCGTCGACGAATTCATCGACGTGCATCCTCAGATTCAGGCCTGCTAACTTTGATGCCTTGAGAAGTTCCTCGCTTTCCTCAATGGTAAACCACCCCGGTTCGCAGAAGACATCCGCTGACCGTGCAATTCCCTGTTCAACAACGGCCGGCAGTTGTTCGCTCAACAATGACTCAACGTACGCTTCATGGGATGAATCAGAAGGAATATCATGCGCACCCATCCAAGTAGGGTCGATACTCGGTGTATGCTCGATGGTATTGAGGTGGCCCATCACCTTCAGCAATTTAAGTTCAGATTCTGTGGACAATCCATACCCGCTCTTGGCTTCCATGTGCGTGGTGCCGGTGCGCAGTGCGCTCCGCAGTCTTGCATATCCTGAAGCGAGTAAATCGTCTTCAGATGCAGAACGCGTGTGAGATACTGTTGACCGAATGCCGCCACCCAGCGATGCGATCTCAGCGTAGGATTTCCCCTCTTGCCTCCATGCTACCTCACGAGAACGGTCCCCCGACCACAACAAATGTGTGTGCCCATCCACCAAGCCTGGTACAACAGCCTGACCGCCGAGATCGTGTATTCGAATCTCCTCAATCGACGGCGTACTCTCTCCGTGTTGCAGCCCGTATTCATCCGCAACTGTTTGTGAAGATTGAATAGAAGTAATAAGGCCATCTTCTACGATAATTGCCATTCCTTCGTCATATGTTAATTCTTCATCATTAGTTTTGCTTGGGTCAAAATGGACCATCCGGCCTGCGTTGAGAAAGATGGTCCGCACATGCCCATAGACGGGAAGAGGGTTGAAGAACAATCGGTTGGTGGAGGCATCATGGCTGGATGGACCCTTGGGATTGAAACCACGGCCCACACCTTATCTTTTGGTCTCGTCGATAGCGAGGGAATCCCCTATCCTGCTGCAAGTGACACCCTCCGTCCGGACCAGGGCGGCATTCACCCTCGGGAAGCTGCTGACCACCACAAAGATGTGGCCGCCATGCTGTTTGAAAGCATCCTCGAACAACATGAACTATCGCCAAACGACATCAGCGGAGTGGCTTATTCGCAAGGACCGGGCCTTGGCCCGTGCCTCCGAGTTGGTGCTGCGATTGCCCGGGGACTTGCCACTCGGATGAATGTGCCATTGATCGGCGTCAATCACTGTGTTGCTCACATTGAGATTGGCCGGCAACAGTGCGGGTGTGATGACCCCGTCTTGCTCTATGTTTCAGGAGGAAACACGCAGGTAATCGCACGTCTGAACGGCCGATATCGCGTTCTCGGTGAAACCTTGGATATCGGTATTGGCAACATGCTGGACAAATTTGCTCGCAACCAAGGCATTCCGTTCCCTGGTGGCCCAAAAATTGAACAGCTTGCAAAGCAATACCTTGAACGCGAACCAAATCCAGACATGGAAGGTCTTCAACTTCCCTATGCTGTCCGCGGCATGGATTTGGCCTTCTCCGGATTGCTCACCGCAGCACAACGATTGGTAGATCATGGAGCACCCTTGGACGCTGTATGTTGGTCTCTCCAAGAACACGCCTTCGCATCGTGTGTTGAAGTGGCTGAACGGGCCATGGCACACACTGGAAAATCTGAGTTACTGCTCGGCGGCGGTGTTGCTTGCAATCAACGGATTCGAACCATGTGTGAAGCAATGTCCAACGACCGCGAAGGCTCATCACATGCGCCCCCTCGCATGTATTGCATTGACAATGGGACCATGATTGCACTCCTCGGACATCTTGAACTTCAGAAGCGCACGACCACACTTGAACAGAGCGCCATTGACCAGTACCTTCGAACTGACCAAACCCCAATTGTATGGTCCTAATGGGTTTCAGGGCATACGGTTTTAACGGGTGGTCGTCCGCCTTTCTTTGGGGGTCTTACCAATCAACGGTCGTCGTGGTGGCAGAAAGGAGGAGTTCAACCCCTTCGCAAAAGATGCCTCTCAGCAGCATCGACGTCGTCGAGATGAACGCGACCGCCAACAGACGCGCCGACCCACGCCCCCCACTGAGCAACCTGCTGAACCTCAAAGGGACATCAAGGCCGACCTTGAGCGGAAGCAACGTGAGGCGATCGAGAAGCTCGAGCAAAAGGGAGATGTTGTCGCACCTGATGTGACTCCTGCACCCGTTCCTGTGGCTCGAGAATCCTCTCGAACAGACGAAGAAAAGCCAATTGTGCAATCCCACGAAGATCGATTAGCCGAGCTTCGAAGAAAGTCCGAGGCGACGAAACAAAATGCGTCGCGCATTGAGGCAGCCCCAGATTTGAAGTTGGGTGAGCCAAAAACCTCGATTTCAGATGATGTGGCCGATGCTGAATACACCATGGATTTGGATGCTATCGAAGGAGATGAACATCCAAAAATCATTAAGGCCAAACAGCTCAAAAATGTATTTGCTCGAATTGAGACAACGGTCGCACCAAAACAAGACCGTCGCCGTGGACGCCGCAGGATGGACAAAAAAGGCGGTGGCCGGCAAAAGCAGGAAAAGAAACTCAACCGGCAGAAGTACCTTGAGTACAAGTATGCAGCAAAGGATATTCTTGACAACCCCAACGTACCCGAAGAACACCGCTCAAATGTCCTCGGGCAGATTTGGGCCAAGGGAGAACGGCAAGGCATCGATGAATGCCTTGAGTTCATTGAAACGAAAGAAGAAGAATTGATTCTTCCAACAGAGATCGGTGAACAATTACGAGAACTTGTCAAGAGAATGACCACCAAGAGATGATACCATGACCGATTTGAAAATTGCAAACAACGTTGTCGCACAAGTGCACTACACCGGAACACTCCCTGACACGGGTGAAGTCTTTGACTCAAGCGAAGGACGAGATCCACTCACGTTCTTGGTTGGCCACCGACAGATGATTCCAGGTTTCGAAGAAGAAATGATGGGTGCCGCCAAGGGCGAGCGCAGGGAATTCACACTGGACGCTGCCCGAGCCTACGGTGAGCGTGATGACGAAGCAGTCCTCCAAATTCCACGAGACAACTTTGCGCAACTGGAAGAAAGCAGCGGAGAATCCCTTGAGGTCGGCATGCAATTGGTTGCTCAAATGCCCCACGGACCCGCACCGTTTCTGATTGTGGAATTGACCGATGAAACCGTCACCGCTGATTTTAATCATGCGCTTGCAGGAAAGTCCCTCACGTTCTCCGTTGAAGTGGTCGACCTCCGCGAGGCTAGCGAAGAAGAAATCAGCCACGGCCATGCTCATGGCCCAGGCGGCCATCATCACTGAATCAAGGCGAGTCTTGATGAAGTGCCTTGCCTTCACAAAGGCATGGGCAAGGAGCGAAAACCCGAGTGGCGCACCCTATCCGGCATACCACTGCCCATGACCAGCGAGCCAAGCGATGCGACCGCATCTCTGTCCATGCCCGGTGAGGCACCATACACGCGTGGAATTCATGCCACCATGTACCGTTCTCGTCTGTGGACCATGCGCCAATATGCTGGATTTTCAAGTGCCGAGGCGACCAATGAGCGGTTCAAACTCCTCTTGGAACGAGGCCAAATGGGCCTCTCGGTTGCGTTTGATTTGCCAACCCAACTTGGATTGGACGCCGACGATGAGTTGGCCTTTGGGGAAGTGGGCAAGGTAGGTGTATCCATTTCTTCGGTTGAAGACATGAAAATTCTCTTTGATGAGATTCCGTTGGGCCAAGTCAGCACTTCGATGACCATCAATGCGCCAGCCATGGTCCTCCTCGCCATGTACATCGTGGCGGCTGAGGAACAAGGTGCCAAGATGGATGACCTCAAAGGCACCATTCAAAATGACATTTTGAAAGAGTATATTGCACGAGGGACATATGTTTTCCCTCCAAAAGAAAGCATGCGATTGATCACCGATATTTTCGAATATTGTTCAATCAACGTCCCCTCATGGAACACCATCTCCATCTCAGGTTATCACATACGGGAAGCTGGCTCAACCGCTGTTCAGGAATTGGCCTTTACCCTTGCAAATGCGCTCGCCTACGTTGAAGCAGCGATCTCCAAGGGCTTGGACATTGATGCATTCGCTCCTCGATTGTCCTTCTTTTTCAACTGTCATAACGATTTTTTCGAAGAAATTGCAAAATTTCGTGCAGCGCGTACATTGTGGCACGACTTGATGACTGAACGATATGCACCAACAAACCCCAAGTCCGCCATGCTAAGGTTCCACACGCAGGTCGCTGGCGTGAGTTTGACCGCGCAACAACCATTGAACAACGTCTCGAGGGTCACGATTCAAGCCCTCGCAGCTGTATTGGGCGGGACCCAAAGCCTCCACACGAACGCTTACGACGAAGCTCTCGGGCTACCCACAGAGGCCTCGGCCACGGTGGCACTCAGAACTCAGCAAATCATTGCGGAAGAATCCGGCGTGGCCGACGTGGTTGACCCAATGGCTGGTTCGTGGCACGTGGAACACCTCACAAAGAGAGTCTACGAAGACGCAAAATCGTTGATTCGTGAAATAGAATCCAAAGGAGGCGCCCTTGCAGCCATTGAAGAGGGTTGGCAACAACAAGAAATCCATCTTTCAGCATATCAATACCTGAATGAAATCGAACAAAATAAACGGAAGATCGTGGGTGTGAACTACGGTACCATGGAGGAATTGGATGGTATTCCTGTCATGAAGACCGACGCCACACTTGGTGAACGTCAAACCCAACGACTGGCCAATTTGAGAGGCTCCCGAAACGGGCAGAATGTCGCTGATGCACTCGCTGCCGTGCAAAAGGCGGCTGCAAGCGAAGCCAATCTCTTCCCACCCGTCATTGAGGCCGTCCGACATCGTGCTACGCTCGGTGAAATCATGAATGTGCTCAAAGACGAGTTTGGGACCTACATGGCGCCGAGCGGATTTTGAGGTGAAAACATGAAATTTGGACCCATCCATCTTGACCATATTGGAATAGCAGCTCATTCTCTCGACGATCATACTTCATTTTGGAATTTAATTGGACTGGTGCAAGGAGCGTCGGATGAAACGGTAGAAGATCAGGGCGTCACAACCCGTTTTTTCTCAACCTCACCTTCATCCACATCGGCCCCTACTCCCAAGATTGAGTTGTTGCAACCGACGGGCGAAGACACACCCATCGGTCGGTTTTTGGCCAAGCGCGGACCAGGTGTTCAACAAGTTTGCTTCTCCGTTGGAAACTTGAAAGGGATGCTTGATTTCTTGTCCGAACATGGCGTTCGACTGATCGATAACGAACCACGTATGGGCGCTGGAGGCCACATGATCGCCTTTGTCCATCCAGCATCAACGGGCGGTGTACTGGTTGAGTTGAGTCAGATGCACCACGAAGAATGATGCGAACACCTATAATCGTCCTCGTTCAATTTGTTATCGATGAGAACCTGCATTGACCTGTTGCTCGCCCTTCCTCACATTGATGCACCACGCCTCAAGGGCGAGGTTCACTATTTGGCAGGACAACTGGAACAACTTCGTATGCAGCGCACCATCTCAAATGAAGCATACTTGGATGCAGGAGCCATCCAAGGCGCCATTGAACTGGTCGCCAACATGATCGATATGGGCGTCCCCCAAACTGAGATTCAAGAGCACCTGCGCTCGACACTCCAGCGTGCGAATAGAATTGAAACAAAACATCCAGGTTTGAATTGGGCAGTGGAATCCGGTCGTGCGAGTTGACTCCACCATGCCTCCTGCCTTGCTCTCGGTCGAGGGTGCCACCAAACGTTTTGGCGATGTCGTGGCATTGCATTCCATAGATTTACAGATCTACGAAGGAGATATCATCGGACTTGTTGGTTCAAACGGTGCGGGGAAAACAACCCTCCTCCGTCTCCTTTCTGGTGTGTATCGCCCGACAAGTGGCCGAGTGACCTTAGACGATGGTGCTGATGTTGAACATGCAAGGAAGCGATTGGGTGTGGTTCCGGAAAACACTGGCCTTTATGCGCGGTTGACGGCTTGGGAGAACATTCGGTACCATGCGAGAATGCATGGGATCTCTGATGATGAGGCATGGCAGAGGACACTGTATTTTGCTCAGCATCTTGACATGACCGATGCGTTGGGCCGACATACGAAGGGGTTTTCACGTGGCATGCGGCAGAAAACCGCCTTGTTGCGAGCCCTCGTTCATGCCCCCTCAGTTCTGCTTCTGGATGAGCCTACAGCCGGATTGGACGTGACGAGTGCAAGAACCGTTCGCGAATTGGTGCGCCAACTTGGAGAAGAAGGAGGGACGGTGATTTACTCCACCCACCAACTCGCCGATGCACAACGGGTGTGCAATCGAATCGTGATCATCCACAATGGCGAGGTGCGAGCGGATGGCACCCCTGCTGCCTTGCTCGAACAGACCGGCACCCAACATTTGGAGGAAGCGTATGTTTCCCTGACGGGTGATGTCGCACGATCTCGCAACGAAGACGACAAACCATTGTCCAAATGGTCCTCATGGTGGAGGGCGTTGTTCACGCCGAAAACGCCGGGAGGTGACGAAGATGAGTAGTACCATGGTGAGAGTCCGAACCATCGCCAAGAAAGAACTCGTTGAGTTCGTTCGAGACTGGAGGACCATCGTGGCCATTCTTGTCATTCCGCTGCTCATGTTTCCGATTCTCTTCATTCTCTTCCCATTGCTTCTTGCGTCTGAAGCAGCAGAACTCGATGCCATCGAGGTGGACCTGGTTGTTCAGGCAGATGAAATTCCAGATGACCTGGTTGGCCTTCTGGAAAACACAAGCATCACACCACACTACGAAGCATTGCCATCACTGGATAGCCTGTCAACGCCGACAGACGACCAAGAACGATTGAGGAACGGTTCTGTGGATGCGATTCTCCGGTTGCGAACCAACGGTACAGTGTTGGAATATGCTGTGCTGTACCTCTCCACGTCTGAACAGAGTCTGGAAGCACGGAGCCGAACCTTCGATGCTTTGAGCACATGGGAGCAAAACGAGACAGTCAGACGAATTGATGCCGCAGGTTTGGACGCCAATGAAACCCTTGATCCCCTCCGCTGGAGCGGTGATATTGCTCAAAGCGATGTTGCAACCCAAGGTGAGCAGGCAGGCATGGCGCTGTCACTGTTCATCCCGCTGGTCCTTGCCGTCTGGACATTCTCCTCCGCCATTCAACCATCCATCGATATGACGGCAGGTGAACGTGAGCGCGGCACATTGGAGGCGCTTCTCGGGCTCCCATGTTCACGAATGGAGTTGTTGATGGGGAAATGGTTGGCAGTGGCCACCATCACTGGCGCTGGCGTCCTCTTGCAGATTGCGGGATTGTTGTTTGCGATCGGCTATCTCGCCTCTTCCGACCTCATTTCTACGCCGAGTATTTCGCTGACGGCTCTCGTCTTCCTTTGCTTGGCCGTCTTGTTGTTCGCCGTGATGGTCGTGGCTTTTGAATTGGCCTTGGCCATGAGGTCTCACAGCGTCAAAGAGGCGGGTTCCATTCTTGGACCCGCCGTCCTCATCATACTCTTTCCAGCTTTGTTTACGCAGGTCATTAACCTCGACGGCATTGAATCGTTTTGGTTTGCAATACCGGTGGTCAACGTCCTGTTGGCACTCCGTGAGTTGTTGATGAATCGGGTGGTCTATGGCCACGTTGCCGTTTGGCTTGTTTCTTCGACCATTTACGCATTCGGGGCGGCGTATTATGCTGCTCGTCAGTTTAAACGAGAAGACATTGTGACAAGTCTGTCCTAAGCGCCGAACGCAATGAGTGATTCTCGAACGATGTCAACAATCAAGTCGATTTCTTTTGATGTGATGTTGAAGTGCGGGGTAAACCGAAGGGCATTGACGCCCCCATGAATGACGCCTAAACCTCTGCGGCGACACCATGGTTCAACAGCGTTCACGCCGACTACAGGGAATTTTGAGGGCTCAAGTTCTGCACTGCAAAGAAGGCCGGTCCCCTGGACTTTCGTGATCACGTGAGGAAATTCCTTCTGTAAGGCTGAAAATTTTTCAACAAACTCAACACCTCGCTCTCGAATGTTGGTTCGCAGGGATGGCGTGATGCCGTCCAACACCGCGACGGCCGTTTCGAGAGCACGTGGGTTTGTCGTCATGGTGTTGCCGTAAATTCCGGTCACGTAAAGATCAGAGGCACGCTTATTCATGCCCAAGACGGAAAGTGGAAATTGACCTGCATTCATGGCCTTTGACCAGGTCTCAAGGTCAGGTGCTTCGCAGTCGGCAAATCCTTCGTAATCAACCACAGATAACGTCCCTTGACCACGAATTCCTGCTTGGATGGAATCTACCAGCAGCATGCTGTCGTGTTCGAGCGTGATTCGGCGAGCAGCGTCATAAAATTCACGGGAGACACATTGACCCGGGTTTCCTTCGCCCTGAACTGGTTCAATGGCTAACAATTCAATGAACACATTATTTGCGGCTGCGTCATTAAATGCCCGTTCAAGTGATTCAACATCATTGGCAGGAACCAAAATCAGATTGTCGCGGTTCTGAAAACTGGCAAGGTGTTGGTCATACTTGCCTTTGCAGGAGTGGGACATTTGAGCAGGGCGGTCCGTTCGCCCATGGAATCCCTGTTCAATGGCCATCATTTTGATGGTCTTTCCTTCGTGTTTTCCACCCTTCTGCGTCATGAGTTTGGCATTGACATCGGCAATGCGAAGGCTGACCGTCACCGATTCAGAACCACTGTTCATGCAAATGAATTTTTCAAACGGGCACCAGCCTCGGGTGTGGCCCAATTCCTTCCGCAAGCGTTCATCAAGTCGCATTTGTGAAAACGAGGCCGTCATGACGTTGGCCATCACCCAATTATCGGACATGGATTCGATAACATGGTCGGGGCCATGACCGGCCCCCAACATGCCGTATCCACCGTTGTCGTGAACGACGGCCCCGTGTGAAGTGACAATCCATGGACCTCGTGCAGCAAGAGCAACATACGGGTTGACCGTGGCAGGGTTGTAAAAATTGACGAAACCTTCCTGCAGGGTGGCGATCAATTCTGTTTCCGCAGAGCCTATGTAGAGGTCGGGGTATTCGTTCGCCATGTGTTGGTGGCGAAGATGCGCTTCATCAATCGCCCTTTCCAGGCTTGAATCCGTCGATAAAAATGAGACGATTTCCTCATCGGTAAGACCTGGTGTGTCGATGGAACCAACCACGGAACGAATGTGATGAAGCAACTCCAACGGTCGTGGTAGCGCACTCGTCTGCATGGAAGATAATCAATCGAGGTATCCTTTGAACATTGGCCTGTCAAGACGATTGCAGTCTATGTTTCCCAAAGAAATTGAGCGAGTAAAGAATACTCTGCTATTACCATACGATTACATATAGGTGAATTGTGAGCGTGAACCATGCCAAAGGTCTCGTTGGACATGCCCCAAGAATTGGTGAATGACTTGAGGATTCATGTGGGTGATGAGAAAAAATTCGTGAGTCTCGCCGACGCCATACGGACGGCTTGCAGAAAACTCCTCGACCAGTTGGATTCTATTGACATGATGCACGGAAGGAGAGATGCACAATGACTACCAAAGAAGAGGCACACGATGCTGTTCGAACCTTACTGGCCTACCTTGAGGGCGTTGACGCTGTGAATCGAGAAGGGCTGCTCGATACCCCAAAGCGAGTCGTTGAATCATGGGATGAAATCTTCGCAGGATACAAGATGGATGCGAGTGAACTCTTGCAAGCCACGTTCAATGCAGAAGGATATGACGGTATTGTTTTGTTACGCAACATCGAGTTCACGTCGACGTGCGAACACCATCTCCAACCGTTCCGCGGACGCGCTCATATCGGATACATTCCTGTTGAACGTATCGTTGGCATCAGTAAACTTGCAAGAATCCTGGAATTGCACGCACGCCGCCTCCAGAATCAAGAAAGGATCACCAAGGGCATCGCAGATGACCTTGTACGAGAATTGCAACCCCTAGGGGCTGCAGTTATTCTTGAGGCTGCCCATGGTTGCATGCAATGCCGGGGCGTCGAAAAACAACAGGCGATCATGACGACCTCCGCCATGCGTGGTGTCTTCTTCGACCGCCCAGAGGCTCGAGCTGAACTGATGCAACTGATCCAACAACCAAACCTGTGAGGCTGAGGCATGGTGGATGAGTCATGTGGGCGCGCTGGCGACACTCCAGTGGATTCGCCAGCAGACCTTTCCACGACATACAACATCGTGGAAATTTTTCACTCCGTACAAGGAGAAGGATACCGTAGTGGCATCCCCCATGTTTTTGTTCGATTTGGACGTTGCAACCTACGCTGCGAATGGTGCGACACTGACTTTGATACCTACCAAGAAATGACGGTGATCGACATCCTCGGCGAAGTCCTCAAGTTTGATTGTAAAAATATTATTTTCACTGGTGGAGAACCCATGCTTAACGATTTGTGGCCGCTTTCAAGGACGCTGAAGCGGCGAGGCTACCACCTTTCAGTCGAGTCTAACGGTACCATCGAGGTACCAGAGGGATTGCTTGATTGGATCTGTATATCGCCAAAGGACCAGATGTACCCCCAGGTTGCGATTAAACAACGGACAGGGGACGAACTGAAATGTGTGTATGTGGGCCAACCGCTTTCGCTGTACGACGAACTCAAAATTGGCTTTGACCACCTTTTCCTTCAACCATGTTATGATGAGCACGAAAGCGTAGAGAAAAACGGGCGTTCATTTGCCATCACCGAAGGCGTGGTCAAAGAGAACCCTGAATGGAGACTTTCACTTCAAACACACAAATGGATGGGTATCCTATGACACAGTCACAGAAGAAAATCGCCGTTATGGCCCTCAGCGGGGGCATGGACTCCACGTCCCTATTACTCCACCTCCTGAGCAAGGGTTACGAGGTCACAGCCATCTCGTTTAATTACGGACAAAAACATGTTCTCGAACTGGAACGTGCATCATCCCTGATCCGCTACCTTGAGAAACACAACATCGTTGTTCGTCATCATGTAGCCGACCTCACCTCAGCAACAGCCTTGTTTGAGAGCCACTTGCTGAAAAGCGGTGATGAAATTCCTCGTGGCCATTACGAGGAAGACACCATGAAAGCGACCGTGGTCCCCAACAGGAACGCCTTGTTTTCCTCGCTGTTGTACGGTACGGCGCTTTCCATCGCCAATACCAGAGATTCACATGTGGAAGTGGTTCTGGGCGTCCACAGTGGTGACCACGCCATCTATCCAGATTGCCGTCCTGAGTTTTACAACGCACTTGAGCACGCCTTTGCTCTTGGTAATTGGGACAGCGACCGCGTTTCCTTCACACTCCCATACCTTCATTCCGACAAAATCGGGATTCTCAAAGATGCTGAGGTTGCCATAAAGGACCTCAGCTTGAATTTTGACGACATCTTTCGACGGACATTAACATCCTATCAGCCCGATGCAGATGGTCGATCGGACGGCTCCACCGGTTCAGATGTCGAACGTATCCTGGCATTCAATGCCATTGGACGACAGGACCCTGTGGAATACGTCAAACCATGGGACGAGGTCCTCGCTGATGCACTTGAAATCGAACGTGCTCACAAGGATGAGGAATACAAAGAGCGGTTGACAGAACTGCAGTATTATGTAACTCGCCAAGCAGGAACAGAACGTGCATTCACTGGCCAATATTGGGATGAGAAGCGGGCAGGCGAATATCGATGCATCTGCTGTTCAACCCTCTTGTTCACCTCCACCATGAAATTCGACTCCGGTTGTGGCTGGCCTTCTTTCCATACCGAACATCAAGAAGCAAACATCATGCGCGTTGAAGACCACTCCCATGGAATGCATCGGGTGGAGGTTCGGTGCAGTGCTTGTGATGCACACCTCGGCCATGTCTTCAATGACGGACCAGCCGCCTATGGTGGCGAACGATATTGCATCAATTCTGCTTCCATGACATTTGAAGAACAGGACGGTGAACAAGGATGACGACGACCATTCGTAGATATGTAGAGACGGACACTGGGCACAGGGTGCCCAATCACAAATCGAAATGCAAACATCTTCATGGCCATCGTTATCGGTTTGAAGCGGAGATTGAGGGTGATGTTGTTGATGTGGCTGGTGTGTCAGAAGAGGGCATGCTGATGGATTTTTCAGATGTGAGCAGCATCCTCATGGAACATGTGCATGATGTCATCGACCATGCCTTCGTCGTGTATGAAGGAGATGAATCAGCCATCGCAGCCTGTGAGCAAATGGGCGACACACACCGAACGGTGGTGGTGCCGTTTATCCCAACGGCTGAGAACCTTGCAAAATGGGCGTACGATGCAGTTGCGCCCCACATCACCTCAGCGTATGGCAACCGCCTTCGTTTGGTCGCCATGCACTGCAGAGAGACACCAAAATCCGTTGCCACCTGGCGACCTCAACTAACGTAATTTACGACGATGTTCCTTTTGCCATCTTTCGTCGCCACCTGCAAATTCAAGGGCGGTGGTGGCCTCTACGAGGGCACCGATCAGGCGAGTGGATTCTTCGGTGCTCGGTGAACCTTTGAGCAAGGTGCGTTTGAGCGTCTGTTCAACGGATGAACGACGAGCATCAGATGCCTTCGTCGCAGCCGAAAATTGCTCAATGGCCTTAATCAACATTTCACGCACTTTCGGGTCCAACGAGGCTTGCAGCGGCACGATTTCAGGTAAGCCAGGGTCAACACCCTGACGGTCAATCACCCGAGAACGGTGAATTTCGTAGAGGACAGCGTTAACGGCATGGCTGAGATTGGCGATCGGGTAACCTTCCCATGTTGGAAGAGTGACAAAGAAATCACACTGCTCAAGGTCGTGGGTGGAGAGGCCCTTTCCTTCTTCGCCGAACACGACAGCGACACGACCACCCGTTTGCGTCAATCGCTCAACCATGTCCCACGGAAACAAAAAATGTCGAAAGAGGGTTTTTTCGCCGACCTCGCGCTTTCCGGATGTACCAACAACGGCGGAACAATCCGATGTGGCTTCTTGAATGGTCTCGTGAACACTGAGTTCATCAAGGAGGCGTGCGGCATGTTTGGCCCTTGCTCGTGTCTCACCATCGGTGGGCGAACAACGTGGAGAGACCAATCGCAAGTCATCGAACCCGTAGTTCAGCATGGTTCTGCAAATGGCACCAAGGTTACCAGGGTGCGTAACACCTACCAAAACAACGGTCAGTTCAAACGGGCCAGAAGGCAGGGGGATGTTCTGTCGTTCACCCATGATTCAATCACCTTGCTCGGTCAAAAAAGCAGTGATCCAACGCGGATCGCATGACTGATAGAGAAAGAAGAGGAACCCCCCGTTTTCACGGTCGGGCATCACGAGTGAACGTTTTCTCAAATTGTGCTGCTGACGGAGATGAAGGATAAGCGCTTCAAGCGATTCCTGTTCCTCTCCATGGACACTGACCGGTTGACGGTCCCAGTCAACCCAAATCGGCACGCGAACACCATCAATCGGTGCGGCGTTGTCGGTAGCGAGTGACGTAGCCTGCAATCCAGTTGCGGAGTTTCTTTGAGTCGACATCGGTCAATTCTGAGACCATGTGCTTGTTGTGATCGAAATCTTCGGTGAATTTCTCACCGTGTTCCTCACACAGACGAATGGCTCGAATTTTGATAAAACTTGGACGAATATTTCCCATGCATTTCACTCCTTCATCAATTTCACTTCAACAGGGAAGTCAGGTTCGTCGTGTCGAATGCACAAAAGTCGGATCTTACGAGGCGGGTTTTCAATGCCACGCTGCCAAATGTGTTCGTTGACCTCTGGGTCAATGTAGAGTTCCTCATCTTCTCGCACCTTCAGGTGACGAATGACTTGCTCTCGAATAATTTGCATGGCTCGTGGAGCGCGCTTGTACCGGGTGATGTTCCAGGCGTTGCGCAAAGGAACGACGAGTTCGGATTCATTGGGGCGTGCCATTCATCTCACCTCATCGTTGCAACTTGCTGCGTCGCCATTGGTGTCGCTTGGGGTGAGACACCGTGTTTCGGTCGGTCTTGAGCATGACCCATACAGGGACACGCCGGTTCTGCTTTCCTGCCTTCAAAAGGCGAATTTTCTTTGCTGCTGGTTTATGTTTTGACATTTCGAGCACCTTCTCAGATTCTCCTAACGGACGCATTGCTGCGGCTCTTGGACAGTTGTGCGAGGATCTGCTTCAACGCAGCATCACTCAGTGGACTTTCAAACCCACCTTGTTCGGCCATGGCAGCCAAATCAGCCTTGATAGAGGCCGCTCGCTTGGGTTCAACCAAGGCAATTCGAGCGAGGCGTGAACGAGCGTCAGGCGTGAGGTGGCGGCGCAAGATTGCATCTACATTCGCAACTTCTGCGGCGTGTTGTTGTGCTTGCGCTTCGGCTTCCATTTGTTGTGTCGCCTGAACTTGGAGTTGATTTTGAATTTCTTTCAAACGTCGTGCACGAAGAGCGGCCAACTCGTCATCGTGGTTGGCCGTCATCGTGGTCACACTCTCACTTCCAGTGATCAATACTTGGCAAGGCCGGGGTATTGAGCCTCGGCCTCTTCACGAACGGAATGCGCCACGTTGTCAACGAGTTTCTGACCGGCGGCCGTGATTCTTCGACCAGCGTAAAGTTGCACCTTGCCGTCAATACCCTCGACCTCTTTGGTTGGAACTTTTTCGACCAGCCCTGCATCTTCAAGCTGCTGAAGAGCCGTGCGGATGATGTGTCGAGAAGCAACACCGGGGGTGTTGGGCATGGCGCCATTGTCCTTTTTGCCACCGAAGGCTTGGGCGAGATGCGTCACACCAACAGGACCGTTTCTGGCGACTTTTCGAAGAATAGCAGCGGTTCGAAGATGCCACCAGTTTTCTTGGGTCGGCGGTCGCTCTCGGTCGACAGCCGTCTTCACATATTGACCCCAATCGGGCATCGAAATGGCCGTTTGCTCTGCCATGGCTTCTGCAAGCGCCGGGTTAAAGAGGTCAGCGGGGATGTCATAGACAGTCGTCATCGTGATACACCAAGCATTTTGCCGACCGTCCGCCCCTATATGAAAACAACGGGTCAAGCCCTCGTTCAAGCCAAGAGGATATCGACGATAGAAGCCATCTGATACAAGCCTTCTAAAACAGCCGTTTGTTGGTCAGTCCAATGAAGAAAGCGTTGGCACAAAACCCCAACCTGTTGAGGACCCTCATCGGGTTGTCCTTGACGTTGATCTTCATGCTCTCCTATGCCGTTTATGGTGCCACTGTTTCTCCTTCTGTTTACATCTACCAAACCGAACCAACGGTTGACCAGTACAACGCTGCAGAGGCCGACCAAGATGTCGTCCGCACCTACGATGAGGAATCCAACACCACAACATGGGCCTGGCAAGTGGTTGCCAATGATGCGAACCTCACTTGGGTGAACATCACGGCCACAGAACTCGCCCCAGGGGCTGTTCTGAAGGTGACCAACGTGGCCATGCTCTACAGCCACGAACTTCTTGGCAACACCTATGACCTACAAAATCCCCTCGAGGAAGAATTCTCATGCGCCGACCTGTGCGACTACGCCACGTCTCACGAGCGAACGGCCGAAGACGGCGGCATCATTGAATTCCACGCCCTTACCTCCGTTGACCCGGCCCGACGATCAAACGGTTCAATCTTCGCGGCGGACCTTGTTGAGGCAGAGGAGAAAGCTCGAGGTGCCATCGAATATACTCATTCCCCTTCCATCATCCGAATCGAAATCGCTGAAGAAGGAAACCGTACGACTCAACCGAGTATATCGGCGGAAACCGTCAACGAAGCGTTTGGTAGTGTCAAGGTCTTCTCGGTTGATGCGGGCACCGAATTCTTGTGGGCACTTGCTGCCGTGGTGGGCTGTTTTTCCATGGTCCTCATCCCGTCCTTCACCGTGTACTTCGCAGCCCGTGCAAAGGAAAAGCGAGACGAAGCCAAACTCGAGTTGGCCAAATCCCATGTTGAAGCAAGCATGGCGCCGGAAGAGGCGTGAATCAACTGGGGCATTGGCACTAAATAGATAGACCAACATACCCCTTTTGTGGGCCCTATGAAAACCGCAGCGACGGCGCTCGTGATGTTGTTCATCATGAGCACCATGTCGGCCGCAGTACCTCATTTCCTCGATGAGCCATCGGTGTCCTTGAGCCCAAGTAACCCGACGGGTGTTGATCTACGAGTCGTTTCAATCAGCGTGGAATACACCAACAGCGCTGATGAAGCCAAATACAAAATGTTCTCATCAAATCATCCTATCTTCGGTTTCAACCGACCTGCAGAATTGTTTGTGATCGATGCGATGGTGAACATCTCTGCAAGCCTCACGATCACGGTTGAAAACGTCGGAACCGCCTCCTCAGGAACCATTGATGTCAACGTCCTGCTCCTCCATGACGACTATGACTACTTTGAATTCGCTAACTCAACCACCCAAATGGCCACCCTTTCAGGAGGAAGCAGCAACACGGTCACCGTTCCTGTCCTTCCGGGCTATGCTGGAAATCACACACTCTCTGTTCGGGTCATTCCTGCGATCTCAGACGACGACCCAAGCAACAACCTCCGCCAACAACCATTTACAGTCGGCCACACATATTTCAACTGCGATTCATCAAACGTATGGTCGTTTGGAAGTGGTTGGGTGCTGTCAACTGATACATCCATCTCCCAAGGGAGAAGTTGCCATGCCGGGAACGGACAATCCTCGAATTACAACAACAATGTGATCGCAGCTTTGACCACACCGGTCATGGATATGTCGGACGCGTTGGCCAACCCGTCAAGAACCAACGGCGTTTCATTCTTCTACACAGGCTCAACAGCCGCAAACGATAAACTCACCATCCATGGGAAAAACGCCTTTGGAGCATGGGTCGAAGTCGGTTCCATCACGGGTACGATCGATAGTGTGTTCACCGATGGTGCCAACTGGCAAACCTTCAGTGTCTCAAACAAAGGTCATACCTCTCCGCTCATTCCAATTACAGATGATTTGTTTCATGCCAATTCGCAGTTTAAATTTGAATTTACCTCGGATGCCACCGGTACAGACATCGGTTTTTACATTGATGACATCGTCTTTGTTTACGAACAAAAAGTGCGCCCCAATGAATTCAGTGTATCCGCGCAAGGCATCTCGACCAATGGTGCAATTCCCGGCGAATGGGGTAATATCTCACTTAGCATTATCAACACTGGAAACATCTCTGAAACATTCATTCCACGTTTAGATGGCTTGCCACAAGGATGGAATGCATACTACACGAGACCGTCCGGCACAAGTTTTGACCCGAATGGGGGATTGCTCTCCCGCCCAGGAGTTCCTGCCGTCTTCAACATCATGATTCAGCCGGACATTAACGCCAGTCTCGGTTTCCAACAAATGGCTGTTAACATTACATCAGAGCAGTATTCCAGCGTCTCAACCGTTCTTCCAGTCCAGTTTTTGGTGAAAGCAGACCGCATTCCAGTGATTCTCCCACCACCCGTTCGGCCGAGTTGCCCGCCAGCCTACACGTGCACGTTTGAGGTTGGACTGACGAACCAAGGCGGTGCAACGGATGTGTTTGACATGACACTGGATACAGCAACCATTCCTGTTGATTGGACGATCGACTTGGCGTGGAATCAAGCCAGTTCGGTCTTGCTCCGCCCCAACGAGACCATTCAAGCGCTGTTTAGCTTGACAACGCCTTCCGACGCTGCACCGGACACGGTGGTGGAGTTCGACCTTCGATTAACCTCTCAAAACGACACGTCAAGAAATGACGTCAAAACCATCCCCGTTTCAGCCTCCATGGTGAGCATCGCAGATGTCGCACTGCAACCCACTGCAGAAGGGCCAATACGCTATGTTGACGCTGGAGAACAAGTCGTGCTCAAATACACGATTTGGAACAATGCGACCCGACAGGATATTTTCTCCATGCGCGTTGATGTAGAGGGAGCCGATGCATGGACCGTCCATCAACCCACACGACCGGATGCGGTGCTCAATCCCGGAGCAAGTACGACATTTGAGGTGATCATCGATGTCCCAGAAGACGCAGGTGCTGAAGAATATGGCCCCATGCTCACCCCAGTCATTGAATCCAAGCGGAGTTTAATGGAAATTGAAGGCGACCCCTACAACGGTTTGCGCGTTCGCGCAATCCACGACCTCAGCCTTGCCCTCATTGAGGCACCAGTCAAACTGAAACCGGGCACGCCAAATGAACTGCAATGGAGGTTGACCAACGATGGAAACGGACCTGCCATGGCTGTCATGGAACTCTTGGACGTTAATGAAGCGTGGGAATGGTGGGTAGAAGTCGAAGGCGTCAACGCAACAGGCCCCATACTCCTTGACGGAACAGCCGAATATCCAAACGAACAAAACATGAGCCTATGGATTGTGATTCCACTCAATTCACCCGCAGGAGGTTTGCACACCATAACGGCTCACATCCTGCATGAGGGCGGTGAAGAAGATTTGACCGTGGAAAACAACGCCATTGAAGTCATCATGTCGACAGAATCGGTTCGGGTGCCCTCGTTGCGTCTCAGCAACCAAAGTAGTTCTGCAATGGCTGGTACGACGGTCTTTGCACAAGCCATCATTCAAAACGACGGAAATGCACCAGAATCTCGTCTCATGTCGGTGGGGCGGGTTTCTTCCACACCACCAGTGCCTGGTTTGGTTGTGTTCTACAGCGTTGAAGGAGCAGATCTGCCAGTGGACACGCCCACGTCGTTGCTCATCGCCGCGGGGGATTCTCAGGTCCTCCAACTGGAAGTACTCATCCCCGAGGATGCAACACTGAACACGCGATTTGTCCTTGAATTCGAAATCCTTGGTGTGGTTGACGACGAAGGGTTGCCGGTTCAAATGAAGTCGCAAGCACTCATCATGCTCAATGAACAGCGAAGTCTTGAATCGGAGGTTGGTCTCATGGTGGCAGGGGCAGTACAGCACGGAACAGCGGCTCCAGTCCAAGTCAATGTGTCATCTGCCTCGACGATCAATGAAGAGATTGTCATCACCATGGCAGGCGAAGATGGATGGCAAGTGACGTGCAATAAAATTCTAGTGAATCAAAGTGGCGTGCAGGTGATGCTTCCGCCAGGTCATATCACGCCACAGTCCACGAGTCAACGGTGTGAAATATTACGGTTAGATGGACCACAGCAGGGAGAATTATCGATTGAGGTATCAACCTTGGACGGATTCGTAAGCAACGCCCACAGCCTCACGTTGACATTTGAACCAACCCCGGAGACAGATACCATGAGTGCCACACTCGTCGTGGCAGGTGGTGGAGGCGTATTCCTCATGGTTGCCTTGACCGCACTTCTGCTGCGAAGACGACGCAGTGAATTCATTGAATTTGAAGACGAACTTGAGCAGGACGAGCAACCTGCAGGACCGCCAGTTTCTACCGTATCCCAGCAAAAAGAGGTCCCTGGTATTCACCACGAGGTCGGCCCTGCCGAAACAACTCCAACCGACCACGCTCCCATAACTGGACCGCCGATACCAGATGGTGGCATTCCACCGGGATGGACTGAAGAACAGTGGCAGTACTACGGGCAGCAATACCTTGATGGCACCTTGTGAAAAGCGAAGGTCATGGCCTCCTATCCACCTGCTTGGTACGCACTTTGGGTGGTCGTCGCAGCGTGTGGTGTGGGAACGTGGTACCTTCGGCATTTTTCTTCACGCGTTCAAGCAACACGTACCGTTGCTCTTCTCGGGACAGCAGCGATGCTCACACTGCTGGTATGGACCTGGACTGAATTCTGAGGTGAACTATTGCAATTCTTAGCGGGTATCGAGACGCATCCACTGGCAACTCAATACCCGTGCCGTACACCGGTCTGGTGGGCGAGGGTTGGTCATGTTGAGAAAGACCCGAACCTTCCTGGGGTAAGCGGTCGCATGATTGTGCTGCGTATACCCAAACAATTCGGCAGAATTGAGGGATGGTTTGCCAAGGTCCTGCGAGCTCCGAAAGAAATTCGTCGACCTTTGGACCAAATGAACAGCTTACTTTGGGAACTATGTGATGGGTCCAGAACATTTGGTGAAATTTGTGCTGTGATGGACGAAGTCTTTCACGAAAGCATCGCTCCCGTCATTCAGCGAACGGCCGCCGCCATCGGTCTGTTTCAATCCAACAACCTTGCATTGATGCTTGAAGAGCCACTCAACAACCGTTGGACGGTCGGGCCTGGCATCACACCACAGCATCAGATTTTGATGCCCTTGTCCGAAGATCATGATTACGACATTACACCGGTCGCTGGCGATGCTCCTTGATCGTCCATCGGTTGCTCGTCAAGTGGCGCCCATACAAGTCGAAAGCCCAAACCATCACTGGTTTTGTCCCGACGAGCAAACGAGCGAGAGCCATTGCGGGTCGAGTCACTTTCCGTAAACCAAGCGCCACCCCGAACAACATGGTTGTCACAACCCTCGATGCGGTACGGGTTTTGGGACCTCCCACCTTCGTAGGTCCGGGCCCAATGGTCGCTGCACCACTCGTTGATGAGGCCGTTCATGTCGTAAAAGCCCCAAGGGTTTGCTTTTTTCAGGCCCACTTCGCGAGTCGCTCCTCCAGCATTTCCTGCATGCCACCCGTGGTCATCAAGCTCAACGTCCTTATCGCCGAACCACCATCGCCCTGTTGTTCCAGCCCGAGCAGCGTATTCCCATTCAGCCTCAGAAGGTAAGCGCCACTCACCCAACAAACCGAGGTAAGATTGTCCCTTGGAACGTTCATTGAGTGATTCAATAAACTGCATAACATCATCGTAGCTCACTTGTTCAACAGGCCGAAGGCCTGCACTCCAGCCTTCTTGAAATTTCGAAGGGTTTGAACCCATGACATCCAACCATTGTGCCTGAGTGACGGGGCGTTCTGCAAGAAAAAACGGCTCGGTGATGGACACCCTCGAACCGGGTTGCTCATTGGGATGGCCACGTCCAGAATCGTCGCCCAGTGTGAATTCTCCTGGTTCAACGAGTCGGTAAACTGAACCGTATTGGTCCGTAAAGGACGGATTGGGCGCAGATGTTGTTTCCATGTCAGGCACGCAACTTCTCAGCAGCCGTCATGACCGAGTCAACCAGCGTTTCAAGTCGTCCAGTGAGTGATTCATCGACCAATTGGCCGTCATCGTTGAACGCCTCTTTGACATGGCCAACGGCCAATTGGTCGGGAACTGGCCAGCCGTGAAGCCACCTGAGAGCAATGCGCATGTGGTTGAGTGTGTTGGCGTTGGTGACACCGCCAAGCGTGGACATCAAGCCGAAGACTTTCCCACCCACGTGTTTGTCGTACATCCAGTCGAGGGTGTTTTTCATCACACCCGACATGGTACCGTGGTATTCTGGGGATGAAAGGAAAAAGGCGTCGCAGGACTCTAACAACGTCTGGAAGGCCTTCACATTCGGATGAGACCAACAGCCATCTTCTCCGACCAAGGGCAGGGGTTGATCTGCAAGGTCCCAGAACACCACTTCAGCACCCCGCTCAGAAGCCATCCGAAGGGCTTGGTTGACCAACATTCCCGATTTCGAGGTGGCACGGTACTCTCCAGCGAGTCCCAAAATTTTCAGAGGTTGTTCTGACATGGCTCTCCGACAACGGCGTATGCCTTGAATGTAGGGTCAGCCAGTATGGACAAGGAAAAGCAAGACTTATGCATGGCTCAACGGTGGTTTTCGGTGCGGTGATGCGTCATGGTTGCCAATGAGGATTCCAAAACGATGGCGGAGGATGAAAACGAAGCCTTGGATGAGGTGGCTTTAGCCTCCGTCAATCAAGCCCTTGAGGCCGTGGAGAACGAAACGGTCAATGAGGCTCCGCCCGAGCCGGTAGAAGCACCACAATCGCCTCGCAATGTGATCCCAGAACTCGAAGACGTTGAGGACCCCGAAGAAATGGTTCAGGTGTTGCTCACCGTCGGTGAAGAACGTAGCCGGCGTGGTGATGTCAAGGGTTCATTGGCCGCGTTCAACAAAGCGATTGCGCTCGACCCGTCGTGCGACATGGCTTGGTTCAACAGGGGCGTCTTGCTCGAGGCCCAACAAGATGCACGGGGTGCGCGCCAATCGTTCCAAATCTGTCTTGATCTGAACGATCAGCACGCCCCTGCTACGGCCAATCTCTCCATTTTACTCGAGCGAATCGGAGATTTGGAAGGTGCCTATGAAATGGCAGGAAAAGCATTGGGTTTCTTTCCTGGCCATCCGGCCTTGATCGCACTCCAAGAGCGTTGCAAGGACAGTGAAATCGCCGTATCCATCGAAGCGATGCAACCTTCGGTCGAAGTGACCCAAGAAGTTGATATGACCATGGTGGAAGAAATTGCCGAAGAAGCCGGCATTGAAAACCCGGAGGACCTCCTCAATGAAGCCGTGCATCACGACCACGACGAGGATGCGACACTCACAGCGGAAGAGCTTCAAAGTGCGGCTGAAGTGGTGGTAGCACAGCAGGACGTCCTGCGCGAGGTTGAGGAGTCAGAGCCTGAACCAGAACCTGCTCCCGAACCAACTCCGCCAGCGATTGACGTCGATGCGTTGGTTGAATCTGCCACGAACAGCATCAAGGATGGCGATCCTAAACACGCCCTCGGGTTGCTTAAGCCGCACTTGAAAACCATCGCAGCACAACATGCAGGTGCTTGGCGAGTAGCGGGCGGGGCGATGGCGAGACTTGACCTTGACAATCACGCGATTGCCGCGATGACCCATGCACAAAACCTCGAACCAAGCCATGCACCGGGGTGGTTCAACCTTGGGTCAATTCAACAACGCTCGAATCTAATCCAAGAAGCACTCAACAGCTACAAGCGAGCCATTGAGGCGGATCCAACATACGAAAAAGCAGCCGAAAAGATGGCCGCCATGGCCAAAGAACACGGTCGTGTTGAAGCGTACATGGAAGCCGCAAGAACGCTCTTGGGGATGAATGCTGAACACGAAATCCGTGGAGAATACGTTGCCATGCTCCTCCAACTTTCACAAGGTGAAAGCGACGTCATGGATCAGGTAGCAGGTCTACCTCCCACCCTTCCAGCAGGACCTGAGATGGCACTCGAAGCCTTGGAATTGATGGATTCAGTTCCATCGCCACAGCGAGCCCTTGCCCTGTCACTCAGCCTCCAACACAGTGATGCCGTTTTGATGTGGAAATCATTAATTCAAGGGGAGCCCAATGAGGCAAATCATTGGACTGGGCTTGGGCGAGCGCTTGAGCAAGCCGGAGATTTGGAGACAGCCGCCAAGTGCCACGCCAAAGCGGCAGCGATGGGTGGTGCACCTGCTCCAGCCGAACTTGAACCTCTTCCACAGGTTCAACAAACTGAAGTCCCCATGCAACACGAACCTTTCGCAGCGACGAGCGTTGAACCAACAGCCGTGCCCCATGACCCTCTCAACGCTCCTCAATCCGTCGTCATTCAGGAGTCTACGCCTCAACTTGAACCCGTAACCAATTCGGTTGATGCCGGGCTGCTCCTCACACCTATGGAACCAAAACCGAAGCAAGAAGCCGCACCATCACCGGAGGTTGACTTGGCCAAAGCAGCCCTTGATGCCGCGCAAACTGTGGCAGTCAACGCACCACAAACCACCTCATCCATGGCGATTTCTAACCAAGATGTTGCTTGGTTCAACCAAGGCGTCCAACTCATTGAGGACAAGAAGTACAGGGAGGCTCTTTCCTGCTTTGACAGGGCGCTGCCCGCGTTTGCAGGCGATGACGCCATGATCATTCGAATCCTAAACAACCGTGGCAACGCCTACTATTTCTTAGAGGATTATCCGAAGTGTGTCGAATCCTACCATCAAGCGATGATCATTCGTCCAACTGAAGTACGTGGCGAGACCCTGTACAACATGGGAACCGCCTATGCAGAAATGGAACGATATAACGACGCCATCAAATGCTTTGAGCAGGCCATCCCAAGGGGCTTGAGCGACGAAGCAAAGCGTCGCGCAAAAGACCAAATCCGCCGTTGCAATATTCTACAGAAAGCCCTTGACAAGAAGCGGAAGAAGCGTTGAAGACGAAAGGGAAAGTGGTCACATTCAAAAACGGTGGCGTGGTGGGTGAATCATGGACTGCGGCACATGCGACTCGGCCCCGACTTTGCAAGTTCACGCCCCCGAGGTGGTTGATGTTTCCTTGACCATGACGGAAAAAGCAACTTCGATGCTCGAAGACGCCTTCGGCGATGACCGCAGCCACGCCCTTTTGGTTGGTGTTTTGAGCGGCGGTTGCTCAGGCTACATGTACGATTTGCAAATTGTTGAATCAACCGAAACGCCGTGTCAAGAATTGAACATTAACGGTTTCCGCGTCCTCGTTCCTTCCGCTTCAAGCCATTTGCTCGATGGCATTGAAATCGACTACGTTGACCGTTTGATGGGTGGTGGATTCAAGATCAACAACCCAAACGCAAGTTCATCTTGTGGCTGTGGCGAATCCTTCTCTTGAGGACCCACCATGGGCATGGTACGGCACGACGCCTATACGCTTCTCCTGCAGGGCGAAAACATCCTTGAATTCATCAACGGGCTATCAACGAACTTGGTTTCCGGTCCTTGCACGACGGTCTTCACCAACCGGGCAGCACAAATCGTCGATGTATGTGAAGTGATTCCGATTGGCCCCAATGTGGCCCTCGTTGGATTTGGTCCACAAAAGGACCAACTCGTCAACCATCTCAGCGAACGGATTCTTGACCAGCCCATCACCATCAGTGATCTTTCAAATCTCAACGAGGTCTTCATCGGTCTTGAAGATGGACAACCCCCCTCAGGAACAACCGTTCACCAAAGTCACTTTGGTACGATGTACATCATTCCTAGCAAACATGAATGGCAACCGACATGGACGGTAGAAGAGTGGACCGAACACAGAATTGCGAACCTCGTGCCGTTCCACGGACATGAAATTAGGGCAAATCTTCACCCGCTCGCCTGTGGTTTGGGAGAGTTGGTTCATCCACAGAAAGGATGTTACGTTGGCCAAGAAGTGCTTACAAGAATGCGGAGTCGAGGCAAACTGGGCCATCGACTGGCCCGGTTGGAGAACCCTGCAGAGAAGGCGACCACGGTTGGCGCAACGCACAGTTTGGTGCTTGAACGGATTCAATAACCCAGGACATCTTTGAGCTGGCCTTTGTAGAATTCACCGGACCCCTGCAACGAAGTGCGTTCGGCATCGGAGAGATCGAGTTCAAAGATTCGCTCAACACCGTTGGCACCGATGATGCATGGAACGCCGATGTAGACGTCGCTGAGGCCATACTGTCCTGTGAGGAGGCAAGATGCAGGAATGAGGCGTCGTCGATCGTTCAAAACGGATTCAGCCATCACGGCGGCTGCAGAACCAGGAGCATAGAAGGCTGAACCACGTTCGAGCAATTTCACGATTTCACCGCCGCCACTGGCTGTACGAGCGCTGATGGCCTCGATGCGTTCTTCCGTCATGAGTTGAGTGATGGGAATACCACCAACCGTGGTGTATCGAGGAAGAGGCACCATGGTATCGCCGTGACCTCCCAGGACCATTGGAGAGACATCTTCCTCTGCACAATTGAGTTCCAATGCGATGAAGTGCGCCATTCGAGCGCTGTCAAGAACACCGGCTTGACCAATCACGCGCTCAGGCGGGAATCCCGTGACCTGTTGCATGTGGTAGGTCATCAAGTCAAGAGGATTGGTCACCACAATGACAACCGAGTTCGGTGCATGCTCTTTGATACCCGCTCCGACTTGGGAAACAATGTCGGCGTTCTTGCCGATGAGGTCTTCTCGGGTCATGCCAGGTTGCCGTGGGAAACCCGATGTGACAACGACAACTTCAGCACCGGCAATGTCGTTGTAGTCTGCCGTGCCCGTGATCGTTCCGTCGTAATTGAGGACGTTTGCATTTTGAGACATATCAAGGGCTTTCCCTTTTGCAAATCCTTCGTAGATATCGAGGAGAACGATGTCGGCCACCTTCATCTGGGCCAGCACAAATGCGCATGTAGCGCCTACATTCCCTGCCCCAATCACCGCAATTTTTCGTCGTCCGCTTGCCATGGTCTCCACCTATTGCCAACAACCTTAGCCGCTCAGTCCATAAGTCAAATGGTGAGGAGGTTTGCCACTGCTTTCTTCGGTTTGAATCAACAGGTGCAACAAAGCAAGGCGTGGCATCTAAAAACCTCCTTCCAGTGGCCCAATTGCGCCTACCCTTTCGGA
>JBMSEL010000049.1:0-10500 GCA_049412325.1 Candidatus Poseidonia sp.
ATTGGGAGTCGTGCAGGGCTTGGTCCGAACAGCCGGTGGCGTCGGCGCCATCAGCGCCATCAGCACCGTCAGCACCGTCAGCACCGTCAGCACCATCTGCGCCATCAGCACCGTTGGAACCATCAGCACCGTCAGCACCGTCAGCACCATTTGCGCCATCAGCACCGTTGGAACCATCAGCACCGTTCGCACCGTTGGAGCCATCGGCTCCGGCTGCACCGTTGCACACGGCTTGTGTAGCGGTGATTTCAGAGGTGGAGAGCGTTCCATCGCCGTCGGTGTCCAAACCGGTGTGAATCAGGGTACCGCCGTTCGCACAATCGGAGGTGCTGGCGGTTTCGAGGGAGACGAGCGTCGTTTTCACCTCGCTGGTATCGTTTTCGTCGTCATCGCTGCCTTCCAAACATCCCGCAAGCGTGGTGGAGGTCAACAGTAAGGCCATTAGTAAAAGAGCAAGGCTTTTTCGCATAATCTATGGATACCACACGCAGGAATCGTGTTTCCCTCCTAACTTCATTGAGAAGAATAGAGGCATCAATAGTGTATGTTCATTCAAGCATCCTGAAAACCTGATCGATAAAAAAAGGCGTTCGCATGAACTGAATGAATCAGAGCGAAGCAATGTCGTCTCGGTCGGTGGAGACGGCGAAATTCTTCTCCGCCTTGGCGTAGACCTTGGCATCAAGTTCGCCTTCGCGGACGAGGGACGAGAGGGCGGCGAGCGCAATGGCGGCACCGTCAATCTCGAAGAAGCGGCGGAGCGCCTCCCGGGTGTCGGAGCGGCCAAAACCGTCCGTACCGAGCACGGTGTAGGGTCCACTGACCCACTGGCGAATCATGTCCGGGACGGCCGCCATGTTGTCAGACACCGCAATCGTGGGCAGCGGTTCTGCAAGAAGGGTTTCCACGTAAGGCATCTGAATCTCCTCGGTAGGATGGAGACGGTTGTGCCGGTCGCAGGCCAAGCCTTCTCGGCGGAGTTCTCCGTAGGAGGTCGCCGAGTAGATTTCACAGCGCACACCATAGGTCTCGAGCTTCTCGACCGCATCCAACACTTGGACCATGATGGGGCCCGAGCCGATGAGGCGAACGAGCGGCCCGTCGCCCTTCGGGGCGCCCCGAAGCAAGTACATCCCCTTCACAATGCCTTCGTCAGCGCCTTTGGGTTTCGGCGGCATCGGGTAGTTTTCGTTGTAAATGGCGATGTAGTGAAGCACGTCTTGGTTCTCAACGTACATCTCTTCGATGCCGTGTCGGATGATGGTGGCCAACTCGTAGGCGAAGGCGGGGTCCCACGCTCGCACGGCAGGATTGGTGTGGGCCATCAAGAGCGAGTGCCCGTCTTGGTGCTGGAGTCCTTCGCCGTTGAGCGTGGTACGTCCGGAAGTGGCGCCCATCAGGAAGCCGCGAGCTCGCTGGTCAGCCGCGGACCAGATGAGGTCAGCCACGCGCTGGAAGCCGAACATGGAGTAGAAGGTGTAGAACGGCACAGTGGGGTAAAGGTGCGTGGAGTAGGAGGTGGCAGAGGCGATGAAGGTGGAGGTTGCACCGGCTTCGTTGATGCCCTCTTCAAACAACTGGCCCTTCGCCGATTCCTTGTACTTCATCAGGACGTTGTGGTCGACCGGTTTGTACAACTGGCCTTCCGGGTGGTAGATGCCAAACTCGGCAAAGAGGGGATCCATACCGAAGGTTCGCGCCTCGTCGGGAATGATGGGGACCACCCGCTGACCGAAGGCCTTGTCCTTCATGAGCGCCCGGAGCACGCGTACAAACGCCATCGTGGTGGAGACCTCCATGGTGCCTTTCGTGCCATCATCAAACTCGGCGTAGGCTTTGGCATCGGCGAGTTCAATCGCCTCGCTTGGTACCACGCGCTTTGGCATTGAACCTCCCAAGGCGCCTCGGCGTTCCTTGGCGTAAGCGACGAGGTCCGGAACATCCTCTGGCATGACGTAGGGGTAAGATTCGAGGTCCTTGTCCGTGAAGGAAAGACCGAGGTCGGTGCGCATGAACTGCATCGTTTCCATGTCGGCCTTCTTCTTCTGGTGCGTGGTGTTGCGGCCGGCAAACGCAGGTCCGAGTCCGTAGCCCTTGATGGTTCGAATCAACACGGCCGTGGGCTGGCCTTTGTGAGCCGTAGCCGCCGCATAGGCCGCATGGAGTTTGGTGAAGTCGTGGCCGCCGACGTCGGCGCACAGCGCTTCGAGATCTTCATCGGAAAAATCACTGACCAGCGCAGCCAAGCCGTCGGAGTTGAACAGTTCCTTGCGGATGGTGGCGCCATCTGCGGTCATGATGCGCTGCTCGTCACCGTCGACCAAGCCGTTGAGGCGAGCAGCCAACAGGCCTTGCGTGTCTCGAGCGAAGAGGTCATCCCACGAACTGCCCCAGAGCACCTTGATGACGTTCCATCCAGCGCCCCGGAAGCGGCCTTCCAGCTCCTGGACGATCTTGGAATTACCTCGGACGGGGCCGTCGAGACGTTGCAAGTTACAGTTCATCGTCATCACGATGTTGTCAAGGCCTTCTCTGCCGGCGAGAGAAAGTTGTGAGAGCGATTCCGGCTCGTCGGATTCGCCGTCGCCCATGGTGTACCAAACCCGAGAGGCGGTGGTGGTGGCCAAGCCACGGTCTTCGAGGTAGCGATTGAAGCGGGCCTGATGGATGGCCGTCATGGCACCGAGGCCCATGCTGACGGTTGGGAATTCCCAGAAGTCCGGCATGAGGCGAGGGTGCGGGTAACTGGAGAGGCCTTGGCCGCCGACCTCCTGTCGGAACTTTTCGATGTGCTCGTGGGTCAATCTTCCCTCAAGCCAGGCTCGGGCGTAAACGCCTGGTGAAGCGTGGCCCTGCCAGTACAAATGGTCGCCAGAGGACCCGCCATCCTTGCCTCGGAAGAAGTGGTTGAATCCAATCTCCCAAGCGTGCGAGGCGGAAGCATAGGTGGAGATGTGGCCGCCGATGCCGTCGAAGTATTTGTTCGCCCGAGTGACCATCATCATCGCATTCCAGCGGATGATGCCGTGGAGGCGTTCTTCCACGGCCAAATCACCGGGGTACGTGCCCTGGTCGTCAGGATGAATCGTGTTGAGGTAAGGCGTTTCCACGACTTCGATTTCAACGCCTGCATCCTTAGCGGCGTCAACGGTGGCATGGAGAAGGCGACGTGCTTCTTCCTCGCCCCACTGTTCGGCGACAGCACGGATGGAGTCGCGCCATTCTTGGGTGGTAACGGGGTCCGGGTCAGGTTGCGTGGACCGTCGAGCAAACCCCATGGTGTCTCCCCTGTGGTGGGGGGTCAGTGGTGAGGGTTTTCAATCCCTCGCAAAAGGCGAGTGGGTTTCCACCCTCGCCGTTCATTGATTTTCACGGCAAGCCCTAAGAACCGACTTTCCGGACCGAGGTTTATGTCCGTTGAGGCTATGGTACAGAAGATGATTGACGATTTGACCGCCGCTCTTGGTGATGCTGCAAAGCACGACAAGGGCAACAGTGCTGCCGGCACCCGTGTGCGAAAGGCCATGCAGGAAGCCAAGGCTGCTGCTCAAGCCATTCGTGTCCAGGTCCAGGCCGACAAGAACGCTTGATTTCTCGAGCCGATCCAACAACACGGCGTCGAAGCTGACGCATAGGTTGAATTGAGTCCCGGTTAAGCCCTGCGTATGCAACCGCTATCTGGCGTTCGTGTGCTCGACCTTTCCCGCATTCTCGCTGGCCCTCATGCGGCCCAAACATTGGGCGACCTTGGGGCAGAAGTGCTCAAACTCGAAGCCCCTTGGGGCGATGACACCCGTTCGTGGGGTCCGCCCTTTCAACCTGGATTTCATGGCGAGGAGGTCGCTTCGTATTTCCTATCGTGCAACCGTGGAAAACGCATCGAGACGGTCAACATCAAGGAAGAGCAAGAGCGAATCCGCACCTTGGTCGCCTCCGTCGATGTTGTCGTTGAGAACTTCAAACCCGGCACCTTTGACGCCATCGTGGGAGAGGTTCCTGCCCATGTCATCGTGTGCAGCATTTCCGGCTACGGCCAACACGGCCCTCGACGGGATGAGGTGGCGTTTGACCTCACGATGCAAGCACGAAGCGGCATCATGTCGATCACCGGCGACGCCGAAGGTGGGCCAGCCAAAGTCGGCGTGGCGTGGATTGATGTCATGACCGGCATGAACGCTGTGTCCTCCATTTTGGCGGCCCTCTATCACCGTGAGAAGACCGGCCAAGGAGCTCGCATCGACATCTCCCTTTGGGATACGGCGCTGGCCTCCCTCGTGAATCAAGGGCACAATGCTTTGGCAGGGGTCACGCCCGGCCGCATGGGTAGCGCTCACCCCAACCTCGTGCCCTACAAGGCCTTTGAGGCGAGCGACGGATGGTTTGCCATCGGCGTGGGCACCGAGAACCAGTGGCACAAACTCGTGGCGGCATTGAACATGGACGTGCCCGACCACTGGAAGGACAACAGTGCGCGCATTGAGGACCGCTCGGCGGTAGAGGCTGCAGTACAAACAGTCGTTTCAAAGCAGGACCGAGCGACCCTCGAAGGGTTGCTGAAGGGTATTCCTTGTGCGCCGGTCAACACCGTGAACGAAGCGCTGGCCGACGTGCAGACCGAGGCTCGCGGCGGACTTGTTGAGCACAAGGGCGTGATGACGCTGGCCAGTCCGCTCCGTTTCATTCAGCCGTCAAACGAAAACAGCGAGGTTTGACCGCCTTCACGAAGGTAGCCGCCTTCCTTGAGTTTCTCGAAGGCTTGGTCCATGCGACGCTGGCTGAATTGGCGCTCCTCCTGAAGGAATTGAACGAGCCCGGCGCGATCGACTTGGCCCTGCTTGAGGTCGGCTTCCTCCACGTCCACGGCGGGATGATTGAGGAAGATTTCACGAATTTCTGCCAGCCGCTCTGGCACCTCCTTTTCCTTGGCTTCACAGACCGCTTCAAGCGTACCGTGCTTCTTGATGAGGTTCAGGCCGGTCTTGGGTCCAATGCCCTTGATGCCCGGGTGGTAGTCGGTGCCGATCATAATGGCGAGGTCAACGAGTTGCTCTCGGGTGAGCTCATTGCTTGCAAGCATCTCGTCCAAGTCGATGGACTGGGCGTGAACCACGCGCCCGTAGCGCTTGGTGCCGTCATCCATCAGGTTGCGAACAAGGACGGGTGAGCCGTAGAGGAGGGCGTCCCAGTCCTGGGTTGCGACCACATCGAGTTGGCCTTTGGCAGCCATCACAGCGGCTTGGGCTTCACCTTCTGCTGCAGCGGTCACCCAGGGAACACCCATGAGGTCGAGCAGCCGTTGCGTCTCTTCCACCATCTGTGGAGAATAGTGCATGATGCGGGCGGCCATCTTCTGAGCCAATGCAAAATCTCCAGCGGCGAGCGCTTCCTTGTGGACGGCTTCCGCCTCAAGGCGTCGTGCCCGTCGAGCCGCCATTTCGTCGGCCTTGAGTTCGGGCGACGTGCCGTCAAAGATGTAGACGGGTTTGATGCCCATTGAGAGCAGGGTGGCCGTCCGGTGAAGGAATCCCATCAGATGAGACACCGGGTTGCCGTTGGCGTCGCGCAGCGGCATGCCGTCACCCTGAGGCGAGCGGTCGCGCATCGTGGTCAGGAACTGGAAGGCCGTCAAGAAGGCGTCAATGCCGACCCTCTTGCCAGCCAAATCCTTGAGACTGGTCTGTTCTGCAGGAGCGATGTCCTTGAGGTTGCAGCCCATGGGCCAAACAACAGGTCACCGTATGTAGCCGTTCGCCTACGATTCCATCAAGAAGGCTGAGCCATAGGATGGGTCATGGGCGACATGTTGGCGTGCCTGCGCGGTTGGCACCCCGGGTTGGCCAAGGCCGAACTTATCGCCCTTCTTCCCGACGCTCGTATCGACACCGAGGTCTCGCCTCGGTGGGTTCGTGTCACCGGCGGAAATGAAGAGCGGCGAGCACACGCCCTTCGTTTAGCGAGTGGTTTGCAGTGCTTTCTCCTCGATGCCGTGGTCTCGACCACGCACGACACGACCTCCGAGGCTTGGTTGGACCTCATGACCGGCTATGTTGATGCTCACCCCGTGGAAGGGACGGTAGCCGTACGGGCTTGGAAACAGGGAGCAAAGATTCCTGGTTGGAGCACGTCTGAACTTTCGCGACGACTCGGTGGCGTCCTGTTCGACCGGGGCTATACCGTTGACCTTGACGCGCCCGACCACGTGCTGGCTTTGGTGGCGGACGGCTCGACCGCTTCACTGGCCTCCGGTTGGATGGAAGGGGACGGCCAGGCCGCCTTCTCAAACGGCGAACGGAGGGCAGGAGAACGACCGTTCTTCAAACCGGTCAGCCTTGACCCGACGCTCGCTCGTCTGGCCGTGAATCTCGCCGCTGGACCGCTTGAACGAGGCCCGGTGGTGGACCCGATGACCGGCACCGGCGGCTTCCTCATCGAGGCTTCACTGAGCGGACGAAACGCCATCGGCATCGACATTCATTCGGAAATGGTGCAGGGAGCCAACGCCAACCTTCGATGGGCCCATGGTGGAGATGGGCCAGAACACGCCACCGTCAAACGGGGTGATGCCACACGACTGCCTGATGTTCTTCCTGATGCGTGGATTGGAAGGGTCGCTGGATTTGTGCTTGACCCACCTTATGGCCGCAACTCCCACGGCAGCATGGCCAGCGACCCACTGCTGGAAGCCTCGCTTCGCAGCGCCCGAGATGTCGCCCATCCCGAAGCAGGTTTCGTCCTCATTCTCCCCCTTCATCCGCTCACCGAACACACCACGGATGCCCTGCCACTTGACCACCCCTTTGCCTTGCTGAACGGCGATTGGTCGGACGTGCGAAGGTTGGTGGAATCGTGCGGTTGGGCCCCACAATCGGTGCATGTGGAACGGGTCCACCGAAGCCTCAGTCGGCTGATCCTTCACGCACGATGCGTTCCTCAAGGTTGAGCAAGACCACATCGGTGCCTTCCGGGGGCGGGGGGAATTGAGAGCGATGTGGACAGCCTTCATCGAGCACAGCGCGGTCCTCGTGGTTGAGCACGTAGGGGTAGGTTTGGCAACCCTTCGGGCGGATCTCATACACCGAGCACATGCCCTCGGCGTTCAGGTCAGCGGAATCGGTGAGGAGGAAGACGCATGCACGGGTCTGCGCGTTGTTGAGCAAGGTGAGGGCGCCGTCATTCACCACGGAGAACTCCTCCTGCTTCATGCCGGTTCGTCGAGCCAACCGAGAGGCTTCGGCCTGCGTGATGGGCATCGTGGTCTCCCGGCAACACGCCGAACATCCGCTTGGAATGCACGGGAGGGAGCGCGCCATGGACGAGCCACGCCACCCGCCTTCTTCAAGAAGGGGGGGCCTCTCGGGGGTTCTACGGGCGATTAGGGTAGTCTGGATATCCTTCCGGCCTTCGGAGCCGGAGACGGGGGTTCGAATCCTCCATCGCCCGCCAATGTCTCAGTCCGCAAGGGTATAACCACAAACGGCCATCAACTTCGTAAATTTCTCGTGGTATTCTTGAGCGAGTGGATTGTCCAGCAGGAAGATGAGCACAAAACTCGTGTGGCTCAACTTTTGATATTGCACACCGCTGTCATCGGGCGCCCAGACGCCGCCCACGGGCATCGTGCCAAAATGTTCGTTGCCCCATGCTACCAATCCTTCACTTGGTTCCCATTCCATTGTCCTCACACCCGTCACTTGATGAAAGGTCAGAATTGGAAATGTGGTTCGTTTTCTTGGGCGAACCAAGGTGCATTGCCTTTGATGATGTTCAGCACCTCATGTTGTTCATCGCCAACCATCGAAGCAAGGGCATACTCCATGAGTTCTTGCCACAACGGTCTTGCTTCTTCTTCACCAATCCAGTAGTCAGTCAACAACGCAAGTCGGTTGAGGGTGCGGGTGTAGAACAAAACAGAACGCTCCTCTCGGGAGAGATCGGCCTTGGTCGAGGCAACCAATTCAGCGAAGAGACTGAACTTGCGACTGAGTCCGGCTTGGTCGGAGTATCGAATAGCAAGATCCCACATATCTTGCATCCAATCAGCGTAACCTTCGTTTCCGCATCGGGCAAGGATGGCAACACGAGCCTCAAGCAAAGAGATGACATCAAAGGGATTCACGCCGTGGTTGTTGGCCGCCTCTTGGATGTTCCAGCGGGCTGAATGAAGATTGTACAATTCATGGCTCAAGGAGAGCAGTTCCTCGACACTGAGCTTCGCTTCATCAAGATAGTACTCGTACTCGCTGTGATGGACGTGGTTTGCAATCAATTGCATCATTTCATTGGTCGGATTGTTCTTCATGTTCTCCCCATTCCTTCTTTCTTTGCCGATTTATATGCTCTTGAGATAATTTTGGGACCGGTTCTCAAACGGAACCCTCTGATTCTTGCAGAACACCACCGTCACCGTCAGCCATGCCCATCAAGAAAGCCACTTGGCGCTGATTGATCGCATGTGGGCTCCGAATTTCTCGGACCGTGTTGATGGCCTCCCGCATGTCCATGCCTCGCAACCAAAGGTACAGCGAGGCAAAGGTCCCTGCGCGGCTCAAGCCCCCCATGCAATGGACAACCACCTTGGCGCCTTCTGGAATCGTGGCGATGATGCCGTTCAACACGGGGCTGGCCTGTTCCATCCAAACCTCAGTGGGCGCGGTGGTATCGGCAAAGGGAAGATGGTCCCAAGTGAGGCCACTGGTTTGCACCTGTTGGGGAAGGTCTTCCACTCGCAGCATTCGCATGTCTTCATCAGTGATGAGACTGATGAGATGGGAAACGCCCATGTCGAGCAGCGCCTGGACGTCAACGTCGAGTTGACGGTCCCAGCTTCCTGTTGACGCCACGGGCTGATACTTCCCTGGACAAAGGGTCATCCCAAGTTGGCCAAGGTCGCCATCGAGGGGCAGCCACGAGACGTAGAGCGGGTGCGTGGTGCTGTTTCGCACTCAAACCCCCCCCCTGCGGTGGCGGTTGCCGTAGGCCCACATGGCTTTCCAAACCTCAAGACAAACGTCGTGGTACTCAAAGTTGTCAATGCTGGCTTTGAAGTTGTCATACACCATGGTGTGGACGTAGTTGGCGATGGCGGCCTCAACAACAATGCGCGAAACAGCAGCTCGATAGGGGTAGTCGCCACTGGGTGTGTGAATCACCTCTGCCTCGGGGAAGACGGCGTGGATGTGATCAGGATGGCGGGCGCGAACCAGGAGGTCCTCAGGCTGCGTGCGGTGAGCGACGACGGACAGGAAGCCGCCGGAAACAAACAGCCACATTCAAGCCACCTCCATGCCAACGGTCACTGGCGCGGAAGACGCAGGGGCCTCAGCAGAGGCTGGCTGGGTGTCGGCCTCTCGAGTCATGGGGCGAACGACGGTGTAAGGAGCCAACTCAAGGACACCGCCAGCGAGCTTGATGGTCTCGTTTGCCATGGCCAAGCACAAGAAGGCGTACTCCGCGTCGACAAGATGGATGCAGCGGAGCACGCCAGCGCCAGCGTTTTGCAGCGTGAATCCGCGTCGGTCAAACCAGTTGTACCGGCCGACGTTCTCGCTGGCCATGAATTCGGCCATGAACTCAATGTCTGCAGGGGTGGCGGCGACGTGAAGGTCGGACGCGGAAAGCTCGGGTAGTTGGTCGTGGGTGTAGGTTGTGTAACCTGTCTCGTTGTAAGCGCCGTGGGTCAATGTGTTTTCTTCCATTTTTTTCTCTCCTCGCAACTCGTTGTTGCTACGTATGTATACTATTATTATACCATATAAAATTTCGAAAAAAGGCATCCTCTCAGTATCCATTTCACAATTTTTCAGCCCGATACTATATCGCTTTTTGGTGATGTATATATCCTGCGAAAGCCAGCTCTCATCATGGGCGACAACATCCCCACACTGGCCGAACTCCGGTCCTACCGCTATGTCAAACGAGCAAAGCATTCGGATTCTGGCATCACTCACGGGCGATTCTGGGAGCAAACAGGTATCATTCACGAGAGTGGATGCAAAGGTGAATGTGGGGAACGATGCGTACGCAACCGGCAACATACGCTTCGCATCTCGGCATCTTTTGCCAAAGCCCTACGCTCAAAACGAGGCCCAAAGGGACGTCGATCGAGTCGCGTTCCGGGGCCAACGCCTGACGAATCCTATGTTCAGCCGGGGCAACGAGCAAACGGTCTTCCACATCAACTTCGGCGGCAACTCTGTCTCCTGTTTTCGATGCCCAATGACCGCATACAACGCATGCTCGAAGAGGACATATCGTACATACCGGAGAAAGGAAAGGTGGCTGTTGGAGTTGTCATGCCAAATTTGGATGAAGCAGTGGATGAATTGTACCGTTGGTTGGTGAAGGTCAATCCTGAGCTTCGCTATCACCCATCCCTCAAACGCCGGTGGGCCCCTGCTGTGTGCCGGCTGATGGAGATGCATTGGCGTCTTCAGCACACGGAATGATGGGGTCCCACGGACATCCCAACCGGCGTTTATTATCCGCCGTAGCCTACTCTAA
>JBMSEL010000015.1:0-40700 GCA_049412325.1 Candidatus Poseidonia sp.
GTTCGTACAACCCACTGTCTCGCCCGCTCTTCATGAACCTCCTCATCGATGCATCAACGCTGGAAGACACCCTTCCGTTCATGCACTTCGGTCTGTTCACGGAAACCGGCCAGTCCAAGGTTGGCGAAGTCGGCTACGTGAGTCTGAACGAGAACCAAGAGGCTCAGATGTTCATGAGTCGCTGGCTCTACCTCGCAGGCATGACGGCCGCTGGCAACAGCGAATGGTTTGACGAAGAGTTCTGTGGCGGTGCCAAGAGCATCTCGATCGCAGGCTCCTCGACGGTCCTCCCGCTCGCAGAAGCATGGGCTGAAGACTTCCAAGACAACACACTTTGTCCCGACACCACCATCACCGTGGAATCCGGCGGCTCCTCCTCAGGCGCTGGCCGTGTGTGTGCCAACTCCGCTAAGGGAACCCCTGTTGACATTGGCGACATGTCCCGAGACTGGAAGGCCACCGAAGGAACGGTCGATGAAAACGGTCAACTGAACTGCCTGGTCGGCGACACCACCATCTCGGTGACCCAACTCGTGGTCGCTGTTGATGGACTGTCCGTCGTGATGAAGAAAGGCAGCGCTGCCGAAACCTGTGTCAACACGCTCGGCGGACTGAGCGTCGGCCAACTCCGCTGGATGTTCTCTGCTGAGACCGCCACCGAGTTGACCGCTGCCGGCCTCGACATGTCCAGCATCACGCCCAACGGCGACGGCGACGACACCACCCACAAGTGGTCCGAACTCGACGCCTCCTGCCCTGACGCCGAAATTGTGCTTGCGTACCCCGATGCCGCCTCTGGCACCTATGAGTACTTCTTCGAGGCTGTCCTCGACGAAGCCTCTGCAGGATTCCGAACAGGCACACAATCCTCGGACGACAACGTGTTGGTCAACACCATCACGGGCAATGAAGCTGCCATTGGCTACTTCGGCTTCGCATACTACGCCGAGAACCAGGCTACGCTGTCTGCAGCGCCAATCGCTGACAACATGACGCACGGTGTCGCAGACGCGCCTGAAGATGCAGTTGCACCAAACGCAAACACGGTTCGAGACGGTTCTTATTCGCCGCTTTCACGCCCGCTGTTCATGAACGTGAACAACGACAAGTGGGAGGTTGTTTCCTCCTTCCTCCTCTGGGCGTACTCTGGCGATGGTACTGCGGTGATCTCTGAAGTAGGCTACGTCCCACTTGACGACGCTACCTGGCAAGAGATGTACCGCCGCATCGCTGCAGAAGGCGTGTATTGAGAGCGGACAATCGTCGATACCCAACATCGGCGGGTGGCCAGCTGAGGCCGGTCACCCGCCACCATGGGTAGAGTGCTCAATAGACTATATAGGAATAAGCAAGAACCGCCCAAACTACACAGCATTTGTCGGCACAAGCCAACGAGAGGGTGTACCATGGGGACTTGTGCAACTTCTTCCCACCCTGCTCGGCTTCTCGACACAATCTTGTCCAGTTGGGAGGTATCTTGGTGAGCGGCGAAGACGACTTAGCCACACCACCAGATGTGGAGAAGCCTGAAAGCGAAGCGAAACGTGTCCGTTCAGCTAAATCCAAATCAACAGCCCCACGGAAGCAAGCATCCACCGCAGGGTCGATGCGCTGGCGTGGACGTGTTGAGGAGGCCGCGCCAGGCGTGGTGCTGTTTGCATTAGCAGCCACCGTGATCATGATCACAGCAGGCATTGTGTTTGTTCTCTTTGAGTCCGGCTCCAAGTTCTATCGAGGTTTCGGCTGTGGTGTTGATGCATACAAGCCGCCACAGGACTGGCACGAGGATGTGAAAGCAGGCATCAAAGAGGCCGCCGTCTACGACGATGGTAAATTGTCAGACCCGCTCTGGCTGGATGCGTTTTGTATCGTCGATTGGGACATGGAACACGAAGTGGTGCTTGCTGAACCGTTCATTGATCGGTTTGAATGGGACGAGGATTCGCAAACTTATTCCGACGATAGTGATCGTGTGGGTTCAACGTTTTCTCAATCCGATGGAACAAGCATCACAGGTCCTGCGTTAGACGAAGAAAGAACCTATCTGGCTGAGTACTTTGAAGCAAATCCAACCATGTGGGACGAAGCATACCCCAAGGTCCCTCTTGGTTTGATCGTTGAAAACGAGGGCGCCCTTATTCTACACAAACAAAACCCAGAACTGGCCAGAGAATGGTGGGTCACCCTTTGGGTGTGGAACGAAACCGCCCAAGAGGACGTTGACCAAGACGGCGTCGCCAACGACGCTATTGACGGAGCAGGAACCATTCTCGACAACGACATCGACGGCGACAACATTGCAAATTATCTCGATGAGGACATCGATGGAGATGGATTACCAAATTCCTACGATGCCGATATCTACAACCCAAACGTTGACCGCGTCGGCCTTTTTCTCGGACTACTCACGCTGTTGATTGTCATCGCAACCTTCGTCAGTCCACGCTGGCTTCAAAACATGCCAGTGGAACAAATCGACCGATGGACCCCTGCTCTTCGCTTGAACGCTCTCGCCCTCACCGCCATTGGCTTCATGTCGCTCCTCGCCCCTCCTCAAGCCAGCGTCCTGTTTCTCCTGTGCGTTGTTTGCCTTATCCTCGTCTTCTTCGGGTGGCGCCTTGATGGAAAAGTTCCACTTTCCCTTGCCTGTTTGGCAGCGCTGTCCACCTTCTTGATCATCGTTGAGTTTTACTCCGTGCAAACAGGGCATACGATTGCTCTGGCGTTGTCGTTGGTGGCCCTCACCACCGTGGTGTCGGACTCCCGCAATCAAGCAGGTACGACCAGATTTGCAACCATTGATGGTGATACACGAGCGATTCTCACTGTGGTGGTCATCCTTACTCTCGCCTTCATGTATTTCGACGTCGTTGCTCGAGTGAACGGGTCCTTGGGTGAATTCTTCACCCAAACATGGTGGAAAACCGACGTCCGTTCAGCAGGCGAAACCGTCACGGTCACCAGCGACTTGCACATGGGTGTAAATTCCCTCCTCCAGACAACCCTCCAGGTGGCTCTCGGTGCGTTGGTGGTCGCCATACCCATCGGGCTTGGTACGGCCGTGTTTCTCTCCGAGTACGCCAGTCCTCGAACCGCGAATATTGTCAAACCCATTCTCGAATTGCTGGCAGGCATCCCTTCCGTTGTCTACGGCTTCTTTGCTTTCGTCGTCATCGCTCCCATGGTGGTGGACCTTGGAACCATGTTTTTGGAACGAGGTTGGATTTCTGAGGAACCACAATTGTTCAATCCACTCAACGGAGCCATTGTGGTCGGCGTCATGATCACGCCGTTGATCGCCTCCCTCTCTGAAGACGCCCTTCGTGCCGTTCCCGACAGTCTGCGACAAGCCTCCTACGCCCTTGGCGCGACCACCACTGAAACAACGGCCCGTGTCACGATGCCATCGGCCCTTTCAGGAATCTTGGCCTCCATCATCCTCGCTCTTTCCCGTGCCATCGGTGAGACCATGGCCGTCACGCTCTCAGTTGGAACACTGGCTACGTTCTCAGACAACATGTTCCGTTCAGCTCAAACCATGACCGCTTACATCGCTCAACGGATCGGCGGGGAATTACCAATTGGTACCACGCCGTATTATTCCCTCTTTGCTGTGGGCTTGTACCTGTTCGCTATTACCCTCGGCCTCAACATGGTGGGCCACAAAATCATGACGCGCTTCCGGGAGGCTTACGATTGAGCGCCGAGGAAGAGACCAAACTTCCTGAAAAGGAAGACCCCGTTGACACCAGGCCCAGCCTGTTCGGAACCATCCATCTCCCTCAACGCTCACTGAGCCGACGGTATCTCTCAGCACGCATCGGAAAGGGCGTGTTTGTGTCCATTGCGGTGATGTGCGGAATCGCCCTGGTGACGTTGTTGTCTCAAATTTCCGAGGAAGCCTTTGTTCCTGAGGAGGAGATTGAAGTCGACGGTGTACGCTACCCTGTCAAAACCGTTGCTCAAACCCAACTTTCGTGGAAAGCTGAGACATATGATCCAACTTGGGACGCCGACGACCTTCGCCAAGAACGGTCCAATGTGACCATCGAAGCCTCATGGGTTGAGACTTCTTTTGAAGCATTTAACAACAAAGGTGAACGATTCACATCCCTTCAAGGCGAGTCGACCTTTGACCTGGAAGAAGATTTGGAGCGGGCGCTCTGTAACGCAGGCTTGGCCCCCATCACCTACAAACCAGTGGAGCCATGGAACATTTTTGACCTGCTGCCGGGCGAGGGCCAAGAGGGATTGATCTACGACACTGGTGCCTCCACTCGCATTAACATCTTCAATCGCTCAACGGCCCCAACACCGGGCATGGGAGATTTTTGGGTTGACAGTGATGACGGCTCCCGGTGGGTTTGGAAAGGTCTACGTTGGGATTCTGCCGAAGACGATGTTTTCCTTGATGGTGTTCTGGAATACATCTCCCCCTACCCTGAAGCCTTCGCTGACGGCAAGCTTTGGGTCCATTACACGCCCGTTGAACCTCTCTTCCGGGGCGACGGGGACCTCTGGCTCAATCGGTCTGCGACGGGCGTCTCAACGTTCTCAGATGTTGAACTAGCGAGCATCTACAACAAATCCAACAGATCCTGGGACATCATTGATTTCACCCAACTACCCGCTGCCGTGCTTGACCCCCAATCCACCATCAAAACCTTCGTGCCCGAATTCTGCACCAAGGCAGAAACTTCTGCCTACATACTCACCTCGGGACAGGTTGGCGCTGCCGTCATCGGAGAATTTTCCAACGAGAATGGATACCAAATCGAACCCACCGCCGATTCTGGGCGTTCCAAAACGATAGAACTCACAGTAGCCATCACGCCAACAGGGGCCTCGTCCTCATCCGTTTCCATCGTCGATGGTGCATTTGATACGGCTCACGTTGAACTCAAACCGTCGGGAGGGCTGAGCACCAATTGGTTATTCATCAGCCATACGATGAATTACACGGTAACCTACGTGCAAACGGCAGGACCTGCTGCCGATGCCCGTGAAACCTCGTACAATGAAATCGGCGGTTTTGCTCTGGGCAACCCGTTGGATTGGTTCCAGGTTCGATTCATTGATGATGTGGACTTGGACAACGACGGCATCATCGATGTTTGCGACGACGACATCGATGCCGATAATGCAGAAAACCCCGTACAGGGCCACCCGGAACACTGCCCGGGTGTTGGAAGATATACGCAGGAGACACCGCTGAGTTATGTCGATTGGGTCGCAGAAAACGATGAAAACAACGATGGCGTTCATGATGAAATCAAAGATCGCGATATCGATGGTGATGGCGTTCCAAATTTGGTCGACGGGCAGGGCCATTCAGCAGAGAAAGCGTTTGAGGGACAACCATCACTCGCCGAAATTCCTGAGTTGTGGTTGCACGCAAGTGAACTTGCTGTCACCAAATGCGCTGAGAACTACAAATCCAACGACCCAGCGTTTGCAGCCTTTGACTGTGATAAAGCCAAGGAACTGGTTGCCCAACCTCCCACCACAGCACAGGCTTGGTGTGAGCAGGTTCGCTATCTTGACCAACTCATTTGGCTTGAGAAATGCGCTGCACCTCAGCGAACTGAGTCCGGTGAAGCGATGTACGTTGAACGCGACCCAACCCTTCCCCTTCTCGGGATGCTCGGGCTGGTCGGGATGTTACTCGTGATGAGAAAACCCAACGCCATCCTCATGCGTACACGTTCGATGTTGATTGCCCTTGGAAGCGAAGAGCTGGAGGAAGACGTTCTCACGAAATGGTCCTGGTGTTCCTTCGCTGCGGAATTCATCGGGCGACTTGTCGGCATCCTCCTTCGCCTTGCCTTCTTCATCGTGTTCGCCTCTATGTTCTTGAGTACATTTTCAGAAAACCAACAAACGCTCCTTATCCCGTTCACGTTCACCATCGGCGGGGCCGTCGCCATCATGTCTGGAATTGCTTTGATGGTTTCAATTTCAGAAATCTTTGGCATTCGTCCCGAAACTCGCGTCCCTCGGGCCGATGGCTTGGTCGATCTCGGCCTCCTTTTGTTCACCGGCCTGGTCATGTTCATCGCGCTTCAATGGATCTTCATCGAAGGATGGCTCGTCGGAGCCATCATGCTCTTGCTCATTATGTCGGGCGTCAAACGTCTTGTTTTGGCTGGGCTGCAATTGACCCGAACCGAGAACATTCAGTTTGACCGACTCAAATTGGTTGTGAAAGGTCGTCAAGGATGGATTACGGCTTCGTTGGTGGCCCTTACCATTGCGTTCTTCACGATACCTTTGGCTGTTCATATTCCGTTTGTTTGGTCGGACTTCACCTCCTCCGAGCCGTACAAAGCAGGACTGAGAGCTGCTTTCTGGGGCAGCGTTTATGTCGTTGGCTACACCATGCTCTTCGCCATTCCGTTGTCCATCGGTGCTGCGATTTGGCTTGAGGAATACGCACCAAACAACCGTCTTCGACGTATGATTCAAGCGCTCATCACCAATCTTGCTGGAGTTCCAGCTATCGTGTTCGGTCTGTTTGGTTTAGCCATGTTTTTGACCGATCGCGGCATTGGTTTGGGGCTTGGTGGGACCGTGATGACAGCCGGTATGACGATGGCCACCATGGCCATGCCCACCATTGTGATCTCTTCACAAGAAGCCTTGCGTGCCGTTCCCCCCTCACTGCGAAATGGAGCCTTTGGTCTGGGCTGTACGAAGTGGCAGGTGACCAAAGACCACGTCCTTCCCCATGCCATGCCAGGGATGATGACAGGAACCATCCTCGCCATGTCAAGAATCATGGGTGAAGCGGCGCCATTGATTCTGGTCGGTGCTGTTGCTTCGGTGTTCACCGAGCCCGATGCGTTCTTCTATGTCTCCTACCAGGTTTCACCTTCATTGGACGGCTTGTTTGCGTGGTTCCCAGGCATCGAACCCCACCTCCAAAACATTCCACTTTGGGCTGACCGAGGGCCGTTCTCATCCGACCCATCCGAGTATGTTGGCCCGGATTCAAACGATCGAGGTTTCTACACGGTTCTTCCCGTCCAGGTGTACCGGTGGACGGACATGCCAGCTATTGGCTTCAAGGTAGCAGCTGCGGGTGCTTCCTTGGTGTTACTTGGTACCCTTGTGATTGTGAATTCAGCAGCCATTCTTCTACGTGCCCACTTCAGGAGGTATTCGAAAACATGACGAAAAAAACGGAAAAGAACACGGTTTCAATGGACCAACTGAGAGAAATGGCTGAGCGCTTGACCATCGCCGATGGCGACAAAGGCAAGGCCGAGGAACAACGAACAGCAGCCTTGGAAAAGGCATTTGAAAACGCCGAACAGCTTTCGCACGCAGAAGCCAGAACCGTACTTCTTTCGCTCTCTGCTGCTGATGGAGACGAGTCAACCGAAGAATCACTTCTTCTCATCGAATCAATGTTTGATGAATTGGAGGAACATGATGTGGGCGACCAAGTCGCAGAGGAACAGGACGAGGCCATGGAAAGTGAAGTTGGAGAAACCTCCGCTGATGTTGACGCCACCGAAGAAGATGCGAAAGACGATGCCGAAGAATCCGAAGACGAGGACAAAGATGTGATTCCGGATTCCACCACGCAACTCGATATCGATGGTGATGCTCACATGTGGATCAGAAACCTCGACCTTCACTACGGAAGCGCTCAGGCCATCTACAACGTCTCCATTCCGTTCCAGCGAAATGCGGTGACGGCACTTATTGGGCCGTCCGGTTGCGGCAAATCCACGTTACTTCGTTGCCTCAATCGAATGAACGACCTCATCCCGATTTGCAAAATTGACGGTTCGATTGAACTTGATGGTGAAGAAATCATGGGCCGAGGTGCCGATTTGGTCACCATTCGTCGGCGAGTCGGCATGGTGTTCCAGAAGCCCAACCCGTTCCCGAAGTCCATCTACGACAACGTGGGCTATGGCGTACGTCTCCACTATACCCCCAGTCGTCGAGAGTTGGACCGTATCGTTGAGGAATCCCTCAAGCGCGCAGCCATTTGGGAAGAGGTGAACGATCGACTTCACGAGTTGGGCACCAGCTTGTCCGGTGGCCAACAGCAGCGTTTGTGCATCGCTCGCACCATCGCCGTTGAGCCTGAGGTCATCTTGATGGATGAACCCTGTTCTGCTCTTGACCCCATTGCCACTGCGAAGATTGAGGAGTTGATCCTTGAACTTAAGGAGCATTTCACCGTCGTCATCGTGACCCACTCCATGTCACAAGCACAGCGGGTAAGCGATTATACGGGCTTCATGTACCTCGGCCGACTTGTAGAATTTGACAAAACGGCGAAGATTTTTGCCGATCCAAAAGAGGAACTTACAGCCAGGTACGTCTCTGGGCGCTTTGGTTAAACTCAATATCACTCTATAGGGGTCAGAAAACTCCCCACCATCGGACTATGCTGTTGAACCACCTCATGGCAATGAGGGGAGATTCTGGAAGTACCCACCGAACACTACCGGACTCTCTTTCTTTCAGATTGGCACCTCGGGTTGAACGGCATCAAGTCCGCCGAACTGCTTGCATTTTTGGAGACTCATGACGCTGAGACCATCTACTTGGTGGGAGACATTATCGATCATTGGGTTTTAGGCCGAAAATGGTCGTGGAACGAAGACTGCGACAATATCCTACGAAACCTCATGCAGAAAGCCGAACGAGGCACCAACATCGTGTACATTCCAGGGAATCATGACGATTCCTTTCGCAGTTGGGTCAATGCTTCTATCAATGGCATCTCCATCAAGCGCGAAGCGGTTCATGTCACGGCTGACGGACGCCGCCTTTGGGTGATTCACGGTGATGAGTTTGATTTGTTCATGCAGCACACAAAATTCCTCTGCCACTTGGGGCACTTCGGCTGTCAAATTCTCATGAAACTCAACAGGCCCGTGGCATGGGCCCGACGACGGTTGGGGCTCAAACCGTGGTCCCTTGCGCTTGCAGCACGGCGTGCGCTACAGAAAAGCAGCAAAACCTTTCGCCGCTTTTCGATAACCGTAACAGAGGAAGCACGACGACGCGGCTATGATGGCGTGGTGTGCGGGCACATTCACCGCGCAGAGTACAAACTCATCGATGGCATCGAGTATTGGAACGATGGCGATTGGGTTGACTCATGCACCGCCACGGTAGAAGCCATGGACGGAACGATGAGCACGCTCCATTATTCGCCCCATTCTTCCACGATTGAATGGTTACGGCAGCGCGCTTCTGTTCGCTATGAAGATCGGAGCATAGCGCCACTGACCAACCACACACCTCTTCTTTTCCAGGGGGTCCCTCCTTGAGAATTGCCTATGCGCTGGCGGGTGAAGGAAGGGGGCATACGACACGTGCGTTGACGTTAGCTCAAGGCCTGATTGAACATGGACATGAGATTGCCTTTTTCACATGTGGAGACGCACTTGAACTCCTTCAGCAAACCTTTGGCGCGGAGTGTGTTCACCACCTTGAAACGCCTCGTTTCGTGGTGGTTGGTAAACGGATTTCCTATATCGGAACCGGCTTCGCCGCCATGTCCTTCATACTGAAGAATCCACGGCAACAGAAACGGGTGGCGAACCAACTCAAGTCTTGGAATCCTGACGTCCTCATTTCCGACTTTGAACCGACCTTTGCGAGGGTTGCTCGACGCCTCAAGTTGCCATTGATCTCGTTCAATTCGCAACGTTTCTCAATCGATGCAAAACTCAAACATCTGCTCAACCGTCGACAACGATTGAAATTGCTACCCATCCGGATTCTCAATCGCCTTTTTGCACCGAACCCGGACTTAAGTTTGGTTTCCAAAGGCTTCAACCTTGAGCCAAACAAGCCCTCTGCGCATTTGCTTGGCCCGATGCTACGCCCTGCCTTCACGCACGATGCATGGGTCCCCGCAGGCAGCCATGTCATTGCCTACCTTCGTACCAGCGTCCTTCATCATCTTCCTGCGTTGGCTGCCCACGCAAAACAGCACGGGCTGGTACTGAAACTCTACGGGCACTATCCAGAGCATCTTCCAGACAACGTGGAACCTCAACCCATCTCCAATGATGGCTTCATTCGTGACCTTCTCACGGCTAATTGGGTGGTTCAGACGGCAGGCACCCAACTGCTTGGGGAAGTCGGGTGCATTGGAATTCCATCGCTTTGCCTCCCTGAGCCAGGGCAGGTGGAGCAGGAAATTAACGGTGCATTGGCCATGAAAACCTTCCCCAACATCGAGGTCCTTCATCCACGCAGAACTTCGCAAGGTGACCTTGAGGCTGCTCTCAAACGTGTTCGTTCGGCAGGGCGAGGTCCAGAGGTGCTCAACGGGGCCGTTCAAGCCATCCAACTGGTGAACGATTTCTTGCATCATCTGGATACGGGAAAGCAAATTGATGATCCAAAAACAGAAACTCGGAGTCATCTGCCCATGTCGGAACAACGCAACACAACCCAAGGCATATGAACGGCCTTCACGGTTGTTTTGATATGGGCTGGGAATTGGTCAATATCGCCAACCTCCGCCCTCATGAACGCACCCTACCCTACCGCGTTGAGGAAATGTACCAGAAACTTCGCAAGAATAACTTCTTTCACAAACCACTTCTTGTTGACCAAACCACCATGACGATTCTCGACGGCCACCATCGCTACACTGCTAGCCTCCGCCTCGGCCTCACTTTGATTCCGGCCATTGTGGTCGATTACCTCGAAGATGAGAGGGTCAAGGTCGAGGCGTGGCCCCCGAAGGACCCCGATTCGGTTTCAAAACAGGACGTTTTAGCCATCGCTTTGAGTTCTGAATTGCTACCTCCGAAAAGCAGCAAGCACACGATTGCATTGACGATCCCTCGTCTCAAAGTGCCGCTTTCTGAACTTCGCGCTATTTCATGTTAATATCTTGCAGCATATTAGCGACGCATGGCTTGACATGCTTCCACACTGCTTTATGAACCACTGAAACGGATTGTCGCGTATGCACGACTGGTAAACCTTCATTCTTGGCATGCTGTAAAAACGCGTTCTTCAACAACTTCTGATATTCCAGAAACGATCGGGTAATTGAAGGAGAGAGTGCCATGTCCGCCCCGGCCTCATAGTGGTTCAGCCGAGTCAATGAGTCGTTGTGCATCATGCGGTTGAGAAGTCGCCGACCACCTGCTTCGAGAATGACGGTCATATCCGGTTTTGGCATGCTGTTGTAGAGGCCTTCAATCCAATCCGGGTCGCCGCCCCGAATCGTCTCGCGAATCAGAGGTGTCAATATGTATCGGTCAGCAATCACAACGAAACCGGCGTCAAGGAGTGGTTGGATGTGGTGAATGTACTGATCGTGGAGATCGGTTGCGTACAGTAATGCGCGGGTCCTCCAACTCAGTTGGTGAAGGTCTGCGGTGGTTGTTTTGATGAGTTCCCCCATTAACTCAGAACGGGCAAGGCCGACAATGGTAACGGCCACGCCGTGAGCCTTTAGGCGCTCACTTAACAAGCGAGCGTGGAGGGAGCGACCGACGTGGTCTGGCCCCTCGATGACAATCAACTTGCCCTGGAATGTCATTCATATCCCTCCTCATTCTCGAGAGCGCCCCAATCAAAGGAACTCATTCGAATCATCTCTGCCATCCGATCATTTTCATCGATCGGCTGAATGTCGTCGAGCTGGATGTTTTTCGCAATCAACTCCCGAACACGTGTTTGCACCTCAGCCACCGACCCCATGGCGTCGACGCGGAGTATGCGCTGGTCGGCGACGAGTTGGTCATAGATTTCCTTGATTTTCCCCTGGAGGATTTTGTATGACTCAAACGGGTCAAATGTCCAGCCCATGTCAAGGCCTGCTTCGTAAAATTTGAGCGTCGGGCGACCTCGGACAATGCGATCGTAGCCGATTTCCGGGGGGATGTCGAAATACAAGGTGATGTCAGGTTCTCGGGCAAAGGAGTAATTCGCTTCGATGGTGTCTTGTTCGACCCCTCGAGCACCGTCTCGAGCCATGGCTGTGAATTTGTATCGGTCGCAGATCACAATCCCTCCAACCTCAAGCATTGGCTCAATCTGTTTGCTCCAACGGTCGGCAAAATCAGCGGCGTGAATCAAATGGAAGGTCATGGGCTTGAGGCGCTTGGTGTCCTTTCCGACTTTTGTAGCATGGGCAACAACGGGGCTTGAATTCCACTCCGTGTGATGAACAGGCAGGCCAAGGGCACGAATCCAATTGAACAACAGCATGGCCTGGGTAGATTTTCCACTCCCGTCCATACCTTCGACTGCAATGAGCAGCCCTTTCTCTCCAGGGGCCATTCGTACACCTTTTCGTTCCATGGCCCACACCGTCTCCTTTTGAATCCTCTCGGCACGTCCATTCATGATATATCTGGATATAGAGAATTCTCAATATCTCTTGAGTGCAGGAGGCAGGATTCGAACCTGCGAACCGTTACGGACTGGGACCTCATCCCAGCGCCTTTGACCAAGCTGGGCGACTCCTGCGCCAACCTTCGCTCTCGCCTCGCGTATATCAACACCGCGACCTTTCCTCAAGCCTGTTCGTCGATGAAGACGGCCACTTCATCCAGCGTTTTTCTGTGAATGTCGGGCACCTCAGCATCATCGGCAGGGTAGCCGACAGGCATCACGAGCATGGCTTCCTCGTGCTTGGGCCGGTCCAAAAGTTCCCGAAGGAAACCCATCGGTGAAGGCGTGTGTGTGAGGGTGACCAGTCCCATGTGGTGAACAGCCTGAATGAACATCCCTGCGGCGATGCCGCATGATTCCGTTGTGTAGTATGTTGGCCCCCATTCACCGTTGTCGCGTTGGCGTTTCTTTTGCTTAAACAGCACCACGACCCAGGGCGCATCCGTGAGGTGGGCCTTGATGGCGTCCGTGCCGAGCGGCGCCAGCACTTCCGACCACGCTTCTGGCATGCGTTCGCTGTATGTCTTCCGCTCTTCAGCCTCTGCTGCTTCACGAAGCTTCGCCTGCAGTTCATCGCTGCGGATGGCCACCCACGTCCACGGCTGAAGGTGAGCGCCGTTTGGTGCGGTGGAGCCCGAAAGAATGGCCAACTCGATGAGGCGACGGCCAACGTCCCGAGAGGAAAAATGGCGCGTCGTCCGGCGTTGAGCGAGTTCGGCGTAATTGGTCTCGGCCAACACCAACATCTTCTCAGGTGAGTGTTCGGTCCACTGCAACGGAATGAAAGCGTGATCGTCCATGTGGCTCATGGCGAATCAACGGTCGGTGGTTGATAAGCGCGTAGAGAGAGGCGCCTCGATGTGGAGATGCAGTTCGTTTCGACGCATGAACGGGAGCGTCGTCCACGGGTTTTCGTACACGGCCAGCACCGCCGGCCCGGTAGCCACGTACCCTTCTCGCTCAATTGCCGCGCGCAACCCCTCCTCAATCCGCACCGTCTTCTTCGGTGTCGTGCGACCGCTGAACCGAGCCACGGCCACCGTTGTGGTCGAGGTTGGGTGGAGGCGCACACCTGCATCATTGGGAGTTGGGAGCGTCTCAAGGGCGTAGGCCGAGGGCATGGTGAAGGCCAACCATCCCGAGTCGTTCTCTTCCCACATGTGGACCGGAGCCGTCATGGCGATGGACGTGCGCTGGTTGTTGCCACCAAAGATGTAGCCTGCCACCCGTCGAAAGCCACCCGAGGCAGCCCCACCGTCTCGCCCCGCGGTTTGAACGCGAGCCTGAACGGTAGGGCCGTAGCGACGTACTTCGAAACCATCGTGGGCGTTGATGACCTCGTAAGCAGGCTCTTCCAGCGCTCCAGCCATGGCAAACGCTCCTCGCTCAGGCTTTTGACAGGTTGTGTTCGCTCGGCCATCGGCCTCGCAAGCGCAGCCATGCTTCGCTGCAGAACATGAGCCCGTACACCGACGCTAACCAGAGCGTGGGCCGCCCCCATGTGGCCATGGAGGAATCATCGGGAAGCACACCGCTCTGGAAAGCCAAGAGGCAACACAGCCACACCAAGGTCGCACCGTGAACCATCCATCGAACCGCACTCAGCAATTCACGGGAGGTGGCCTCCATTTCCCGGAGCTCTGCTTGGGTGAGGATGGCGGACACGCCGACGATCTTATCGAGGGCAGAACCACCGTTCCATCGGATGCGTCCGAGTTGAAATCGCGTGAGGTATTCAATGCCAGAGAACAACGTAACCCACACCACGACCACTTCGAGGAAGGGCTCAGCACCGCGCAGGTCAAGGGAGCCCCAAACCGTCCAACCCAGCAGAACCCACAACCAAATCACTTGTAACATCTGGAAGGTGTGAGCAAATCGACTCAATTTTTGTAACAGTTCTGTATCATGACCGAGCACCCATTCGAGCACCAGAACCCCAACGGCGGCCAAACAGGTGGTAGCACTCACGAGTAACCACCATCCCGAAAGGTCAGCGTCCCGCCACGCCAACATCAGCGCCGCCATCACCCAGCCAAGCACGAGCACGGTAGCGACGTTGGTGGCGGCTTGCATGGTGTAGAGCGGATCGCGACCGTCTCGCAGTACGGCAAGCCCGCCCATGAGTTTCACTTCGAAGGCCGAATCGTCCACGATGCCGTGACCGGCTGCCGCCATGCCCCCAGCAGATTTGATGCGGGCGGCTTCAACGATGCTTTGTGCTGCCCCGTGTTCCCACGAATCGCCACCGTTCCACGACGAGCCACGGCTTGCAGCGTGGGCAGCACCGGCTCCACGGGAACGCCCTCCTCCGGCTGAACGGGTTTTGGCCCAGGCCCGGATTTCTGGTGTGGTGATCTCTTCGACCTGATCTTCGTTGAGCGGTGCACCGTGGTCGGTGTAGAGCCAGCGGCATTGAATCGGGACTGGGTTCGCATCCACGTCGGGCGCCACCATCTGGAATTGGCCGGGCCCGAGCGTGGGCAATTGCGCCACCAAGTCTTGGTCGCCACCACTCTCTTTCAGGAGGTGCCGCACCTTTTCGACATCTTGCGGTTGCGTAAACCGTCCGATGAAGGTCGTGTTGGCCTGCGCGAGGATTTTGTAGTCCACGTCACTGACATTTTGGGTGGCCAACACGCAGGCTACACCGTATTTTCTGGCCTGTTTGAAGATGAGTTTGATGAGGTCTTTTGCCGGTGGATTACGGGGGTGAGGTGGGAGGTAGGGCGCCACTTCATCCATGAAGAACAGGAGTTTGAGTTCCCCATCAGCCGGTTGCTGGGTCAGCATCCAGTCGTAGAGCTCCCGGGAGAGTTCTTGGACGAAATACTGCTTTTGGTTCTCGTCTTGAATGGTGTTCAAGTAAACGATGTTGAGCGGAATTTTGCCCGGAACGGCTGGCTCAACAAACGCATCGATATCGATGGGCACGCCGTTGGAAAAGAGCAACTGATTCACGCCCGAGGAAAACGCTGCAAGCCGGCGAGCGAGATCGTTTCGCGTGGTTTTGGGTAGGCGTTCCTCGAAGTCCGTCAACCGGTGCTCCATCATCACCTCGTTCCACGTGGGAGGGTCCACCCGTTCTTCTTCATCTTCGGAAAAGCACTCGGGGTAGAGGTGGCGAATGAATTCTTGATGCGGCTCTCGAACGACGCGAGCCAAGGCTTGGAAATCCCCGACGTTCAACCCGCAACGGGTCCCTTCCACGAGGATTTCATACAGGAACGGCTTGACCGTCTTGCCCTGTGTTTTCTCCACGTCAAACCCGGCCAGGTTCGCAAACCCAGCCGCCACCATGTCCCACGCCGTGATGGCCTCTTCAGGGTCCAAATCAGCCGGCGGGGCGCGGAAGGGGTCAATGCACAACGGCAGTCCTTTGCTACGGAGTGGCGTCCAAATTCGGACTTCGCACCGGTCCAGCAGTTGTTTGGCCCGGGCCACAAGACCGTCTTTCTGTTCCAGTTCACCAAGGTCAATACCAAGGGCCAATCGAGCCAAATCGCCTTGCGGGTCGATGATGAGCGAAGGGATGCCGGCCAGCGCCGCTTCCTCAATGAGGGCCTTGGCCATCACGGTTTTTCCCGAACCGGTGGAGCCGAGCATGGCGCCGTGGCGAGCAAGGACCTGCGGGGCGATGTCAATGGCCTCGCCGGTGTCTCTTCTCGTCCCTAGAAACAACCCCTTGGGCTTGTATTGACGCTTGCCGGTGGATGACCGTCCCGAAACCGAGTTTGCAACCGCAGGGGGGTTGTCGTTGAACAAGTCGCCGATGAGGTCACCGACCGCTGGGTCGGTTGAGCCGCCGTCCGTGGATGGCAGCGTAACCTCGTCATCGGGCGACACCATGGGTGGCCGAACATCGGAAGGGGTCTTCAAAGGCGCGATGGGGAGGGTGGTGAAAACGCACACTCAAGGAGGAGAAGAAGCACGCCGAAGCATGGAACGCATAGCGATGGCGCGACCTTCGTGGGATGATGAGATGCGAGAGGCCGCCCTCTCTACCCTCGATTCACTGCACTGGGTCAAAGGCCCTCAGGGCAAGGCGTTCGGTCGTGAGTTTTCTACGTACAGCGATGCCGTTCAGGGCACGCCATGTCAGAGTGGGTCTGTGGCGCTTTGGGCTGCGCTGCGACTGCTCAACATCGGGCCGGGCGACGAGGTTCTCGTCCCATCGATGACCTACATCGCCACGGCGACCTGTGTTTCGTTGGCGGGAGCGACGCCCGTGTTTGTGGACGTCGAACCCGACCACTGGTGCATTGACCTTGCCGGCCTCGAGGCTGCTCGAACATCTCGCACCAAAGCGGTCATCGCTGTCCATTTGTACGGTCAAATGTGCGATGACCGACTGGTCGATTGGTGCAATGAGCACAACATCGCCTACATCGAGGACGCTGCACAGGCCCACGGGGCGGTTTCAGCAGCGGGCGTGAAAGCAGGGGGGGTCGGCGACGTGGCGTGTTTCTCCTTCTTCCCGTCAAAGAACCTCGCCGTAGGTGGCGAGGGTGGGATGATGACGACTCGCAGGGAAGATCTCGCTGCTCGCATGGACGCTCTTGTCAATCACGGTCGCGATGCTCGCCTCGAATCCCATGAAGTTGGTTCCAACCTTCGCATGTCGGAAGTTTCCGCTGCCATCGGGCGCGTGCAACTCAAACGTCTTGACGACTGGCTTGTCCGTCGCCGTGCCATCGCCGAACGGTATACCGCAGCGTTTGAGGGGCAAAGCGGACTCATCACACCAGCCATCAGGGAAGGAACACAGCACGCATGGCACCAGTATTGTTTGCTGGCAGAAGACCCCGCCGCTCTTCGTGCATCGCTGGATGAGGCCAACATCGACTCGAGAATTTACTACGCCACCCCCATCCATCGTCAACAGGTCTACGCCGATCATCCACAATTCAACACCCATCTCCCCGTGACCGATGATATCGCTCATCGTTTGGTGGCCGTTCCCGTGCATCATCAAATGAATGATGACGAAGTTGAGCGAGTGATTGCCGCTGTCTTGGCTTCAATCTCGTTGTGAAGCCAAGGTTTCAGCCAACGAACGATTCGACCATGAACGAAGCCCCGTGATTTCTTGACCAACCCACGGCGGCAAGGTTACGGCTTGGTCGCTTGAGGACAATTCCACTTCGGCCAGCACCAAGCCGGCGAGAGCACCTTCAAACTCGTCAATCTCCCACTTGAGCCCGTCCGAACCCGTGAGAACATAACGTGTTTTTTCCACGGAAGGAAACGGTCCTTTGGCGAGCAGAAGGCGAGCCATCCCCTCTTCGACACGCCACTCGAGTTCGAGCGAAGTGTCGTCGGAAACCTTTGCTTTGTAGGTCAAGATGTACTCCTCGTTTCGTCGTCGCAATCGAGTGGTCCAATCGTCTGTCGAGTCCAGGTGGTCTCGTTCAGTTGGCGTAATGCCGGTGACAACTTCCCCCTCAAAGACCAGCGCGAGTCCTTCCGTGCTGAGGAAATCACCAACGGTGTAGTGCTGTTCAATGTGAGAGATGTTCGAGGTTTTCCGCCACGGTTTCACATCTCGCCCGTCCACAAGAAAACGACGCTCAATCTCCAAGTGTTCGTTCATGTTACTCCCCTCCTGTCCTCGGTGGCGGGTTCGGTGGCGCAGATGCTCCCACAATCGGCGTCGGTTGGACGACGGTGGCGATTTGTTGAACGGGAATGAACTGCACATCTTCGATGAGTTGTGTGCCAGGAGGGCCAAGGGTGACCCGGTCGATGCTAAATCGGTCATCGTTCAGTAACGTTGCATCGCCTTGTGCTAAACGCTGCTCGAGTTGACGTGACGTCGAAAAGGCGCGCCAGATGAGCCAGCCAGGAAAGACGAGACTCAAGGAAGCCAACATCATCCCAAAGATGGTCATCTTGTTCACCCGTTTCGCTTCAACAATCCCTTCCAGGAAGCCTCAGCGTAAGCGGCCGCAGCAGCGGCCGGGTCGTCGGCCTTGTGAATGCCAGAGCCGACGATGATGCAGTCCGAACCGGCGAGCACGGCCTCGGTTGGGTCGCCGTAGCGCTGGCCCATTTCCCCATCGCCAACGGCGAGGTTGACGCCCGGGGTCCAGATCATTTTTGCCTCACCGACAGAAGCCCGAAGGGATGCTAATTCAGCGGGTCGTGAGCCGTTGCCGATGAAGCCAAACACCCCGTCATGCCCCGTTCCTTTTTCCACCACTTCACGGGTGTAGTCCGGGTGAAGCAAGTTGCCTCGACTGGACATTTGTGCAAGCAATAGAACGCCGCCTGAGCGACCGACGTCGTTCCAGCCAGCTTGCAATCCGTCAACGATGTCGGGGCCGCTGATGAGGTGGGCCGTCACCAGGTCTGACCACGTGCGAATGTCGTAGATGCCCGCCATCTGTGAGCGGGAAATTTTGCCGATGTCAGCGAATTTCCGGTCTTCGAAGATCAACAAATTCGCATCGTGAGCCGCCTTGCAGAACGCACTCCATGCCTCAGGTGACCAATCGTCCACCAAATCCACGTGCGTCTTGAGGGCGGCCACATGGGGCCCAACGGCCTCCATCAATTCGAACAGACCCGCCATCGTGTTTCGGTCGGCCGCGAGGCACACGAGCGATTGCTTGCTGGTGGCGACGTCCATGTAACGCTTGGCCATGGGTGATGTTGCTGCAGACCATCGCACACCCCAAGCTGCTGATGGTTCCATGGACGGGTCTGTGCGCCGCCCCTCCTCAAGGGTTGTGGCGAGACATCATGTTGATGATGCACCCGCTCGTCCGAGTGTTCATGCGACAGGCGTTGATGCTCACCGTCCTGTTGTTGACGGTGCCGTTGTCCGGTTGTTTTGGTCAATCGGAATCGCCCACCAGCGTCGACGACGCCGGCATGTATCCGGACATTTGGGACCGCCACACATTGGAATGGAACTGGACCGGCTCCTACGCCCGTGTGCTCGAAGACGGGCCCCACCAAGCCCTACCGGTTCAAGAGGCGTTCATCGAGGTGGACACGACCGGAACCTGGGAAGGTGGTCCCAACACCGCAGAAGTCCATCTCTCGTATTGGCTCCCGTCCAACACGGAAGACGGCGAGCAGGTACCTGTCATCGCCGTGGTCAGCCCGTACTTCGACTACGGCTCCCCCGGGAGCCAATCCAGCCCCACCAACGTGGTCAGTGCAGGGCGCGGTGAATTCATCTACGACAATTTCGTTCCACACGGCTACGCCCTTGCTCAAGTGGCAGTGTTTGCCACCGAGGAAAGCACGGGTTGTTTCGACTACCGTGGTGACGGGGAAGGACAAGGCATCCACGAAGCAGTGGAGTGGTTGGGCACGCAAGATTGGAGCAACGGCCACGTTGCCATTTACGGCAAATCCTACGAGGGCGCCACAGCGTGGGAAGCCGCCGCTCAGGGCAGTGAATACCTGAAGACCATCGTTCCCATTTCCGGTACGACCGCCCTCGGACCACTCCTCTACAAGAACGGCAGCGCCGAGGCGCGCAGTCAAGTCATGCATTCCAACTACGGAGGGTCCATCCTTGATTACGACAGCAACGACCTCGACAACATGTGCGGGGACGTCGTTGAAGGCTTCCTTGCCGGGCCCACCCGATACGGTTTAGGCGAACTTGATCCTTACATGGACAACTACTACGACGAGCGAAGCCACATCGACAAAGCCCTCGGAACGTACAACGGCAGCATCTACTGGGTGCAGGGGATGCAGGACTGGAACGTTGACCCTCACCAGGTCTTCGGCGGGCCGCCGGGCACGCACTGGTATCAGACGTACATCGACGAAGGCTACGAGGTTGGCGGCATGCTGGGGCAGTGGGAACACAATTACCCTGACCAGTGGACCAAACACAACGCTCAGGCTTCAGGCTACGGCGGTGAAGCGATTCAGAACATGACGCGTTGGGATTGGGGCCAAGACCTGTTTGAGTGGATGGAATACTACCTGAAAGGCGTGGGCGACCCCCCCGCGCTTCACGCTCAAATCCAGCGCAACGATGGCGAGTGGCGTATTGAGGAGACCTGGCCTCCGCTGGACGCAGAATGGATGCCTGCCACATGTTCAGCCAGCGGCTCGGTCGGCTCATCGTCAAGCATGACCGTTGCGTGCGACGCCATGTCCATGGACCATGATACGCACATCAGCGGCTTACCAACCCTCCACCTCGACGTCACCCCTTCGTTTGATGGCGGACAAATCTTTGCCGAACTGCGCGACGCCGAAACGGGGTTACGGTTCGGCCATGCTACGATGGATGTCCGCTACCACGCTGGTGGATACGATGCCCAAACCGTGGTACCCTTCGCCCCGATCACGATGCTGATGGAATTCCAAGGCATGGACGTCATCCTTCCAGCGGGCCATGCCCTTGAAATCGTCCTGACTCAGACGGGAGAGGATTACCTCCCACCTGCCTGCAGCAATGCGTGCCCCATCACCGTCAATTCAGGCGAGCTGACCCTCCCCGTCATCGAGCGAGACGGCACCACCGTCCTCATCACCCCGCAGGGTGCAGACGCGGCCAACAACCAGTAAATTCGCTCGGCGCCCACCAATTCATTCGCGCAGACTTCAATCAATCAAATTGTGCAAATGCGCGAAGAGAACAAATCATCGTAAGCAGTTGTTGAGTCCCGCGCAACATCAACGAAAAGAAATAATGCATTTAATTATTGATTTTATGAATAAATGTGCAAATGATTCTATAATTTGCAAGATTGATGAGCGTATGTTTCATATACCGTCCTCATAGCGAGGCGGTTGATACCCATGATGGAGAAAGCAAAACTGGAGTACATTTGGCTTGACGGATACGAACCCACGCAGAACATGCGCAGCAAAACGATGGTGCGCAACGATTTCGGCGGCACGATTGAAGAGTGCCCCATGTGGATGTTTGACGGTTCGTCAACGAAGCAAGCCGATGGTAGCTCTTCTGACTGCCTGTTGAAGCCTGTGAACATCTTCCCCGACCCCCAGCGCGTGAATGGCTACTTGGTCATGTGCGAGGTTCTCAACCCTGACGGCACGCCCCACCCCAGCAACGGACGAGCGACCATCGACGACGATGACAACGATTTCTGGTTCGGCTACGAGCAGGAATACTTCATCATGGACGTTGACACCCAACTTCCTCTGGGTTTCCCCGTTGGTGGCTACCCTGGACCCCAAGGTCTCTACTACTGTTCGGTGGGCGGTAAGAACACCCACGGTCGAGCCCTCGTCGAGGAGCACGCTGACCTCTGTCTTGAGGCTGGCATCAACTTCGAAGGGATCAACCAAGAAGTGGCCTGCGGCCAGTGGGAGTTCCAAATCTTCGCCAAGGGCGCCAAGCAAGCCGGTGACGAACTCTGGGTTGCTCGCTACCTCCTTGACCGATTGACGGAGAGCTATGGCTACTACATCGAGTACCATCCCAAACCCATCAAGGGCGACTGGAACGGCTCGGGCATGCACGCCAACTTCTCCAACGGCGCCATGCGCGACAAGGGCGGCAAGGAACTCTTCGACAGCATCTGTGAAGCCTTCGGCCGAAACATCGAGAAGCACATGGCCGTCTATGGTGCTCACAACGAAGAGCGCCTGACCGGCCTTCACGAGACCCAATCCATTGACCAGTTCTCGTACGGTGTCTCCGACCGTGGCGCCTCCATTCGCGTCCCTGCTTCCGTCCCCACCGACGGATGGGTTGGCCGCCTCGAGGACCGTCGACCAGCCTCCAATGGTGACCCCTACAAGATCGGTTCTGTGATCATCTCGACCACGAAGTCGGTTTGCTGAGCCTCACGCTGCAGCTTCACGCCGTCGCAATCGGCGAACGCCGATGAGGACTGCTAAGATGACAACGAGGGTGAACACGTTGGCCACGATCATGGCCAGCGAATTCACCAGAACACCGTAGATGAGCCAGAGCGCGAGGGCGACAGTGACGATGGTGAACGTGGTGAGCGAGATGCCTTCATGCTGCTCGTGAACCCATACGTCCCGGATTTGTGGAATCCAAGCCACGATGCCCAAGGCGCCGGCAATGAGCCCGATGACCTCAATCCAAAGTTCTGCCATGACTCCCCCGCTTTCCCCAACCGGTTTCAAGGCTTCTGGGAGGATTGTCCGAGGTGGTCGTTGAGAGAAGGGGTGGAGAGATTGATGGAAGCGATGGTCGACCAGGGAATGTCTTCAGGGGATGTTCTGCCGACGACGTGCATACGCATGGCGGTCCCGTAGGGCAGACTGGCCTCAATACCACGTTCACCTGCGGTGAGGTTGAGTTTGCTTGGTTTTTTCGAAAGAAATGCACGCCATCCCCCCGGATGGGACACCGTTCCCTTGAGGGGGGCTCGTCGCCCGGATTGCCATGAATCGACGGACCCTCCCAAACCGAGGTCCAAAACATCACCTTTGCACATCAGTCCGCCGTTCAACTCCACCTCATCCCAGGTGCCGAATCCGGCCACCGTCTCGAGCAAGCCTTCGTTGAGTGCCCCGGGATTTTCTTCTTCAAGCAGGCCGATGAAGCCGGCTTCGTCCTTGACGATGCTTCCCAAATCCATCACGTTGCTGGGCCAGTCGAGGTTCCGGTTGGTGAATGCCAGCACCACGCGAACATCAACGCCGTCGTCCTTGCCTACTCGCTCGTTGTGCATCGCCACGAGCATGCGAGCCTTTCGTGCAATGCGCTGATTCACGGTGCTGTGATTGTGCGTCGTGCCGTTTTTTCGGTGCTGAATGAATTCCTCCTCTGCGTTGATCTCAAACGTCCCCGACCAATGCTTCTGCTCAACCACCAGCATCGTGTTTCCTCCGACGATGACGAGGTCGATCTCTCGCTTTCCACCCTGTTCAATATCCGGGATACGAACGGACTCAAACACGTGCCAACCGTTGTTTTTTCCGGCTGCTCGGCTGATTTTTGCGAGCCGTTGTTCGGCCAACTCACCGGCACGGTGAATCTCATCGGGAGGATGGAAGCGCCGCCGTTCTCGCCACCACGTCCAGCGCAAACCGAGTTTCATGCTTTCACCGAAGAAGTTCGTCCACGCTGTTGACGATGATGGTCGGGCGCTGTTCGGCTCCTTCAGGTAATTCGTCAACATCAGCTTGGGTGGCTTCGCCTGACAGCACCAACACGCCCACCACGCCGGCACGGGTCGCCATCGCCATGTCGGTGTAGAGCCGGTCGCCCACCATGGCACATCGCTCGGGTCGGAGCCCCAACGCCTCGATTTTGTGCAGGATCATGCCAGCATTGGGCTTGCCCGTGATGTGGTCGGGGTCGACCCCCGTCGTCGCTTTGAACATCGCCAGGTAGGCGCCGACATCGGGCAGCCCCCCGTCGGGACTCGGGCACACCATGTCGGGGTGGCTGGCCACCAGCGGGACGCCAGCATGCATGTGGATGCTGGCCTGCGCAATCTTGTCGTAGGTCAGTTCCGTATCGTAACCCAGCACCACGTATTCCGGGTCTGCACTCTGTGTGCTGACCCCGATTGCCTCAAGCATGCTTCGCATGCCTTCGGTCCCGACCAACCATGTCTTCGTGATGTTGTTCTTCTGTAACCAAGCCAAGAGGTCGTGGGTGGAGAGCAGCACGTCGTCTTCGGTGGCCTCAAGCCCGAGCGCGTGGAGTTTGGTGAGGTATTGAGAGACGGACTTTGAGGAGTTGTTGGAAAGAAAGTAGCGTTGAACACCTTGCGCTTTGCATCGGTCGAGAAACGACTCAGCCCCCTTGATCAACTCGCCGCCAAGGTAGATGGTCCCGTCGAGGTCGAGGAACACGGCATCGATGCCCGAGAGGGAAGCGTCCATGGTGCCACCTTAGAACATCAAGGTCTTGAACATGAACCATGGGGAGTGGAGGTTTTCCTGCGCTTCTTTGCTCGCAATCATTTCCGTCATCATTTCTTGAATGGCCGGTTTCTTCGAGGCCTTTCCGACAAACCAATTCAGCAGCCATGCCCGACGACTCATCTTTTGCATGCGGAAGGAGTTGGTCAGTTCCGGACCAAGGGCTTTCCACAGCGCCGCTTGGTACTCTTCCGGGGATTTGCCTTCCATGATGTGCTTTGCCGCCATCTCTCCGCTCACCAGCGCGTTGCCCACGCCCTCGCCACTGAACGGGTCCACCAAGGAAGCCGCATCGCCCACGAGGTAGATGCCGTTGCTGGCGGACCGCCTCGGTTGCTTGCTCGCTTTCTTTCGTGGTGAGCCAAACGGTAGTTGCCATCCTTTCCCGGTTCCAGGGATCATGGTCGCTTCGGCGAAGCGGTCTTTGAAGAGCGGGTGTTCAGCGATAACTTCGGCTTGAAGCGCCTTGAGTTTCTTGGATTGCTTGTCCAGCAGGGACATGACCATACCGATGCCGACGTTGACGACGCCTTCAGCGACGGGGAAGAGCCAAAAATAGCCGGGAATAATGGTGTCAACGAAGTGGATTTCAATGTCGCCCACGTTGTCTTCACAGCCCTTCACGCCGCGCCAATACTCACGGTAACCGGCGCAGTAGTGGTCGCGGTCCATCATCGGTTCCTCATAGGTCTCCTCGAGCATGGATTTTGCGACCGGGCAGCGGTAACCTGCAGCGCCGACCACGGTCGGAGCGTGGTAGGTGAACTCCTCACCGTTTCGACCACCGATTCGAACGACGATGCCCGTTGCATGCCGATTTGCTCCCGTGCCCTTTCCGGGGTCTTCGCCGCCCGCACCGTCGTCGTACAGGACGTCGCGAACATCGCCGCCCTGAATGACGGCACCGCCCGCATCTCGAACCAACTGCTGGACTTGGTTGAACAGGAGGTAGTCGAATTGTTGGCGAGGGAGCGAATACCCGGCTTCGAGCCGCTGAACGTCTTCCTCGGGCAATGCAACACGAACACTGTGGCCTTTGGGCGACGAGAAGACGATGCCCGTCACACGGAAATGTGGGGTTGACTCGAGAATTTCCTTCACACCGAGTTCCTTCACATGGCTGAGGGACTTCCCCCCAACGGCGTCGCCACAGATTTTGTCCCGAGGCCACGTTTCTTTTTCGATGAGCAAGACACGCTTTCCTTCCATCGCGAGGTAGCCGGCCGCCGCCGATCCTCCGGGACCTCCACCGACCACGATGGCATCGTAGGTTTCACCGCCGGTTGGAGCGGGTCCGGAGTCGATGGGCTGCTTCCACATCACGTCGGCTCCGGTCCGTGGTTCTCCCATGGATTGAATGGAGCATGGGCACCCTTTGAGGATATGGTTTCACGGACCATGCTCACCACCACACTCATCATCTGCGAGCCGTTCCCGGAGTCATGGATGACGGCGACCAAGTGGCGGTTTCGTCCTTCGTACCTCAGCGGCGAAAAGCCGCCCTTATTCTCCTGAGCGTCACGTTGGTGTGGGGCGCCACATTCATCTGGATGAAACAGGCACTGAACGCCCTTGCGGTTGAAATCGAGACCTTTGGTACCTTTTCCGTCGTGGCCTACTTGGTGGCTCTCCGTTTCTTGATTGCCACGGTATTGGTGGCCGTGGTGTTCCCCAAGGCTCGGTCCGGCCTTCGCCTTCCCGTGATATGGAAAGGCGGCGGGGTGTTGGGCGGGCTCATGCTCGTGGGGTTTGTCAGTCAAATGGTGGCCCTCAACGACATCAACCCATCCACCTCAGCCTTCTTGACATCGCTCTACGTCGTTATGACGGCGTTGCTGACCCTCTGGATGAGTGACCAGGCGCCTCGTCGCGCGCTGTATTGGGGCGTCCTTATGGCGACCGTTGGCGCTGGCTTCATCGAAGGCCCCCCTCACGTTTCGTGGGGTTGGGGCGAGATCATCACCGTGGCATGTGCTCTGTTTTTTGCGCTCCACATCATGTTCACACAACGCCTCACCTCGGTGTACGACCCGTTGATGTTGACCCTCACCTCGTTCATGGTCGTGGGGTTCGCCTCGCTGGCCTTGGCGTTTGGGTCAAGCGATGCACCGGCCAGCATGATGGTTGAGGTTGTATCACGAGAGGGCGTTCTCCTTCCCGTTCTTCTGCTTGGCGTGGGGGGGTCGTTCTTCTGTCTCGTCGCCTTGAACATGTTCCAGCGTCACATGCACCCCGTTCAGGCTGCCATCATCTATGCCTTTGAGCCCGTATGGGCGACGTTGTTTGGTTTGGGACTTGGTTTGGTGTCATGGTCGTGGTGGATTCCATTTGGTGGAGGGGTGCTCTTGTTCGGAAACATCTTGGTGGAACTTACATCTTCTGAGAACGAAGACCCGTCCATGAATCAAACCGACGTGTAGAAGCGTTCAAGGTGCGAGTTTTGCTGGAAAGAACGGAGATGCACGTGTCGAACAAAAAAGACCCCAGTCGCTTTGCCACTCGCGCCGTACACAGCGGTACACAACACATTGGCGACGCCGTCAACACGCCCATCTTCCAGTCCTCTACCTACAAACTCACCGATGAGCGCTATGCAGGTTGGGCGGCCGGCGCTCAGCACACCCTTCTCTACGCACGCCTCTCCACGGTCAACTCCGATGCAGTGGCTCAGAAATTGATGGCAATGGAACATGGGGAAGATGCTGAGACCTTTTCTTCAGGCATGGGGGCCATCTCAACCACGCTCCTTGCACTCCTCAATCAGGGCGACCACATGGTGGCCAGCACCGACATTTACGGGGGGACCTACGGGCTGCTGACCGAAGAATTCCCCCGGTTTGGCATCTCAACGACGATGGCCGATATGCGCGATGCCTCTTCCTATGAAGCCGCCATTCAGGATAACACCAAGATCCTCTACATCGAGGCCCTGACCAACCCTGTGCTCAAAGTGTGCGACATTGAAGCCATGGCAGAAGTTGCCAAGCGTCACAACCTCTTGCTCATCATCGACAACACCTTTGCTTCGCCGTGGGGTTGCCAACCCTTGACCATGGGCGTTGACCTCGTCATCCACTCCACCACCAAATACCTCGGTGGTCACTCCGATATCTTGGGCGGTGCTGTCGTGGGATCCAAAGAACTCATCGCTCAAATCTTCCAGCGCAAGATCCATCTCGGTGCAGCCCCAGACCCCCATTCGTGCTACCTGCTTGAGCGTGGAATGCGTACGTTGGACGTGCGAATGCCACGAATTTGTGAAAACGCCCTCACGCTGGCCCAACGCCTTGAGGCTCACGACGCCATTGAGCGCGTGTACCACTCCAAGTTGGAAAGCCACCCCGACTATGAGGTCGCCGAACGCATTTTGCCACGCGGCTCTGGGATGGTCGCCTTTGTGGTGAAGGGCGGTGACCAAGCGGCCCTTACGTTCATGCGAAAGCTGAACATCATTTACGAAGCCACCAGTTTGGGCGGGGTTGAATCGCTCATCGAATGCCCGTTCAATTCCAGCCACGGCGCCGTCCCAGAAGATGTTCGTGTGGCGGCAGGCGTCGTGCCGGGCTTCGTTCGATTGAGCATCGGTATTGAGGATGTTGAAGACCTCTGGGCCGATATCGAGCAAGCCTTGGCTTGATCGTGCTTACTGACCCGTGGTGGTCTTGAGTTCGTCAAAGGCTGCCAGCCATTCGGTTTGAAGACCCGCCACCTCATCACCATCGGCGTCCAAGAGTTGTTTCCCAAGACCCCACAACACGCCGGTTGGTACTGCCCAGACACCACCGCGATCGCGGGCGTTGGCTTCGAAATGCCACTCTTGCCCGCTCGAGCGTCCAACGGCCACGAGCCAAGCCCATGAGGCCGCTGCCTCGTCAACCGATCCATGACGGGCTGTGGCTTTACGTTCCACTGAGCCCATGCCTTGCGTCAGCCCAGCCACGATGTAATCATGAATCATGGTCGAAGCGGTACCGGTACTTTCGCAGGGCGGAAATCGAGCCTTTTGTTGAGCCAGCGCCTTGGCTTGGTCGAGCCCTTTCAAGAATTTTCCAAACGGCTTGGGACTGTCTCGTTGCTGTTCCCAAATCGTTTCGGCGTCGTCGCCTTCAAGACCCAGAACCGCCAAGGCATCCCATCCATGACTTGGCCAAAAAGCGGTCAGGATATCGCCGCAGGTGGCGGATGGCATGATGCGGATGCAACGGTCTTCACGCTGTTCAGGACTGCCCTTGGCTTCGATTCGCAAACCGATGGTGTCCTCATGAGGTTCAGCAATGGCCAGCCGAAGAATCTCTGCAGCGAGCAACCGTTCCTCTGCAGAACCGTTGTGGTCCTCCAGTGCAGATTCGAGGACTTCGGTTGACAACCCCTCAATCCAGATTTCGCCGACGAGGATGCCGTCATCAATGCCCTCCATCACGGTCTGTTTCATGGCGGAGGCGACAATGCCTTCGTTCATTGTGAGCCCCTGCCACGCATCAACGACTTTCTCAATCCCTTCTTGGCTGGCTTCAGGCAGCGGTCGGTCTTCCGGCCAACCCTCCGGTGTCCAAACAGCATCGAGGGAAAGAATGGAGGGTAACAATGGCGGGAGCATGGACAGTGCCAGGTGGTGAACGAACGGGGCGTCTTTCTTTGAGAAGGTCGCCAAGGCATCCAAACCAAGACCGACCACAGCACCGCTGTGGAACCGGAAGGCAACGTAGCCTGTAGCAGATGGGCTACCGTTGACGACGTCTTCAGCGTCAAGTCCTTCGGTGGTCCACACCATTTTCCCTCCCACCTCGGTTTTGATGAGGTCAAATCGAGATCGATTCAACACATCATCAAGCCAGTCGGGGGGAGGTCGGGGTTCAGGGCCGGTGCAGACAAATCCTCCTTCCCAGCTGAAAAAGTACATGCCTCGCTTGGCGTGATCTTCCCATGGAAGCATCCGCAGGGTGAGATTTGCATAGTTTTGGATGCCTGCAAGGTAGCCAGGTTTTCCATCGCCACGTCGTACGTACGAGCCTGAACCAAACGACCCGGAGTTGAATTGACCTACCATGGTGAACTGTTCGTCATGCGATGCGTGGAGCGAACCTGCGAAGGCTTTCGCCACATCATCACCACGCTTGGCCATCATTCGTTTTGAGAGCCATTTCAAATCGTCCTTTTTCTTGATGATTTTTTCAATTTCGCTGAGGGTCTTGGTGACAGGGTCCGTTCGGCCCCATCGCATCTTCCCAGCGAACGTCATGGCGGGGAGGTGACTTCGAGGGTTCTCGCGGAATTGACCCAGTTCCTTGGCGAGTTTTTTCGCCGTGGCCTCGTTGGCCTGTTTTGTGCCCCGCATCCTTGCCTTGGTCTTTTTTTGACCGGGGAATTCAACTTTGGATGGCGCTGGCACAGAACTCCCTCAACTCCGCTGGCCCGGTGGTGGGGTTTGAGACCTTCGCGTGAAAGGGCTCATGTCGTTGACCATCATCGGTTCATCCATGCCCACGGTGACCTTGCTTGGCACGGCCCAGGACGGCGGGCGTCCTCAACCGGGTTGTCAGCGGGCGTGTTGCGCCGACCTGGGGGTCGACGACGTTCGCCATCCGGTGAGCCTCGGTATCATCGACGAACACGGCCAAGGCCATTTGATCGAAGCGACGCGAGCCATGGGCGACCAACTCAAGATGTGGGGCCACCCGCCGCTTCAATCCGTCTTACTCACCCATGCCCACTTTGGTCACGTTGACGGCCTCGGATTGTTCGGTCGTGAAACCTTGAACGCACGAAACCTCAACCTCCTCGCCTCTTCGTCCATGCTTTCGCTCATTGACGATACGCCGCAATGGTCACTCATGGTGGAGCAGGGCGTCTTCACCCCCGTTCCCGTTTCAACCGGCCACGAACAGATGCTCTCGGACCAAGTCGCCATTCTTCCCGTTGACGTTCCACATCGGGCTGAACTCTCCGACATGCATGCATTCGTCGTCCGGGGACCAAACCGCTCCTTGCTGTTCCTTCCAGACCATGACCGCTGGGACGACACGCTCAACCATCACGGCGCCGCAAGCATTCGGGCCTGGCTTGCGTCGCTGGGCGTAGATGTCGCCCTGGTTGACGGCACGTTTTGGAGTGCAGATGAACTGTCAAGCCGCACCCAGCACGAAGTCCCTCATCCTCCTGTGAGCGAGACCCTTGAACGGCTGGGCTCTCGAATTGATGAGGACCCTGAAATCGTGTTCATCCACATGAACCACACCAACCCAATCCACCGGTCTGATTCCGAGGAGTATGCTCGGGTCGTATCGCTTGGCTGGAGCGTGGGCGAACAGGGAATGACCTTCACGCTGTAGGTGTCATGCCACTGGGCTGGAAGACCAGCATCGAGAGCGTCACCGTCACCGTCTCACTGTCGTCACCGCCGAACACATTACCATTGTTGGCATTCAACGACACATCCATGGCCAGACTGCCAATCATTTCCGGTGATTTCCCGAGCATGTTGAGCACCATGATGAGGTCGTCCTCGGTGCCGTTGAGGGTGTAGTCGCCTTCGCCGCTGGCGTATTCGGAGAGCGCAGCATTCGGTACGATGCTGCCCACTTCCGTGGTGCTTCCACAGGCGTTGGTACTCCGTTCGGTGTCATCGCTTTCCGAGAATGGACCGGCCAGGCCGCTGAAGTCGGGACTCGTCACGATATCGTCGCAGGCCGAGGTTCCGGTCTCGCCAGTATCGGTGTACGCTATGGTCAAAACGGCACTCAGGACCGCCGTCATCGTCTCATCGATGTCCACTTGGAAGGTTTGGGTTTCGCCGTCGTTGAGGTTCAAGGTTTCGGATTGCGTCCATTCACTCACGGTGTAGGACAACTGGTAAGGGTCGTCTCCCGAAGCAGCACCGCCCTCGGGCGCGACCGCCATGTAGGTGCCTTCAAGGGCGCCGAACAGCACGAGGATGACCACAGCACCGATCGTGGCCGTCTGTTGGGTTGGCAGGCTGTAGCGGCCCAGCGGATTCGGGTTGGATTCAGCTCGTTTCCAGCAGAGGATGAAGTGGGTTGCGAAGGCCGAACTCATGGCAGGAATGGATGGGAAGATGTCCTCGCCGTAGCCACTCAGGCTCCAAACGATGACCGCACTCAGGGCCGCCACCATCATCCAGATGGTGTGTTCGGTGTCGGGTTCGTATCCCATCATGCGAATCAACAACAACGGAACGAAGATGCCTCCGAGGCCGTAAACGGCCAACACCACGAGGGCGAACACGGAGTCGCCAAAGCCGGGGAATTGCTGCCCGACCAGTGCAATCAGGGTTACAAAGACGGCGACAACCATCGTGACGATTTTGGTGGTTTTGTGCTCTTGAGCCCACTCGGGCTTGACATCGTCGGTGATGGCTGCCGTGCAGGCCAGGACTTGGCTGTCAGCCGTTGACATGGTAGCGGCAAAGATGGAGGCGAGAATCACACCGGCCAAGAAGGGGTTGAGCACTTCCATCGCCAGCAACGGTAATCCATCTTGAGCTTGGGAGGCATCAAGGTCGAGGAAGATGGCACGGCAGGCCAAACCGATGATGAACATCAGGGCGATGAAGGGGGTTTGCCAAACAAAGAACCAGATGGCGGCTTGTTTCCTGTCTTTGTCGTCTTTGAGCGTCATGACCCGAGAGACCACTTGGGGCTGGCCTGCCACGCCCAAACCGCCGAGGAAGAAGGCTCCAATCCACAAGGTCACGCCAAAGGTCAAGTCCGCTGGAAACATGTTGACCATACCGGGGTCGATGTCTCTGAGCGAGTTGTGCAGGCCGGAGAAGCCGCCCACCTCCGAGACAGCGACGAAGCAGAGGATGGTTGAACCAACGATCATCACGCAAGATTGAGCAGCGTCGGTCCAAATTGAAGCCCGAATGCCACCAGCGTAGCAGTAGGCGACCACGAGGACAAATCCAATGAGAATACCAATCACTTCCGACCAGCCCAGCATGGCTCGGAGGGCGACTCCACCGGCGACCAGTTGAGCGGCAGCATAGATGGCGAGGAAGATGACAGAAAGGATACCTGCAAGTTTGGCTTCAGGGGCACCAGTCGTCTTGGAAACGAGCGAGGAGAGCGAGCGAACACCGCGTTCATTGCCTTCCTTCTGAATAAATTTGTAGAGCCAAATCCACGCTACGGCTTGGCCGAGAGTGGAAACCACGCCGATCCAGATGCCCGAGTATCCTTGCAGGAAAATGAATCCAATGAACCCGATGAACATGTAGCCGGAGTTCCACGTACTGACAGCGCTCAAGGCCGCCAATGCGGGGTGCATGCCTCGGCCAGCCACGAGGTAATCGTCGGTCGTATCCTGCTTCACACGCATCGATGCCAGCCCTACACCAGCGAAGAATCCCATGAACAACAGGAACGAGAGCAGAAGGACGATTTCATCGGATAAGCCAAACATCATCAGGCACCTCTTTTCCAACGAGCAAGCGCCTTCTCTTCAATATCACCCGTGCTTGCAGGGAAGACGAGACAGTTCAATCGGCCCCCTCGTTCTTGGTCGAGGCCGCCCACCGTGGTGGTCACCATCGTCTGATCGGGCGTGCCCATGTCCGAGCACAGCACGACGGGCACCTCATCGATGGACTGTTGCAAATATCGCTCGATCATGGCGTGCCTAGAGGCCTGAACGACGTCCTCCATCGGAGGTTCGTTGGCGTCGAGATCACTGAGTTTCTCCCACATCAATCGCATGGCATGGGCCGCATCGGATGGTGTCATTGGACGCTGGTCGCCGGTGCCTTGACCCGTCGGGTCGAGGTCGAGCAACGCAAGGGTGTGGAGGTTTTGTGCCCAGTTGACGGCCACCACTTCAAGGGGCGAAGTTGCCACCCAACCGCCGTAAGGGTACGTGAAGGTCGTTTGGCGACCAAATTTGTAGTTTGAAAGGCCGACAGCGCCGGTGACCAGCGTGGTGATGGACAGCCCGTGGAACACATGACATTCAACGCCGGCGTCCAAGGCTCGAAGTTGAAGGTCCACGTGGGTCGTGGCTTGAAGCGGGTCGCCAACCACCAACAACGCCACCAGTGAGGTTGTAGCGAGTGTCAGAAGTTCGTCTGGCTCTTCCACCTCGGGGCGCATGATGCGCTGGATGGGCCCGATTCGCGCTTCCAATCGAGCCAGTTCTGCCTCAGGCCAGAGCGCCGTGTACGCCTCATAGCGACGGTGGTCAGCTGCCGAGGCGGCATGCATCGCTTCCTGCGTCATTCCTTCGAGTTGACCCATCCCCATGCCCACCAACAACAAGCCGGTGGTTGGCAGAACGGGTGCGTGGGAAGATTCTGCCGCCATGCTCAAACCTCCGAGACGCTTGGACTGGGCGAGGGCCATGCGTCATTTGAGCGTGCCGAGCGACCAAACACAAGTGTGGTTGGAGCGGTGCAGGGCTGAAGGGTGGCTCGCCCAAACGGGTGTGGTGGCGCTGGAAAACGGCTGTCGAGCCGTTCCGTTGAACGAACATGCACCCGAAGCGAACGACCCCTGCTGGACCGGTTTGACCATCGTCGAGGTCGAACCGACCACCAAAGGCCCGGTCCACTGGAAAGAACGCCTTCCGCCGGAACTGCAACGACTTCCAGACGATACCTGGCCTTCAGCCTACGAGATTCAAGGCGACATTTTGATGGTAAAGCTTGAACAAGCCGCAATGGCACATAAGGAGGCCATCGGTCAAGCGATGTTAGCACAACTATCCAGCGTGCGACTGGTATGCGCGGACATGGGGGTAATGGGAGATTTCCGCGTACGAGACTTGGTGCCGCTGGCGTGGCGAGGCGATGAGGCAAGCACGCAGACTGAAATTCGAGAACACGGCCAGAGTATTCTCGTTGACCCGAGCAAAGTGTACTTCTCAAGCCGCCTCTCTACACAACGAATGGAAACGTTTCAGCAACTTCTTGCGTTTTCAAATCAACTGGGGCGGCCGTTGGTGGTGGCCGACCCTTACGCCGGGGCAGGTCCGGCCTTTCCGTTGTTGTTGGCGGAAGACGGCCTGATCTCCGGTTTCTTAGCGGGCGACCTCAATCCGTCGGCCGTGGAGTTGTTGGAAGCGAACCTTCAGCGGTGGACAGCGAAACGCACTGCACCGTTTTCTGTGGAAGAGGTTGTTTGTGAGGATGCAAGGGCATGGAAAAATCAGGCGCACCTTTGTGGCCACGCCCATGTGCTGCTGGTCAACCTTCCACACGACAGTTTCGAACACCTCCCCGACCTTTTTCCATTGTTTGACCGTTCCTGCACGAGCCTCTTACGAGGTTGGGCCATCGTTGAACGGGACAGCCTCCCGGGTCGTGTTGACCGTTTGAATCGGCTGGTGGAATCGGCTGGTGGCACGGCGAGCGAGACCCACGTCTCGGAAATCAAGGGCTTCTCAACCACGCGCTGTTTTGTGGTGTTTCAGACCACCATCACATGGGATTGAAGCGTTCAATTCATGAAGCACCGACATCTCGCCACGCTCATGGAGAACATCGTCAAGTGCACGTGCGGAGCGAGCATCAACATCGCAGGCGTTCCTCCTCGAAAGGACGGCATCAAAGTCTGGTGCAGGGTCTGCGGGACCATCACGGTTCATCAGCGCTGACCTCCACCCGTTGTCCAAGGGCGCTCAATCTCGCTCACGCTCCTCTATCGGCATGTTCATGGTCGTTCCTCGCTCACAACCAAAGGAGTGAGCCCCATGTCAGACAGACCTCTTGTGATTGATGTCGTGGACAATGGCGGGCAGTGGACGCACCGGGAATGGCGCATGCTTCGCTACCTCAAAGTGGACACCAAGATCATCGACAACACCACCCCGGTTGAAGACCTCCGAGAACTCGACGGCCTCATCCTTTCGGGAGGCGCAGCGAGGGTCGGCCTGACCGGGGAACTGGGAAATTGCGGCGCTTACCTTGAGCTGGACATCCCGATCCTCGGCATCTGCGCTGGTCACCAATTCATGGCGCGTCACTACGGCGGCGACGCCCGCGAATCACCGGAACCGGAATTCGGAGCGATGGAGATTGAACTCGTGGACGGCGGCGGGACGATTTTTGCTGGCACCAATCCGACCCAGACGGTGTGGGAGTCGCACAACGATGAGGTCCACGTGGTGCCCGAGGGCTTCTTCATCACGGCCGGCAGCCCGTCGTGCAAGGTTCAAGGCATGGAAAACGAGGCTGGCGACCGGTTCGGCCTCCAGTTCCACCCCGAGGTCAACGACTCGGAATTTGGCAAGGAGATGTTCGAAAATTTCGTTGCGGTTTGCCGCGCTCGTCGTGATGGGTAATCGCCATGTCCGACCGGTTGAAACGGAACCTTGGACAGTACTTCACGCGAGATGATGTGTGGCTTCGGCCTCACATCGTTGAGCATCTCCGGTCGCTCCATGGCCGATATGGGACCTGCCTCGACCCGTTTGCAGGGGATGGACATTTGCTTGATGTGGCCGCTTCGTTGGGCTTCAACACGACCGGCCACGACTTGGATGAAGCCATCTGCAAGACCAACGGGTGGGGGGAACCAAACGATTCCATTCTCAATGTGCCCCAACATGCCGACGCCTTCGTGTTGACCAATCCCCCCTACCTCGCCAAAAATTCTGCCAAGCGGATGAATTCGCCTGCATCATCGTATTTTCGACCAGGGGCGGTCATACCATCAACCCATGAACACACCAACATCCTTGATGACCTGTTCAAATTGGCCATTGAGAAAACCCTCACCCACTACGACGATTCGGTTTGGATCGTGCCGGAATCGGTGGTCCAGGATTTGGAGCATCTATCCCATTGGAGGGCGCGTCTTCATTCCCTGACGGTCTTGGAGGATAATCCATTTAGTGACACTGAACATCCTGTGTGTATCTTGGTGTTTTCAACGAACCACCCAGGCGGTGAGTTGTGGAAAAACGATACTCAATTGGGCGCCTACAATGAAGTATGGGGGCGGCACAACAAAACCCGCTCCTCACCAAGAGATGCAACCCCCATGAGGTTCAACAGTCCAACGGGCACCCTTGGCTATCGTGCTGTGGATGGCACCAAGGAAGACGGCTCCATGCGAATCCAATTTTACCTCGGCGACGAACTTGGTTATGACCGCCAAAGCATCAAGGTCAGCAGTCGCCACCTCACCTACATCGACGTTGCCTTGGAAGGAGATGAACTTGGAGCGGTCATTCGCGAAGCGAATCGTCTTATCGAGGCTTATCGGGCATCCACGCACGACGTGTTTCTGACGGCCTTCATGGGCAACACCAAGGCGGGCGTTCGGCGTCGACGCATGGACTATTTTCTCGCACGCCGCGTGTTCAATGCGGCTTTTTTGGCAGTAAATAGCACTCTATTGACCCCCCCATAGTGTTATACCGGAAGATTCGGCAGGCCGATTTGATGTCCGCTATGCGACGAACCCCAGCCCGCCTGCTCGCAACTTTGCTGTTGTTGACCGCCCTCTCCCCGATTGCACTGGTCCAAGCCGTCCCTGATGAACCATCAGAATATTACTACGGCGTGGAATACGACTGGTCAAGCCTGGACAGCGACCTCCAAAACGTGACAGGCTTGGACATCCAAGAATTGTTCACTGAAATCATGGCCGACGCTGATGAGGCCGGCTTCAATCTCGATCTCGGTCAGTTGACCACCGGCGCGTCCAACGTGTACGTCCACCAAACCGAGGACATCACGCCTCAAACCATTCAGGACTTGGAAGGCAACGATGTCCAAGTATGGAGCCGAACCAGCGACGTGGTGCTTCGCCACGGCCTTCTCTCCAATGCCGTCATCATGACCGACTGGTCGGAGACGACCTTTGGCAGCGAACCCACCGGCTTTGACATCGATGTCATCGCCGAAGCCGAGAACGTGCTGACCGTGGACATGCTCTACACCGAGTACCTCAACGACCAGTACCAACTTGTCGGCGCCGACATGAACATTGATATGACCGTTGGCAACGACATGAACCTCGGCATTGACATCACCCTTGAGGGCGACGGCGAGGAACTCAACGTTGACTTTGACACCGGCATGGACTTCAGCTACTCCATTGCTTCTCAAGCCGAATGGCGACTTGGCAACCCAAGCCCGATCTATGTGGAAGCAGCCCAAAACGACCGTACAGCATGGTATTGCGTTGAGGAAGGCGACACGGTGGGTGTCGACGAAGGCTGGGATGACGCCGAGGTCTACGACAAGTGTGGTCTGATTGACGGTTCCTACGTCGGCTCAGCCGAGTATAATATCTACCTGACCGGCCTTCCCATGGAAGAGTTCGGCTTCGATGCAGGACAGTTTGATATCAGCATCAGCGATGAATTCACCAGCGATGGAGACTACGAAGGCGAAGCCAACATGGATGACGTTTCGTTCAGCATGCGCACCGACGAACCACTCGAGGTTAGCCTCGGAGACGGAAACACGCTCGATGTCACGCCCTGTGATACGTGCCCGCCCGGCAACCCGGTCATGTTCATCATGATGGGCAACGTGTTGTTCCACGCCGGTGAATCCTTTGGTGAAGCCGTGGCTGAAGACTTCGAGGCCGAACTTGAAGACTCGGTCGGTGAACTGATTGAAGGTTGGTTTGGCATTGACGAAGGTGGCGACATGGATGACTACGACGACAGTGACAACTGGTTCATGTGCGACAGCGGTGAGATGATCGAATCCTATTACGTCAACAACGGTAATGAAGAATGCATGGACGGCTCAGACGAAGACGACCTCTATCTCCGAGGCGGCACTTCTCAAGACTGGAACACCGGTGAAGAATACTACAGCTTCAGCGGCCGCGTTGACGCCACCGCCCTTGGATTTGAAGAATCGGCCACCATCATGTGCAACCAATACGATGAATACCAAGAACTGACCATTGACAACGTCAACGATGGTTGGGATGACTGCGATGACGGCTCCGACGAGTTCGACAACGGCATGACGACCACTTACGTTTGCTTGGACGGTACAGAGATTTCCTTTGACCTCGTGAACGACGACACGGCCGACTGCGCTGACGCATCCGACGAACCAGCCGACAACGAAGGCGATTGGTTCATTTGTGGAAATTATGATCAGATTCCATGGCAGTACGTCAACGACGGCGTGAGCCATTGCGAGGATGGCGATGACGAGCACGAAACCCGCCAGTCAGGCAATTTCTACTGTGATGAATACGCCACAAACCTGGACTTTGCTCTCGTGAACGACGGTACGGCCGACTGCGCAGACGGCAAGGACGAAGGAGAAGCCATCTTCTTCATGATGGACGCTTACATGAACGACGGCCAAGGCAACGTACTTGCCTCGTTGGATGATGTTATGGCGTGTGCGTCATGGAACTGCGATGTTTCAATCAGCATCGACTCTGGCTGGATCTCAGTTGAAACTGCCGTTCCTGCCGGCACGGAATACGGTGAGAACACGATGTGCGTCGGGGGTAGCATCTTTGCTCCAGATGGCACTTCGCTGGTCTCCGCTGTTGAAAACTGCGACGCCACGTGGGTTGGACCAGAGATTCGAGACTGGGAGAGCAACATGAACGACGAGGGCGACAACACCCTCCGAGTGACGGCCGGTGCCGGTTCTTGGAGCGACTCTTTCGACGACGTCACGATGCATTGGGCTGTTTCTGATGCCGACAACACGGTCATCGACCAGGGCAGCGTTGCGTTTAACGACGAATCTGAGGTGTCCACCGAGAACTTCGTTGACATTCCCGGTGAGGGCGAATACTGCCTCTCCGTCGAGTTGGTGGAGAACGGCGAAACCGAACCCTTCGACGCCTACGAAGACTGCATGACCGTTGAAGATGGCCCCGAAGTGAGCGAGCGCATGGAAAAGATCGCCGGCGCTTTGGCCGATTCCGGCCTCAGCAACGTGCTGGAGAACTTCGGCAACAACCTCGAGACGACCTTCCAAGACCTTGACGAGGACTACGAAGTACCTGTCTTCCCCTACACCGACGGTATGTGGGCACCCCTCTGGAGCAACGAGCACGCCACCATCGTTGGTGTTGGTGTGTACGCTTGGGACGAGGACGGCAACGCCTACGTCATCGCTGGACCCGAAACGGCCGGCTACAGTCAGGACCTGCCCATGACTTTCGCCAGCATTCGTTACATCACCGGTGTGCCCGCCCAAGAGGCTCAGGAACAGATGGCTGAATTTGACGACCTCGAAGACATCGTGGACGTTGAGAACCACGACCTATCCGAACTGGCCGATGACCTCGAAGCCGCAGGTGCCGACACCTCCGACCTTGATCTCGGCGACGCCACCGACAACAGTGGCGAGACCACCGATGACGGCGACGACGGCGAACAAACGGCCGAAGACATCGCTGAAGATGCCGGTCTCTTGCCTTTCACCTCGCCGTTGACCGTCATGGCCCTCATTGGCTTGGCTGCACTTGCAGGCCACCGACGCCACGACAACGAGTGAAGTCAAAAGCAACGGAGGAGAGGGGAAGCCGTGTTCCCGCGGCCTCGTCCTAACCGTGCGTTCGGGCTTGTCCGGATCAGCGTCACGGTATTCTTGGCCGTTCATGTGTTCATCTCAGCGTGGCTTGTTGCCACGGTTGAGGGTGCGTACACGGAAGGAAAACCCGCCCCGACCGAGGCTCACTCCCTGGTGGCCATCGATAAGGACCGGACGATGATCGACGTCGAAATCAAGAGAGCAACGGCCTTTTTCTTCTACACCCTCGAACGGGATGCTGACGCCGCTGTGCCCTCTGAGGGCAGTGATTCTGAATCCACCGATTCGAACTCCAATGCCTCATCTGATACGTCGGATGACCAAGAAGAGGACCAACAAGATGCATCCAACAGCCAAGACCGAGCATGGTTGGACCTCGGTCGTCAAGCCGTGACCGTGGCCCTGGTGCTGATGGTATTGGGCGAACTCCTGATGTTCACGGGCCTTCGTTGGCGCCACCACCTTCGTACGCTTGGCTTCCTGTCGGCCATCGTGGCCTTTGCTGTAATTTTTCCAGCGAGTTACATGCTCGAATTGACTGGGGGCTTTGGCGACGACGATGACACCACTGCCTCCAGTACACCGGGCGCGAATTTGGAAACCGTGACCTTTGTTCACACCAATGCTTCGTCCGATGCTTCGTTGACCTGGCTGGGCTTTGAGTTGGAGGCGGATTTCTCGGGCTACGACTTGGGACTGGTTGCGCCCGAAAATCGGACGGCGGTGGCCGAGGCGGTCCCCGAACCTGGGAGTAAAGACGCCAGGTCGTTCATTGCCTTCGAGTCCTCGTTCAATGTGCAGCTTGGGAAAAACTTGGACTCACTTCTGGTTCTGCCCTTCATGTGGTATTTGATGCCCGCTCCGCCCGTCGGGCAAGCCTCAACAAGCCCCAGTGGGGTTGAAGAGGAATGAGCGCCCACTCCGGGAATTGAACCCGGGTCGCAGGAATGACAATCCTGCATGATAA
>JBMSEL010000079.1:0-2167 GCA_049412325.1 Candidatus Poseidonia sp.
GAGAGGGGATGGGATGCACTCAACGAGAACTTCAACAGCCCTGTTCATGAAACCGTAGTTGAACGCAGTTTATATGCGTTTTTGATGAGAAAAACACCGCTTTACTCAACGGTCAGGATCTCCGGGCCGCCAGACGTGACGTGAACGGTGTGCTCAAACTGGGCGATGTTGCCGCCGTCTTTGCAGCGGAGCACGTGATAGGTTTCGAGGAAACGGATGCTGATGAGTTTCTTCACCAGCGCATTCCACTTGCTCTGAAGGCTGGCTTCGTCAGCGTCCGGGAAGGGTTTCTTGAGCATCGGGAAAGCCCATCGCTCGGCAAACGGGAGGGTTGAGTAGCGTTCTTCCAAGTTCCGTGCCATTTGGGCCCCCAACGGTTTGAGTTGATTCTTGGCGCGTGCCTTGCGAGATGTGGTCAGGCCAGTGACCCGATAAATATTGGATGAATGAGGACGGCCAATGTTCTCAATGAGTCCCGATTCCCCGGTCGTGTTGAACGGTTCAACGGCGTAAACGCCGCCCTCTTCGACCACCCCGGAGAAACCACGGTTGTCCTTACCGCAGGCGTAGGACGGTACGGAAACACCAGCATGGAGTTCCCACGGCTTGAGTTGGTGGCCGCACAGATTTCGAATGGGTTGGAAACCAGCATCCAGCGAAGGTTGGGCAGCGGCTTGACCCACTTTGTACCAGGGCGTGCCAGGATGAAGCATCTCGACGGCAGCATCCCGTGCTTCCTTCGCGGCCTTGATTTGTTCCGTGTGCTCGTTACTGTTGCCAATTTCCAACGTCAAGGCGTTGTCGCCGATGTGGCCTTTGATGTGGACGCCGAAATCAATCTTGACGCAGTCGCCCTTTTGCAACACCATTTCACCGTCCCATCCCTCCACGCCTTCGACCAGATGGTTGGTGGTGAAATGGGCTGCCAAATCGTTGACAGCGATGGTGCCGGGGAACGCAGGCTTTCCACCGTGTCGGTGGATGAAGCGTTCAGCGGATTCGATGATCTCGTGGAAGGTCTTGCCCGGTTGGAGCTCGTCCTTCATGGCTTCGAGGGTGCGACGGGCCACATGCCCCGCATCTCGCCAATACTTCAAGTTGGATTCTTCCACCATTGAACCACGCTATGCGAAGGTACGATGCCCTCTCTCATAACAGTTACCTCCACACCATCGGCACCCTCGGACACGCTGAGGATGGTGCTGCCCACACCTCCGGGGCAATCCCCGGCCAAAATGGCATGGTTCGGCAGGCCAAGCGTAGCCCCTGCTGCTTCAGCGGTGGCTTCTGGACGTTCGCCGGATTCGTTGGCGCTGGTGGCCGTGATAGGTCCAAAGGTTTCCACCAGCGCACGGGCCGTTGGATGCGCCAGGCATCGGACGGCCACCCTCGCCCCGCCCAGCCTTGGGTCGAGCGGCTTGACGGCATCGAGAATGAAGGTGAACCCGCCTTGGGGAAAGGCTGCTTCCAGTGCCCGAACCTTGTCGGGAACACGAACGAGGCGTGTTGCCTGGTCGAGTGAAAGTACACCCAGGCTCACCGGCTTATCGGCTGGGCGCTGCTTCAGTTCAAACAGCGCGTCAAGCGAGGCCTCTGTTGGTAAACATGCCAGCCCAGGTAAGGTACTGGTCGGGTAAGCGACGACACCACCATCGTTCACGTGAGCGATCAGGTCAGCGGAGAGCATCATCAACCCTCAGGCCTTGACCCAGTGGGTTACATGCTGATGAGCCACATCGGCGGCCAAGTCTTTGTCCTCGGTCCGCACCATGAGTTTTCCACTCGGGTACAGGGTCATCTCACAACGGCCCGTGAAGGTCCAGCACAATCGAGAGCGAACACCCACTTCGTATCCTGCCGCTTCGATGGCACCGCCGACGGCCTCAAGATCGATGGCGGTGATGTCGTCAGGAACAATTTGGTACGACCCCTGCGTGCCGCACAACTCCATGGCAAAACCGTCGGACATGGGCATCACTCACAATTCTGGGGGCCGGGATGGAGGGCCACTGGGAGGGCCCGATGGTGGACCGGACGGCGGACCGCTTGGTGGACCCGATGGAGGGCCACTGGGAGGGCCGGAAGGTGGACCGGAAGGTGGACCGGAGGGCGGACCGGAGGGCGGACCGCTCGGTGGACCCGATGGAGGGCCACTGGGGGGGCCGGA
>JBMSEL010000050.1:0-10097 GCA_049412325.1 Candidatus Poseidonia sp.
TTGGACGAGGAAGTCTTGGACGAGGAAGTCTTGGACGAGCCGGTCATTGAGGCCGTTGAGGAAGCGCTCGAAGCTCCATCGCCCACGATGTCTCGGCCAACCGCCCTGCTCAGGCCCATCCAAGGAACCCTCCAACCGCTCACGGAGGAGGAAGAGGTTCGCACGGCTTCGCTGACGCCGGTGGGCCACATGCTCATGCCTGAAAAGAAGCGAGGACCACCGCCCTCCGCCTCCGTTGGACGCCCAACAACGGCCAAACTTCGTCCCGTTCGTGGAACGCTCACGCCGGTCACCAAATCACCGGTCAAGCAGTTGAAGCCCGACGAAGAGCGTGAAGACTGAGCCTGAACCTGTAAGCGCAGGTGTGCGCGTGGTTCATATCTAACGAAGATGTGGGTGAACTCATGAACCGGCGGCTTGCGATGTTCATGGTGTTCTTGCTCACCGCACAATGCGCTGTTGGCTCCGCTGCCGGCGACCTCTCACTCCTGACCGACGGTGGAGAAACCGACAGTTTGGACCGACCGTTGGTCCTCTTCACCACCCTGAACGACGGCCGTGTACTGACGGTTGACAACTTGGGGAATGTAAGTCTGAACAGCTTCAGCAACGGTGTCCTCTCGACGCAGTGGACCGTGTTCTTGGACGTGAGCGCCAACAAAGCTCGAGTTGATGCTGCTCAAGAGTTGGTCTCGGTCGCCCACGATGACGGGGCCTACGTCGTCCAGATGAGCACGCAATCCATCTACTGGAACATCTCTTCACCCGACCCTGTTGACGATGCGATGCTCGATCAAGAAGGCGACCTCTGGTTGGCCTTTTTTGCAGGCAAGCGACGCGCTGACCAGTACGACACCTCAGGCTTTACCGGCGTGAGCAGCACCACCATATCCTCAGGTATTTCCGCCTTTGAAATCCTGCATGACGGTCGCTTGGCCATCGCCTCCTACAACAAGAACATCTACATTCACGACAGCGACGGTACGCTGTCCACCACCCTGACCGAGCCCAACGGCATCGTCTCCAGCCTTCGTGAAGTTGACAACACCACGTTGTTGGCCGGCACCACTGGAGGGACCGTGTACCACTACAGCACCGAGACCTGGGCATCCTCGAGCCTTTCCCTCGGCCACACCAAACAGACCACCTCCATCGGAGAAACTGGCGACATGTACGTCGTAGGGGCGAAGCAAGGCCGTGTGTCCTTTATCGACCAAACCAACTTCACCGTCCTTGAAACGTTCACCGCATCGGGCGATATCATTGATGTTGTTCCAGAATTCACCGGCCAATTCTTTGCCATTGGCAACTTCCCCACCTCCACCACCATCCGTTACTTTGACCTGGACAGCGACCTCGACGGCGTCAACGACCTCCGGGACGCGTTTCCCAACGACGCCACTCAAACCGAAGACAAGGACGGTGATGGCTACGGTGATGATCAAGCGGGAAACCAACCCGACGCCTTCCCAGACGATGAAACCCAATGGGTCGATTCGGACGGCGACGGCTACGGCGACAATGTAGCCGGCGAAAACCCCGATCTGTTTCCCAACAATGCCGACCAGTGGGGCGACGCCGACGGCGACGGCTACGGCGACAACACGAACGGGCAAGATGGGGACGTGTTTCCCATGGAATCCTCGCAGTGGGCCGACACCGACCGCGACGGCTACGGCGACAATCCTGACGGGTTCAAACCTGACAGTTGCCCGACCGTGAACGCCTTTTCCAGTTTGGACCGCTACGGTTGTCCGGACAGCGACCTTGACGGGTATTCCAACCCGGACGAGAACTGGACCGTGGACGACGGTGCCGATGCCCTTCCCAACAACCCCACGCAATGGCTGGACGGCGACGGCGACGGTTATGGAGACGCCAGTGATGGCCAGAGCCCGGATGCGTGCCCGTGGGAATTCGGCACCTCCACCAAGGCTGTGAGCGTGGACCAGAACAGCACCTCTGGTTACGTTGCCATTCCGTCCTTTGGTTGCCTTGACGAGGACGGGGACGGTTGGGTTGACCGCACCGAATCACCGCTGATGGACATTGACCCCAACGAACACTTCGATGGCGACGGTGATGGCGTTGGTTCCAACTCGGATTACGACGACACCAAAGGCTTCATTCAAACCGAACAGGACCACTGTCTCAACGACAAAAACGATACCTCTGAGGCTTGCAACGGATGGAACGACCCCGCCTACCAAGCCTACCTCAGCAGCATTGAGGAGGGCACCTTGGTGCTGGGCTACAACGCCTGGAACACATCAAAGAACGACAACCCTGCCGGCAGCAGCGAGACCTTGGTCGATGAGGACACCCTGAACCAAGTGATCATGGTGGGCCTCGTGGCCTTCGTCGGCTTGACCGCTCTGATTTTGGGCGTGGCCTTCATCATCAATCGCCGAAAGACGGCGGCCACCACGAAACAATACGGTGGCGTGGCGCCAGGGGCTTCCACCAACGCCTCCCTCGAAGCGCTTGAGGGGCGTGGCGGCATATCCGCCGATGGTGGTATCATTGACGATTCTTCATGGGATGACGACGTGGCTCAACTCGACTTTACGCAAGATAATGGTGGCTTCGATGACATGGCGATCAAGAGCGATGACGCCCCTGCCGAGGCTCAAAGCATAACCTACGAGGAAGAAAGCATCGAGGCGCTGGCCGGGGTTGGGGCCGCACCAGAACCCGAACCGGCGGCTGAGACACCAGAGATGCCAGGCGAGGTCCCCCCACTTCCCGAAGGTGGGCTACCGGATGGTTGGACGATGGACCAGTGGCGGTGGTACGGCCACGAATGGATGGCCAAGTACGGCAAGAATTAGCGCCAAACGATGGGTAAACTGGCCTTCAGCGAACCGAGCTCAACGCCGGTATAGAGCGGCTTTCCTTCCACCTTGCAGGTGTTCATAACCAGCCACAGAAAGCCATTCCATGCCGTGGAATCAGCAAAGAGTTCCACCTTGCCAAGCACAGCTGCCATCAGCAGTTTGGACTGGTCGGTTTCATCGCTGCACAACGCCTTGACCAGGTCCTTCGCACCAAAGCGATAGGCAGGAGGGCGCCATGACATCATCGGAGATCACACCGGGAATGGCGCCATGTTGAGGCGTTCAGCAAGATGTTCCACATCAACGTCCACGGCCATCTTCATGCGTTCTCGAAGAATGTCGATTTCTCCCTTCATTTTGAGCATCTTGTGCGTGCGAATCATGTCGGCCAGCAACTCATTGACGCTGCGATGGCCGCCCGTGGTTCGCAAGGTGTTCAACTGACGTCGAATCTCATAACTCACGCTGACCGAAGTCATTCCTTCGCCTGTCATGTCCAATCCCTGTTGTGGTTGGGCCTCGGCCCATACTTAACCCATGCGAAGGGTTGCGGGTAGAGAACGCTCGTTTTCAGAGGAAAACCGCCTCACCAAACCTCAACGAATGGTGCGTTCACGCCTCAAGCGGGATTCCTCAACCACACCGAATTCTCGGCGAACTTCCTGAACGCGCTGGTGCACTTCTTTGGCGAGCGTCCAATACTCAAGGCTCCCTGCGCCGGCCCCCGAGTTCGTTGGCTTGTTGAGGATCACGGTGGGTGCACCACTCCAAGGAGCTTCAGCGACTTTGGCCAGACGACGAACCGTGGTGTTGAACAATTTGTTTGGCATCTTCTTGTTGACCTGGTCGCATACATAGGTGCTCAGTTTTGATCGTCCATCCACCATGGTCATGACGATTCCGAAAATCTTCAGGTTTCGATTGATGCGACGCTGAATCATCTTGATTGAATTCATCAGCATGCTGAACCCTTCAAGGGCGTAGTATTCGGCCTGAACCGGCACCATCACCCAGTTGGCAGCGCACATGGCGTTGATGGAGAGCAACCCCAGTGAAGGAGGCGTGTCGATGATGATGTAATCGAACTCGTCCATGATGGGGAGCAAGGCTTCCTGCAGGCGTGTTTCACGGCCGATTTTGTGGCTGAGTTCGATTTCTGCGCCGGACAGATGAATGTCACTGGGGAGAATCCAGAGGTGCCCGGCGTCGATGGTGTCGGGGACCTTCTTTCCGCCGTTTCGGTTGCTCCACGCTTCACGCATGGCTTTGGTGATCTCCTCAGGTGGAATGAGGTACTCTTCCATGAGCGGGAGGTCTTCACCCGAATCATTGGTCAACAAGTCGTAGACCGTCTTCTTGATCTTCTTCTTCTCAAGACCAAACGAAGTAGCACAGTTCCCCTGAGGGTCTAAATCGATGAGGAGCACCTTGGCAGGTGGCAAGCCTTGGCGACGAGAACCCTTGGCCAGCGCCGCAGCAACATTGACGGCCGTGGTGGTTTTGGCACACCCTCCTTTTTGGTTCGCGACAGCGATGACCATTTTGTAGGGATTCACAGTGTCCAGCCTCCGGCGTCCTCAGCAGGAAGGACCTCCCCTTTCAATGCAGGCATCAAAGACCCACGCATCAAGCCGGTTGAATCACGGGGACGGGTACTTCGGAGAGGATCTTCCGAACGATGTGCATGCCCGTGATGCCACGAATCTTCGCTTCAGGCTTCATGTTGATACGGTGCGAGATGATTTGCAGGGCGATGCCCTTGATGTCATCGGGGATGACGTAGTTTCGACCGGCCACGGCTGCGGCAGCTCGTCCGGTCTTGAACAGGGCTTGGCTGGCACGGGGTGAAGCACCGTTGATAACACGGTGGTCTTCACGGGTTCGCTGAACGATTTCAATGATGTACGAAAGGATGGCTGGGTCGACGTGCACCGTCTCAAGCGCTTTTTGCATGGCGACCACCTTCTTGGGTGAGGTGACCTGATCGACAATGTGCTCATCTTGACCTCGCAACTTTCGTCGGGCGAGGATGGCCTTCTCTTCTGCACGGTCGGGGTAGCCCATGCTCATCTTCATCAGGAATCGGTCCATTTGGGCTTCAGGCAGCGGATAGGTACCTTCCTGCTCAATGGGGTTCTGGGTGGCCAACACAACGAACGGGGCGGGTAATTTGTGCGTGATACCCTCAATGGTCACTTGCTTTTCTTCCATGGCTTCAAGCAAGGCCGCTTGGGTCTTGGGAGGAGCACGGTTGATTTCGTCCGCCAGGAGGATGTTGGAGAACAAAGGACCTGCACGGAGCTTGAATTCTCCGGACTTCTGGTCGTACATGTACGTCCCCATGATGTCCGAGGGCAGCAGGTCAGGCGTGAATTGCACACGCTTGAATTTACATCCAAGGGCTCGTGCAAAGGTGTTGGCCAGCAGCGTCTTCGCAAGACCAGGGAAGTCCTCAAGCAGCATGTTGCCGTTTGAAAGAATACCAACGGTCACCCGTCGGAGATTCTCGTTTTTCCCAATGATCACCTTGCTGACTTCGTTCATCAGGCTGTTGGAGATAGCCGAAACGGTCGCAATCAAATCTTGGGTACGTGCGCCACCGGCGCCTCCTTGCATACTTGCTTCCATGACAAGACCTCGTTCGCAGGAAGAATCTCTACTCATATCTTATATGAATGTGCGCGCTTTCTCTATCAAAAATGCTCATCACAACATCAAGACCAATGTGGCCTAACGGCCCCAAAAATGGTCGTCCTTTCGATGAAGTGCCACGATCTCCTCAAGAATTTCTTCTTCCACGGGAGAAAGGTCAGCTTTCTTCAGCCGCTTGACGTGGCGCTCCGGGACATCGACGTAGAATTCGTCCAACTCCTCGATATGGCGCCCAACGGTGGGTCCTTGAACGGCCACGGCGATTTCTTCACCCTGCATGGCTTCCTTCACATCCTCGCTAGCGCGGGTTCGCAGGCTCTTGACCTGGCCGACCGGTGTGCCGTCGAGTTTCATCAACCGCTGACCCACATGGATGCGTCCGCCCAACACACGCATGCCGACGATGGCCGGTCCTTTGGCGCGGAAGGTGTGGTCTTTGAGATAGAGCACCTTCCCCGGGTAGACGATGGATTCACGCTGCTCTTCTTCGATGGCGGCTTTGGTGGCTTCCTGCCATTCCTCAAAGGCATCCATGATGTGATAAATGATGGGCCCGGAGATGAATTTCACCTCGCCCCCGTCATCTTCCAGTTGCTGAGCGACGTCGCTGGTGTTGGCCTTGGTGGAAAACCCGAGGATGACTTGTTGAAGCGGGTCAGCCGCTGATTTCGCCATCAAGATGTCCTTCTTGTTCACCGGTCCGACGGTGGCCTGACGAACGGGAATGTTTCGTTGGTGCAACTCAAACGCCAACGCTTCGAGGCCCCCAACCGTGTCCGCTTTGATGACCACACCCGTGCGATCTTCTTCCGCCCCTCGGCAAGGGCCGGAAGCGGTGTGTTCGCCAAAGGCCTGGCGAGCAAAAATTTCGTTGCATGACGAGCACATGACGGGCATGGTGTTGAAAATCGCTCGCCACTCCTCCCGGATGGCTTCCTCGGCCGCCGCTTTTTCTTCGTCGGTGTTGGCCAGGTGGAGGGTGGTTCCGGCAATGGTTGCCTCAAGTTTTGGCGCGACAATCTTCACGCCGGAGGCCGCCTCAACCGTGTCGAAGTTGACCCAACGCTTGCCCGCATCTCGCATTTCAGCCATGCCTTGCGGCCGTTTGAGTCCCTTGATGTGCGTCGTGAACGGGCCGTCTTGGCCAGCGAGCATGACGGTATCCCCCACACTCAACGCTCCACGGTAGAGGATGACATCGATGGTCTTGCCCATCCCGACTTCGTCGCGCATCTCAAGCACGGTACCTTGAGCGGCCCCGAGTGTGTCGGTGAGCCGATCTTCAAGGAAGCGTTCAGCCAAACCGACGGTAACGGCCAGAAGGTCTTGGAGTCCTTCACCTTCCTTGGCCGACATGGGCACAAGGGCAACATTTTGCCGGAAATCTCGGATTTGGTCGTAGCGCTCGAGGTTGAATCCATGTTCAGAAAACTGCCCAACGGTCTTCCAATAACGGTCCTCGAACAGGGCTCGAACGTCCTCTCGTTGAGCACGGAACGATTCGATGAAAGAGCGCCCGGCCTCGCAACGCCAACCGTGGAGTCGGTCGACTTTATTGCCGGCAATCACGAACGGCGTGCGGGTTTCTTTGAGGATGTTCAACGACTCAATGGTTTGTGGCTGCAGTCCTTCCATGATGTCGACGACCAACACGGCGATGTCCGCCACGGAGCCGCCACGGTTGCGAAGCGAAGCAAAGGAATGGTGACCGGGAGTGTCGATGAACAACAAGCCGGGTGACTTGAAATTCTTCCCGCCCAACATGGCGGCGCAGGTTTCGTTGAGGACATCGGCGGGAACTTCGGTGGCCCCGATATGCTGTGTGATGCCGCCGGCTTCCCGGTCCATCACACTGGCTTGACGCTGACTTCCGATGGAGCGGACCATGTCCAGGAGACTGGTCTTCCCGTGGTCGACATGGCCAAGCACCGAGACGATGGGTTGCCGGTTGTGGCCGCGAGGCGCAGCTTCGCCTTCCTCGACGTTGGCGACCTCTTCGTCGGTCATGATTTCACCACCGGTGCTGCGGTGTTATCAGGCTTCACTCGTACACCCAAGTGCCCATGGTGTTTTCCCAGGACATCAAGCCCTCTGGGAACCAAAGACCAAGTTCAAACTCAGCGGTTTCTGGTGCATCGGAACCGTGAATCATGTTGAATCCCATGTCCATACCAAAGTCCCCACGGATGGTACCGGGGTCAGCGTTACGTCCGTTGGTGGCGCCGATCAGCTTGCGGGCAACGGCAATGGCTTCAACGCCTTGCCACGCCATGCAGACCACGGGACCGGAGGTCACGAATTTGATGAGACCGGGGAAAAACGGTCGCTCCTTGTGCACATCATAGTGGGTACGAGCGATCTCCTCGGTGGGTACCATGGCCTTCAGGCCAACCAACTTCAAGCCTTTTCGCTCGAAGCGGCCGATGATTTCGCTAATGAGTCCTCGCTGCACGCCGTCGGGTTTGATCATGACATAGGTCGTTTCCATGGTGTTCACCATGCCTACCCAAAAGTGACCCGTTTATGGGCGTTGCTGTAGGGCTGTGCGCTCTTCGAGCACTCACTGGATGCCGCCCTTGACGTAATGGCGGGTCCACTTGACCTTGCGAGCGTTTCGCTTCAGTTGGAGTTGGTTCTTGCGAGCCTTGCTGCTCTTGAACCAGAGAACACTGCCGTCCTTGCGGACAAACATCATGCCGGTACCGGGTTCGATCTCCTCGCCCGTAAAATTACAAATTCGTCGTTCTGGCATTGTTCTCACCGTGCGTTCAGCTTACGGGCTTCACGGCCCGTGTCCTTGAGCATCAAAATGTCGCCCACTCGAATGGGCCCGACGACGTTTCGGCTGATGATGCGACCAACGTCCCGGGGGTTGGGAGCGTCGTTGACTCGCACCTTGACTTGCGTGGCTTCCCCGGTCATACCGGTTCGACCCACGATTTCGACCACTTCTGCTGGCCATCCACCAAGTTCTTCACTCATGTTCAATCAACTCGTGGTTGTGGTTCAGTTCTTGAGGCCCTTGATTTCCTCAACGACTTCGTGGAATTTCTCTTGAGCGCCTTTGGTGATCTCCATGACAGCCACGGAGGCTGCGGAGGTGTCCTTGGGCATACCGATGGCTTTTGCGAGGAACTCCTGACTTGGCACGTAGCCGAAGGGGATGTCTTTCTCTGCGCAGATGAGAGGGATGTGAGCCAACAACTCAGGTGGGTTGACATCCTCGGCGAGGATGATGAACTGGGCCGTACCGCGCTCGGCGGCTTTGGTCACTTCGTTGCTTCCTTTCTTGACACGACCGTTCTTGTTGAGATCGATCATGTCGTAGATTTTGTTGGCTAGGTCTTCTGGGGTTTCAAATTGCACGTGTACACTCATTGGAATCACTCCTTCCTCGTGATAGGGGCATGCCTCCGCACGACCTCGCGGATATAAACACAACGGAAGCCATCAGGGCTTCCAAATCGAGGCGTATTCTTCTGACTCCAGCGCAGTCCCACGGTTTTCACGACGAGAGGCCAAGTTCTCCGAGGACCTGTTCAACCCCTCGGGCCAGCGCCGGGCCACCCGAAATGACATCTCTGGCGTTGGGTAATGAGCCGGTGGCATGGACGCCGTCCACGTATCGGAGCAAACGAGCGATGGCCCCGCCGGTGAAGAGACCGTGGCTGCATGCAGCATGGACTTGAACGGCCCCTTGGCTTCGAAGCGCCTCAGCTGCTCGGCAGATGGTACCGCCAGTGGCGATCATGTCGTCCACGATGGCCACGGATTTTCCAGCCACATCGAGATCTTTGGCTTGGTGAACAATGGTGTGGGCGTCAATGCGGGTTTTCTCAAGGTAGGAGAATTCGCAGTTGATCTGGTTGGCCACGCTCGAGGCACGGTCGATGGCCCCTTTGTCAGGCGAGAGAATGAAATCGGGGTCCACCGTTTCTTTGAGATGAAGCGCCAGTTCGGGCATGGCGGTGGTGAAGGCTACAGGGACCGACATGTCACTTAGGACGGCCGGGGCGTGAAGGTCGAGGATGATCATGCCGTCGCATCGGGTCGCGAGCATCTCAGCGATGGCTCGCGCCGAAATGGATTCTCCGGGCTTGAACCGCTTGTCTTGGCGAGAATAGCCAAAATACGGAATCGCCAAAATGACACCTTTTCCGACGCCAGGGAGGGTCTGAGGACCTATTTCTCGCAAATTTTGCAAACGGCCACTTCGAACGTCTTGAATGGCATCGAGCATCAACAGCGTCTCAACAATGCCGGAGTCAGGAAAGGTGTTCGACACCAAGACCACCGGTTCTGCCCTGATGGCCTCGATGGTTTCGGTAGGAATACGGATGTAGCCTTCAGTATCGGGGAAACGTCGAGTTTCCAGCGGGTGGTGAGCCCATCCGAGTGTGTCAGCAAGTTGCTTGGCCATGATGCCTGCGTTGCTGCCCGATACGACGACCATGCCATCCCCTTGATGAGTTCCAACGGCTGGCCCTTCATCTTCTTTGCGAGCCGCGTGGACCGGTAAAATGGTGCGCGAGGCAGGACTTGAACCTGCGACCTCCCGGTTATCAGCCGGGTGCTCTAACCGACTAAGCCACCCGCGCAAGGGTAAAC
>JBMSEL010000051.1:0-10020 GCA_049412325.1 Candidatus Poseidonia sp.
AGGACGAGGGTTCCGTTGATGTTGTTGCCTGAACTGATGGTCACTTGCATGGGTTCACCGTAATATCCCAACGATTTCTTACACTTCAACCCTCGCAGTCATCAGTTAGCCACGAGAAGACGATCTTCGCATCAATCGTGGTCTTCGTCTCGTCCGCTGATGTCGCTTCGCTTGAGGGTACTGACCCCGATGAATGCGAGCAAGACCGAGACGGGATTGAACAGGCCATAGCCGAGCAGGAATCCTTCTTCATCGTCCACCACCGTGAAGGAGACGTTGCTGTCCACGGTTTCATTCACCCAAACGGCAGCCTGAATGACACGCTTCTGATAGTTCAAATTCCACATGCCGTCGCCGTCGAAGAGGTCCTCGTCCACCTCGAAGGCGACTTGAGTTGCGTTGCTGGCGTTCACGCCAAACAGCGGTGATGTCCAGAGAACTTCACCTGCAGGGCTGTGGTACTCCAAACTGGCGTTGGCAGTTGAAGCGTGGCCGTGGTTCACAATGTCCAAGGTCAGTTCGTCGTCGTCAAGCACGATGGATTGGACATCGAGGCGGGCACGCCAGTACCAAACGTTGTCGATGAGGAAACGCATGACGTCCATTTCTTCACCGAGTCGGTCGTTGAGGTTCTCAAAACTGCCCGGGACAAATTGTTCGTCGTCGGTTTCGAAGGTAAAAGTGGGGAACCCCATGATGCCGTAGCCGTAATCTCGGCTCGTGCCGCAGTTGGGATACAGCCCCTGATTGGCGTTTTGGATGGGGATTTCCGAGACGTTCGCTTGAACATCATCACGGATGCGCCAGAACAATTCCCAGTCGGGAGGTTGTTCGGGCCACTTCCCCCATGGATAGAGCATGATCCACACGCCTGTGTGCATGGTGACGTACAGGTCCGCATCGGTGACGTAGGCGTTCATGTAGTCTGAATTGGCTGCGGTTTCCGATTCACTGAACGCACTGCTGCCGGGCTGCGTGGTTGGGCAGGTGTTCCAGTAGTGGTCGTAGTTGCGGTTGAGGTCAACCTGGTTGATGTTCCATCGTGTGTCAATGTCGTTGCCGTCAGGGTTGAGCATGATGAGGATGTGGAGTTCGGTGTTTTGCAGGACCGTGATGGCTTCTTGGTTGCCTTCGCTCCAGGCATTGATGTACCATTTCGCTGTCAGGTAGGCCAGCGCTGTTCCCAAGTATTCGTTGCCGTGATGACCGCCATCGATGTAAATGATTTCTTTCGCCGAACCGTTGGCTTTGGTTTCCATGGACCAGTCTGAAAGGCGAACCACCCAGAGGGTCTTGCCAAGTTCAGATTCCCCAGCGCTGGTGAGGTCAACAATTTCTGGATATTCATCCGCCCAGTCGTTGACATCGAGGGTCAAGGTCGCCCACGTCAGGTGAACATGGCTGTCGATGGGGTCGCCCGGCCAAACGGGCGTCTGGGCGGGGTCGTACTGGGCTGCTGCTGCGGGGAGGGTCGCCAGCATCATGCAAACAACCAAGCCGATGGCTACTCGCATGGTTGGCCCTTGCGGCTGCAAATCAAAAACACTTGCATGGCGGAGCGTTCACCAGTCGGAGGTGAAGGCGTTGGGATTGGCTACCTTTTCGCCTTCTCGGGTCCAAATACTGGGGCCGTCGGTGGCGTAAATGTCAGCGAAGGGATCGATATCTTCCTCTTGCAGGTTGCGCTGCATGTAGGCTTCCACACGCTCCCGAAGGTCGGGCTTGAACTTCCAGTAGTGGATGCGCCACTCTCGTCCATCCCAAAGTGTGGTTTCTTCGGATTCGGTGGTGAGCAGGTCGTAGTCTTGGAACATGTAGAACAAGTTTCGGTCGGTTGGTTCAAGAGCATTGTCGATGATTCGGTTGTAAAAACCAAAGAATCCAAGTGCATGTTCAGCCATGCCTTGGGCAACCTCGGCATCCATGTCAAGGTCAATGTGCTGTTGAATCGCCTTCGTCAGTTCTGCAAGTGTCATCCCCATCGTCTCGCCTCCGAGCACGGTATACCGGCTGTTTTCGGTTCCCGTTGCTCTATTATATTGGTCACCGACCCATATTAACTGTTCCATAACATTTCATGAAATCTGCACTTTGAACCGCATAATCGGGGTCATGCTGTCATCGGCAACATGATGAAGGTGGCGACGGCCAACATGCTTCATGTCGGACGGCTTTGAGGAGGGGGCGTTTCTGGGTTTACCCCGAAGCGAGGGTCCCGTCGACATCGCCGTGGTCCCCCTCGCTTACGAATTGACCACTTCCTATGGTAGCGGGGCATGTGATGGGCCACAGGCTTGCATTGAGGCGAGCGCCCAGGTCGAACTCTACGACGACAGATTGGGAGCCGACCTTCCAGCCGGCTGTATCATCTCAACAGAACCCGTTTGGGAGGGCACGGCCCCAACGCTTCGAGCTCAGTTGGACGAGCTGGCGACCCATGCTGCCTCGTTCCTCCAGGGTGACCTCTTTCCGCTGTTTTTGGGAGGCGAGCACGGCATCTTGCCGCCGATCATGCACGCTGCTCGCTATCATCCGTCCGTCAACGGGGACCTTTCGAAATTGACCGTGGTGCAACTTGACGCCCACGCCGACCTGAGAAGTTCCCTTGACGACGAGGTGTTCTCCCACGCATGTGCTGCCTCCCGGAGCCTTGATGTGGGCGTTGGGCGACTCTTGCAGGCTGGCATTCGGGCGTACAGTTTGGAGGAAGCCGAGTGCATTCGAACCGACGGGCGCATCACGACCTTTTTTGCACGTGATACCCAGCACCCTCACACCGGTGGGGCAGCATGGCAAGCCTGGCTTGACCAACTCTCGTCCTTGACCGGGCCGGTCCATTTCACACTCGACATCGACGGATTGGACGGGTCATTGGTTCCTGCCACGGGAACCCCTGTGCCAGGTGGGCTCAGCTACTGGCAAGCCGTCGAAACCATCGAGACACTGTTTAGGAACCCCAACGTGGTGGTCATCAGCGCTGATGTGAATGAAATCGTGGCGCAGCACGACACGCCACTCACACAATTTACTGCTGCGGGGCTTGCGACGAAGATCCTCGCATGTCACGTCCTTGCGCGTCGTGAGGGGCGTTGGGTTGCTCACTCTTCTCCACCAAGTGGGGCAGTGGATGGCACGTACTTCCAGCGTTTTGAGCCGAGCGTTCCTTCGGTACCTTGAAATAGGCAACGGAGAGGCGGGGCGCAGGTGAGCACATGAAGGCCAACCCTCCCCAAGGGGCCCACGTGTTTCTTGACTACGTCAATGCCTTTTTCGAGGGCGAAGATGACTATCAGTGGCTCTTTTCAATGATGCGAGAAGCGGTCGCTCAAAGCCCTGCCACCGAGGTCCATTCACACCTTGCTCCGTTTGATGGAAGCACCTCACCACCGGGGTTTGCAGCCGTGGTCCTCATCGACGAGAGCCACATCTCTGCCCACTGCTACGCCGACCGGGGCCTGCTGGCTGTGGACTGTTTTACCTGCGGTGATACCGACCCCGCAACCATCGCCTCCTTCCTCCATGAGCGGCTCATGAAGCGGTTTCCGAACCTGATTCGAACTCGTATGGACCGCGTCGATCGTTTTCTCACGGAGGCTTGAGTGATGTCCATTCGTTCCTTTGTTGATGAGCACTTTCGCCATTTCAATGCGGGGACGGTCGCTCGGGCTTCGGCGTCGCTCGTCGATGTCCTGGATGACGGCGGACGCATTTTTCTCACCTTGGCCGGTGCGATGAGTACAGCAGAAATTGGACGCAGTTTGGCCGATATGATCCGTGCCGGGCACATCGCCGCCATCTCCTGCACGGGTGCGAATCTCGAAGAAGATGTGTTCAACCTTGTCGCTCACGATGCCTATGTCAAGGTAGCCAATCACGAAGACCTCTCTCCCGAAGATGAGGCTGAACTGCTCGAGCGTAAATTGAACCGGGTGACCGATGTGTGTATTCCTGAGGATGCGGCCATCCGGGCCATTGAACACCATCTCATGGGCGTTTGGCGAGCTGCACAAGAGGCCAGTGAATCCCTGTTGCCCCACGAATATCTGTACCGCTTGCTGCGCTCTGGCGCCCTCAAAGGCACTTACCAAGCCGACCCAAACCATTCGTGGCTGTTGGCCGCTGCCGAGGTCAACCTTCCCCTTTACGTTCCGGGATGGGAGGACTCAACGCTGGGCAACATCTTCGCTGCTCGTTGTGCCGAAGGGCATCTTCATCCTGAAGTGGTGCTGAGTGGGACCCATTACATGACGGATTTGATGGCGTTTTATCGTTCCTGCACCACACCCTTGGCTTTCCTTCAGTCTGGTGGAGGCATTGCGGGGGATTTCCCCATCTGTGTGGTGCCGTTGCTCCACCAAGATTTGAGGGAAGACCATGTCACGCTTTGGTCGTGGTTCTGCCAGATCACGGACGCAACCGCTTCCTACGGCGGCTATTCTGGGGCGCCACCAAACGAGAAAATCACTTGGGGAAAACTGGCAGTAGAGACGCCGAAGTTCAACGTCCATAGCGATGCTACCATCGTGTTGCCGCTCATTTTTGCCTACATTCTTGACCGATAAGGGGACAACATCCCCAAAGTCTTGAAGGGGAGCAGCACCACCTTCTCACCATGACCAATCGGAGTGTCAGCCTCTGCCTTGCGATTCTTCTGGCGATGTCGTTGCTGCCTGTTTCGGTTCAGGCGGACGAGTCACCATCCGTGAAGATCACCACGCATTGGGTCGGCGATGGGCCAACGGAGACCCTTCACGCCTACACTCTGACCTTCTCAGACAACGGCACCTACGGTGTTGAGGTGGACATGATTCACGAACGGAACGGCACGGCGCTGCCGACCTTTCACAACCTTGCGTGGGACAGCATGAACGGTGTTCGAACAGCGCTCCTCACCTTTGACACGACGCTGGCATGGGGTGATGTCATCGACCTCACCATCACCATCACCGACCACGACGGAACATCTGGCCTTGATGTGGCGACGCAGCGCACCTTCACCGTCGGTCAGTGGAATCAACCAATGGACGACCACGAGGTCCTCCTCTCAACTTCCTGGGCCATGAACCAGAATTACACCACAGCATCGGGCGAGCAGGCATTTGACCTTTCGTTCACGGGTCAGGGTTGGCAGGAGCGAGTCGGTCCTACCCTTTCATCATGGGAACTCGGCAACGGCACCTTCCGAACCTTGGAAACCACGCAGGACGGTGCAACGGAGATGGATTTGGTGCTGACTCAACTGTGGAAGAACGAAACCATCATCGCAGGATTGCTCACCAGCCAAGTCTTTGATGCACGAGGCTTTGGTAACCTCCAGACCACGGTCATCGATGGCGACATGGTGACGGTGATCGACGCCGATGTCTCGCAGGCCCTTCTTAACCGGTCGGTCATCAACGGTGTGGTTGGTGAACACCTTTCGATTGAGGCTACGGGGATGTTGAACGTCTCGGAAGACGGCGACGAAGACAATTCGCTCTCCATTGATGGAGAACTCGCTGTGTTCTTGTTTGAGTACATCGATCATGATGGCGAGCGTTTGCTGCAGCACACCCAATTTGAAGCGATGGCCGATTTCATTCTCATTGAGGATGGGTCCCGACTGGACGTTTCGCTGGACGGCTTTTCTTCACTGGCCCGATGGGAGAACGGCGTACGTACGCAACATTTGGAAGAACTCTACGGGGCCGGCACCTTCGGATTTGCCGACCAGGACGAGAATGCCTCGTTGCAGGTGAACGGGACCATCCTTGACCTTCACACCAAACTCGAGAACGGCACGACCATCATCGATGACCTCCATGTTGACGGCACCCTTTCGGGCGACGTCCAGGGCACCTTCGGCGTGGTTCGAACCATCGAGGACACCGGCATGCAAGTCAACGCAACGGGGGAGCAGTTCCTTGTGAACGTCATTTTCCAAGAATCGTGGTTCAACATCACCGGCATCAACGGCGGGAATTTCTTCGACGGTGCTGGCGTTGGGGCAACGCACAATGAAACATGGGACTACCAAGCGGTCCAGTCTGATTGGGACAACCGAACGGTCCGCCTCGTTTGGCGAGAAACAGGACCGGATGCTTCGGAGGGAGAAGAGTTCCCTGAACGGAGTCCCATTCAGCAAAATGCTACGGCGCCGGTCGCTGAGGAAAGTCTTGGCAACCTGACGGTGGGGCGAGAAACTGGCCTCATGCCCATTCCGCTGATGAAGGACGATCGCCTTCGCCTTGCAGATCAGGAAGGCATTACCCTAACGGTGTCGGCCGGCGATACGCGAATTGATGTTAGAGACGGGCACAACCTCACGGTGATTGATTGGACGGGTGTCTATGAAGGCGAGGGCGAGGCAGGTTTGGCTTCAGGTGCCATGGTGTCGGCAGGCCCATTGAAAGGACTCCTCTCCACCGTTCAGCGAAGTTTGTCCGTGCCGTTTGGCGAGGACAATGAAACGGTTGTCCTTGAGGAAACACAAAGCCTTGAGCGGGTGCTCTCTCCTGAAATCGTCAGCGAGGACGACAATACAGCCCCCTCCATCGGGGAGATTCAGTGGCGAGATGGGTTGGCCATCGGCGAGGGCGGTATGCTCGCCCACCTCGAAGTGCGTATCACGGACGATGAGTGGAACGTGGTCGATGTGCTTGCTGATGTTTCATCCCTCGGTCTTGGCGAAGTGGAACTCAACGACCGTGGATTGAACGGCGACGCCGCCATCGGGGATGATATCTACACGGCGTCGGTGATCATCACCGGCCTCCAAGTCGGACCCCAGCCGGTGAGCGTGTCCGCCACGGACAGTTTTGGCGCCATGAGTTCTGCTACAGGCGATCTCAACGTCAGCAACCAACCTCCGCGGCTCATCGATGTTGAAGTGGTGCCGACCTCCCTTGAGCGAGGGCAATCCGCTGTCATCAATGTGCAGGCCTACGACGGCCATGGTGTTGCTGGAGTCCAGCTCGACCTCCGACAATACGGTGGTGAAGTCGTCAACATGACCTCGGAAGGAGGGAGCCAAGTTTGGGCGGCCATGGTCGAAATGCCCATCGGCATGGACCCCGGTCATCGTTCCATCTTGGTCGTCGCCACCGATGAACTGGGGGCCACGACCCAGCAGCGGTTTTTTACACCGGTCAACGATGTTGGAAGCCCGGTATTTGGGCCCCACCATGTTGCCGCAGAGGTGGAACTGCCAGTTGAAATTCACATCCTCAACGACCGCCCCGTGCTGGTCAGCGACTCGGTCCGCTTCGACAAAAACCCAGACGCTCAGGCGATTTACACGGTTCAGGCCACCGACCCAGACGGCGTGGAGCGCGTCCAAATCAGGCTCGGTGTTTTCGCTCCCATCGGTGGCGCTGAGTGGGCCATGATGCACGACGATGGCGTGAACGGTGGCGATGAGGTGGCTGGAGACGGCACCTACAGCGTCATCTTGTCTGTGAGGGGTGGGACGCCTCTTGGAACCCATGAAGTCTCATTGAGGGCGTTTGACGTCTATGGTGAAATGAACACGGGTTCCGCCCTCATTACGTTGGCTGAGCCCGATGGCCCGGGCGCCACTGAAGGCGGCCTGAGCGGGGTGGTGCTGGGTGGTCTCGGCTTGGTGGTCTTCCTTGGCGCCTTGGTGGTCCTTTCTTTGATGCTGCGACGAGGTGGCGGTGGCGATGGTGGCGACCGCTTCGGTATGCAATGACCGCTGGAATGGTGAGGCTCCTCTGCCAATCGTTCCTCGCCGACAACCGTTTAAACTCCTTCAAGGTGGGACGGCCACCAGCGAGCGTAGTGTAGTGGTTATCACCGGGCGTTGCCAACGCCTGAACCCGGGTTCGAGTCCCGGCGCTCGCACCACTGCGAGCCATTCCGGGCTGTTTTTTTTCTCAATGTTTATGGGATGAACACCTCCAACATGAGGCGAGAGAGATGAGCGAACGCAGAGTGATTTTTGTTGGGAAAAAACCCCTTCATGCCTATGTACGCGCTGTGGTGAAAGCCATGGAAGACGGCGACCGGGAAATTCAGTTGGTAGCACGTGGCGCCACCATCTCACGAGCGGTTGACGTCGCAGAGGTATGCCGACGAAGAAACGGACACATCGCTCAGGGGTTGCCAGAATCGGTGAACATTCAGCACCTGTCTTGTGAATCGCAAGAGGTGGAGGGTGAGAATGGCATGCGAACCGTGAGCGTCCTTCGCATTGACCTCGAAGGCGTCGGCGATGTACCTGATGCTCAAACGTCCTGAGTGTTCAACAACTCGAGTCGACGCTGAATTTCCGAGGCCGTGGCTTCGTAGACCTCGTATGCTTGACCCACCGGGTCTTCGAGTTCCCAATCCTGGTCGATCTTGATGGCCGGGCAGTGGACGCCACATCCCATGGAGATGACCATGTCAAACTCACTGGGATTGAAGTCATCCAAGGATTTGGGCGCCATGCCGTCCGTTGAGATGCCTCGACCTTCGAGCAGCGTGATGGCGTGCTTAGCGACCGCTTGGGCTGGATGAGTACCGGCAGAAGCCGCCTCAAAACCCATGGATTTGGCCAACCCTTCGGCCATTTGGGACCGACACGAGTTTCCGACACACACGAACAGGACCTTCATGCAGCCTTCAAGCAAACGATGCCATTTAGAGTCTCTCTCCATATTCTGCTGGGACGATGTGTGATGGTTGACGCTCCATATCAAATAAGATAAAATCATGAGTTTGAGGCACGGTCATCACTCGCTAATTTCCGTTGCTCAAGGCGAAACCTAGGCCGATAGACAGAAAAGATTATTAACTTGTTTTAACAGATAGAATAATTCATGTCGGCCTGTGCAGTGATGTGCAGGTTGTCAATCAGCACGAGGTGAAAAGATGGAACAATACTGCGAAAACTGTGAAAGCGAACAAACTTGGACGGAAGACGAGGCACGAGGTGAGCTCTCTTGCAACGAATGTGGGCTCGTTGAACCCTATCAACCTGATGCCAACGCTGCCGACAACGCTGGCACGATGGGTGAAGATCGATTTCGAGAACGAGTCGACCGTACTCGCGGCCAGGTACCAGGAACCATCCCACGTGCATCCCGGACGGACTGCAACAACCGTCCCATTTCGCGAGAAATGTATTATCGAATGCGTCTGTGGGAAATGCGTGAACGAGGGTTCCAACGCCCCACTGAACCGATGTACTACCAAGTTCGCAGTCGAATGGAGGAGTTGTATGGGCGTTACATCGCCGACCTCATGACGTTTCTGATTCGTGCAACGACCCGTCGCCTCACTCCCGGACAGGAAGACTACCGACGCGAACTCACCACCTCAGAACAGGAAGCCCTCAACCTACCAAAGCATGTCATCGCACGCAGCGGTGCATCCGTTCGTGGCGGTGGCGAACAGGACATGTTCACGCTCATGGCCATTGCCATTCGTGAACTTGCTTACGATTATGGCCTTGCGGCGCCAATCAACCGCAAAGCAGAGGCCGCTCAGCACGGATTGACTGTTGCTCAAATCCGAAAGGTCAAGAGCATCATCTCCAAGCACTACAAGGCACGATGCCGACATGGTTTTTCTTGGCCTCCTTCTTCGCCAACGGACGTTGAAGCCAAGCGTCAAGACTTGGCCATTTGCCATGTGCATAACATGCTTGACGAACTGTCATCGGCCCTCACCGAGGAGCAACTTGAACAGGTGAACCTTCGATACTGGCAAACTTTGACGGAGATCGGTGAGCCTTCTGTGGACGGCTTCACCCAAGACCGCGACATCAGCCTTGTTTGTGGCGCTGTCATGCTCGCAACGCTTCAACGACTTGAGCTTGACCAGGGAACGCATTCTGCCATCGCCCGCGGCGTGGGTGACCGCTCTTCCCTCGCCATCGTGAACTTGCTCGCTTCTCTTCGCGAAAGCACCCTAACAGGCGATTTCCCTTCAGGTCGCAGCCTACTCAATCGAGGGAAGGGGTCGTCTGGAACTCAGACAGAGGGTTCTGGTCTCTTTTGAGTGCCTTGTTGCGCGTTGAAGTAGCCCTTGACATAG
>JBMSEL010000052.1:0-9976 GCA_049412325.1 Candidatus Poseidonia sp.
GAAGCATGGCCAAACACCGCGCCGGCGACCGCCGAATCATGAGCATCAGCATCCCCGAAGACCTCGCCAAAAAGTTGGACCGAAAGGTCGGCAAAGGCCGTGCAGACGGCCGCTCCGCCACCATCGCTCGCCTGATTCAGCAAGGGCTTGAGGAGCAGGCGCCCGCCGTTGCTGCTTCACCAGCGAAGTCGTTGCGAGCCGAGGCCCCAGAGGGCGAAGTCCGTATCGAGTCCGACACCATGGGTGAACTCGAAGTTCCCGCCGACCGCTACTATGGATGCCAGACCGCCCGGTCGCTGCTGAATTTTGACATCGGCCACGACACCATGCCGCTGGGCGTCATCCGCGGGTTTGGTATTCTGAAGCAGGCCGCTGCTAAGACCAACGTGGCCCTCAAGCAACTCGACCCTGAAGTGGGCGACCTGATCATCGCGGCCGCTCAGGACGTCATTGACGGCCACCTGAACGATCACTTTCCTCTTCGCGTCTGGCAGACCGGAAGCGGGACGCAATCCAACATGAACACCAACGAGGTCATCGCCAACCGCGCCATCGAACTCGCCGGTGGCGTGCTGGGCTCCAAAGCCCCCGTCCACCCCAACGACCACGTCAACCGAGCGCAATCCTCCAACGACACCTTTCCCACCGCCATGCACATCGCTGCGGCTGAAGCCTTCACGCACCGCCTCCTTCCAAGCGTGCGCGCCCTGCGCGGCGCCCTCCACGCCAAAGCGGTCGAATGGGCAGGCATCGTCAAAATCGGACGCACACATTTGATGGACGCCGTTCCCTTGACGCTCGGACAGGAAGCCTCGGGATGGGTCGCCCAACTCGACGCTGACCTCCGTCGCCTTGACTTTGCGCTCGACGACCTGTTTGAACTTGCCCTCGGCGGTACCGCTGTGGGAACGGGCCTCAACGCTCACCCACTCTTTGCGCAGATGGTCGCCGATGAAATCGCCAACATTACCGGGCTCACTTTCTGTTCGGCTGAGAACAAGTTCGCTCAGTTGGCCGCCCACGACGCCATTGTAGCCGCTTCTGGAGCCTTGAACACACTGGCGGCCTCGCTGATGAAGATCGCTAACGACATTCGCTGGCTCGGTTCGGGCCCTCGGTGTGGTTTGGGCGAACTGGCGTTGCCAGCCAACGAGCCTGGCTCTTCCATCATGCCCGGCAAGGTCAACCCGACCCAATCCGAAGCGATGACGATGGTGTGCTGCCAAGTCATGGGCAACCACACGGCCATCACCGTGGGCGGCAGCCAGGGGAACTTCGAACTCAACGTGTTCAAGCCGCTGATGATTCACAACTTCCTCCACTCCGTGGACCTGCTGACCGACGCATGCCGAACCTTCCGTACCCGCTGCGTAGAAGGCTTGGTGGCGGTTGAAGACAACATCCAATCCCACCTCGAGAATTCACTGATGCTGGTCACCGCCCTCAACAATCACATCGGCTACGACAAAGCTGCCAAGATCGCCAAGAACGCCCACGAGAAGGGAACGACCCTGCGGGCTTCCGCCCTCGAGCTCGGCTACTTGACCAACGAGGAGTTCGATGAGTGGGTGCGCCCCGAGCAGATGACGGGGCCCAAACAGGGCTGAGTTAGCGCCGGAGCGCCCGAAGTTTTGCCTGAAGGGCCGAGGTGCGTTCGTCGGTCTCTTCAGACGGTGGTGCATCGCTTTCGAGACGGCGGTGAAACATCTCCCGGTCCCACACGTGAAGGCTTCCGTCTTCGCAACCGACGATGAGGCGTTCATCGGTTCCATGCATGGACCGGATCTTGGAAAAGGCGCCTTCGGCCAGCATGCCTCCGCGGTTGGTCGCCCATACACGGAGGGTGCTCCCTCTCCCGTCTGCACGAGCCAACCAAAGCAAGGAAGCGCCTTCGTGTTCCATGGCTTCGGTTTGGGCCGATACCGGGGCGCCGTCGGAAGCCCAGCACTGTTCGCCGGTTTCGGTTCGACCGACGGCCAAGCCTGCGTCCGTGGTGGCCACGTAGCCTTTCACCATGCAGGTCAGGTGCTCGATGGCACCTTGTTCAGTGGACAGAATATTCCCCTCATGGGAGACGACGTTGCCGTCGGTTTGGCCAAACAATCCTTGCGTTCGACCTCCAGTCCCGCAGGTGGTCGGGGAAGAGGTCGGGGGCAACGTGTGGGCGAATGGGGGTGGACCGGAGACGTCAAGATGGCCGCAGCGCGGCCGGCCAAGACCTGCAAGGAGGCGGTCGCCGACCTCGATGAGGGTCCATGGACGCTCGTCCATTCGCTCCACCCACTGGAGGGCACCCTCAGAGGAAAATCGCCAAATCGCAGATTCGATGAAGTCGTTGTGTTCGATGTCGTACACGGACGAGACGGCCACAACATCGTCCTGCCACCACGCAACAGCGTCGGCACTGCCTTCCAATGCGGCTGACCATCGCTCTTCGCCCGTGGCCCGGTCAAGGGCGACGACATGGAGGCCGCTGGCGACGACAACCAGATGCTCGTTCAGCGCCAAGGCGCTGATTCGGTCGTTGGTTTGGGCCGTCCAAACATGTTCGCCGGCTTCATCCCAGTGCGTAACGCGACCGTCCCAGCCGCCAGCGAACACACCGTGGTGTTCGTCGAGGTGGACCATGGACACGGGTTGCTCCAACTGGCGGACCATCCACGTCGAGCCGTTCAGGTCCATGGCGAGATGAGGTCGCCCCTCCACCATAAGGAGGTCGCCTCTGTGTTTCGTCAGGGACACGGTTCAATCACCAAAGGACGAGTAACAACCAAATGCTACCTTGCGGGGCTGTGTTGCATGAACGATGCACAAGCCCTCATCGAAGCCTTGCAGGCGGCGAACGCCACGTACGCCGCTTCGTTTGACGCCGAAGGCGTTCCCGGCAAAGCAGGACAGCGGCTCCTTTTGCTGACCTGCATGGATTCTAGGATCGTTCCCCACACCGTGTTTGGTCTCCACGAGGGTGATATGAAAGTCATCCGAAACGCTGGTGGACAACTGAATCCTGAAGTGACCAAGGACATCGTCCTGGCCAGCTACTTGCTGGACTGCGAATGCATCGTGATCATGCCCCACACTCGGTGCGCCATGGCCAGCCTTTCCGTAGCAGACGTGCAAGCCACGTTGGGTGAAATGAGCGGGAAAGATTTCTCGACCTTTGAACCGAGAATGATTGCCGACGCCGACGCCAAACTCCGCTCCGATGTCAACACACTGCAAGCCAATGCGCTGCTCAAGGACGGCGTTTCGGTTCACGGGGCGGTCTACGACGTTGATACCGGTACCGTCCGCTGGATTTGATCACAGCAACGGAATTTGGCGACGGGGGATGGCGAACGTCAGCACGAAGGCCAGCAGGCCGAAGATGCAAGCCGAATAGTAGTGCCCCATGGTGAAGAACGCCAGCACAGAAGATGTACGCAGCAAGACCACGGAGCCGGCTTTGAGCGACCAGAGCGAAAAGCCAGCGGCAATCAAGGCGAGTCCCATGAACGCAAACCCAACCAGAACGTAACCTGTGGCAGCGCTCGGGTCCATCAGCGGGTGGTCCATCTGAGAAGGGGTGCGGTCAATGGTTCGGATTTCACACTCAAAGCCGTTGTTTTCACACGGCTGCTGAGCAAACACTTCCGCCGACGGGAATTCAAAATCGATGGCCGTGAAGCCGATGGGTTCGATGAGGGCAGGCGGCGAGAGCAACACGCGGTTGGAGAAGACGTCACGGTGGTTGTCCCGTTCAACGATGATGTCGACCCGAATCAGTCCCGGGTCAAGCTTCTCAAAGCCAAACTGCCCGTTCTCATCGGTCAGGTTTTCCTCAGAAACCCACATGCCGGTGACCTCTTCGAGCCAGGAAAGGTAAACGGTGGCGTTGACCACCGGGTTTCCACGGGCGTCCAGAACGCTGCCGGTGAAGGTGGCCGTATCGTCAGGGGCCGTCAAGGCGAGCCGGTAAACGAATTCGTCAGGGCGAACCAAACCGTCGTTGGGTGAGGCGTAGTCCAAGCCGTTGAGAAAGCCGAGCATGCAGGTGAAGAACAAGAAAATGGCCGTGGCCTTGCCCATCGGGTGAAGGTTGGGGTCCTCGATGGTCAGCACCGTCTCAGACGAGGCAAACAGCACCGGATTCTCATCCACCATGTCGTCGAGGTAGGTGAGGCTCTCCCCCGTCTGCTCCGACATGGTTGACGGGATGCGTGCGCCCTACTTGATGTCAATGCGACCGCCCCAGCGAGCGAGCAGTTGAGCTTGGCAGGCCGCTGTCATCCACACGTTGAGCACCGTGATGCCCGCTTCCGTGTGTACGTGCTCAACCATACCAAGGTCGTAAATCGAAGAGATGATCCGCTCACTGGCGTCGCTTGAGGTGGCCGTAGGGGGGTGGACATGAATGAAGACTGGGGCTCCGAACAACTGCTCACGAATGAACTGTTGGAGCTCCTCAATACCCGCGCCCGTCATGGAAGAAATGGCGACTGGCTTGGGGAAACCTTGCTCGATGACAAGGTCGCTGATCGCCTGCTGCTGTTCTGGCGTGGCAACATCCACTTTCGTGAGCACCACCTGTGGGGAACGTGCTTCATCGAGACCTTCGGCTTCGTGTTCCTGACGTTCAAGCACTTCTCGCCGCGTGGTCTCGAGTTTTCGGTGGGCCTCAAGAAGGGAGTCGGAGGCGTCCAGCAAAATCAGCGTTAAATCAGCATCTATTGCTTCAGCAATAGTTGCTTTAAATGCCGCCAATGTGGCATTTGGTATATTATCAATAAATCCAATGGTATCGGCCAGCAAAATTCGCGGGCTTTTCTCCATTCTCCCCACGGTCGTTTCCAGCGTGGAGAACAATTGGTCCTCTACGAGCACGCTTTTTCCTGATAAATGCTGAAACAGCGAGGATTTTCCAGCATTGGTGTAGCCAACAAATCCCACCGTCATCGCACCGCTTCGAACCCGCTGACGGCGATGTTCTCGTTGAGCGTTGGCGTGTTTCTTCTGACGGCGCCGAAGGTTGGTCAACTCACGATTGAGGTTGGAAATGACGTTCTGCAGTGCCGTCACACCGCCACCACCGTACCCGGCGCGCTCACCGGTTGTCTGTTGTTGGGCTAACTCCCTAAGGATGGTGCGATCGGACTGGAGTTGGGCGATTCGAACCTGAGTTCTGGCTTCTACCGAGGAAGCGTGAGCCGTGAAAAGGGCAAGAAGGAGGCGAACTCGGTCCCAAATCTCAACGCCAAGGGCCTGACTCACCCCCACGAGTTGCCGCGGTGTGGCATTGGTGTGGATGATCGCCAAGTCAACGCCCTCCCAGGGATGACCAGGAAGCGTGCTCTTGCGCTCATCGGCGATGTCTTCAAGTCGGCCTTTTCCAAGATAGGTTCGAGGATCAACATGACCCGATTGGAGGACTGTTTCCACGATGGTGATGCCCATCGTTTCGGCCAAGGCCCGAAGTTCGGAGGTGTCCTCGGTGCCCCTGACAAGGAGAAGCGCCTTGCGCCCTTCGTGGTTGGTCCTGGCCTCGCCCAGCACCACACCACCGCTGCCTGCGACGACGAACGGGTCATCAGCAGGCTGAGCCATGCGACGAGCGGATGGTTAGTCTCATATCAGCCCACCTCAAGGCATCATCATGACCGAGGAGCACGTGATGGAAGTGCGTTGGTCGGGCAGTGCGGTGCTGGGAGCAGCCATGGCCGAGGCTGCCAAGAAGCAAGGGCATGAGCCGTTGTTGAGCACCGAAGGGCCCGAAGTGTCGTTGACGGTCAAGGTGTCCGACAACGATTTGCAGACACTACGAGACCGTGTGGACGAACTTCTCGTGGCGTTCAGCACCTTGGAAGAAGCACACAACGGGTGAACCCATGGTCAAAACCACGGTGCTCATCGACGCACACTGCGTCATGTGTAACGGTCTGGCTCGATTTCTCCGAAAAAGAACCAAACCTTCGACTCAACTTGACATCCACGGCATTGATTCCGAAGAAGGACAGGCCCTTATCGCCACCTTCCCCGCCAGACTTCAAGCAATGGACACCGTGTACGTTGTGCGCAATGGCGTCCCCTACGCTCGCTCCGCAGGTGCCATCCGCCTCTTGCTTTGCATGCGTTGGTACTATGCGATGTGGTTCCCCTTGGCGTGGCTTGTTCCGCTACCGTTGCGGGACGGCGTGTACTGGATGGTTTCCAAGGTGCGCCATCGCTTTGGCCGACTGGACGATTAGAGGTCGAGATCGAGCACCACAGGCGCGTGGTCCGAGACGTCAAGGCCCCCTTGACGGACGATGGTGCAGTCCTCCAATACTGCAGCTGCAGCCGGATTGAGCAGAAAATAATCGATACGCCAGCCTCGGTCTTTGGCTCGAGCCTGCCCCCGATTGGACCACCACGAGTAGACCTTCTCTCCGGGCCCTGCCTTGGCACGAAACGCATCAACCCAACCGTCGTCCAGCAGGGTCGTGAACCAGGCCCGTTCATGAGGAAGAAAGCCCGAGCTCTTGGCGTTGCCCTTGGGATTCCAAATGTCGTCTTCCGTGTGGGCGATGTTCAGATCACCACAGACAACGACCGGGCGTCCATCTTCGAGGTAAGGTCGGATGAACGTTCGCCATTCTTCCATCCAGCCTTCTTTGAATCGCTGCCGTTCGTCTTTGTTCGAACCGCTTGGCAGGTAGGTGTTGATGCACACCACCCCGTTGACCTCGGCGACGAGGACGCGCCCCTCCAGGTCGGAGGGGTCGAGGGTCCCGCCCTTGCCGGTTTGGATGACGGTGTGAGGGTCGGTGGTGCCCGTCGCCACGCCGGAATACCCTTTCTTTTCAGCAGGATGGAGGGTGACGTCCCAACCACTGGGCCACGACCACCCTTTGGGAAGTTGTTCTTCGAGCGTCCGAGTTTCCTGAAGCATCATCACATCGGCGTTCAGGTCCTCAAAGTACGCATCGATGCCCTTGCGAATGGCCGCTCGCAGGCCGTTGACGTTCCATGAAACAAAGCGCATGACGGGTCGTCATCCGCGGCGGTGAATAAGGCTTCAACGGATGGTTTGTCCGCACAGCCGTCCCGTTGCAGCAGCAGCGTCCGCAAGTGAGTGGTCAGAATGGACCCATTCGCCTGCGAGAAGAAGCCCTTGGTCTGCATAGGCGTCGTACGCCGGTTTCGCCCCGGTGGTCTGCACGACGATGTCGCGTTGGCGGCGTTCATGGAGAACATGGGTTGACCAGCCCGTAGCGTGGCGATCGAGAAACTGTTCCAAACGCTGGATGCGGTCGTCTTTGGATTCACCTTCCCGTTCGACCATCACGCCCGAAAGGAAGGCGCCCTCCAAGCCCAATTTCGGTTGGATGTTCGCCACGTCCAATACGTAGGCGCCTTCCTCTGGCTCAATCACACCGTGAAGGTCGCTCAAAGGACGCGCCGAGAGGGTGACATCAAGGGTGCTGGCACGAACCGGTTGAAGGTGGCTGAGGGCTTCTTCGTCCACGGTTTGAAGCAACTGTTTGGCTTGATTGAAACCGCAGGCTAAGACCACAACATCACTCTCAAACGTTCGACCGTCCTCCAGCGAAACCGTGCCTTGGTTGATGCTGTTAACCTGGCAGTTGGCCTCGATGAGCACCCCCACTTCATCCAAAGCGGCTGCCATTCTACCAACCAAGCCCGCCCAACCTTCGCCTACCACCGCCAAGCGACTCTTTTGCAGCGCCGTGTAGCGGTCAGCGAACCTCAGAACACCCGAATCCGCCAACAATGCGGCAGCAGCAGCGGCGGGAGAGCTGGGGTTCGCTTGTTTCAATTCACGACGAAGTTCTGCCGCCAGTCGGACGTTGTTTCGAGGCCGAAGTGGACCAACGCCAACCACGTGGAGGCGGTCCATCCGTGGGCTGGCGAGCACGACGGGCAAACGGCTGATCTTCTTCACGACCTTCATCAGCGGGCCCCGCTTGTCAAGCAGGTGCAAGCCGTACCCAAAGGGAGCACCGTCCACGGTTTGTGAGGTCGCCCGTCCACCGAGCCGGTCGGTTCGGTCGAGCACCACCACGTGATGGCCGGCTGTGACGGCATAGAGGGCGGTGGTCAGGCCGGCGATGCCTGCGCCAACCACCGTCACTCGAACCATGAAGCGGGGAAGGGTTGCGGATGAAAAGGTCGTTGGAAGGGGTGCCTTCAAGTGGTCACCCATGCTCCATCCCCTCATGGCCGATGCAACGCTCCTGCCTCACGACCGTGGGCATGAACTGTGGACCATGGAAGACGGTGCCAGCCGAAAACTGATTGGCAGCATTGACCGATGGGTCAGCGCCATGGTGGGTGACGACGGTATCGACATGCCCCTTTCAGGCTCGGGCCCATCCATCGAAGCCACCGTTTTTGCCCGTCAAGACGGGTTGGTGGTGGGGTGCGCTGTGGTGGATTACATCCTTCAGATTTGGGCGCCCTCGGTGCGAGTTTCCTGGTTTGCCGGTGACGGAAAGCGGGTGTCATCCGGTGATGAAATCGCGGTGTTCAGCGGTGCTCGAGACGATGTCTTGGCCGTGGAGCGTTTGGCGCTCAACGCCCTGGGGCAGCTTTCCGGCATTGCGACGGAAGCCAAGCGATGGGCGGCCATTGCGCCCAAACAAATTGCATGCACCCGAAAAACCGTCTGGGGCCTGCTGGACAAGTGGGCGGTTCACATGGGTGGGGGGTTGACCCACCGGCTTTCGAAGGACGACGCCGTGATGATCAAAGAAAACGACTTGGCCAGCATGCACGAAGAACTCGAAACGCATGCAGAACGCCTCGTCACCTATCTGCAACAGGTGGATTCATCCGACGTTGGCGCCTTCTTAGAGGTTGAAACCCGAACCGAAAAAGAAGCGATGATGGCGGCCATGGTGTGGTCCCAACGACGCAACGAAGAAGGCGTCGGCCGTTTGGTCGTCATGCTCGACAATTTCACGCCCGATCAGTGCAAAGCCATCAGCGAACAGATGGAAGACCAAGGCATTCGCGAGCACGTCGTCCTCGAAGCCAGTGGGGGCATCATGTTTGAGGATCTCAAATCGTGGCACGAGTGCGGCTTGGATGTTCTGTCCACCAGTGTGATCAACCGAGGCGTCGCCCCGCTTGATATGAGCATGCTCGTCAAGGGCCTTTGAGGCGATAGCATGGACGACATCGCGGCCGACCCCAGCCATCCACGTTATGCTTCCTTGCTGATGCGCCACCGCTTGGAGGTTGCTGCGAAAAAAGGGATGCTGGCCGACAGCGCCATGATCGCCCACGGTCGCGGTGAGGCGTTTGACTACCTCTTGGGCGAGCGAACCACGGACAGTGCCCTTCGAGCATCCCGCCAAGCCTTGGCCGCCCTTCAAGCAGCGAAGCGCCCCGTGTTGAGCATCAACGGTAACGTTGCAGCACTGGCCTGTGATGAAATGCTTCAGCTGGCCAACGTGCTCTCGTGCCCGGTTGAGGTGAACATCTTCTACCGAACGCCCGAGCGAATGGAGGCCATTCTCGGACATATCAAGGAACGAAAGGAGGCGCTCGGTCTCGACGTGCTTGTTCTGGGCGATGCGCCCGATGCCCGCATTCCAGGTTTGAAGGGCCCGCGTGCGGCGTGCCACCGTGAAGGCATTCTCGAAAGCGACGTCATCCTCGTTCCGCTGGAAGACGGGGACCGTTGCAACGCTCTGGTTGCGATGGGCAAAACCGTCATCGTGATCGACCTCAATCCACTTTCACGGTCGGCTCAACAAGGCAGCATCACCATCGTTGACGAATTGTCAAGGGCGCTCAAGTCCATGCTTGGGTTCGCGGTTGAGGAAGGGAAGGTGGCCATCGACGATGCTTACGACCATCAAGCCATCCTGCACGAAGGGCTCGCAGCGATGCTTTCAACCTTGAACCAGCCCTAGCAGAGGGTAGGCTATGACAAAGCCCACTGCGAGCCCTCTGATTGGCTCAAAACGAATCAGTGGGTTTGTGCATTGAC
>JBMSEL010000053.1:0-9356 GCA_049412325.1 Candidatus Poseidonia sp.
CCGCTCAAGTACCGGTTTGCCGCTACATGGGCAGCCCGTGAAGGCCCCCTGTTGATGTGGCTCGGATGGATGTCGCTGGTCGCTTGGTTGTGGCGACGGCCCCTCCCCGGGGAGCGTGGAGGTGTGGTGGATGTGCACGCATGGCGTCTTCGATTCATGCACCTCATGAGTCTGACCATTTTGCTGGTCGCCTTCTCACTCGACCCGTTCAAGGCCACACCGGCCTTCTTCATCGGCGCAGGCCTCAACCCACTGCTGCAGACCGACCTCATGGTCATTCACCCTCCGTTGATCTTCCTCACCTACGCGTTGTGCCTGCACCTGACGGCCATTGCCCTCTCCGCAGCCTACACCTCAGAAACCAACCAACTCGGTCAGCGCATGCTGCACCTCGCCCGCCCCGGTTTGCTCATGGCCACGCTTGGCATCGGACTGGGTGGGTTGTGGGCCTACCTCATTCTGGATTGGGGCGGGTACTGGGCTTGGGATCCGGTTGAAACCGGTTCGTTCCTGCCGTGGCTGGCCCTCACCGCCATCGTTCACCTTCGCACTCGGCCAGGCACCGTTCGCCCTGAGGTTTGGATTGGTGGAGGCCTCATCACGGGCGCCTTGGCCCTGTTTGCCACCACGGTCACCCGGGCTGGTGGTGTGTGGGCCTCGTCCGTCCATACCTTTGTCACCAGCGACACCAGCACCCCACCCAGCGATGTCTTTGGCCGCTTGATGATCCTTCGAGACGATGCGGCAGGTACCGAAGTCATGACCTATGTCGTGTGGATGTTCATGCTCATCGGGTGCTGGTTGGCCGTTCAGCGCAACGCCTCCGGCCGTCGACCGATGGACCTGCAGCAAAGCTGGGTGGTTACAACACCGGCCTTCCTCGCGCTCCTCGGCTCCCTCGTGTTCACAGGTAGCAACGGTGAGGGCTTGTCGTGGGCCAGCGTGCCAACCATCGTGTTTCTCCTACCGGTGGTGCTACCTGTCCTGCTCATGGGAGGCCCAAGCAAAGACAAGGGGACAGATGCTTGGAGTTATCACGGCTTGACATCGGCTCCAATCGACATGGCGTTTGCACTGGTCGTGTATGGCTTGACCACCGATGTGTGGATCACCCTGGCGGCCACCGTCCTGTTCGTGCCACTGTACAGAGCGGACGACGCGCTCAAGGCGTGGCCTTGGGCTGCAGCAGGCGTCATGCTTGGTCTGTCGCTGGCATGGTCGGGAGCGTTGAGTATCGGTGTAGCAGGTGTGATATTGCTGGCCTTCGTCCTGCCGTGGCTTCTCGCACCTCAGGAAGATGATGATACGGCGGTTTCCCTCACACAGCGCAAAGATCAGCAGCGCATCGCCCTTTGGGGCAGTGTGGTGTTGGTGAGTCTCTACCTCGTCCTCACATGGGCCTTGTTGCTCACCAGCATTGATGCGGTTAACTTCGAAGCCCACGAACTCTACGGGGCACCTTTCCTGGCTGCGGCAGGGGCTGGATTGTTCATTTACACACGCCGCAAGGACGACACCAAGGCCAACCTGCAACTGCTCGGCGGAGCGTTGGCCATCTCTGTCTTGGGCTTGTTGTTGGCTCCTGATGCATTCGGCGGTGATTCAACCACGATGGTGTCCGAGCATCTCACCCGTGGCCATATCGTTTGGATGTCGCTACCGATGTTGGCCTTGGCGGTCGCACCGGTCGGTCGTGAGGTGGCTCGGCAGTTCACCACCGCACAACAGAAAGGCACGTGGAAGCGAATCCCGCTCGGCGCCCACGTTGTCCACCTCGGGTTGCTCTTGTTGTTGCTCGGGCACCTCTCAACCACGGTGCTGGTGGACCGAGGCGACGCTAGTCATCGTGTTTCACTGATCAAAGACGAGGTCATCGTTCACAACGGTCTTGGGTTCGAGTTCGTTGGTTTGGAACTCGAAAGCGAAGACCTCGAGGTGGGCGACGGCTTCATTGGGGTTCGAATCAAGGTGTACGAAATGGATGGGACCTCCATCGGTTCACAAATCGGCGAAGTGGTCCCTGGTACCCTTCGATTCGATAGCCAGGGCATACCACGGTCCGAAGTGGCCACCCTTACCCGCTTGACCGGCGATGTGGTGTTCATCTTCGACGGCAGCCAAGCCGGCGGCTTGATGGCCTCAGCGGGTAGCAACGGCTTGGAGAGCATCGAGTTGGTCCGCGTGACGGTCTACGACCTGCCACATTCCCATCTTGTTTGGGTGGGCTGGTGCACCATGATGGGCGGCATGGCACTCGTGGCTTGGGCGGGCAGCGGACCCACGGAGAAACCCGTTGAAGGGATGCCCGTCAAGGTCGCTGAGGAAGAATGACACCCTCCAATGCAATTATCAAGGGGGGGCTGGTCGCCGAATCATCCCCTTGGAGGTAGCACCATGGAAGAAGGCACAATTGTCCACGTTGATTACGAACTCTACAACGGCGAAAGCGGCGACCTGATCGAAACCACTCGAGAAGCAGTGGCCAAAGAGCACGAGATGCATCAAGAGGGGCGCTCCTACACCCCCATGGTGTGCGTGGTCGGCGGTGGCAACCTCATCCCAGGCTTCGAGGCTGCTTTGGCCGACGCCAAAGCCAACAAGGAAATCGAAGTCACCATCGAGGCCGCCGATGCCTATGGCGAGAAAGACCCACAGCAAATTGAGACCATCAGTATCGACAAGCTCATCCGAGCCGTCAAAGACCCCAACTCCCTCTACATCGGTGCTCCCGTGAACATCGGCAACCGTCAGGGCTACCTGTCCTACCTCGCTGCTGGCCGTGCTCGCATCGACTACAACCACCCCATGGCTGGAAAGACACTGAAGTACAGTTTCAAGGTCGTCAAAGTCGTTGAAGGCAAGGAGGAGCAGGTCATGGCCCTTCTCGAGTCCAACACGGGCCACAGCGACTTCGGCGTGGCGTTTGACGGCGATGATCTCAACATCACCATCCCTCAAACCATGCTGTTTGACACGAACGCTGCCATGATGAAGTTCCGCTTGGTCACCATCATCCGAGACGCTGTTGAGTGCGGCAAGGTTTCGTTCATCGAGGTTCACGAACCTCGTGGCTTTGGCGTCGCTGACGAAGAAGACGACGGTGATGACGACGATGGTGCAGGCGAAGACCTGTCCAAACTTTCCGTGGCTGAACTCAAGGAACGCCTCAAGGCCGCAGGACTCCCCGTCGGCGGTAAGAAGGCTGACCTCATCGCTCGCCTTTCACAGGAAGAAGAGTGATTCCGTAGGAAACCCGATAGCCAAGCGGGCGTTGGGCCCTTTTGGAGAGGTGCGTGAAGATGACCGACGATGTCAACCCCACACCGTTCACCTCGCCCCTGCCTGACGACGTCTATTCAACCACCGAAAAGGCCGTCATCTGGACGGCCATTGGCCTTGGTTTGGCAGCCCTTGCCGGGCTCATGCTGGCTTACGACACCGTATGGACCGAAACACTTCGACCCATCATATGGGAACCGGTGGTCAAGGATGCCGGGGCCGCCGGGGACGCAGGATACACGCCCCAAAACACGGCGATTTACACCCTCAGCATGCTCGGGTGTGTCGTTTTGCTCCAAGCCCTCTTCCGAAAGTGGAAATTGCCAACCGACGAGCGCATGACCGTGGCGCTCATCGCTTGGGTTTGCCTTGCTCCGGTCTTGCGAGTCCTCGAAGACGCCGATTTTTTCTCCTCCTCTCAGGATGTGCTGTTCATCTCACCGATCATCCACCTTCACCTCGCCGCATGGCTTGTCGGCGTGGGGTTCCTCAGCCACCTGCTGGCTGGCCGGTTTGACGGTCATCACGGGGACGACGCTCAGGAGGCACAGGCCACGTTGCTGGGCGGCCTCCTCTTCGTGCTGCTCATGGGCCATTGGTACCTCCTCTACCGTCCGGCTTACGCCGTCCATGACACGGAGTTTACCCTGGCTACCGCCGGGTTAGCTCTAGCCGCCGCCGTGCTGTGGGCGACCCTGGTGTGGACCCGGACATGGCCTGCCATCACTCGCGGCATGTTGGCCTTCGCGACGAGTGCCGTCGTGATGGGTGTGGCCCACTGGGTTCAATTCATGGTCACCCCGTGGGAACAGGAAAGCAGTTTTGCATCAGGGGAACTGACGTTTTGGCCGATTTGGGTCGTCTTGGGACTTCCCGGATTTGTTTGCTACGTGCTCTATCGCATGGGTAAAGAGGACGCCCAGCAACTTCGGCTAACGGGCTATACCGCAGGCGTACTCCCCGGGCACATCGGCATCAAGCAGTGGGAGGAAGAAGCCGATGTCTGGGCCGACCACCCGGTGGAATTCCTCTCGAACAAGGCCCTTTTGGCCCACCCCATGGTGCTCGGCATGGTCTTTGGCCAACTTTGCGACGGCTTCGCCACCATGGTGGGCATTGACATGTTTGGCTACGGTGAGAAGCACCCCGTCAGCAACGCTGTCATCCAGTACGGCGGCAGCATCAACGAAATGCTCGGGATTGATTGGGGTGAAGGGGCCTGGCTGTTCGCCTTGGTCAAAGCCGCCTTGGTGGGTCTCATCGTCTGGTTGTTCGTCCAGATGCGTGTTGAACAACGGCAACAACACTTCCGGCTCCTCATCGTCCTTGCGGTGCTCATCGTTGGTTTGGCGCCGGGCCTTCGCGACATCGGTCGATTGATGCTCGGGGTCTGAGCACCAATCCTCGGATTGAATGGAATTAAGTGCAAGCCTCGCCTCGGTAGGGATGAGGGCTCAGCATGGACAGACTGCCTACCCGAGTCAATCGAGCCGACCCCGACTTTACCGCTCGAAAAGAACACAACCTCGCCCTGCTTACCGAGTTGCGTGAGCGCCTTGAGACCGCTTCTCAAGGTGGTGGTGGAAAATACGTCGAGCGGCACCGATCAAGAGGGAAGCACCTCGCCCGAGAACGCATTGAGCGAATCGTTGACCCCGGAACGGCTTTCCTGGAACTCTCCCCGCTGGCCGCCTACGAACTCTACGACGGACGAGCCCATTCGGCAGGTATCGTCACTGGCATTGGTATGGTCCACGGCCGAGAATGCCTGTTTGTGGCCAACGACGCTACGGTCAAGGGCGGCTCCTACTACCCGATGACCGTCAAGAAACACATCCGGGCACAAACCGTCGCCCACGAGAACCACTTGCCGTGCATTTACCTCGTTGATTCCGGTGGTGCCTTTTTGCCCATGCAGGACGAAGTGTTTCCAGACATCGGGCATTTCGGTCGCATCTTCCGCAATCAGGCACGGATGTCGGGCGACGGTATTCCACAGGTGGCGGCCGTGTTGGGTTCGTGCACCGCTGGAGGCGCCTACGTTCCGGCCATGTCTGATGAATCCATCATCGTCAAGGGCAACGGCACCATTTTCTTGGCCGGCCCACCGCTTGTGAAAGCCGCCACCGGCGAGGAGGTCACCGCTGAGGAACTCGGCGGGGCCGATGTTCACACCGCCCAGTCCGGCGTAGCCGACCACTTTGCTGAGGATGAGAACGAGGCCTTGAGAATGGTCCGCAATGTCATCGAAAACCTTGGCCCTTCCCAGAAAACGCCAGCCGCCACGGCCGAACCGGAACCTCCAGCCCACGATGTGGAAGACCTCATGGGGCTCATCCCTGCCGACAACCGCACCCCAATTGACGTGCGAGAACTGATCGCTCGAATCGTTGACGGTTCGCGATTCCACGAATTCAAATCCCGCTACGGCACCACCTTGGTGTGTGGATTTGCCCACATTCACGGCCACAAGGTGGGCATCGTAGCCAACAACGGCATTTTGTTCTCAGAATCGAGCCAAAAAGGCGCTCATTTCGTCGAACTCTGCGGCCAACGAGGCATCCCGCTGGTGTTCTTGCAGAACATCACCGGCTTCATGGTCGGCAAGGCCTACGAAGCTGGCGGCATCGCCAAGGACGGCGCCAAACTGGTAACGGCTGTTTCCTGCGTCAACGTCCCCAAGTTCACCGTCATCGTCGGTGGTTCACACGGAGCGGGCAATTACGGCATGTGTGGCCGAGCCTACGACCCTCGCTTCCTGTTCATGTGGCCCAACAGTCGTATTTCCGTGATGGGTGGACCCCAAGCGGCTGACGTCCTCACAACCGTGAAACAAGACCAACGAGCACGGGAAGGAAAGGCCCCCATGGAAGGCGAGGCGTTGGAGGCCTTCAGAGCCCCAATCTTGGAGAAATACGAAACCGAAGGCAGCCCTTACTATTCCACCGCCCGCCTGTGGGACGATGGCATCATCGACCCGAGGGATACACGAGATGTCTTGGGACTCTGCCTCGCTGCAGCCCGCAACGCACCGCTGCCCGACCACCGCTACGGCATCTTTAGGATGTAATTTTCAATTGGATATTTGATTTTTGAATTGGAGTTTTGAACATGACCCTCATGGATGCCCCGCCCGCCACCCGCATGGTCTCGTTGACCATCGATGGCGCCCAAGCCAACCTCACGCTCACCCGCCCCGACAAATTCAATGCCATGAATGTCGAAATGATACAGGAACTCATCACCTTGCTCGAATGGACCGCCGAGCGTAGCGCCGGACGCCAGGACGCCCTCCATGACGCCAACGGCACCCTCTACTTGCGAACCCTTGTCCTTCGAGGCGAAGGGAAGCACTTCTGTGCCGGGGCCGACATCAACATGATGCGGGATGCTGGTGCGAACACACCTGAGGAAAATCGTGCAGATTCTGAGCGCCTTGATCGTTTGTTCAACGGGTTGTGGGCCCACCCCTGTTTCACGGTTGGTGCTGTTCAAGGCGTGGCCTTGGGCGGCGGAGCCGGTTTGGTCTCGTGTTGCGATTACGTCGTGGCCACCCAGAACGTTCGCATCGCCCTCTCGGAAGGCAAACTTGGCATCCTCCCTGCCGTGATTGGACCCTATGTCTATCGACGATTGGGTTCAGCTACCTTCCGCCGCCTGGCCATGCAGGCAAGCCGAGTCCAAGGAGAAGAAGCTCTCCGTGTGGGGTTCATCGAAGCCCTCGTCGACGACCAAGACGGTTTGGAACAGACCGTTGCATCCATCGTGAGCGAAGTCATGACCACAGGGCCGTCAGCGGTCACGCTGTCGAAGGAACTCACGCTCGGCTTTGACCGCTGGACCGGCTCGGACGAAGAACTTCGAAACTGGACGCTTGATTTTACGAGTCGCATGCGAGGCTCAAAGGAGGGCCAAGAAGGCTTGTCCTCGTTCCTTGAGAAGCGCTCGCCAAACTGGAAACCAGAAGCGGAATGAGGAGGGATTGCAATCAACGTCTTGGTGGCCAATCGCGGTGAGATTGCATGTCGGATTCTCAGGGCATGCAAGGAAGCCGGCCACCCCACGGTTGCGATTTGTGCCCCGAATGATGCTGGTAGCCTGTTCACTGAAATGGCCGACCAGGTCGTCATGCTCAAGGGCGAGACCATCGCTGAAACCTACCTCGACCAGCAACAAATCATCCAGGCAGCGCTCGATACCGGTGCGACCGCCATTCACCCCGGCTTTGGTTTCCTGTCAGAGCGGGCTGAATTTGCCACGGCGGTCCAATCGGCAGGCCTGACGTGGATTGGCCCCTCTGCCATGGCGATTGAGAAGATGGGCGACAAAATGACCGCTCGCCAAACCATGCGGGCTGCGGGCGTACCTGTGATTCCCGGTGAAGAAGTCGAAGAGGTTGATGAGGGCATGGCCCTTGAAGCCCTCCGTCAAGCCGCTGAACGCGTCGGCTACCCGCTCCTGCTCAAAGCCTCCAGCGGTGGAGGCGGCAAAGGAATGAGAGCCGTCCATGACCCCGCTGATTTTGACAGCGCTGCTGCAGGTGCTCGCCGAGAAGCTGTGGCTGCCTTCGGCGACGGCCGCATCTACATTGAACGCCTGCTGTCGGGTTCGAAGCACGTTGAAATCCAGGTGCTCGCCGACCAACACGGCCGTACTGTCCATCTCGGTGAGCGAGAATGCAGCGTTCAACGACGACACCAGAAGGTGTTTGAGGAAGCCCCGGGACCCACCATGACCGAAGCGCTTCGTGAAGCGATGGGTCAAGCCGCCGTGGCTGCGGCTGAAGCCGTGAACTACGTCGGCGCCGGAACGGTTGAATTCCTTCTCGCGCCCACCGGGGAGTTCTTCTTCCTCGAGATGAACACTCGCATCCAAGTGGAACACCCGGTGACCGAACTGGTGACCGGCGTTGACATTGTGAGAGAACAACTGCGCATTGCCGACGGCGAGCCCATGTCGTGCGGTCCGTTGATGATTCGAGGCCATGCCATCGAGGTTCGGCTGTACGCCGAGGATGCCGCCAACGGTTTCCTCCCGTCCATCGGGCCACTCGCGGTGTTCCGGCCACCTGAAGGCCCAGGCATCCGATTGGATACAGGCGTCAGAGAAGGTGATGATGTCACGCCGAATTACGATCCGATGCTCGCTAAACTCATCGTATGGGCTCCCTCTCGTCCCGAGGCGCTGGAGAAGATGCGCCGTGCCTTGGACGAGTTTGTCGTGCTTGGAACGACGACCAACATTGAATTCCTACGCGATTTGTGTGATGCTGGGCCCGTCGTCGCCGGTTCAACGACCACGACCACCATCGACGAGCTCTGGCCGAACGGGTGGAATCCCCCTGCGGATGCCATGCTCGAAGAGGCTGCCTTGCTCGCAGCCGCCAGTGCTGAAACCCTGGGGCTGCATCGAGTTCGCACCGGAAGCAGCAGCGATTTGACAGACGGACCAGCAAGTCCGTTCACCACCCTCAACCGGAGGTTCCCTTGATGCAACACACCTTTGCCTCCAGTGAGGGACCCGTGGAGGTCACGTTGGCTCGCGATGGCGAGGCCTTTGTCCTGGAAGGTCAACGCCTGCTTCAGCACAACCGCGGCCGCCTTCACCTCACGCTGCGAGACGGTCGCACGTGCCTTGCACATGCTGCCAAAGTCGGCGATGTATGGTGGGTGCACCTCGACGGTCGCACCTACAAGTGGGAGCGCATTGAACCCGGTTCTTCGGGGGCCGAAGATGAAGGTGGCTTGGTCGCCCCGATGCCGGGGAAGGTGCTCGAAGTGCTCGTCGCTCAGGGCGATGTCGTCGAAGCAGGAACGCCTTTGATGGTGCTTGAAGCGATGAAAATGGAACATCGCATCGTTGCGGCTTCCGACGGGAAGGTGGTCGCCGTTCACTATGCCGCTGGCGATCAGGTCGCCCAAGGGGCTGTGCTCTTGGACCTGGAGTAGGCCATGCCCCGACCACATACAAATTTCAATTGGATATTCGATTTTTGAATTGGATATTCGTAGCCAATCCCCTCTCGGGAAATAGACCACCACCACCCTTCAGAAGCAGTGGAAACGAGCGGTAATCGG
>JBMSEL010000016.1:0-35836 GCA_049412325.1 Candidatus Poseidonia sp.
ACGCTATCCCCTGATTCATACAATTGGTTTCCACCAATGATTTGATTCACCATGCCGGCGTGGACAGACCATGCGATTCTACCATAACCCACGGTGCTCTAAATCCCGCCAAGCCTTGGCTTTGCTCGCGGAAAGGGCCGTTGAGGTTGAAATCATCCGCTACCTTGACGTCGGCGTCGTTGAAGAGGACCTGGTGTTGTTGGCCTCCCTCGATGGCATCGTTCGCAAGAAAGAAGCTGGGGCTGAGGCGATGGCTGCCCTTTCTTCGACGGACGACGTGGTGGCGCTGCTCAAATCAAATCCCAAGGTGTTGGAACGCCCGGTCTTGGTGGCTGGTGATCGAGCGGTGATTGGGCGGCCACCCGAAGAGATTCTTGCTCTTCTTGAGTCTTGATCCCGATGAATCTAGCACCCCGTGAGAGGTGTAGAGGGGATGTCATGAGAGCAAATCCAACCCACATGACTCGCTACACGGATGTTGACTGCGACATCACCGTAATTTGCGGTAGGACTTCCGTGCGAAGTAATTCCGACAACGGTCCATTTGTTGTTCAGTTTCGCAAAAACCGGGCCACCAGAATCCCCTGCTACACTCGTACCTTCCAATCCAAGCGGAGTGGGAGAACTAGGCCCATTGCCGAGGTAACTGTAATCGCCTTGTTGCCAAGAAAAATCCTTACCTTCTGCCAACGTGTTGTGGTTTCCTGAGGGGCTGTCAAAATCATACGCTACAAAACCACCTTGCCATACATCATCGTTTTGAAATTCACCCGAACTCTCGATCCCCATGACGATTCGGTCGAGCGTGTTGGCCCATGCTCTTCGTTGTGAATAACTCCCCTCATCGTCTTCTAGACAAAAATCGGTGCATTCGGAAATTGCTTCATCATAGGAGCCATAACCCGATATGAAAAGGGAGGCACCGACCTGGAGTTGGCTCGAAGTAGGTTGATTATCCCATGTTGCAAAATTAATTTCGTTTGCGTCAAGTGAGGTGCTTAATTTGATCAATGCAAGGTCCATTCCTTCCTCCATCATCTCTGAGTCTGTGGCCCAACCCGGATGCAGGAAGATCTCAGAGACACCCAAAACAGCGTCGGGGTCTTCCCAATCCACTCCTACCACAACATAAGACGTGGAGGGCAGTAAAGCATCGACTACATGCGCAGCCGTCAACACCCATCGTTCAGCAAGGGCCACGCCACTTCCACTGATTCCAGTGCCGTCTTCATCCTGCCCGTATATCATCACCGTTGAAGAAAAATCTGGGACATTGGAGGAAAGTGGATACGCTCCGCGATTGGCACCCAGGTCCTCATAAAGTTGTGAATTCACATCATCACGAAAACCAAATTCGGGGGTGTTATCTGAGCTGAAGATACCTCCTCCGGATTCAAGAAGAACCAACATCAAACCTGCAAGGGTGAGAAGGAGCACCATGAATACAGCCACAACAATGCCAATCACCAGTTTTGTGTTGTTGCTTTTTCTCGCAACAAAGGGTACTTGAACGCCATGATTCCATTGTGCTTGGTTCAGGCCTTGATTCGGTTGCCAGCGGGCATGAACGACCCACTGATGGCCATTCCAAATCCAGGCACCATCTTCACTGACAATCGGGTTTTCGTTTATGACCCATTGATAACCATCCCAGCGGTATAATCCGTCAGGACTAATGGTGCTGCTGGTCATGGTAACCACTCAGTGTGGACCCATATATTCCCTTTGTTGGGTTCATTGAATTCGGGATATCACCGATGAAGCAAGTTGGTTGTTCACGAAGAGCGGCGAACGTACATGGCAACGGCATTTCCACCGCCAAGGCACAACGTGACAATCCCAGAGCTCGCCTCAAGGCGACGCATGACACCCAACATCGTGATGAGACAGCGGGTACCGCTTGCACCCAAAGGATGGCCAAGGCTGACGGCGCCGCCGTGGAGATTGAAGCGATCGTCGGGAATACCAACCTCCTGAGCGACGGCGCAGGATGCGGAGGCGAAGGCTTCGTTGTGTTCGTACACGTCCACGTCGAGGACGTCGAGGTTGTTGCGCTCCAAAAGCGACTTGACAGCAGGAATGGGGGCGCTCATGACCCGAGCGGGTTCAACGCCTGATGTGCAATAGTCTTCGATGGTGGCGATGACCTCCCAACCTTGGGCCTTGGCGAATTCAGCCTCGGCGATGAGCACGGCACTGGCGCCGTCGTTGAGCGTGCTGGCGTTTCCGGCCGTTACTGCGCCTTCACGGTCAAACACAGGACGGAGGCCTGCGAGGGATTCCGCCGTGGTCCCGCCACGAACGCCTTCATCGGTGCTCAAAACCAGGGGGTCGCCTCGGCGTTGTGGTATCTCAACAGGGAAGGTTTCCCAATCAAACCAGCCGTTGGCCCATGCTTCAGCCGCCCGCTGTTGACTCCTCGCGGCGAAAGCGTCCATGGTTTCTCGGTCAATGTTGCATTCTTCCGCAACGGTTTCACCCGTGGTGCCCATGTGAACATCGTTGTACACGTCCCACAGACCGTCATGAATCATAGAGTCAACGAGCGTTGAGTTGCCCATCTTTGCGCCCTTGCGCTGGCCCATCAAGAGTTGAGGAGCATTGGACATGCTCTCCATGCCTCCGGCGATGATGGCCTTGTATTCCCCTGCCCGAATGCTGTTGGCCGCCATCATGGCCGCCTTGAGCGAGGACCCGCAGACCTTGTTGATGGTCGCACACGGGGTTGAAACCGGCAGGCCGGCACCCAGCGCCACTTGGCGGGCGGGGTTTTGGCCAGCACCGGCCTGAAGGACTTGACCGAACAGCACCTCGTCAATCACGCCCGAAGATGGGTCGACATTGGCCCGAGTGAGCAATTCCTTGACGGTCAAGACGCCCAAATCTACGGCAGACATGGAAGCGTAGGAACCCATGAATTTCCCGATGGGCGTCCGTGCGAGTGCACAAATCACGGCTTGGGGTTGAGGCATGAGAGGAGGGAACTGAGGACACACTTTCAACCTGCCCGTGAAACCGTTTGGTGCTTGAGAAGGCTTGATGAAGCCGGCACCGTAGCCCGCACCATGGCGAAATTCAAAACTGAACTCAACCTTTCTCGAGCCAATGACGAAATGCGAACGCCCGAAGTGACGCTGGACTTTACCCCCAACGCCCTTGCTTCGGTGTTGTACAAGCAAGGCGACACCGTTGTCCTCGCCTGCTGCACCAAAGAACCCCGCCTTCCCGGCTGGTTCCCACGCGATGCCACCAAGGGCTGGGTTCACGCCGAGTATTCCCTGCTTCCAGGCTCCACAGATTCTCGCTTCCGTCGTGAGCGCCGTGGCGCCAAAGGCCGCACGCAGGAAATTGAACGCCTGATCGCCCGTTCACTCCGTGCCGCCGTTGATTTGGAGGCGCTTGGGCCCATTGCACTCAACGTGGACTGCGACATCCTCAACGCTGACGGGGGCACCCGCTGCGCCTCCATCACGGCGGCGAACATCGCCCTCCGTTTGGCCGTCCGCCGACTCATCGCTCAAGGCGTGTGCCTTCCCATGGACCTGCGGCCAACCCCCGAGGAGCGGAAAGAGGGATGGACGCCCCCGACCTTGAACGCTCTCGAACGGGAAAACCACGAGAACACGGTGATTCCCCACGACCTTGCGGCAATTTCCGTCGGCCTGATCGACGGCGAGGTCTACCTTGACCTGGATTACGTGCTCGACTCCAACGCCGATGTTGACATGAATGTCATCAAGACCAGTGACGGCAAGTACGTCGAAGTCCAAGGAACTGGGGAGGAATCCACGTTCTCTGCCGACGAGTTGGCCGCCCTCCTCAAGGGTGCTGACGTCGGATTTGATGCGCTGTTTGCATTCCAGAAAGAAGCGCTTAAGGGTGCTGAATGAGCCATTTTCAGCATCTTGGTCCATTCCACAGCGCTGATGATGGAAGCGGAAGGCTTGATATGGCGAGGGCTTTGGCCAACGATGCACGGGTCAGTAGCTTAGTTGGGAGAGCGCGGCACTGAAGATGCCGAGGTCGCTGGTTCAAGTCCGGCCTGACCCACCAACATTCACATCCAAACAGCACAGCAGCCGGCCAGACCGAATTCTATAGAACAGTATGAGTGGCTTGAAATTCCGTTCGGCTCCGGAGTAGCATTCTTGAACTGGTGCGGGTATGGTATCTCATGGCGAAGGACCAAGGCTCCGCATCCGACGCCAATGACTCACAGGATGAGCACGCCAAAGCCAAGGACCGTGAAAGCAAGGAACTGCAGGAAATCCGTCAACGACGCCAAGGCGGCGGCCGCATGTTCCTCTCTAAAATTGAGGATTTCGTTCTCTTGGGTGGCATCGCCTACGGCATCCTGTTCGCCCTGTTGCTGTTTTCCATGTCCTCAGGCATTTTGGGCAATTCAACCTCCCTCGATCACACCGCTTCGACCACCTTCTTGGACATCGGCGACGAGTGTACAGAAATCACCGATGAACCTTGGCTCAACATCTTCCCCGACCCCGACCAAGAGTTATTTTCCATCGCAGGACATAATTTGCCCAACGGCGAGGCCTACCTCAACTACACGTTCTATTCCCATGTGAACGATGAGACCAAGGCGCTGGTGGAGGAGCCCTATGGTTCAAATGAAACGGTGCGGACCATCAATAAGGTCGATAGCAGCAACGGAAGGGCGTACTTCAAAGCCCCGTATTCTGAACTGCCTGAGGGACATTATGAACTTCAGTTCAAGGTGACCGTCTACGAGGAACGAAACAAGACATCACCGGTTGTTCTTGAGACCATTTCCATGAGCGTGGAATTCGAACATGACATCTCAAAGGAAGCCTTGGCCTTCCTTCCCTTCGTCAACGATGATGAGCACTCCGAAGTTCGCATCGAAGACGCTGGCCCACGCTCTTGCTGGACGGTTCAAGACCTGGGTGATTGGGGCTACATCCTGATGGGGGCTGAATTGGGTGGCGGCCGTGAAACTGCCATGCTCACCGGCGGCGCGGCCGGCATCCCTGCTTGGTGGATGGCCTTCATCTCGCTCTCCCTTTCACTCATCACACTGCTCATCATCTACCCGGTGATGTACAAAATCTATCACCAAGAGGCGGACGACATCCTCTCACGTGCCCACATCAGCCGGCTCGTTGAGGACACCGTGTACAACGTGAGCGAACAACTCTCCATCGACGTGGATCACGACTTGTTCAAAACCGAAGTGCGGGAACTTTCCATCGACATCATGGTCGCCTACAAGAACACCGAAAACACGCTTTCTGACGGCCCAGAAGTTCGTGCTGAACTCCTGCGCAACCTGCTCGAAGAGTTCGCCATCTTCCGAGTGTTCAAACCGGTCCAACTCAACGTGAGGGTCATTGGCGACGGTGCGAACATCGACTTTGACTCAGGCGTTGGAATTGGTGCCCGTGGAGAAGAAGCGGATCTCAATGTTGAGCAACAGGACTACTCCAGCTTCTTCTCGGAACTCCACTCGCTTTCCCGCATTGAAGACGATGTTCGAGACAGCCTGGATTTGTTCTTCACACGACGAACGGACGTTGAGATGACCGGTGCGGTCGTCACCAGCGACGACCGCGTGGTCTTCGTTTCTGTTTTGTTCCGGCCCACGCAGCGCTTCGCTTGGTTGCGCTTCAACAAGACCTCGACCCAGATCAAGGACGAACTCTACCGGTTCATCCACGAGCGAAACGAAGACCTCCTCGGCGCTCAAGAACTGGTCGTCAAGACACGCAACGAAGTGTCAACACTGGCCGACCGGGCGGGTGCTGGGCGTGTTGAGCGCCGTTCACAAACCGACGACGAGCGCATCGTGGCAGTGGCCAAGCAGGACGGACTGGGCGGCCGAGTGTTGCAAACGAAATTCCTTGGCGACACACTCTCTACGGTGGAGTACATGGCCAACGAAAAGCGTGAAATGATCAACAAATGGGGCTTCTGGGGCTTGATTTTCTTCGTGTGGATCCCCTTCATGGCCTCCGGTGTATTGGTCGGCGCAATGCTTGGCCTGCTCTCTCGAATGCAATTCATGCGTGTCCTGCTGGCCACGCTCATCGGCGGCTCCATTGCCTCGGTCACTTGGGCATACACCGCCGAGGGCATTGTGAAATTCATGCACCAGTACAAGCTCGAAGTCTTCATCCCCTTGGTCATCGGTGTGTTCATCCTCATGGCTGTCCTTCACATCCGCTCAACCAAGATGCGTCGACAAACCGAATTGTTTGAGGACACGTTGTTGGACAACTTCCATGCCGACATCATTGCCAAATACGGCGACCAGTAGGTGAGTGCATGGAGCCCATCACCTCGTTTCTCGGTCGCGACGGCCACGTTGGCGACCCGGTTCGACTCGGCATCATCACCGTGAGCGACCGTGCCAGCCGAGGCGAATACATCGACGAGGGAGGACCTGCCATTCTGGCCTTCTTTGAGGACGCCATCAAGAGTCCGTGGACGGCGGTCTACCGATGCGTGCCCGATGAACGAAACGCCGTCGAAAAAGCGTTGATTGAACTGGTCGACACGGAGCAATGCAGCGTCGTCGTCACAACAGGCGGCACCGGACCAGCCCCTAGGGACATCACGCCAGAGGCGACCGAAGCGGTGTGCGACCGCATGATGCCTGGATTTGGCGAACAAATGCGAGCCATCTCGCTCAAGTATGTCCCGACCGCCATCCTCTCCCGTCAGGTCGGCGGATTGCGTGGAAAAAGCCTCATTTTCAACCTGCCAGGACGGCCAAAGTCCATTCGTGAAACGATTGATGAGTTGTGGAAAGCGGTACCGTATTGCATCGACCTGATGGGCGGGCCGTACATCGACATGGATGCTGCCGTTTGCGATGCGTTCCGCCCGCCAGCTGCCCGCCGCTGAGCGGCTGTTGAGTCCCACATCATGTTCATGAGCCGAACACCGTTCCAGCGCATGAGAGAGCAACATGAACGGCAACATCCTGATTCACGGCGCAACGATGGTCCTTCCGAATGAAACCGGTGTTGGTGATTTGAGAATCCGTGAAGGCGTGATTGAGAAGGTCGCGCTCGGTCAAACCCTCGAACCGATGGACGACGAGTTGTTCGTGGACGGTACAGGTCTCTATTTGATGCCCGGCATGATCGACCCGCAGGTCCACTTCAGAGACCCCGGTCAACCGGAGAAGGAGGACCTCGGCTCTGGGTCCGCAGCCGCCGTCAGCGGGGGCATTACTTCGTTTCTTGACATGCCCAACAACAAACCATCGATCACGACCCTTGATGGGATGAAATCCAAACTCAAGACCGCCTCAGAAAAATGTGTCAACAATTACGGATTCTTCATTGGCGCAACCCCCGACAACGTCAGCGATTTGCAAGAGGCCGTTGGCACCCCTGATGCACCCATCGCCATCCCTGGAATTTGCGGCATCAAAATTTTCATGGGTTCTTCAACGGGGACGCTTCTGGTGAACGAACGAGAAGCGCTTGAGCGAATTTTCAACGGAACGGGAGGCCTCATCGCCGTTCACGCCGAAGATGAGAAGCGAATGGACGAGCGAGCCAAATTGATCGAAGGACGAACCGACATGGCGGCGCACGCCGAGTGGCGAGACGATATCACGGCCCTTATTGCCACGCAATTGGCGGTGGAATTAGCGCAGGCCTCTGGACATCGTTTGCATGTCCTTCACCTAACGAGCGGTATTGAAGCCGACTGGTTGGAGGGGATCACGGCCCTTCCCTCATCAGCGAGCGATGACGGGGCCATCATCACCACAGAAACACTCCCTCAACACCTGACCTTTGATGAAACCGACGTGGCTCGTGAAGGAACGCGGTTGAAGATGAACCCCCCCATTCGTTATGCCATCGACCGTGAAACGCTATGGAAGCAATTGAAGGGCGGCACGATTCAGTGCATCGCCACCGACCATGCCCCTCACACCCTTGAGGCCAAAGCCCTCGGGTTCCCTGCCGCCCCCAGCGGTATGCCGGGTGTCGAGACTTCACTGGCCGTCATGCTGACCCATGCCAAAGAAGGAACCTGCTCCGTTGAAGACGTCGTGCAATGGATGTCCACGAACGTAGCCGACTGCTTCAACATGGCGGGCAAGGGGCGTTTGGAAGAGGGCATGGACGGCGACGTCATCCTGGTTGATATGGACACTTCACGAACGGTTGAGGACGAACAGACGTGGACCCGAGTTGGCTGGAGCCCGTTCAACGGACGAGACTTGGTGGGTTGGACTCAAGTCACCGTGGTCGCAGGTGTGCCTGTCTTTGAGCGCTCGCCAGAAACAGGGCCAAAAGGACGCGTGCTGGTTGAACCCGGGACCGTAGGCAGCCCGCTCATCATGACCCCGTGGTCTTAGAGTTGGTAGAGTTCGCCGTATTTTCGCTCAACGTAGCGCAAGAAGGGTTCAGGACTCGGTGGAGAGCCGGTGGCATCCTCGATGAGTTGGGCCGGTGAGACTTGACTGCCCCGCTCATGGATACGAGGTCGAAGCCAAGTCAGCATGGGCTCCCAGTTCCCTGAAGCAACGAGTTCATCGATGTCGCCCAAATCTTTGGCCATGGCCTCGAGCAACTGCGCGGCGTAGAGATTACCAAGGGTGTAGGTTGGGAAATAGCCGAAGGCGCCCATGGACCAGTGGATGTCTTGGAGGCATCCGAGACGATCCTCCGGCACTTCAACACCAAACCAGTCGTTGAACATCGTGTTCCATGCGGTGGGGAGGTCGTCCACCTCGAGACCACCGTTGAACAATTGCTTCTCAATTTCATAGCGCAACATCACATGCAAGTTATAGGTGACTTCATCGGCTTCAACCCGGATAAAGCCCTTTTCAACACGGTTGGCCAAGCGATTCAGCGTGTGTTCGTCAACATCAGGAGCGTCGGGGAAAGCGGAACGGAACCACGGCAGGACAACCTTCCAAAATGCGGGAGTTCGGCCGATTTGATTCTCCCAAAAACGACTTTGTGATTCGTGAACGCCGAGTGAGACTGCAGCGCCCCGAGGCGTGAACCGATGAGCGTGGTCAAGGCCCTGCTCATAGAGCGCATGGCCCGTTTCGTGCATGACAGCATACAGGCAAGAGAACGGGTCTTTCTCGTCAAAACGGGTGGTGAACCTCGTGTCGCCTGGCCACAGCCCTGCGGAGAACGGATGGGTTGAAGCATCCATTCGACCGGCCTCAAAATCAAAGCCCATGTGGTTGGATACCGCTTCACAAAACGCTTTTTGGGCCTCAACGGGAAACACCACGTCAGCGGGAATCGAGGGTTCTTCTGCATGCTTTTGGGCTCCAGTGATGGCCTGCAAGAGGGGCACCAACCGCTCTCGGAGGCCCGCAAACAGCGGGTCATAATCTTCAACGGTCATGCCAACTTCATACTCGTCGAGCAAGACATCGTAAGGCGTTGATGTGACCCCGAGCAATTCGATTTTTTGTTTGGTGAGTTCAATGAGGTGAGAGAGCGCAGGCTTGAAGGCTGAAAAATCTGAGGCTTCCCGAGCAGACTGCCATGCCACAAGAGCTTCCGACCTCGCCTGAGCAAAGGTTTCAACGAACGCCTTTGGCAAACAGATGGCTTGGTCGTAGGAGCGGCGCATTTCGCGAACATTGGCGGCCTGATCGGCGTCAAGCTCCATCGATTCAAGGGTGTCGAGGAGTTCGCCCATTCGCCCATCTGTTAATTGTTCATGGCGCTTCCCTGCAAGCCAGGCCATCATTTCGCCACGAGATGCAGCGCCTTTGGCGGGCATCAACACCTCTTGGTCCCAGCCCAGATGACCCTGCAGCGCACCGAGTCGGTGGATGTCTTGCACGCGTTGAATGAACTCATCGTAGGCTTCCATGCCAACTTCAAGGCTCCGTGCTTCTTCAACACTCCCCCCGGTTGATAAGATCCCATCGGTCGAACAAAGCGATAGAAAAATGCACACATTCAAGAACATTTGAACGGTACGAACACCATGGTCCTCCCGTTCCGCCGAAAGGGTTCGGGGAAGGAAAGTGATGAACCGGTCGACCAAGACATCGAGGACATCATGGACCAAGCCGAAGGGCTCGTGGATGAGGAGGAGGAACCTCGCCCTCAAACCACCCTTGATGAAGACGAAGAAGAGGATGGACTTGACCTGGGCGAAAAGATGGCCCGGAGTGCACGCACCGTCATTGACACCTGCATGGATGTGCGACGAGGTGAAAACATCCTCATCGTCTGCGACCCGAGCACGACGGAGGTCGGTCAGGCACTCCACGATGCCGCGAGCATGCGGTCCGACCGTGTGCTGCTCGTCGTGATGCCGAAGGGACGCCATCACGGAGAGGAACCACCTACACCAGTGGCCAATCTGATGCGTCAACAGCAGGTCGTCATCGCTCCGACGCGCTATTCCCTGACCCACACACGGGCCGTACGCCAAGCCATCAAAGACGGTTCAAGGGTGGCGACCATGCCCGGCATGACGGTTGAAATGTTCACCGAGGGCGGTATGTCAGCAGACTTCAACATCATCAAGAAGAACATCGGCGAGATGAACAACTTGCTTCGACGCAAGCGTATTGTCAACGTCAAATCTGCCTCCGGCACCAACGTGACCTTCGAGGTCAACTGGCGCGAGTGGAAACTCGACGACAATGGCATCTGCAATCGTCCGAGAATGCTCACCAATCTTCCCGCCGGGAAGATCTTCACCCTTCCACGGGAAGGAACGATGAACGGCACCATCGTCATTGACGGTTCATGGGATTCTGCACTGGTGGACGAGCCCGTGGTCTTGCAAATCGAGAACGGATTGGTGGTCGATGTCAAAGGTGGAACCGTGGCCGCCCAAATTCGACAAACCTTCGGAGAAGCCGCCAAGCGGCTCAAAGCAAAAGATCAGGAAAACGTCTGGACCATCGCTGAATTCGGGTTCGGCATGAACCCCAACGCCCGCCTCGCAGGGAACGTCCTTGAGGACGAAAAGAAACTTGGAACGGCTTACTTTTCCATCGGCGACAACACCACCCTGGGTGGAACGGCGGCCGTCGGCATACAGATTCCAGGCGTCCTACGCGCACCCAGCGTGTGGCTTGACGAGACCATTCTCTTTGAAGACGGAACATTTGTGGCGTACTGAACAAGGTTCAGTAACCCAAGTTTTGCTGACCGCAAACCGGACAAAATCGCCAATAAGGGTCCAGACCGATACCGCAACCACGGCAGTGAACCCCTGAGCGGATGGTGGGTTGAACCAGCGGTGCTTGCGGGCGTGGCCAGCCCTGTTGTTGGGGCTGCTGCTGGGGCCAACCTTGCTGGGGTTGTTGGGCTGGCCAGCCCTGTTGCTGCGGCTGCGGCTGCGGCTGCTGTTGCCAAGGCTGAGGTTGAGGGGGTTGCGGAGGTTGTTGAACCGGTGCTGGCTGTGGCTGGGCTTGCGTTGTACGCTGGCCAAGCGGGCGACGAACCGGGGCCACAGGTTTGGGCAGGGCTGCTGTTTTCTCAGCCGCTGGTGAAGCGATAAATTCCGACAAGGTCACCACGCCATCGCCGTCGGTGTCGGCCTCAGCATGGAGCTCTGCGGCCTCCTCGAGGCTCGTGCCGGTGGCTTGGGCCAATTCCTCAACATCGAGGGCCCCGCTCCCATCCTCGTCGGCGGCGATGAAGTGCTCAGCGGCGCTGACGAACTCGGGCTCTTCCTCCACGGGCATTTCGGGTTCAGGAGCTGGTTCCGGCTCGGAAACCAATTCAGAACTAAACGCCCCGGAAAAGGCATCTTGCGTGGCCTTAGCGACTTGCTTTTCACTCTCGACGTTGATGGTCGGCTCTTCAACTTCAAATGAAGCAATTTCGGGGAGGGCGACAGTGCTGGAGGGGAGCGAGACAGCAGGTTCGGGTGCTCGAGCAGGCGCTGGGCCGGGCTGAGTGGCCGTCGGTAAAGGTACACCTGACGGTTCAGCAGGTGGGACAGACGCTGGTGGTGCCGGTTCAACTGTCGCGGGAGTTGGCTCGGAAGCAGGTGCAGGTTCCGGCAGGGTTGTGGTTTCTGGAACCTCGACCGTCGCTGCAGCGGCTGCACCGCTGGCCAGTGTAGCGATAGGTAAGACGTGGCCGGCGACGTCCAAGGCTGCATCCAATTCTTGGTTGATGGCGACGAGGGCGGCAACCGACCCGCTCACGTTGTTGAGGTAGCCCTCAAAGCCGGCCATGTACTTCACGACCTCGTCTTTCGAACCGGTTTGGAACGCTACGGCAAAGAGTTTCATCATGCGCATCGGGTCGGCCAACCGCTCAAGAGCGGCACGATCTCCATCAGGGATGACACTGGAAGGCGAACCGGATTCGCCGGAAGAGTCCGGTAGCCCAAGTGCTTGCAGCAACGGGTCTGGCATGCTCATGAGGCCAAGGTGTCCGGCGACGAGGTAGTAGATCTCTCCACCCTCGCATTGCATGCGTTCGCTGGCGGCTTCAAAATCGAAGTCACCGGGGCGGAGCACAATGTCGGAGAGCAATTCAAAGAATTGAATCATGGCTTGTTCTCGAGGCATCGCCATCATGGTGTGGAGGACGTCGCTGGATTCGGTGACACCGAAGTATGCTGCGGCATCGTCAACTTCGATGCCTTGAGGAGATGCTGTCGTCTCGTCTGACATTCTCACTCCTCCTTTGTCGGCCACCGTCGCTTCCCATTTAAGCCCTCATGAAGAGGCTCAACCTCGCTTATTCTTTGCCAGGTCACATATCGCTCGGGATTGTTCAGCGGTCCAGCCTGTTTCTTGAAGTTGCATCAGCACCGTTCGCTCCTGATCGCCGTCAGCAAACGCACCAACCACCCAGTCCACGGCAGCTTCACGGTCATCGGTCTGCCAGTCTTCAAAGATGGACATATCCACGTTGATCTTTGCTTTGCGAACCTTCTTTTCCGGTTCCTCTTCCTCGCTGACGACCTTCTTTCTTGCAGCCCTTTGAGGCTCCTTGGCCGTGCTTGGCGATGGTTTCGTGCTTGGACCTCGACCCGGAGGGCCACCACCGCGAGGTGGTCCACTCGGAGCACGCCCGGGTGGCCCACCCTGGCGTTTGGGCGTTGCACGATCAGGCGCAGGACCGCTGGGTCCTTTCTGAGTTGAAGGCGATGTTGTTCGCTGAGGTGTTGGACGCGACCTGAGGGGCTTTGCAGCGGCTCTGTCCATCGTGTCAAGGATGCTTTCCGCTTCCTCGTCGTCATCGAAGAAATCGTCGTAGTCGTCGTCCTCCTCCTCGTCGTCTTCCCGGCGCAACAACCTCACGACCAAGAGGCTCACGATGAGCAAGCCGCCAAGGCCGCCAAGGGCGAGCATGATGACCCCCGCATCCACACCGAACAGGCCTTCCTCACCATCACCAGCGAGGGGAACATAGGGGCATCCGTCATCGTAGCCATCAACACCTTTGGGTTCGTTGGGACAATTATCGGCGTCGTCCATCACACCATCAAGGTCGCTGTCTCGCTCGGAGATGTGACATCCTTCGTCGTCCACCTGGAGGCCTGGTGTGGTTTTCGGACAGAAATCTGCATTGGTAGCACCAGCCACAAACTGGCCCGGCCACGATGGGTCGCGCGTTGCATTCCATGCTGGGTCGCCCCAATTGTCCCCATAACCGTCGAAATCCGAGTCGCGCCATTGCGTTGGGTCGCCACGGAGGGTCTCAGGTTCATTCTCATCGCGGTAGCCGTCACCGTCATCATAACAACCAAGGAAATCGATGTAGGAGGTCCCTGTTTCTGTGGGGCACTCGTCAGCGTTGTTGGCCGGCGAGGGGTTGTCACCGTAGCCATCGCCGTCTTGGTCAAACCACTGCGTGGGGTCGCTTGGGAAGGCATCACCGGTCTGGTTGACGTGCAATCCGGTGATGGGGTCGATGTCGTAGGTGTAGAGGCCGCTGTAGCCGTCACCATCAAGGTCGGTGTCAAGTGCACTTTCGTCGGTGCAACCGTTGGCGAGAATAGGGAAGCCGGGCGGGGTGTCATCACAGGCATCGTCGAGGTCGGACAGGCCATCACCGTCGCTGTCTCGCTGAGCCTGTGAACAACCGTTCTCGTCGACTTCCATGCCCTCAGCGGTGTTTGGACAGGTGTCTTCGGGGTCGTTCAAACCGTCGCCGTCCGAGTCAGAATTACGCTGTTCTTCACTGCAGCCTTGGGCATCCACGGTGGAGTCTGCCACTGTGTTCGGGCAGACGTCAACGTTGTTCTTCACACCGTCCTCATCGTCATCAAGCTCGGACTGTGAACATCCTTCTTCGTTGACCTGTTCGCCAATTGGAGTGTTAGGACAGATCGAATCCAGTTCGTTGATGAGCCCGTCGCCGTCATCGTCGTTGATGTCGATCACCCGGCAACCGATCCCATCTGTTCCGTTCAACACGCCGGGTACATCGGGGCATTGATCACCATCCACGCCAACCGGGTTATCTCCAAAACCATCACCGTCTCTGTCTTTGGATTGTGTCTTTTCGTCAGGGAAGGCGTCCCCGAGCTCATTGATGCGAAGACCGGTGTCTGGGTCAACATCAAAGACGTAGGCGTTGGTGTAGCCGTCGCCGTCGTCATCCGGACAGCCATAAGCATAAACCGTCAAATTTCGACGAGATGAATTGCCCCATTCGTTGGGGCAGGCATCGATGAAGATGCCTTGAGCGTTGGAGCCGTTGTAATACTCGGTCCAATTGTCTGCATAACCGTCATCATCCGTATCATTAGCAGCCGCGATTCGCATCGGGAACCGGTCGGGATTGGTGGCGTTCTCGGATTGGTTATCACCGTAGCCATCGCCGTCCGAGTCCTTCCACTGCGTGCCATCAAAGGGCCATACATCAGCACCATGGACCGTGGCGTTCCATTCGAAGATCGTGTCCTCACCAGAGGGGTCGCTCGCACCGTCGCCGTCGGAGTCAAGGCAGCCGTTTCGATCACGGTAAGACGTACCATAATCCCACGGGCAGTAATCACCGTGAACGATATCAGTATCGTTGTCGCCGTATCCGTCGCCATCGTAATCAGCGTACTGCGAAGCAAGGTAAGGGAAGAGGTCACCTGGTCCGGCGTTGGGGTCAAAGACGGGAATGGCACAACAATCCACGCCATGATTGTCACCAAAGCCGTCCCCGTCAGTGTCGAGTGCTTGTTTCCAGTTGGCCTTGAACACGTCACCGTCAAAGTACTGGGCGTCATTATCGGACCAGCCGTCCTGATCGAGGTCTTCACATCCGAAGCGGTCAATCCACGAGGTCCCCGCTTCATCGTCACAAGCGTCGATGTCATCCCGGTAGCCGTCGTAGTCGAAATCATCGCATCCTTGGAAAATAAAGGAGGAAAACCCTGCATCGGTCGGGCAAGCGTCCGGCAACGGCCCGAGCGGGTTGTCGCCGAAATTGTCGCCGTCGCTGTTCATCCACTGGTCGCCGACGCTGGGCATGCCGTCGATGAGGTCGAACACAAGATCCCGGTCAGCATCTCCGTAGAGGCGGAGCATGAGGACGTCGTCGTTCACTTCATCCCAGTACGCCATGTGGACCGTCCCGTTAGCATCAACCTCCGAGTGAACGCGATGATTGGCAATGATATCGCCAAAACGAACCGACATCCATGGGTTGGACTCACCGGTGGTACTGTTGAGTTCGACACTGTTGAAGACCAAGTGATTGGAGACAGGGTCGCTGGTCATCAAGAGCAAATGGTCGCCACTGTGATGCACATCCCATGCACCGTCGACGGCCGCCGCAGGTCGTTCTGCCAGCGAGACCCACGACCCCGTCTCGTTGAGGCCGAGGATGGAGGAGATGGCGTTGGCGCGAACAGCGATCACCGGTGAGGCTCCGCCCTTGAGGTCCAGCCGGTATTGATTGGGTGTCCCGCTTGGCTGAGGCATCGTGTGCTCGGCCCAGGCGTCCGTTCCTGGCCACTGCTCGAAGACCCGCAAGGTACCGTCGGTGGTCAATACGGCCATGAGCAATGAACCGTTATCGAGGACGGCCAACCCCAGTTCGCTCGTCAATTCGCTGTGGTTGGCGATGGTGTGTTTTGAAAGGCCAGTACCGTCGTAAATCCACACCTCAAGGTTCGTTCCCGAACCGTTTGAGGCCACGAGGCCAACGGCCACAGAGTCGTTGTCGAGGACGAGGGCAGGGTGCTGTTGAGACAGCGCCTCACCTTGTGCACCGAGTGCGGTTAAGGCCCAACTGGACCCCCCGACAGCCAATTCAAGTTGATTGGTGCTAGCGAGGCGGTACACCAAATGGGGGGTGTTGAGGCTGTCAACATTGACTTCAATGGCCTGCTCAAGGTCGGCTTGCGTTCGAACGAGTTCTGACGACCAACCGGTTGAGCTTTGTGTGGCGGCGAGGATTTGGTTGCCGACGCCGGAGGTGTAAGCAAGAACTTGCTTGTGGTCATGCGTGATGGTTGAACCCAACCATTGGCCCATGGTCCCCGTGGTGGCCACCGTTTGCTGAAGGGCCGTCATGGAGGTGGTGGAGGCCAACATCATGGCGGAAGTGTTCTCGATAATGACCACGGGTTGGCCAGAGGAACGCACGTCGAAGGCCACCCCAAGGTGGCTGGTGTTGAGACTGACCAGGGTCTGGTCAATCCATTGCCCGCCGGGGGTGCCATCGTTCATGTGCTCAAGTTTCGAAACGTGAAGCCGCAAGGCGTCTGCATGCGTGTAGACAATGCTTGTTTCACCTCGGCCTGCCGTTCCGAGTTGAACATCGGTAACAGTTCCTTGACGCTGGAAAGAAATGGATTCCCAATCCTGCTCACTCACCATGAGGTAGGTAAGGCCGAAGTCCTCACCACGTTCCTGAGATCGCATCGAGTAGAAGAGGTCGCTCAAGCCGTCAGCGTTGATATCACCGCCAGCTGCCAAGCGGAAACCAAGGTGTTCACTGCTGTTCCCTTCGGCCAACAACTGGCGGTCCGAACTGATGCCTGAGGGCGAGCCGAGGAAAATTTCGACCCGGCCGGCTGCGTTACCCATCCGACTGGTGATGTAGACGTCGTCGTAGCCGTCCTCGTTGATATCGCCTGCAGCAGCTATCGCTTCGCCGATTCGGCTGTTGGGCGGCGGCCAGTAGCGCCAATCAGCCTCACCAGGAAGCTGTCCGTTGGTGCCCTCGAAGAGCCACAGGGATCCAGCGCCAAAGGCACCGGTGGTGGAGTTGAAGGGTTCGGAGACGATGTGTTCGTCGTAGCCATCCCCATTGAGGTCGCCGACGCATGCGATGTTGAAGCCGAACAACTTCCCCGCAATGAGGGGGGCAAGGGTGTGGTCAGCCGTCCCGTTGAAGCCAGATGAAGATCCAAAGAAGTACTCCACCGAGGAATACGTGGTCGGTGTATCGTAATCTCCGGTGTTGCCAACGATGAGTTCGTCGTGGCCGTCGTTGTTGACATCGCAGGCTTCGAGGGAACGACCGAACAAACCACCGTTTTCGGTTTGGGTCAAGTTTCGCGAGGGATACAACCCGCTTTGGTTGCCAGCGTAGAGGTTCACCTTTCCATCAAGGGTTTGAGTTTCGCTCAAATTGAAGGTGAAATTACGCGCCGTGGCTGCGAGGCTGGCACCGCTCCCTGTGTGGTGGAGCGCGGCGACAGCACTCCCAAGCGATTCGTTGGATGTTCCCGTTAGATTGACCCAGGGCACAGATGACAGCCCGGATGCATTCCCAAGGTAGACATGGATCAAACCGTGCCGTGCCTCTGCGTCGCCAACCGGCGCCCACCCAGGTGAGCCAACGGCCAGATCGATGATGCCGTCATTGTTGAAGTCGCCAAGGTCCATGCCTGCACCGAAGTGTGCCCCCTCAGACGCCCCAGCGTAAATCATGTCGGGAAGGTCGGACAAACCCGTCGTTGAGCCATAGTGAACGGAAACCCGCCCGTTGTCAATCATGGAAACCAAATCGGCCTCGGGCGTGGAAATCACCAGGTCGTCAAAGCCGTCTGCGTTCAAATCACCCATCAACATCAGGCCCTCGCCCTCGTCATCTTCGCCTACCAGGGCCGTTGATGGGACTGGGTTGACTCGGCCGGTGTCCTGGCCCTCCAGCGAACGAATGAGGTTGACAGAGAACGTGGATCCGGTCTGCGTGGCCGTGGCTACTTGTTCGATGTTGTTGGCATCGAGGCCCATGCCGAGGACATCGGCGAGGTCGTCGTCCTGGAGCAGGAGGCGCCGTTCATGATTCATGCCGTCAATACGAAGCAAGATCACCTCGCCGGTGGAGGTCAGGGTGTAGAGAACATTGGCAACGCCGTTTTCGTCAAGTTGGAATTCGAAATTCTCTCCAACCGGTCCTGAATCCAGGAGATAATCGGTCCAATACGCACCGCTGAAGTTCACTTGGTGAAGCGCACCGGTGGCCGTTCGCATCAGGCCCCATTCCAATCCCTGCGCGGTGATGTCGAGGGCCAGATGGGTGGGTGACACGTCCTCCATGATGGTGCGGGTGTGCCAGCGGGGGCCGTCGTAATAGGTTGCACTCTGCGTAGCGTATCGGCCTATCTTGAGGTCATCACCGTCGGCATAGAGGACCCTTTGGCGCCCGTTGGCGGTGATGCCCAGAGCACAGTCCACCAAATCGGAGGCGTTGGAGGTGCCAACGGTGTCCACGAGGCTGGTGGTCCACACGCCGGTTGGGCGGTAGACAGCAGTTCGGACGGCGCCCTCTTGGGTACTCCAACAAAGGTGGGCTGCGTCGTGACCGGTGAGTTTCATGTCCGGCGTACCGTGAAGTTCACCAAAGGAAATGTTCAGCTCTTCGGTCAACCACAGGTCGAGCATGGATTCCTCACGGACCGTGGCTCCGACCAAACCGTCGACATCGATGACGGACCCCGCCAAATCGTGGCCGTAACCGGAAGTCTGCGTGAACGGGCCACTGAAACCGATCGCATCGGATTCATTCAGCACCGGTTCATCGCTGGGCTGCATGAGAAGGGGGGAGAGCAGCGAGAGAAGAAAGAGCACAATGAGGCCTACGCTTTTGCCTCCTTTATTCTGAAAATCACTGCCCGCCATAAGGTTAGCACAGCCGCCGACCTTGAAAATCATTGTTCACCTATGCCTGACCCCCGTAGGGGGTCAACATTGACCTCGAGGATGGACCGCTGAATTGAGAAGGTGCGGCGCTCACGAACACCCATGGCCGAGCCCCGTGCACTTGTGTTGGCCTGTGGAACCTGGCCCTCGCCTGAAATGGTGCATGAGCTGGCCAATCAATTCGAGCACGTCGTCGCTCTTGACGGCGCCCTGGACATCTGCCAACAGCATGGTCTTCGAGCCGATGTGCTCCTGGGGGACATGGACAGCATTGAGCCAGAACGGCGTGCTGCCTTTGTTGAAAACGGTGGAACGGCCATTGTACGCTCCCAACAAGATGCTAACGACCTGGCCAAAGCGCTTGCCTATCTCAAAGAGATGGGGGCTGATGCATGCACGGTGCTCGGAGCGACCGGCGGTGATCCCCAACACGAGTGGGCGAACATGTTGTCTTGTGCCGCTTCTTCACTCGAGATCACGTGCGTCTCCACCGACCACATCTACCAATTCCTTAACCCAAACGTACACTATTCTATAGCGGCTGAACCCAGCGTTGAATTCTCATTGTTTGCGTTGCCAACCGCCACCGGCATTCATCTCGAGGGCGTGTCATTTCCACTCGAGGGTGAGCGGCTCGAGATGGGTTCACGTGGCCTGCATAACATCGCCATCGGAACCTCGATTCGCCTCTCCTTTGGTGAGGGGCGCCTGATGCTCATGAAGCCCCTTACGACCGAGAGGATGGAAGGAAAGAGCGAAGCATAGCCGAATAATCCTCCTGTCCGTCCCAGTCCTGTGCTTTCTCGTCAATCCTTGCTTTCCGAAGGGTCTCCTCAAATCCCCCCCAATCTTCGATGAGTTGAAGTTTGAACGCTGCCTTTGGTGTGTAGCCTGGCAGGAAATTACGCCAGAGGAACGGAATTCGCCCCGGTGTCACTTGATTGACGATTTGCACGATGGACGTGTTGCAAGTGGTCAACAAGGAGTGGTACCACTCAGGGTTCACAGCAAGGCCGTTCAGTTTGTCGATCAAAGCGAACAACAGTTCCTTGTTTTTCTCTGGCGGGGTATTGGCCCGGAACATGTAATCCATGTTGCGGCGACCGTGCGTGCGCAGACCGGTGACATCGCGCTCAAAACCAACGAGCAGGTAGAGTTCGTAGGCTCGCCACAAACCGTCCCATGGATGGTATCGCTCACCCTTTTCTCGGCGAGTTTCAAAGGAAAAAGAAAGACAGGTCCCGCTTCCAAATTCAAACGTCAGGTAGGTGTGAGCAAGCCCCTTGATGGAGTGGAAATGATCCACCACGAACCAAACGGCCTCGAGGTCTTCCGCATCGACATGAACTTCCTCCACCCAATCTTCATCACGGTCCTTGGTGGTGCGCCATGTAAAATTGCGAACCATCTGAAAGGTGATGGCCGACCCATCGACCTTGGCGGTCGTGAGGTGCTCACAATCATTGGCCCATTCAAGTTCCAATGAAGGTTGAAGCGGACGAATTCGGGTGTTCCACACATACAGCAAACGCACCAAGACAACACCGGTAAGTGCACCGACGAAAACCAACAAGGCTTGAACGAACTCCATCTAATCCCACCTGTGCCAAACGCTCCACTCACGGTCCCACCAATCCAAGGCCCCTCCGGGATGTTGGCGCCAAAGCACCCCTTGGTCGTCAACCGTTGTAGGCAGACCTTCCGTATCGGGTGAACCATCGGCCAGAACTTGTGGCGTCGGGCCGAGCGAAGGAAGTTCAAGCGGTTCAGGTTCACGGTTGCGGACAAGGAGAAGGAAGACGAAGATGGAGACGATGAAGGCAAGGACGCCAATGGACATCCATCCAACGGACTCGGTCGCCGTCTCTGGACCGAGTGAAGTGGATGGGAGGGAAGCACGCTCTTCCTCGGTCAAATCGGTGGCGGGGAGACGAATCAGGTTGATGGCTCGGATGGACGAGATCTGCTTTTCCGTTAGCACTTCCAAGGTGATGAGGTAGGCACCTGCACCAAGGTTCGAACAATCGAGCACGGTGGAGTTGGCGCCCTCAACCACGTCGCCTTTGATTCTCCAAATCATGGTGAGGTCGTCCAACGTCCGTCCGTCGGTCAATTCCATTCGGATGCTGCACGGTGTTTCCGTGGTGTTATCGTGTCCGGTGGGAAGAAGATTGAACGCTGGCGCAGGACGGTTCTTGATGGTGAAATTCAGCGTGCTCTCTGCGGTTTGACCCAGGCCGTTGCGATAGGTTTCTTTCAGCTCATAATCGCCTGCAGGCCAGGATGCGCAGTCCAGCGTTTCATGCGAATCAAGCACGCTAAACGGAGCGCCGGTGAAGGTACGCACACCGGTCTCGCCATAACGAGGACCTGTCTCGTCTGCAAAGGTTCGAGTGACCTCACACGACTCACCGGTCTGGAGCATGTCACCTGCATTGAGCGTCAATTGGACGCGAGGAACCTGCAGAGCTGGTGTCAGCATGTAGGTTGGAAGGGGGTAGGAAGCGATGAATTCCCCGTTGGCATCAAAGAAATCCAGCCGAAGGTCGTGTTCACCTTTTGACCATGCATCGTACACCACCGTGATGTTGGTTTGACCACTAAAGGCGACCTCCTGCGTTTCGAGCACCTCTCGTTCCTTGTGCAAACCTCGCAGTTTGATGATGAGTTCGTTTGAGGCAGCGGTTGAGTTGAGAATGACCACCACTCGGACGGCATCGATGTCCCCGTCCTGGTCAGAGTCGATGGTGTCATTGCGCAAAGCGAGAAGGGTCAGCCCCTCGGCCTCCAGTCGCTCTTCAGTCGATTCCTCCGCACTCACCGAGCCAACGGGAAGGAGCAAGGCAGCCATCATGATGGCCAAAACCACAGCCTGCCAGCGGTTCTCAGACATCCCGTTCACCTCCTTGTGGCCCCGGTAATGGTGGCAGTTGGTCCAGCGGAATGAGGGCAGGAACCGGTTGACTGATGTCGGGGGAATTCATGAGTTCGGTTTCTTTGTCTTGAAGCAGTTGCTCAAGCAGGTCTTTGCGTCGTCGTGAACCTTTGACCAACATCGCCCCGAGCGCACCCAGCAGGAAGCCTGCACCCATAACAGCGTAGGTGAGCCAAGAGGCCGCAGGGTCCTCACCCATGATGGCGATGGCGGCGGCAAATTCACCGTACTGGTCGGACCACCCGTTCCCATTTTGGTCTGGGCATCCCTGAAGATCGCGTTCGGAAGACCCTGCTTGGTTGGGACAATCGTCGCGGAACGCACCCAACGGAAGGTCACCGAAGCCATCCTGATCGGTGTCCATCCACTGGAGGGCCTCCGTTGGGAAGGCATCGGCAAGACCGAATGGATGAGCAGGCCACGACTCAGTGGGATCCGACCATCCATCACCGTCGGTGTCTCGGCAGCCCAAGCGATCCAGAAGGGAGGTCCCGCGCGTTTCTGGACAAGCATCGCCTTGATGCCCGTCCATTCTGTCCCCGTAACCGTCCCCGTCGGAATCACGCCACTGGGTCGGCTCGTGGATGAACGCATCACCCAAATCAGACCATCCATCACCGTCCGTATCTTTGCAACCCCAACGGTCGCCACCGGAGGAAGGACCAACCGAAGTCCCTGCTATAGAAGGGCAGACATCGGCTGTGGTTCCCCTTGGGTTGTCACCTCTTCCGTCGCCGTCGCTGTCGTGCCATTGCGTGGGATCTTCGGGCCATGCATCACCGGAACCGCCCGGGCTGGCCAACCAGGTGGAGGTAGGGTCGGACCAACCGTCACCATCTCCGTCAGGGCAACCCCACCGGTCGAAGGTGGATTCACCCTGTGTCGTGCGGCAGCCGTCTGGACGGTAAGACGAGCGCCAAGTTTGGCCGTCAAAGTATTCGAGGTTGTCACCGTAGCCGTCGTCGTCCGTGTCATGCCATTGCGAGGGGTCATCTGGGAACGCATCAGCGAACCCACCCGGGTGAGCCGTCCACAAATCGGTGGGGTCGGAGAAACCGTCTTTGTCCACGTCCCGGCAACCAAGACGGTCGTAGCGGCTGATCCAACCCGAATCCACCTCTTCAGGCGTTGATAGCATGCATACATCGCCCTCAAAGCCAGTCAAATTATCCCCGTAACCATCACCATCCGTATCCCTGTACTGCGAGGGAACGAACGGGAAATCGTCCACTTGCGTCGCCCCGTAGGTTTGGTTATCGCCCCAACCGTCTTGGTCGGTGTCCCTCCATTGGGTGGGATTGAACGGGAAATCGTCGATGCGTTGAGCGCCAATGGTTTGGTTATCACCCCAACCGTCCCGATCTGTGTCCAACCATTGCGTTGGTTCGAGAGGGAAGGCGTCCGAACCGTTGTCGATGGTCCAGTTGACATCCCCGTCTGAATACGTGTCCATGTCGGTATCAACGCAACCGAAACGGTCGGAGAAAGAACTGCCCCGAATAAACGGACAAGCATCTGGTTGGGTGGCGTTGTCCACGAATTGGCCAATGCCCCACACCGCCCGAGTGGCGTTGATGGTTGGGTCGTCCCAGTTGTCGCCATAACCATCCTCGTCCGTGTCGTTCCACTGCGAAGCGTCGTAGGCAAAGGCGTCGGCTTTGCCAACGGGATGGGCGAACCAAGCTTCGTACCCGTTCAAGCCACCCGGGTCGGGGTCGGAATACGAATCGCCGTCTGAATCGATGCAACCGAAACGGTCGGATGAGGAGTAACCTCGACTGAATTGGCAATGGTCTCCTTGGTAGCCTTCGAGGTTATCGCCGTAGCCGTCATTGTCGGAATCCAACCATTGTGAGGATTCGCTTGCAAAGGCATCTGCGCCGTTCTGGACCCCCCAGCCGCTGTCAGGGTCGGACCATCCATCGCCGTCCGAATCCGTGCATCCCTTGCGGTCGTTGGTCGAGGTACCAACGAGGTCGGTGCAGTCATCTTCGGTGTCCACGAAGCCGTCCTCATCGGAATCTCGGTTCGTCTTGTCAATGGAAGGCGTGAGCGTGTAATCAAAGCCGTCGTTGCACCAGGAATCTTTGCCTTCCACCTTGATGATGATCTCACCCGCCGTTGACAGGGTGGTCGAGAGGGTGGCTGTCGGTGAACCGTCATCGACGTTTTGCGAAACGGAGCCCATCGTGAAGGTGCCCTCCCAGCCGTCACTGATGCACCACCATGCGGGATTGCTCATGCTCCCAGAAAAGGTGACTTGGACGATATCACCCATTTTCCCTTGAATTTTCCAGTAGTCTCGTTTGTCGTTTGGTGAACAACCGTCGGGGTCGCAGACATACCCGCTGGACGACACGCCATCGGTCAACCCGTTAGCGCTCGCAGGGTCGTTATCTGCACTCGCCAGCGGCATGTGGAGCAGCGCGAGGCCGAGGACGAGAAGGATGGCGACTCGACCGGCCATGTGAGGGGATGGGCAAACGGATTATCAAAAGCACCCCTTCGGGGGTACGGCGAATTCACGTCAATCGCTGCTTTCCGAGGCATTGGCGCAGGCAACCCTCAAGGTCGGTATGCTGGAACTCAAAGCCACTTTCCAAGAGTCGGTTCGGAAGCACCCGCTGACCTTCCAAGATGAGGGCTTGAGCCAATTCTCCAAACATGATCTTCAGGACAAATCCAGGAGCAGGGGCAAACCACGGGCGTAACAATACCTTCCCGAGTGTTTTCGCATACCGCTTTTGCGTGACGGGTGACGGCGCCGTCAGGTTGTACGGTCCCTCGCAAGCGTTGTTCATCATGAGGTGATAGGTCGCATAGATGTGGTCGTGGAGCGAAATCCAGGACTGATATTGACGGCCCCCTCCTAGCGGCCCACCTGCGCCGAGGAGGGTTGGCAGTAGCATCGGCTTCAACGCACCGCCCATGGGCGTGGTGATGAGGCCCGTCCGCAACCAAACGGTGCGTATCCCGAGGTCCTTAGCCGGGGCGGCAGACGCTTCCCATGCTTGCGCCATTTGCGAGAGAAAGCCATCACCTGCGGAAGAGGATTCCGTCAATTCTTCGTCGCCGCGATTGCCGTAAAAGCCCACGGCAGAACCGGACATGAACGTCGTTGGGGGTTGCTTGAGCGTTCCAAATAGGCGCACGAGGTGCTCTGTGGGCACGGTGCGGCTTGACATCAAGAGCGCTTTTCGCTTGGCGTTCCAGCGCTTATCGCCAATTCCAGCGCCGGCGAGGTGAATCACGGTGTCAAACCCTTCCAGACTGCCTTCGATGACCTCGCCCGTCTGGTCGTTCCATACGACGGTGGGTTCGTCGGCCACGACCGAGGGGAGCACGCTTGAGGGGCGCAACAAACGCACCACTTCGTGGCCGGCGGCTTGCAGAAACGCACAGAGTTGCATCCCAATCAGGCCGGTCGAGCCACTGACGAGCACGCGTTGTTTGGGACGGTCGGCGTACATGGCGATGCGCTTGAGGTCTTCTTGCACTCGGACGGTTCGATAAGCAAACATCTGATTCATTCGCCCTTTCACCGTGAACGGGGCCGTCCAAAAGGTCAACGGGTGAAGCGGGAGTTTCCACTGAATCGTATCGTGAATTTCGCTGGTTTTTTCGCCGGTTGAGACGAAGCGGTGCTCGTGGTCCCACTTGCCAAACGGGCCCTTTTCCATGACATCGTTGAACACTTCACCGGAAACGACGCCATAGTGGCGAGCCACCCACATGGGCCGAAGGGGTCCAAGGGACACACGAAAACGAGTGGTCGCGTCGTCCACCAGTCGGCCGGCTTCAATTGGACGAATGCCTTCCCATTCAGGCATGATTCGCCGAAAGGCTCCCGGGCTGTCGTACCAAGCCCAGACATCTTCCACCGGTGCCTCGTAGCGTGCAACGTGGGCGTATGTGGGCATGGTAGAACCTCATTGGTGAGCTGAATAAAACGAGGGACCGGACCCCAACGCTTTGGACGGGTCGCTGGGCGCTGTGTACTTCTCAACATAGCCCTTGGTCTTGAATTTACGAGCGGTCGAAGCGCTGGTCATGCATCGGACTTTGCCGTACACCGCACGTTCGGTCCACCCCCGGTCGAACTTACCCATGACCCATCCGATGCCGGTGTACGAGTTGGGGTCTCGGCCGTCAAGGGCCCAGCGATCGTTCAGGGCAATCATCCAGTCCATGGCCGTTCGTGGGTCTGGCGACCATTCCAAGATTTTCTTACCCCACAGCATGCGGAGGTAATTGTGAATGATGCCCTCTTGCCGGAGTTGATGTTGAGCGGCGTTCCAAAGCGGGTCGTGGGTGTTGGCGTTTTCAAGTTCCTCAAAGGTGTAGAGGTACGGTCGTTCATCCTGTTCGTGCTCCGCAAGCGTGGTCTTCGCCCACTCGGGAAGGGAGTCGTATTCTGTGTGGTTTTCCACCATGGCACAGTGAATGAAGCCGATGTCTCGCCAGGTGATGATTTGGTCGAGGAAGGCTTCAACCGGCTCGGGGAGACCCCACCAACCTTGCCGCCGTCCGTCGTTGGGGGCGTTGACCATGCTGACATCCCAACGGTGATGGGTGAAGATGTCGTGAAGGATGGCGTGGACGCTGATATGGCCGTAATGCAGCCATGGTGAGAGCCCACTCGCTCCTCGCTCTTGAGGTTCATTTCGCTTTTCATGGTAGGTTTGGAGGCGTTCAGCAAAGAACTCTTTCCAGCGTCGGCGCCCCTCAACATAGCCTCCTTTCTTGCCGATGACGGGTTGAACATCGTGATCGATGGCGAGGGTGGAGAGGGCTTTGCGTCCGATGTCCCCGCCTTCGGAAACACGCCAGAGAAATTCGTAGGGAGTCATGGGTGTGTCGGTCTGCGTGAAGATGGCCTTGACCACAGCAGGGTCAAGTTGTGGCAATTCAGTGGCTCCCTCCAATGGCAGCCGTTGGGGGAATTCATGCATGTGTTCACGGATGGTTTTGTGCAAGTGACGACGAAGAGAGTACGCCGTCGAGAAGTCGCGACCCTGCCCCCGCATGGCCATGAAACCGTTGGAGTCAACGACGTGGATCTCACAGGGAATCACAGACAGGGCGACATTGAGCACGTGCTTTGGGTAATAGGTTGGATAGTCGTCAATGATGCAGGCTCGAGCATGGTCAAGCCAGCCTTTCAGCAGGCCCGAGGCTTCCTTTCTCTTGGTCTCAACGTAGGGAATGTACGTGACACCTGTCCCCTCAAATGCGGTACGATTGTCCACCATGCCCTGAAGGACAAAGGTGGAAATCCGGTCGTTCGCCCATCGGTGTTGGAGCGCCAGACATTCGATCACAACGAGGGGAAGGTTGTGTTGCTTGGCAAGGTCGATAGCGTGTTGGAGGGCGTGATTCCATTGGGCTCGCCTTGCAGCTGTCATCCAGTAGACCACGACATCGCCTTGGTCGTTGGGAACGCCGTGGATGTTGAGGCGGCTGCTTGGAATCATGAAGACCCACCTCGATGAAGTTGTTCGGTCTTGCTCGTTCGGTAAACAGCGTACGGGCTGGAGCGGGCCGTCAACCCTGCGTGGTTGCGCATCAACGTCCTTCGGGTCAACCCGTCAACGGCCAGTTGGTGCATGGTTTCCGAAACCCAGTCCACCTTGGAACACTCTGACAGCGAACACCAGGTGGTGTTCGAAATTTCTTCACTCGTGTGTTGCTCAATTTCGGTGCTCACGTGTACATCGTAACACAAGAACACGGCTGGTTGGCCTTTTCTGAGCGCTGTTCGTACACCTGCCAGGCCCAAGACCTGTCCTTCATGCCCGGATTCTTCAGCCAATTCTCTGAGAGCGGCGGCTTCCGGACTTTCCCCCGGGTCGACCCTTCCCTTTGGAAAACCCCACTTGCCTTCATGGGGCCCTGAGGCTTCCTGAACAAGAAGAATTTTCTTTCCACGAATGACCCGTGCGGCCACGCCCAAATCGCAAAGCAGGCTGACCATGTGTAACAATTCACGACAACCAGTATATCAAACGCAGTTTGGGCCCCTGCGAGAAAAAAGACGAGTGTTTATATACAAACTCAGTAAATTTTGTAACATGGAAAGCGCCCGCATTCGTCGCAAAATAAGTGTCCCTGAAGCGGATGCTGTTCTCCCTACATCCTATGGTGATTTTCGCATTCGTGCCTTCCGAGATCCGACGGACGGGAAAGAACACTGCTTGCTCTACCTGGGCGAATTGTCCGAAGGCACACCCATGATTCGCATTCACTCGGAATGCTTGACCGGTGATGCATTTGGTTCGCTGCGATGTGATTGTGGCCCACAACTCCAGGCCTCCATGAAAGCCATCCAAGAACGTGGACACGGTGCTATCGCCTACCTTCGTCAAGAAGGTCGTGGCATCGGACTCTATTCGAAGATGCAAGCCTACGCTCTTCAGGACACTGGCCTTGACACCCTTGACGCTAACCTCGCCCTTGGCCTGCCCGGCGATGCTCGCAAGTACGACTTCGCTGCTGAAATGTTGTACGCCATGGGCGTGTCCTCCATCGAACTGGTGACCAACAACCCCGACAAGCGAAACCAACTCCTCCATCACGGCATCAATGTGGTGAACCGAGTCCCCATCATCGTTGGGCAATGCGCTCACAACCGGTCGTACATGAAAACAAAAAGCGCAAGGATGGGGCACCTGCTTCCAAATTGAGTGATCATCATGCGCACCAACATCGTCGGGCAAAATGCCCCCCGCTTTATTCTTGAAAACGAGCACGGCGAAGGCTTTGACAGCGCCACGCTCGACGGTACATGGCGCATCATCTTCTTCTATTCAAGAAATAATTCACCCACCTGCAAGCGTGGGTGCCTGACCTTCAAGGAACAGCACGACTTGTTTGCGTCTGTCGGCTGCTCCATCGTGGGCATCGGCCCCGGCACCACCGAGGAACTGGCCGGTTTCAAGCGAGAACTTGGCGACCTTCCTTTCCCCCTCCTCGCTGACCCTGAGCGGGCGGTTGGGAAGATGTTCAATGTCCCCGTTCATCTGGGCCAATTCCCAGCGAAATCTTCCTTCCTCGTCGGGCCAGACAACACCATTCATTACGTCTATGACTGGCTCTTCCGCCCACGGCGCCACGTCGCCAAAATCTTAGCCGACATTTCCCAAGTCCGGGGTGACGGTTGATGTGGGACGAGTTGTTGCTCGAGGCCGGCCTTAACGAGCGTGAAGTCCGTTCCATCATGATCCTCGGCTCCCGCCCGAAGATGAAAGCCTCCGAGCTGGCGAAGGAACTGAACACGACCCGCCTTGATGCTTACAACAGCCTCTCTCGCCTGCAAGAAATGGGCATCGTAACGGCGACCGCCGATCGCCCCATGCTGTTTTCCAGCCTTCGCATCAACGAAGCGATGGAGCACATCATCCAATCCAGAAAACAACAACTCGACCGCCTGGTGGAGGGCTTTGATGAATTGTCCAAAGGCATCACTGAAACCGATGCTTCCTACGAAAAACAACGACGAGATATCGACGACCCGCGGTTTGCCGTGCTCAAGGAACGAAGCCACATTTACAACCGATTGCAAAAGATGGCGAACGATGCCGAAGAGCGTCTCATCCTCCTCTTGGGCCAATTCGGCATCCTCCACCTTTGTCGCAGCCCGGATGCTCTGGAAGCTGTGAACACGGCGGCCATCCGAGGTGTTGTGGTGCAAATCATCACCCACTTGGACGGGCGCACCTTGCGCTTCTTTGACCAACTCGACAAGAGCATTGACGTTCGGCATTCCGATGAACTTGACTCCTTGGGCTTTGTTCAAGACCAGTCTGAAGTCATCCAGTACCTGAACATCGAGGACAACCCAGTGGGTCGCGGGAAGGAAGACGCCGCTCTGATCATCGAATCGGGTCCGTTTTCTCAGGCCCACCTCCACCTCATCGATGCGATTTGGGAAGGCGCTGTTCCGCTGGCAACGGCTCGTGCTCGATTCACAGAGAACCAGATCAACGACCCACTTCGGCTCACCATCGGTGAGGGTTCATTTCTGAAGAACGTCTCTGTCGCTCTCGGTTTTGACGGCCAACTCCCTGAAGAAGACACGCCCTTTGACCCTGAAGCCTTCTTTGCCGCAGGCCACGAAGTGAACGAGGCTCGAAGTCGGCTCACAGAAGGCAAGCTCTCCAATCTCAAAGTGCTCGGCATTGACATCAGTCGTATGCTGCGGCAAATTGGAAATCGTGTTGGTCAAGAAATCGCCTTCTCACTGCGCTCTATAGAGAACGACATTGAGTTCCTTGACGAAATGATGGATTGGTGGGAGCACGCCGGGCTTGGTCTCCTCCAGTACGATGTTGACCCCCAATTCCACGTCGTGGTGGGCCTCAACCACCCGCCAGTCGCAGACCCTGACGCCTTGCCAATGTGGGAAATGGACGACGGTATCATCGAGGGGGCCCTCTCCACCCGATTTGCCAAAGAAGCCAACGTCGTGATTCAGCGCGTTGAGGGCACCGGCGGCAAGGATGACCTTTGGCGCTACCTCATCCATCGCCACGAACTCAACACGATCGAACTCAACGACTGAAGCGGGTGAATCGCATGAAACTCGGCACGTTTCTCCGGTTCTTTCGTCAAATCAAGGGGAAAAAACCAGTTGACATCGATGCCATTCAGTCAATGGGCCTGCTGGCGGTCAAACTTGGCCAAATCTTTGCGCTTCGTCCCGATTTGGTCGACCCCGACCGCTGCATCGAACTTCAACAACTCTACAGCCGGGCGGCCACCATTCCTGAAGAGGACTCTAAGCGCTTGATTGACCGCTTCGCTCCGGACGGATTTCTCGAACATTTTGAACACCTTGACATGAAACCGTTTGCAGCGGCGAGCATCGGCCAAATTCACCGAGGTGTGCTCAAGGACGGCACCAAAGTGGTGGTGAAGGTCATCAAATCCGACTTCGAAGAATCGTTCAAACGAGATGTCAAACGCATGAAACGATGGATTCGCATGGGCCTGTTTTTCAACCCAAGACTGCGAAAAGTCGGTAATCCAATCGGCCTGTTGGCCCACATCGAAGATTACACGCTCAGAGAACTCAACCTCCTCAACGAAATCGACGGACGCAACCAGCTCATCGCCAAGGCTGAGGCCATCGAGAAGCATTTCCCAATGCCCAAACTGAAATTCCCGATCATGTGGGAGAACCTCTCCAACGAGCGCGTGCTGGTCATGGAAGAGATCACCCACCCAACCCTAGAGAACCACCTCGAGGAGGGAAGCCTGACATGGCCCGACATGCTTGAACTGTTCCGAGTCCACGGTGCCTTCATGTTTGGATTGGGTACGTTCCATGGCGACCTCCACCCCGGAAACGCGATGATGGACGACCAAGGCAACTTCTTCTTCATCGATACAGGTGCCATCTGTAACGCACCTGAACACGTTCGCAATGCCCTCTTCGGATTTTTTTACTTCCTGGCCAAGGGCGAACTGAAGAACGCCTTCGACGCCATGTTGACCATGGCCGCCGTTCGCCCGACCGGCGATACACTGCAGACCTACTACGACTCGATGAACAAACTCTACGACGGCTTCGTCGGCACCTCCGTCAGTGAAGTCTCGCTCACAGAGCAGATGATGAAGACGGTCAAGGCAGCTGTATTGGCGGGGTGTGCCTTTGGTGAAGAAGCGTTTCCAATCATTCGCTCACTGATGTACATGGACGGCATGGTGCTCAAAGGCCACCCTCACGTGGATCTCATCAGTTCCATGGGCCCGTACCTGGACGAATTCTCTGTCCTCATTGACCCGAACGCCATCATTCAAACACCAAATTAATGTGTTATTTTTCATAAATTTTTTATGAACAAAAACCGCCATTTATATGCTCATGCTAACACCAAGAGATATGACTGGAAGTTCTCAAGCAAAAGTGGCCATCATCGGTGCGGGTCCGGGGGGATTGGCCTCTGCCCTCCTTCTTGCCAAATCCGGCGTTGACGTGACCGTGTTCGAACGCTCCAGTGCTGTGGGCGGACGCAACAAGGTGTTTGACCGAGACGGGTTCAAATTTGATCTTGGCCCTACGTTCTTCCACTACCCCGAAGTGATTGAAGACATCTTCAAAGCCATTGGGCTGGACGCCCATGAGGAACTCAACCTCCACAAACTCGACCTCAATTACCGCCTAATTTTCGGACAGGGTGGACAACTGGACTGTACGAGCGACCTCGACCAAATGACCGAGCGCATCCGAGAACTCTCCGGCGACGGGAACGCCAGCGCCTTCCGACGCTACGTGGCCGACAACCGCCTCAAACTGGAGAAGTCCAAGGCCTGCCTTCAAGAGCCATGGTACGGCCCGACCGACCTGCTTTCGAAGCGTGCCATGCGTGTGGCCGGCGTCCTGCGACCTCACCGCTCAGTGGCCGGCGACCTGATGAAACTCTTCGATGATGACCGACTGATGTTGGCCATGTCCTTCCAGACAAAGTACCTCGGCATGTCGCCGTTTAACTGCCCCAGCCTGTTCACCATGCTGGCCTTCCTCGAATATGAATACGGCATCTTCCACCCCATCGGCGGACTCGGTAGCGTCAGTGAGCGCATGGCGAGCATCGCCAAGGACCTGGGAGTCACCTTCCGCATGAACGAAGCCGTTGAATCGGTCATCATGGACGGGAAGACCATCAAGGGCGTTCGCACTGGCAACGGCGAGTTCTATGCTGACAAGGTCGTGATGAACGCTGACTTTGCCAACGGCATGACCCAACTCTTCCCCGACAAAGTCAGAAAGAAGTGGAGCAACAAGAAGCTCGAGGGCAAGCAATACTCCTGCTCGACCTTCATGGTCTACTTGGGCATTGACAAAACCTACGAAAACCTACCCCACCACCAAATCTACGCCTCAGCGAACTACGAGCAGAACCTCGAAGACATCGAGAAGCACCACAAACTCACATGGGATGACCCGTCGATCTATGTCCAGAACGCCTGCATCGTGGACCCCAGCCTTGCCCCTGAAGGCTGCTCAACCGTCTATGCCCTGGTCCCCGTGTCTCACATTCACGAAAACATCGACTGGTCCAAGGAAAAAGACGCTTACAGAGACCGCGTCCTTGAACAAATTGAAACGAAACTTGGATTCGAAGGGCTCCGAGATCATATCGTCACCGAGATGGTCATCACGCCCGAAGATTGGGGCGACCACTGCTACCGTGGTGCGGTGTTCAACCTCGCTCATGGCCTTGACCAAATGCTGTGGCGCCGACCGAAGAACCAGTTTGACGAGATCAAGAACCTGTACCTTGTCGGCGGCGGCACCCACCCCGGCAGTGGTCTGCCGGTGATTTACGAATCCGCCCGCATCAGCAGCAAACTTCTCCTTGACAGCTTGGGTATCATCCCTGACTGGAACGGCGTCGATACTTGGTTTGAGAGTCGCAAGCGCTCCAAACAAGGCAGAGCGGCCCTCAACAAAACCTCAAAAGAACCGTCCAGCGGAACCCCAACATCTGCTTGAGTGGTAACCATGGAACATCTTCGCCTTGAGGAGGCTTACGCGTTTTGCGAGACCGTGTGCAGAAATGCATCCACCACGTTCTATTCCTCATTCAGCGCACTCCAGCCCGACAAGCGCCGAGCCGTTCACGCCGTCTATGCCCTATGCCGTTGGGTCGACGATATCGTCGACGGTGATGAGGAACCCACCATCCTTGAGACGCAAGCCCTCCGCGAGGCCACCGAAACCAGACAAACCGTCGTTGACGAACTCCATGCTGGCGCCGTTCCGTCCCTCTCTCCGGATGAACATCGCCGTCGAATGATGGCGCTGGTTGACATCCGATTGAAACTCCAACAGGCCGAAGCACAGACCTTGACCAACAACGACCATCCCATTTTCATCGCCCTGCAGGATGTTTTCAACCGCTACCCCATCAAAATCGCTGACTTTGAAACCGTCATCGAAGGCATGGAGGACGACCTCTATCCCGTTCAAAACAAGACTTGGGACGAGCTTCGTTCCTACTGCTACAAAGTCGCCTCCGCTGTAGGACTCATCCTGATCGAAATCTACGGCTACGAGGACCGTGCGGCTCGTCTTCACGCCATTGACCTCGGCATCCAAATGCAACTCATCAACGTCCTCCGCGACATCAACGAGGACATGGAACGAGGCCGAATCTACCTCCCGCTTGAGGTGCTTGCCTCTCACGATATCAGCGTTGAGATGTTGAAAAACCAGACCGTTGCTGAAACCTTGGCCTGGAAAGGCTTCGTCGTTGAATACGTTGAGGTCATCAAGCGTCATCAAAGTTCAGCCAACCACCTCTTTGGCTTCCTTGATGGACGAGCACGTGTCCAACCGGAGATCATGGCGGACGCTTACACCTCCATCCTCCACGAAATCGTGCGTCGCTCTGGCGATGTCTTCACACAGCCCGTCAAGCTGTCCACCTTGCGAAAGGCCCTCCTCGGCTTCCGTTTGAGCTTGCGAAAACTTCGTGCACGCTTGTTCGCTTGATTCCATCACTCATCGATGAGCGGCATCAAACGACCAAATTCTTCGAGAAGACTTGGGCCGTCTGCAAGGTAGTACACCGCACCACGTCCGTCTCGGGAATCGGCAGCCGTGGCGTTCTCGTTGGTGGCACAATCACCCGTGCATCCATCGGCAAAGGCGACGTACACGCGTCCCTCACGGTCAATGTGAAGGTCGTTGAAATCCAACAGGTTTCGGTTCGAACCACCGATGTCCCGGCAGTCGCCTGAGTTGAGACAGATGGAACCCACCTGAACCGGGTCGTCGGTGACGCGATAGGTGTGGAAGACCGGTTCGTCGTCAAGGGCATTGAGGCTGTAGGTGATGTAGAGGTGGTAGGTGGCGTTGTTGGGCGCATAGTGGGCGTTGCCGTTCCACGGGTTGCCGTCAATGTCCGACTGGTTCAACATCTCTGAATTCTCGCTGCCCAGGTAGGTGATGGCGATGCGGCCGGGATCACCTGCATCGGTTTGGGGGAAGACGGACGAGATCACCTCAACCGGTGAAATGCGAATGCTCTCCTGCTCCCACGATTCGCCTGAATCCATGGACCTGGACATGTAGATGCCTTCATCCGCGCCCGTCCACACGTGGTAAGCATTGGAGGCCGTGTCCGTTGAGACTTCGGAATTCTTTCGGGGGTTGGGGGTGCCAGCATCCTCGCCCATGTAGCGTTCAAACCAAGAGAAACCGTTGTCCTTGGACACGATGACCGTGGGCGTAGCGACACGCGGCGTCACGTAGACCGTTCCGTCTGGGGCGGTGGAAATCGCGCCGTGCAACCCACCGTTGGTGGTGGCCAAGCCGATGATTTGTCCTCCGGCTTCGAAACTGGCGCCACCGTCAAAACTGGTGAAGCAGAAAATACCGGCCAGTTTGTTGTAGCAGTAGTAAACGGCCGTTTCGTAGAAACTGCCCGTGAATTGTCCCAGCACCCCATAGCCACTGTCGGTCCAAGGGCCGCTGGCGAGCTTGATGTGGTCGTTCAGTGGTGTGGTGCCCGAATCGTGAGGGTTGCCCATCCAGGTCTCGCCATCATCGTCGCTCCAGCAAATCCACGAGGTTTCTAGGCCGATCATTTGGACACCAAACACCCGGTCGGTGATGGGGTCAACCCAACCGTAGGGATCGCTGGTGGTAGGAGAACACATCACGGGGTCTTGGGTTTCATCCCACGTCAAGCCGCCGTCGCAGGAACGCATGACCTTCTCCATGGCGATGAAGAAGATGCATCCGCTGGAGGTGATGCCGATGCTGGGTTCTTTGCCGGTCTCGCCGACATCGCTGAACTGGAAGGTCATGTCAAGCGGCGTCATGTCAAGGGACT
>JBMSEL010000054.1:0-8788 GCA_049412325.1 Candidatus Poseidonia sp.
CGTCGTCGGCGTCGTCGTCATCGTCATCGTCGTCGTCGTCGTCGTCGTCGTCGTCATCGTCGTCATCATCTGCATCTGCATCGGGGTCGAGCATCTCGATGACGGTGTCCTCCGCTGTTTCCTTGGCCACCTCTGCGGCGGTGGCGGAGGCGGCTTCTTCAGCCTTGGAAATGATGTCTTGTTCAGAGGCTCGATCAGCGGTTGCTTGGTCGAGGATCATAGCAGCAGCAGCGGCCATAGAAGAATCAACCATGGGGGCGCCACGATAGACGTATTGAGCAAACAGGCCAATCAGGCCAAAGACGGCGCCAGAGGCGATGATGAAACTGCTGTTGTTGCGCTGAAGGTCATCGGGATTGATGTTGGTTTCCGTACCTGTCTCGATGAGCGTGAGAGGTTGAAGGCCGTGGAACCAGGTGTTTGAGAGGACTTCAATGACGGCCCACACGGCATAGACAATCATCAGCAAGGATGCGACGTGCATCCACGAGCGGTTTTCAAGCACAAATCCGGCCAAGCCGGTTGCTGCTGGGGTTCCTTCATCGGACATGGCAAAGCCTCACTGGCCTGACCTCCTCTGATTTACATTTAAATGATGCCCCATTATCAACGCAGAAGCGAAGATATCTTGCGTGGGTCATTTCAACGCTTTCGTTGTTGTCTGCGTGAGGACTTCCCCTTGCGACGAGGATTTTCCCAAGCGTTCCCATTCTTGCGATTGTCCTGCCAGAACCGGTTGGGTTGCTCCATGCCTTCCGGCATGTCGTCGAAGGACTCGATGCTCAGGCGCATACCGCCGAGTTCATTTTGCAGTTGTTTGACGTTCTCGCCACCTCGGCCCACCAGTGTGGAAATCATGTTTGAAGGAGCGTAGATCACCGCAGAAGTATCGCTTGAGAATCGGACCTGACAGTCAACGCCAACCCACTGTCGAACCGTCTCAACGATGCGGTCTTTCGCCATCGCCCTCACGGGAGACAAGTCATTGCTTGTCGCTCGACCCTCGAGCGGTACAACGGCAATTTCGGAGCCAAAGGCGAACATTTCATGCGTCAATTTGCCGCTCGGAAATTCAACCACTTCTATGACCGGTCGTGCCAATTCTTCCTGCATACCAGTGGGTGGCTTCACCGTCATTCGCAACTCCAAGACCTGTTGAATTTTTCCGGATTCGACATGCAGAATGGTATCCAACACCTGACTGACCAAACCCAAATCGACCTTTCCAATCAGTCGCTGGATGGCCTCAAGGGCAGAGTTGGCGTGCGTGACGCCGAGCAGCCCCACGCCGGCAAGGCGGACGTCCGCAAAAATTTCGAAGTCTCTGGCGCGCCGGACCTCGTCAAAGATAACAAAGTCGGGGCGGACGAGGAAGATGATCTCAGCCGTTTTCTCGAGGTCCCCTTCCAACGGAGCATATTGCGTGATGCGGTCTGCAAGTTGCAAATCCCGCGGAGCTTCCATCGTTTTGACAAGCGCCCCAACATCGGTGTCGAGGTACTCGGCAATGGCTTGGGCGAGGGTGGTTTTCCCCGAGCCTGGTCGCCCACAGATGAACACGCCACGGTGGTGGTTACGCAAACGGTCCACCAAGCGCTGGTCAAGGTCGTAGTCGCCGAGACTGAGTTTGGCGACCGGCCGTACAACGGTGATTTCACGAGCGTCGGAAAACGGGGGCCAGGCCGACGTGATGCGGAGGTCGCCGAGTTGAATCACGCGACAGCCTTTGCGGTCGATTTCAAGAAAACAATCGCTGCGATGGCGGTGTTCCTCCACCAATGCAACCAAATCTTCCTCAAGTTGTTCAAGCGTGAGCGTGTCCCACTCGGCCATGGAAGATTCTGCTTCAACGAGTTTGAGTGAGCCGATGGCGCCTCGTTTCACCCGGGGTGGGCAGTCGGCTTTGAGAAACACCGTATGAACGTCGTCCATCAACAGCGACTCGAGGTGGTCCGGAAGCGAAGGGTGGTCACCGTGGGTTGCCATCGGTGAACAGGTCGTCAGCGCAGGCCTTTGACACTTCGCACGAGCGAAGAGGGGTTGGTACGAGTCAAGCGCCATTGGGCTGCATCATGTAACCCGTCACCCAAAAGGAACCGATAAAGGACAACGAGAGGATGTAGGCGCCCACGGTGGGGAAGGCCCAGATGGAAATCGAGACCTGTGCAAAGACCACGATGGTGGCTAGGACGGCCAGCATGTTCCACGGACCGCTCCCGTTGAGATTCAGGTAGGTGAACGTGGATTCCCGCTCCGAAAGGGCCCAAACCACGCCGGTCAAAGCGCACAGAGCGATGAGGGTCAACACGGCGTCCATCACCGCGCCCTGAAGGAACCAGACGCCCAAACTGGCAACCAAACTGGCACCGAGCATGCGTTGGACTGTGTTCATTGAGAGGCCCATGATTTCTTCCAAGAGCACGGCGTTCTTCAATTCTCGCAAAGGAGGGTTAGCGTGGGTGCGATTCCATTGGACTGTTGTGGGCGAGCCACGCACTGACGTCCAAGAGAGAAACGGTTTCGGGAACGATACCGGGTGGCCCATCGGCCATGCGTCGCAAGAAACTCCTCCATTGCTCCTCTAGCGGAAGAGACGGGAAGCGCTCAACCACGGGGGACTGACCAACGCCGTCTCCATCATGCCAAACGACTTCTCCGGTTCCAAAATCAAGCACGACTCCACTGGTGGAACCTTGGACGACGAGCGTTCGCTGTTCTTCTTCAGCCTCCCAAGCAACGTCGATGGTGATGAGCGACGAGGGGTCCCGAAGCCAAATATTGGCGGAGGATGTCGTGATCTCCAATTTCATCACATCCAATCTCGCCAGCGAGGTTCCTAGGAGATAGCGAGCCGTATCAAGACCGTGAACGGCTAACGTGTTCAACGGGTCAGCACCATCGGGCTTTTGACGGGTTGTTCTCCGACGATAGCTGATGGTTTTGATGTTCAAGGCGTGGTCTTCGATGGCCGATTTAATTCGCTTCAAACCAGCGTGATGGCGGAGCAGATAGCCGACCATCATGGTGGTGTTTTCTGGAAGGGTCGCAAGGAAATCCACTTCCTCCTCGCTGTTGGAGCCCAGGGGTTTTTCAACGAACACGGGGAGGTTAGCGGCCACCACTTGGCGAGCCAAATCAAGGTGCGTTTCGGGAGGGGTGACTACGGCCACACCGGTGAGTTGTTCCTGTGCCAGCATCTCTTCGATGGACCGATAATGCCTGTCTGCCACAACGCCTTCAAGCGCATGTTCGTCAATATCACAAACGACCAGTCGATCGAGATGGCCTTGCTCCTTCAAGGAGGTTAGCGTTGCGTGATGGACTTTGCCCCAACGGCCGCACCCCACCAGGCCGATGGTGATGCTCATGGACACACCTCAACATCATGTGGCCCGTCGACGAGAAAGGAGAGGGCATTCACGAACTCGTTGGAACGTTCAGGACACGGGCCGTGGGTGAACAGCATGCGCTGAGCATGGTCGAGTCGACCCCTACCAAAAGTGGTGAAGGTCGTGCGCATGATGTGCTTCAAATCGTCGTTGTTCAAGAAGGGTGGTGATGGGCCGTAGCAACGGTTCTGTTTCAACGGTCAGCAGAATTCGAGGAGGATTCGGTCGCTTCCTCGCCTTCTCTTGGCCTATCCTCGCCATCAGCGCCCTCGGAGGCACCCGAGTCTTCTCGCTCCCTTTCCTCACCTTCATCAGCGTCGTCCGATTCGGCAACGGCTATGTCGTCGTAATAGTAGGCGTAAGGAGAGGAGCGAGGAATCGTGAGGTTGTCGGATTCCACCATCGTCGTGAGGTTGGTCGCCGTGACGCCGGCGGAGGAAATGGCATACACGAAATCACCCATGAAGATCGACCGGCGAATGTTGCGATCGTCCCACCAATAGGACTCGCCGTCGGTGTCAAACAGCGAAGAGTGGTTCACTTCGCCATAGACGTTGAGCGAGCCATCGGACTCGTTAACGGCCACCAACATCAATTTCGTGATGTATTCGTAGTAGCCGTAGCCATAGCGGCCGTCTTCGTTGGTGTTGACCCATCGATAGGTTGAGAGCGGTACTGCGAGCATGGACTTGGGTGCCCAGTACTGGAAGGCTTTGTGCTCATAATTGGCTTCTGACCACGACCAGGTCCACATGTATTCGTTCTCCTGTGCGACTGGCGAAAGCCGAAGCACGTCCGCTTGTGTTGGGTCGGTAGCATCGCTGATGTCGAACAAGGAGAGTTGAGTGCCCGCCCAATCCAAGCCGGTGCCGTCTTCGTTGGCCGGACCAAACCCGATGGTCAGCAAGTGATCACGGGAGAGCGGATGGATGTAGGTGGAGACGCCAGGTACCTTGAGTTCACCCAAGATGATTGGGTTGGTTTCATCAGCGACGTCGATCACCCACAGTGGGTCGATTTGTTCGAAGGTCACGATGTAAGCGCGATCGCCGTCAAAGCGTGCGCTCCAAATGCGTTCACCAGGGGCAATGCCTTCCACTTTTCCTGCCTCGACGAGAACTTGTTGGTCGGTTTCCACGTCCACGGAACGAACGAGGGTCACCAGTTGTGAAGACATGGGTTCAGGGTCTTCCATCCACCAGCGCGCCCACTGGCCGACGGTGGTCGCCACCCGAAGCACGCCTTCGTATTCAGAGATGGAAAACTGGTTCAGAACCGTCCCATCAATCCGCCCTGAGCCGGTGTAGAGCGTGGCGTCGGGGGCACTGATGTCAAAGGTGTGAAGGTTGGTCATCTCGTCCATGTCGTCATTACCCCAGAACCACCAGCCGGAAAAAGAGGATTCAGCCAACACCAAGACATCGGCTGATGCATACACCTGGGGATAGGTTCCAACGACGTGGTCCACTTCATAATCGAAGGTAGAGGAGGTAAGGTCGAGGGAAAAGATGCTGGAGATGCCTCGGTTCAGGCTGTCCTCGGGCGCCACGAATTCACGGCATGCGTTGTCACTCATGGTGTGAAGAACAACCTCGCCGTTGTTGTATTCGTAAACCTGTGGAATCAAATCTTCGAGCGACAAGCGGTCAAGAACCTCGCTGTTGCGCTGCATCTGTTGGAAGGCGAGTTTCTCCCGGATTTCCAAACGAAGCGGGTCGTCATACTCGAGGTTCCAATAGCCGGAGGGGAAATTCAGCCAAGAGGCGAGGCCGGGCACGTTCATCCAAGCGTGCGTGATGGTGCGAACGGTACCGTTGACCTCACGAGCTGTGATGTAGGAACCTTCGATGAAGAGTTCTCGGTCAACCTCGGGCTGGCTACGATTGGTGATGTCAATCACTGTGAATTTCGTGAGGCTGTTGCTACGCCACATGTTGTATTCATCGTCCCACCCCATGGCATCCATCACCGGATGGTTGTCAGCGATGGCCCACGGGTACATGGTGGAAATCACCACGAGTTGGTCGCCGTCAAGCATCATGGCCACGGGTGTACTGTCTGAAAACGTCATGTTGGACGCAGCCTCAATGGCACCAAACTCTGGAACGCCGAAGATGTGGAGGTGCTTCCCCTGAAGGTAGTAGATATGGTAGCCGTCGGTTTTCACAAAGTCGGCTTCGTCAACGCCGGCCTCCTGGTTGTTCGTGCCTGAGTAATCCTCCCCCTCCACACGAGTCGGTTCAGAAGTCCGGGTTTGAGAGGCGCCCCCTCCATCGGCTGTGGCGCTGTCGTCCATGGCCATTTCAGCCCCATCAAACCACACGTTGCGGTAGTCGTACTGTTCAGCCACCGCTTGCAAGAGTTCCACACGGTATTGCTCCTCGATGGACCGCTTGAGGGAGGTTTCCAGTTCATCGCAATCATCGTAGGCGAACAATTGGGGGCTCGCCACTGTTCGTGCTGTGATGTTGGACCAGTCGTCGGGAAGCACCACATCGGGGACTTCCACATTCGCATCGACGTTCAGACAGCCCGACAAAAGCATGGTTAAGACCAGGGCAACAGCGGTGAGCTGTTTGTTCTCCATGAATTAAGTGAGGGACCGGTCCGTTATGAAAACCGCGGTTGGATGTCCGCCCAATGCTCATGATGACCGTCGGTGGTTCAAACAGGCAGCATACCTTGCGTGTAGGCGTAGCCAAGTCCGCCGGCCGCTATGCCGATGATCAACAGGAAGATTAGGCGTTTCTTGCTGTTCTTCGATTTGGCCGTTGGTTCAACCGCTAACAAGGGAAGGGCATCCAACGGTGGCAATTCACCCAGCGGAGGAAGTTGACCAGGCAGTGGCAATGGAAGCGGTGCGACCATGGGGCCCGTGTCCTCTTCGACGCTGACCCGATCAGGATAGAGTTCGTCGAGGTCATCGAGGCCGGGGGCCTCGGGAATTGTACCGAGAATCGTGGCCCAAGCCGCTTCGAGGCTCTCACCTGAAATCGGCTTTTGCAGCCATGCAACAGCCCCTGCAGAGTAAGCGGCGTTTCTGGCTACATCCGCCATGCGAGCTGGGGCGACAAAGACGATACGGCTCTCGCCGCCGTGTTCACGCATCTCCAAGGCTGCGAGATGGCCATCGAGGGAGGGGATGTCCAAGGAGAGAACCACCAGTTCGGGGTCAAGACGGATGTACTCGTCCACGGCTTGGTCGCCGTCTTCACACAGTTCAACGATGAAATTCCGAGTTTTGAACAGGTTTGACAGACGCATTGATGACATGGGGTTGTTGTCAACAATGAGCACCGTTGGCGCTGCTGCATCGTCAACTTCAGTGACCAATCCCATGCCAACCGGTCCTACGCAACAGGCACCGACTCATCAAACAACCGCTATTCTTCTTCTTCTTTCAACGGAGTTGAGAGGTCTTCAACAGGGCCGTCTTGGGGTTGAGAGAAGGTCTCGCGAATCACATCGCTTTGGGCTTCCTCTTCGTCCCGTGTTCGCTTTCGTTGCGGAGCCTGCGTAAACTGCATCTGAAGTTCACTGATGACGGCCCGTAACATTTGTGTTTCTTGGGTACTCAAGTTCCCCTCGGTTTTTCGCTGAAACATACGAAGGACCTCAATGCCTTCACGTGCCTCACCCATGTTGTAATGGTAGGTGCCGGACTGGTCGGGCAGATAGCCCATCTGAAGCAGGGTTGAGCGTTGAAGCATCTGGACCATTTGAAAAAATCGTGCGGCGTCTTCGTCGGCAAACATCTCCGTCATGATGAATGGACAGCGGCGGAGGTTTTTGTTCCCTGCGCCCTCATTCAAACAACTGGTCAAGCAACCAATCCGGATTGAATTGCATCAAGTCATCGTAGCCCTGACCGACACCGGCGAAGACGATGGGTCGGCCGGTCGCGTAAGCGATGGAAAGGCCAGCACCGCCCTTGGCATCCGTGTCCATTTTCGTCAGGACCGCTCCGTCAAACCGCATGATGTCTTGGAACATCTTCGCCTGCTCAACAGCATCGTTGCCTGCGAGGGAGTCGCCAACAAACAGGGTGAGATGCGGGTTGGTGACCTTTCGAACTTTATTGAGCTCGTTCATGAGATTGGTCTTGTTCTGCATCCGGCCTGCCGTATCGACGAGCACGACGTCGATGCCCTTGGCTTTGGCCGAATCGATAGCGTCGCGGGCGATGGCGGCGGAATCCCCTCCCCGCTGGCTGGAAATGCACCGGATGCCCAATCGTTCGCAATGGGTTTCCAACTGTTGAATGGCTCCCGCACGGAACGTGTCGCCTGCCGCGGCGATCACGCTGTGGCCGTTGTTGAGCAGTCGTTGTGCAATCTTCGCCGCCGTGGTGGTCTTACCTGTCCCGTTCACACCCACGAGCATGATCACAACGGGGAGATCGCCCGCTTCGATGAACCCGTCCACCGTGGCGTCAAAGTCCCAATATCCTGCTTGGAGCAAGGCATGAAGGGCACGCTTGAGGGCGGCTTCCAACACTTTGGAGAGTTCTGCGCCCCGGCGCAGTCGAGCCCCCACCAAGGCGTTACGGAGACTATCGATGATGGCGCTTGAGGCCTGGGAGGAGATGTCGGATTCAAGCAGAACCCATTCCAATTCCTCAAGCAAGTTGTCAAGGGCTTCACCGGGCCTGATGACGCGTCCGCCTTCCGTCACCACACCGCCGCCGAGGTCAATATCAACAGACTGCCCATCTTCCATTTTGATGGCGGCTTTCTTGCTTGAACCCTTGGGCGCTTGAGCGACTTGAACCAACTGGCGGCCGGTGGTCGTCCGCATCATTGACAGGTCGACTTTGGAACCTTGAGGGCGAGCCACGTCGACGGCCCCCCGTTTCTTCATCGCTTTCTTGGCCTTCGCATCACGCTTCTTGCGTTCTTTTTCCTGACGCTCGAGGAATTTGCGTTCCTTCTTGCTGAGGTGCACGCGAGGCGTCGGTTCGTCATCGTCCCAAGTGTCCCAATCATCGTCATCGTCTTGGATGGAAGGGGCCTCAACGGGTTCCTCATCAACATCATCCCAGTCATCGTCGTCTTGAGGCGAGGTCTCTGCCAGGGGCTGAGTCGGTTCGTCTACAGGGCCGGCGTCGGGTTGCTGAAGCAGCGCTTGGGCCTCGTCCGACGTGGCCTCAACGGAGAGGGCGTCGCCGTCGGTCTCCTCGGCAACTTCGTGAACGCGCTTTCGGAAACGGTCAAACAATCCCATGGCGATTCCTCAGTCGTCAAGTGTCAAATCGCTACCAAACATTCCACGGCGGCGGCCACGGCGAGAGATGGGTTCGGCCGGCGTTGTGTCGGGCTCTGGCGTGGATTCCTCTTGTGAAGGCGATGGGGGGGTGGCGGGTTGCTTGAGTTGTTCAGCCAGTTGATTGAACGTCTGGG
>JBMSEL010000055.1:0-8510 GCA_049412325.1 Candidatus Poseidonia sp.
GGTGGCTCATTGACCTCATCATGCTCGTGACTGGCAATTACCGAGACGGAAACGGCCTACCAATCGCCACAAAGTGAATCAAACGATACAGATTGGAGATGCACGAGTTTATACTGGTCATCGCACATCCAATCGCATGCCTGTCCGACTTCATCCGTCAGGTGCCCGTGGAAAGGCCAATCACGGTTGGTTGGACACACGCCATTCGTTTTCCTTCGCTCGCTGGTACAACCCAGAGCACATGGGGATTGGACCCCTAAGGGTGCTCAATCAGGACGTCATCACCGGGGGTGCAGGGTTCCCCACCCATGGACATCGGGACATGGACATCGTTTCGATCGTGCTCAGAGGAGGTCTTGAACACCAAGACAGCGAGGGCAATGTGGCGGTCATCCGCCCAGGAGAGGTCCAACGCATGAGCGCCGGCACCGGCGTCACCCACAGTGAAATGAACCATTTCGCTGATGAAGTGACCGAATTCTTGCAAATCTGGGTTGTTCCCGACCAGCGAGGTATGCCACCTTCCTATGAGCAGATGGCCCTGAACCCGGTGGTGCAGGATGGTCAACCCTTGCCTGTGCTGGCCAGCCCTCGAGGTCAACGGGGTGGCATTGGGTTGCATCAGGACGCGACGATGCTTGGTGGAGAAATCAAGGCAGGCGTCGCTGTGACTTACGAACTCGAAGAGGGGCGACTGGGCTATTTTCACATGCCAAAGGGCGCTGTGAAGGTGGGTGATGTTGACGTTCAGGAGGGTGATGGGCTGTACCTGGCTGGTCCTGAAACCCTGCAGTTCTCCGCCACTGAGGACGGCTACATGTTGCTGTTTGACCTCACGAGTTGACCACAGCACCGATGGCGGCCCGGGCGTGGGGCTCCAATCGTGGCTCGATGTGTTTGGGTTTGGCTCCCGGGCCAATGATGCCAAGACCAATGGGCTTGTCGTGCTTGAGTTGGAGGTCAAGAATGGTCTTGATGACGGCTTGGCCCATGGCAAGTCCATGCTGCGTCTCGCCCTTTTCGATGATGCCCAGACAGGCGGCTGCATCGTGCGAGGCGAGGAGACGGTCCAAAGCAAGCGGAACTTCCATGGAACCAGGCACCCAAACAACATCGCCTACGGTGAGGCCGTGTTGTTCTGCTTCATCGGTGGCAAAGGCCAACATACGCTCAACTTCGTCTCGATGGAACGAACCACACACCAGCCCCACCCGCTTGCTCATGCCTGTCCCTCCGGGTTCTCCTGTTTCATCATTCGTTCGACCGTCGCCACAATGGTTTGGGTCATGGCGTCGATTTCAATGTTCACATGCCGACCTTCAGAAAGCGTTCCAAACGTCGTGAGGCGGAGCGTTTCGGGGATCAGGTGGATGTTGAAACAGTTGCCTTCAACCGCACCGATGGTCAACGAAGCCCCATTGAGGCCGATGTAGCCCTTTTCGTGAATGTACTTCATCATCGAAGCGGGTGCTTTGACGGTGAAGTCAACGCCCTCGCCGACCTTCGTCCGTTTGGTCAATTCCCCCAGTCCCATCACATGGCCTGAAAGCAAATGGCCGCCAAGTTCGTCGCCCATCTTGAGGGAACGCTCGACATTCACTTCCTCGCCCTCCTTCACGCTTGAGAGGTTGGTGCGTTCGAGGGTTTCGTTGATGACGTCAAAGCAGACGCTGTTGCCATCGATCTCGGTCGCCGTCAAACAAACCCCGTTGATGGCCACGCTGGCGCCACGCTCCAGACCATCGGTGTTTGGCAGATTCACAGCGAAAGTCCACACGGCCTCGCCTTTATCTATAGAAGAGACGTTTCCTAAGCCTTGAACGATACCAGTGAACAACTTCATGCCCCCTGTTTCTCAGCCCGTTCAAGAATCCGTGCGATGATTTTCCGCGTTCCATCGAGATCGTCGCTCAAGCCCTCGACTCGCACCACCTCAATCTCGCCATGGCCTCGTTCATGCAGGGCCTTGCGAATGTTGTCTTCGGCGTGTTCTTGGTCGTAGCCAAGGGCGATCACGTTCGGCCGAATCTGAGGGAGGATATCGAAAATGGGTACATCGGGTGGATTCCCGACAACGACCTCATCGACGGGTTTGAGTCCTGCTACCATTCGACGGCGCAGGTCTTGGTTGGTCACGGGCTCGTGCTTACGCTTACGCACGGTGTCGTCGTGAGCCACCACCACGGTCAGATGGTCGCCAAGCGATTTGGCCTGCTCGAGGTAGTGAAGATGGCCTGCGTGAAGCAGGTCAAAGACACCAACGGCAAGGATGCGTTTCATTGGACCACCGTGCTTGGGTTGGGCTGTTGCTTCATGAGGATGACGGTCCCGCTCAAAGGCCTAAGGCAGCGACCACGTCGGCTCCTTCAAGGAACGGGATGTTGTTGGCTTCTGCCCACGCCCGGGCATCGGCCACTGGAAGGGCAAGGTCGCCGTCCGGCTCAAGCATCTCAGCCCCGATGACCACCGGAGCTGCTCCGGCGAGACGGGCAAGGCCCACGGCGAGTTCGGTGTGGCCTTGACGAACGCTCAGGCCGCCCTTTGCTTCACGGCATACGGGGATGTGTCCCGGGGTTCGGAACTCCTCCCCAAGACGCTTCATCGCCACCTCACCAGCCTCGCCCGCCTCCAAGCAAGCAGTTGCCAACTCTGCGAAACGACGCGTGGTCAAGGCTCGGTCGTGGTCGGTGATGCCAGTGTAGGTGTTGCGGTGATTCAGGGAGAGGGTGAAGGCCGAACGAGCGTCGTAGCGGAGGTCGTTGGTGATCAGGTGGGAAAGAACTGGATTTCGCTCAACGGCGTCCTGCGTGGTGTGAAGGTCTTGGAGGAACGGCAAGCCAAAACACGCACCGACCTCATCACCAATCGCCAAAAACAGAAGACCGCCGCAGTCCTTGCGGAGTTGTCGCATGGTGGCGGGAACGGCAGATGCGGCAGGGAAGAGCAAATCCGTTTCCCCTTCTCGCTTTTCTGAGTCGAACAGGCAAACGGGTTGGCCCGCTTGAAACGCTGCGATGGCGCGCTGAACATGGGGCTCCATGCAACCATGGTCCGGACTCACCTTCATGAAGAGTCGTATGCATTCACTCTCGAAAACGACGCGTCATGGCTGATTTAGCGGACAGCCAGCAGAAAGGGATTATCATGTGATGGCCCTTGGGTCGGTTTCGGGGGGGGAATATATGTCAGTCAAACTCGGTCCAGCAGGCGTTCCTCTTTCATGCAAAGGACGCACCATCGTGGAAGGGATGGACGATATCATCTCCCTCGGCCTCGAAACGATGGAAGTACAAACCGTTCGCATGGTGGCCCCACAGCACTTCGAGCAGTACTGGCAAGCCGGTGTGCTGGCCAACAAGACCGAGTTTGAGATGAACATTCACGGCCCCTACTATTCCGAACTTCTCGGAGGAAAGGTCGAGCGTGGACGCTCGCTGGCTAAGATCGAGGCCACCCTCCAGGCGGCTCGCACCATCAACGCTCGCCACATCACCCTCCACACCGGCCACTACGGCGATTTTGGCCGAGGACAAGCGGCCAATCAACAGGTGGCCAATGTCTTCTCCGGTATCGTCGACCGCGTCCATGAAATTTGGCACGATGACGAGGACGAATTCCCCGTTTTCCCTTGGATCAAGAACGGCACGCCCTCCAAAATTGGCGTTGAAACGTCAGGCAGGCAAGAACTCTGGGGCAGTCTCGAAGAAGTGATCGAAGTGGTGAATCACGTCGAGGGAACCATCCCTGTCCTCAACATCGCTCACATTCACGCTCGTGGCCACGGCCAAATGCGAACGTCCGAGGACTACGGCGAACTGTTTGACATGGTCAGGGAAAGCATCGGCACCAAGGAATTCTACTGCCACTTCTCCGGGGTTGAACACCGAACCGGAAACGCCATGCATTACACCCAAATCAAGAAGTCTGACCTGAACTTTGAGCCGCTGGCTGAATTTATTGTGGAAGACGGTGGATGGCTTGACATCACCCTCATTTCCGATTCTCCACTCCTCGAGCACGATGCCATGTACATGATGCAAAACATCGAGAAATCAAGACACAAGCAACTTGAGCGCAAAGCCCGAGAAGATCGACGTCGAGCGCTTTCCCTCCAAACGGGCAAGAGCGAAGAGGAACTGCGAGCCAAGGAATCGCAAATCGCCGCCGCCCGTGGAACCACCGCATCTGCGGCGGCTGCACCAGCGGCTGAGGAACCAGAAACGGTTCCTGCACCAAAGGAAGAGGAAAAGCCATCCGCCAAGGCCCCCAAGAAGGAAGCCAAAGTTGAGAAAAAGTCGGATGACGATGTCTTTGATTTCGATGAGGAAGACGATGATTTGTTCTGAGTGGCCCGTTTGGCTCACGTCCAAAATCCCTCTTTTCCACTGTGTTCAAGCCCGAAATGGTATAAACACCCGAAGAGGCGACTTTGACGATTGACATGGCAAACATCGCCGTTTTAGGATTGGGAAACTGGGGAACTGCCATCGCCAGACTGTGGCTTTTGGAAGGGCACAAAGTGAAGGGGTGGACCATCGAACAGGAGGTCTACGAATCCATCACCATGAAGGAGACCAACGACAAGTACCTGCCCCACCATCCTGTACCGGGCCTTGACGCCACGATGCATCTTGCTGAAGCCGTGGAAGGGGCTGAAATTGTCGTGCTGGCCCTGCCCTCATCGGTCATCCTCGACGTGATGGAGGACCTGCTCCCTCATCTCCAACCCGGCCACGTGTTACTCGACCTCGCCAAAGGACTCGCCCCCGGCAAGCGGCTCATTTCCGAAGCCATTCACAGCCGTCTCAAAGAGGAAGGGAAAACAAACCCACTGGCCGTGTTGACGGGCCCCACCATCGCCCCTGAAGCGGCGGGTGGCGTGATGACCACCGCCCTGGTGGCCAGCGAAGATCAGGCCATCGCCCAGCGCCTGGCACAAACCCTCAGCACGCCCAGTTTCATTCTTCACCCGGCCAGCGATCCGGTCGGTGCTGAACTCTGGGGTGCCTACAAGAACGTTGTCGCCTTGGCCTGCGGCCTTGTTGATGGGCTCAAGCAGGTCGGCGATTTGGGCGGTGATAACCTCAAGGCCGCCATCTTCATGTCGGGGTTCAAAGAAGGATGCTTGCTTTTGGCGGAATTGGGTGCTCGCGCCGAGGTGGCCTTCGGGCCTGCGGGTCTTGGCGACATGTATGTCACGGCCACCTCGCCCCACGGTCGAAACCGGTCCATGGGTGAAAAACTCGGTACTGGCCGGACCCTCGACCAAGCACTGGACGAGATGCACATGGTTGCTGAAGGCGTTCGTGCCTGTCGCATGTTCGTCGAACGAGCTGAAGATGCTGGCCTCAGTATTCCCTTCACCAAGGCCTTGAACACGCTGCTCAACGGTGATATCGACGCTGAAGAATGCTGCCGCAGAATGGTGGCGCTCGGATGAAGGCCATCGGTGACATTTTGAGGCGAGGGCCCATGCTTTGAGCATGGCCGACGAGTTAACGGAGTTTGAAGCCAAGTTGTTGAAGTGGCTCATCAAGAGTGACTTCCACATCCAACCGTGGTCCACCAAAGACGCTGCTAAGGCGTTCAAGGTCTCGGAAGACGAAGTGTACGACGCCGTCGCCGCTCTCTCCAAGAAGGCTGCAGACCAGATTCAAATCTTCTACAAAGACGGCGCCGTCCACATCGCAGCCGATTGATTTCATTCCGACTCATCCACGCCGCCCTTCTTCATCGGCGTCGGGTGCATGGCTGAAGAAATAGCACTCGGCAAGAACAGCGACGACCATGCAGGACGGTCCACATCGCCTTCCTCGGTAACAGCCGAACGCAGCGCCATGGAAACAAAGTCGATGACAACCACGACGAGGAAGACCACGATGAGCAACGCCACCACCTTGTCATACTGGGCGAGTTTGAGGTAGGTGTTGATGTACAATCCAATGCCACCTGCTCCAACCAAACCGATGACCGTCCCGTGACGAACGTTGTATTCGAACATGAACAGCAAATGGCTCAACAGCTGATTAGCGGATTCAGGGATGGCCACGAGCCAGGCCGTTTCCGTTCGTGTCATGCCCATGGCCTTGGCCGCCTCAAGAGGAGCGTTCTTGATGCCCTCCATCGATTCGAACTGCAACTTGCCGAGGTAGCCAACCGTGTAGAACGACATGGCACAAATGCCTGCAAGCGTCCCCATGTCGAAAATGATCATGAACAACACCGCCCAAATGATGGAAGGGAGTGAACGCATCCCTGCGAGAAGGATTCGAGTGGGGACGGCGATTTCAATCGGCGAGAGGTTGCTGGCAGCCATGACCGAGAGGGGGAGCGCCACGACAAATCCGATGACGGTGGCGACGAAGGCGATTTTGATGGTCTCGACCATCCCCAACCACGCGACAGAGCATGTAAATTCAAGTCGGGCCTCGCAAACAGGGTAGGATTGTGCTTCGAGCACCGACCAGTCGGGCGGCCACAAACTCTCCCGGAAGAAGATGCTAAGATTGGCCATGCCCCCGCTCAAACGGCCCCAATCCCCGACAAGGTTGAGGAAGGTCAGCAGGGCAAGACCCAGCACCAGGACGATGGTGAGGCTCAACCGGCGGTTCATCGAACCAACTCCTCGATGAGACGCCCATCCTTGATACGCCAGATTCGGTTGGCGACTTGCTTGGCCAATTCTTCGTGGTGTTCGACCATGATCATGGCAGAGTTCTGTGCTTCGATGGCCTGACGAACGGTCTTCATGACAATCTCAACGTTGTCGTCGTCGAGTTCGCCAAGAAATTCATCGGCCAGCACCAACTTCGGGCGTTGAGCGACGGTTTTCGCTGTCGCAACGCGGCGTTGTTGGCCACCGGAGAGAATCCGAACAGGTTGGTCAGCTAGGGAGAGGATACCCAGGTCTTCCATGGCCCGTTCCGCATGACGGCGCTGGGTGGACGGCACGGGGAAAAACGGCAGATGCCATCTTGAAAGACCAACCCGCGTGCCCATCTCGACGTTGTCCCGAACGGTGAGGTTGCCAATGAGGCCCAACCGCTGCGGAATGTAGCCCAAGCCTCCTCTGGAGGGGACGGCGAGTTCAACGTCCCCATCCAACGGGCGAACAAGTCCGGCGATGGTCCGCAAGAGCGTCGTTTTCCCAATGCCTGAGGGTCCAAGAACGGCGATGACATCGCCGGCCACCACCTCGATGTTGATGTCCTCGATCAGGGGGACATCGTAGCCGATGGCTACGTCGTGCAGGTGAACGAGAACTTCTTCCAACAGACTCACGCCGACGAATACTTCTCATCAAGGTAACCTTGGATGCCCGGAACATGCTGAATGAGGCCACCGTAGGAGCCGAGATGGTCCTCTGCGTTGGTTTCGATCAACCCAGGGGTGTTCAGAATGTTTTCCAGGATGGATTGACCGTCCTCGGTGTCGTTCAGGGCCAAGAGCGCTGATACAATGAGTTCCCGTGTCGAATCATCCACCGTATCGGGCTGATACATCAACGGGTGCGATGGAGCTTGGCCAAAGGCCGGCAGCGCGACGTAGCGGTCGCGGTCGAGGCACCAGGATGCTCGTTCAGTGTCATCTTCTGCGCAGTAAGCGTCCACGGTAGAATCTTTGGCGAACGCCACCGCACCCTCCCCTTCTGAAAGGCACCGCAGTGCACCGGAATAACCGTAGTAGAGCGAGCCAGATTCCGGAATGGAAGCGTCTTCAGAAAAGTGGCTGAAAATGGTGTTTCGAAGCGATTCGATGTCGTCTTCATCCCCGACGACATCTGCATAACCCTGCCCGATGAAATAACCCATGGGAATGAGCATGCCCGCAGACTTCAGCCAACCGGTGTGGCATGATACCTCCCCGGTCAACTCAGCGAAAGGATCGGTGCTGTCATCATCATCGAGGGCCGCTTGGCCCGCTGCGCTGTCGTTGAGCACCCATGCGTGAGCACTGTAGTACGTACGACCGTCGCTCTTCATGTCGGCCGCCATGGCCTCGAGGCCATAGGACTGCCAGCCCATCCATGCGGCGCCACCATCGAGGAAGGCCATGTCGGCACTACCGAATCGCAAGGCCTCAAGAGCAAGACTGTCAGAGGTGATGGGGTAGAGTTCGATGTTCAACCCCGTGGCGTCGCTGAGGTAGTCAGCGAGTTTCTGTGGGTTTTCATCAAAGGAGGCGTAATCGTCCTTCACCGAGAAGGCGATGCGCAGGGTTTCTTCGGAATCGTCGCTTCCGATACACCCGCTCAGGCCTGCCATCAACATCACCAAAACCATGGTGCTGCATGCTATTTTGTTGTTCTTTTTCCATTTCTTGAACATCGTATTCACCTCCGATTTAGGGCGCCCTAAAAATAGACCCAGTATAAAGTTTAGGGCGCCCTAAAAATACAGGTGAACGTCGTTGGCTCAACCAAAGATGGGAGCGGTGGTAGTCCCTCCCGGATTCGAACCGAGGTCGGAGGAACCAGAATCCTCCATGATGGACCGCTACACTAAGGGACT
>JBMSEL010000017.1:0-33134 GCA_049412325.1 Candidatus Poseidonia sp.
CAGCCCGTTCAGCCCACAGTTCAACAGCCCGCGATGAGCGCTCCGGCCCCACCTGCCATGGCTACTGCCCCACCGCCACCCGTTCAACCAACGACGGTGGCCGACTACACGGGACTCCCACCGGGCGGCACTTACGACCAATCCACCGGGCAGACAGTGTACGTTCAGGCCGACGGTGTTCGATGGCAGATGATGCCCGATGGCAGTTTCAACCGATTGAACTGATTCGTGAACCACGCAGGGTTTCAGCCAGTGGCCTTCAACCCCAGAAGCGACGGGTTCGAGCGTATTCGACCTCGGCCTTGTGAATCGCTTGGAGCAAGCCCTCGGTGTCCCCAGGAGGTACCTTCACAAGCAGTCGGTTGGCCGTGGCTTCAGCGATGCCGCGCCCCATCAGGCACATGATGGCCTCAACCCCTCGATTGGCGACCAAATCAGCATTTTTCATCATCCGGTCCTGCTCTTTCTGGTCGTCGGATTTCACCCATTTCTCGAGCATCTCCTGAAGGCCTTCCCGGGCACAAGCGAGGCGCTTTCCGCCGCACTTGAGACAGGTGCCCGGCCGGTCCATGGAATCGAATCGTGCCACGCGGAACCGGCGGAGGCCGTGGCATCGCAGGCAGCACAGCACCGCACGTTCGTTGGTGAGGCGGCCGCGCAGACGTTCTCGCAACGCTGCATTGTCCCAGTTGGGCAGGAGCATGTCGTCTTGGGTGCGATTGGACAGACCCAGTGGGCCTTGGGCTGTGATTTCGAGGGAGAGCACCCCGGACTGGAGACCTCGAAGCACATCGGTGGCGCCCTTGACATCCATGCGTTCATGGAAAAGTTTCGAGAGCACCTCTTCCATGACGACAGTCCCGCGGTATTTCCGAAGCAGGGCCTGCAAGTTGATGCGCCGGGGGTCGACGCCATGCCGCAAAATACCGAAGATTTTGGCCACTTGGGCAAATCGCCACCGCACCTGACGAGAGTTGGGGACGGTGATGCTGAGAAGTTGTTCAATCGCTTCAGGCGGTGTTTCCATCAGCCAACTCACGATGTCTTCGGGACGTACACCGCCGACCTGAAGCGCAATGCGGGTGGGCTCGACGATGAGACGCCCCCAACTGCCTGACTTGGTCGAAGCCATGGCGAGCAAGAAATTGCCCAAGGCTTCGTTGATCTTGGACCCCTGACAGCAGTTCAGGACAAACGCGTCGTCCCGCTCCTCAAGCGTCATCCGCCGATCGGTGGGCAAGGTGCCCGTGGCCTCCACATGAGCAGCAATGGTCTCGGCCAGCATGCTCCTTGCTTCGTCATCCAATGGGTAGTCGAGCAAGCCAGCCGTTCTTGGCGGGACCAAGGCCAGTGGGTCCAACTCAGGCTGACTGGGCGCTTCAAGGAGGCCGAGGTCGTGGGCGATGAGGTGGCGAAGATAGCCCACGTCTCGGGCGACAGATTCGGGTACTGGGGGCAATTCACCCAGCCACTGCGGTGCTTTTCCGTGGTCGCTCACCGGTGCCACAAGCAATTCCGATTGCTCCGGGTCGGCGTCCACAATCAGCCAGGTTCGCCCTGCGATGACGAACCGCCGTGGCGTGCCGTCGTCGTCTTCACCAGCGTCGTTGAGGCTGAGAACGAAGGCTTCGTCCACGTTGCCGAGACTGCGTCGAGTGACGGCATCGCGAACGCGATAGGTCTTCTTGTCGGGAATCATCGACAGGTGTTTTGATACCCATTCGCGCGTTTTGCCAGCCGTGGACAACCAACCCCGAGCAAAACGCTTCGGGACATCCACCGTTCGTTCGGTGTAAAGGCGTGGAATCGCTTCGTCGGGCGTGTTGTAGAGTGGCAATTCCTCGGGGAGTTCCTCGCCTCGAGCGAGGGCCTCTTCGCGTGCCACCTGATAGACGGCCTTGGGCCAACGGTACCACGGCATCTCGCTGGGCACCGGCGTGAACCGCAACACCCAGCGTTCGGCGAGCACTTGCAACACGGCCTCGGTGTCGGCTCGCTGCCATCCCTCAAATTGAGGTGCGGCTGCAAGCAGACGGGTGGCTTCGTCAATGCTGACCGCTTTGAAGCAGTGCACCATCAACACGAGTTGGTTGGCGGCGATGACCCCGGGGCGTTTTCGCCATACCACCGGTTCAATCTCGCCCACCATGGCCCGTTGGGCCACGACGGCCGACTCGAGCAGATGGTCCACGTCCCACGAGATGACGTGGCCACGGCCGATGCCACCGAGACGGTGATCAGCCCGCCCCACGCGCTGAAGCATGCGGTCGACCGATTTGGGAGAATGCACCTGAACGATGCGACGGACGCTGCCGACGTCGATTCCCAGTTCCAGGCTGGAGGTGCACACCAAACCCGAAAGGGTCCCGTCGCGCAACTCATCCTCCATTTGCTGCCGGGTCTCGGCCGCCAGTGAGCCGTGATGCACACCGATCTTGAGGTCGGGTGCCATCGCTTGGAGGCGCGTGGACAAGGTCTCAGCGTCACTTCGACTGTTCACGAACACCAAACAGGGCGATTGGGTTCGCAGAATATGGCAGAGATGGCGATAGGCGGCGTGCTGCTTGGGGCTGATGGCAGCATCAACCGCCCCGATTTCATCCTCGGGGAGTGGGGTGGGCGATTCGACCGTGAGCTCCGTGATGCGTTGACCTGTGGTGATGAGCGGTTTTGCCTTGCCGGGCGAAAGCCAGTGGGCGACGGCGTCGGGGTTTCCAACGGTAGCCGAAAGCCCCAGCCGTTGGACAGGCCCGCCGGTGAGGGCCTCCAAGCGTGAAAGGCCCACACCGAGTTGCCAGCCTCGCTCGGAAGCAGCGAGGTCGTGAACTTCGTCCACCACCACGGCTTGAACCGTACTCAACATGGCCCGCAAATTTTTGCCACTGAACATGAGCTGGAACGTCTCAGGCGTGGTCACGAGCAGGTTGGGCGGCTTTCGCGTTTGCTTGGCACGTTGCGCTTGTGTGGTGTCGCCGTGGCGAACATCCACCCGTAAGCCGACGGCTTCGGCCAATTCGGTCAAACGACGGTCAACGTCTCGATTCAACGCCCGAAGCGGCGTGATGTAGAGCATGGACATGGAAGGCCATGCTTCGTTGAGGCAACGATGGAACAGGGGGAGAATTCCCGCCATGGTCTTTCCAGAGCCGGTGGGAGCGATGATGAGGCGGTCGAGGCCTTCCATCACGTCGGGCAGGACGTTCTCTTGGACGGGTGTCGGTTCCCAGCCCTTTTCATCCAGCGCAGCGGTGAGCTTTGGATGAAGTCGGGAGAACACGCGCGACATACTCTCCCCACCCTCGTGGAGAAGGCCTCTGCCCACTGCTTTTGAGGATTTGGCTTTCCTCGCCGTTTAGCGTGGAGCTCAATCGTCGTCTTCGTCGAAATCGTCTTCGTCGTCTTCGTCGTCTTCGTCCTCGTCTTCCCAGTCCGCCTCGTCATCAGCAAAGGCGCCTTCACCGTAATCGATGGAGGTGCGGGTAGCCACGGTGAACACCACAGCCAAGGTCATGATGCTCAAGATGACAAACATCCAGGCGAGTGGCTGTTCGCGCACCGAGTCAAACCAACCGAGGTACTGACCGTAAGCGATGGTGACGGCGTGTTCAGCCGAGTTGTCATCGTCGTTGGCCTCGGGGACTTCGTTCTCGTAGTCGACGACGACACGAACACGATCCACATCTTTGGATTCCCAAACGACCGACACCGGGTACATTTCACCAGCGTCGATGCCGTTCACACGGACGACGTCGAAGGGCTGCTCCTCTGAACCTGCAAAGAAGGCGACCTTGAACTGCGAGGAGGTGTTGCCTCCAGCATTGTAAATCGTAGCCGTGATGTCAATGTTAGCACCAGGTGCGATGTGGTCGTCGCTCATCACGATGTTCTTCACCCGCAGTTCAGGGCCCACAGCGCCCAAGCGAACCCACTGGCGCTCGAAGTCAATATCGTCAGAGGCCAATTCTGGAATCGGACTGGCCTCTGAATTGGACACGACGGGGAACTGGTTGCCAGCTGCGTCGTAGCCGGTCACATAGAACCCGACGAAATCACCGGCCTTGGGGTCAATGGTGCCTCCAGCCGTGATGTCAACCACGCCGGTCCAGATCACGTTCTGTCCGTCTTGCTGCATGCCCAACAAGGTTGAGCCTGCACCGATGGTCATCGTTCGGGTGGCATCTCGCATCACCCAGTGGACGACCTGCTTTGAGCCGGTGAGGTCAGCATCTTCCGTTCCTTGGAACTCAACTTCGATTTGCGTAAGGTCGTTGGTAGCAGAGATGTCGATGACGTTGAGCGGGGCAACACGGCGTGTCACACGTGGGGCTGCATCGTCAACCACGACCTGGAGCGTGGTGGACACCAACGTTCCCGTCATGTCTTCACCTCGACCCGGGATGTTCGTGATGGAGATCAAGCAGGTTCGGGAGGGCGATGATTGGAGTGTCAATGCCGAAGAAAGCGGCACCTCAACGGCGTAGCCGCCATCGCTGGTCAATGAGCCGTCGGACCAGAGTTTCTCACCATCAAACACCTCGACGAGGATGCCCACATCTCGAGGTGCAGGGGTTTGGCTGCCCTCATAGACCACGCGACCGGTGAAGGCCAAGCGGTCATCCTTTCGAACGCGACTGCCGTCAGCCACAGAACCCGTGCGGGGTTCACTGATGTCTTCAACTGCAAAGTCGGTTGGCGAAAGCATCAGGTCGTTTTCCACGCGGAAGGTGTGCTCGAGCAACAGGATTCGACTGGGGTCTGAACTGCCAAGTTCCTTGTACATCAGGGCCACGTCGCCCATCTCCTCGTCGGGCCAGTCCCAACTGAAGGTGAATTGGAAGTCCAGCAAAATCCACGGCAGACCGGATTCGTTGGTGGTCTGCACCATGCGGCTGGTTGGCGAGAGGTGGATGTAGGGTGAATCCGACCAGAAGGTGTTGTTTGTACCGGAGTAAGAGATCCTTTGTGCGTCCCGAGCCGGGTTCGGGCCTTCAAAGTCAAACACGAGGGAGATGAACTCGAAGTCGATGGCGGTGTTGGCGTCGATGAAGCCAAGCGAGATGGTTTGCTCCATGCCGGCAAAGACCGCTTCGTTGTCCTCATGACCTAACCATTCCAAGCCGGTGAAGATGGCCGAGGAATCCTTTCGGGTGCGGAACGTGGCATCGTCGTACAGGAAGCCTTCGCTGGATTCGAACATCAACAACTCATCTTCATCGTTCATGACGGTGAAATGGAGCGGATTGCCCGCTTGGTCGCCGCCGTCCCAGAAATAGGACACGCGTCCCATGTTCGGGTTGCGGGAGGTATCGATGGTCGTGATGAACCACTTTGAGCGAGCCTCGGTCGTGTTGGACACCGCCTTGGAAACGTACTCTTCGGGGTCGGCTTCGCCATTTCGGTTCGCATCGTGGTCGGCTTCCACCCAGTAGTTGAGTTCAAGTTCCATCGGATGGCCGACCTTGTCCTCAACCAGCACCTGAATCGTTTGTTCGTTGGTCGCCGCCTCGTAGGCATCGTCGACCGGTGCGACCTGCTTGCGCTCTGGGTGCGTGGCATCCACGAGGAAGGTGCGGCGCCATTCGCTGTTGGGCTGTTGAACGTGGTCGGGGTTGCGCTCGTTGTAGGTTTGCACTTCGTAGGTCAAACCGTCGGCAACGTCGATGGCAGGGAGGTCGATGGAGATGAAGAACGACCCGTTGTTGTTGGTGGTGTCTCGGGCGGTGGCCTCAACGTAGCCGTTTCGAGAGATACGGACATCAAAGGCGCTGTCTTTGGGAGCGTCTTCAGTGTCTTGGAACCACATGGCGCCCACGAAGTGCAGTTGTTCGCCGGCAGCGACCCAAGAGCCGTCCTCGACGTCCAACGATGTGAGCTCACCGGCGTTATCTCGAACATTGAGCCAACCAAGGCCGAAGGAGCGATTCACTCGCAGGCCTTCCTCAGAGGTCAAGGGTTCGGGAGCGAAGCCCGCCGTGCCACTGTCGTCAAGGCAACCCACGCGGAAGCGAACGTTGTCTTGGTCGGGCAGTTCGCTGGTGATGAAGAACTTCCAGTGAATCTCAAGAATACCGTTGCTCTCAATCGAATAGGAGGTCGGGTCGACCTCGATGTATTGGGCTGGATCGTTGGGGTCAGGGAACACGTCGCCGTACTGCCAAGAGATCACGGGCCAGTTGGCAGCGCTGCCTGCGGTCATGAGGGTCAACTCAGCGCTGACCATGGAATTGGCTGTTTCACCGATGATGTGGCGAGACACGACCTCGTAAGGCGTGATTCGCTCGTGGAGGATCTCACCTTCGGGAATCGTCATGTCAAGGTTGGTGGTTTGCATCGTATAGGTGATCTCAAAGGAGACGATGGACAACTTTCCAGCCGATTCGGACGTCAATTCAACGGGAATATCAACGGTGCCTGAACCGGTGTTGGGGATGGCGTCGTTGAGTTTTTGCAACAGCGAATTGCCGGACTGCTGGCTGGTGACGGTCGTTGGTCCGATGAGCGCGCCTGCTTGAGCAGAGCGCTTCCAGGCCGATTGCCCGTCGATGTTCAGCCCCGGTTGATTCGGGGCGTTGGAATGCAGCGCGATGGACAGGTCCGTGATGGAAGGGGTGGCGCCGGTGGAGGACGTGGAGAGCATGATGCGGACACAGAAGTAATACGACGAACCGGTCATGGATTTCGTGGTGTTGGGCGAGGTGTAACTTTGCACGCCGGAGTTCCCTGTATTGCAGCTTGAAGAACTGGCTTTGTAGCCAACATTCACGGTGATGGAGGTGCCAGCAGGTCGGGTTTCGTTCCAGTCCACGGTGGCGGCGATCACATTGCTGCTGCCCGAACCGATGTACTGGTAGGCGTAATAGTAGCCGCTGGTCTGGTAGTTGGTCGTGTAGGACAGCACAACATCGCCGAGCACCGGCGTTTTGGAGGCCGTGCCGTTGAGCGTGGCTCGCCATTTGATGGACGTGCCCGAATTGGCAAACGTGACTTTCTGACCAACGCTGCCCGCCTTCCAGGTGACGCCGCCATCGTTGGAAACGTCCACGCGGACGCTGGTGCCCGTCGGGAAGGAGCCGAAAATGCCGTCCACGTCGATGGTGTTGACGGCGCGGGAAATCGACGTCGTCTGGCCGACGACCATCTGCGAGGACACCGAGGAGGAGCGCACGTCGAAGTGAGCGCCGTCGCCGTAGGTGTGGACCTTTCGAAGGCCTTGGTTGCAGTAGCTGGTGCTCGACCAGTGGCAGGAGAACATGACCTTGTGGTCATCGGTATCCACCATGCCGTAGTGGCCGCCGCCAGGCATGACGCGCTCGCCCTGGCTGGAGAGCAACCCACTGGCCATGGTGTAGTGGAAGTGCTTGCTCTTGTAGTCCGTGTTCATGTAGTAAATGTTGTACATGACATTGGGCATGCTCACGGACAGCCCTGCGCCATGGTCGTAATAGTACGAGGTGGAGGTCATGAGCCACGTGCCGGTGACCACGGTTGGCGAGGAAGGGTTGACTTCCTTCAGGTAGTGGTTTTGGGCGGAAGTGTCGTAGACGCCGACGTACATCTTGCCGGTGTTGTCGTCAAAGTCAACGCCGGTGATGTAGTTGGGGTACTGGTAGTTGTAGGAGTTCTTGCAGACCCACTGCACCTGCGTACCTGCTGTGTTCCAACCGACCTCCCACTTGTTCACCGTGTAGTACGAGTAGTGAGCCGTGTAGACATTACCGTTGTACACATCAGCGTCGTGGATGCTCCGCGTGGCCGAACTGCCGCACGTTCCGGTGCTGTAGGACGCCGTGCCGAGGTAGGCCCCCGTGCTGGCATCGATTCGCATGATGCTGGTGGGGGCGTTGGAGATGTACTGACTGGAATAACGGATGATGTGGATCTCCGAGTTGTTAACGGGAACGGCCACGCCGGTGTAGCCCCAAGGGGTGTTGCTGGCTGCGGTCAAGTCAGTGAATTTCTTGGTCGGGCTGGTGTAGCCTTGGTCGCTCAAGGCGACAAACTCCCCGGTGGTGTTGAGGTGGGCACTGCCGAGGGTGGCGACCGAGTTCGAAGAGGAAAAACGTGGCGTGAGTTCCGTCGGGTTACCCTTCAGGGTCATGGTTTGACTGCTCACCTCAACGTTGTCTCGGCGAGCGGTGGTGAACGGGGAGGGGGAACCGGCGTTGGAGCTGGTGTAATCCTGGTCGCCTGCGCCGCCGTAATGTGTATCTGTGGTGAAGTTGGTGTAGGTGGTGGTGCTCGCTTCCCCAAGCAGATTGAACGTAGCGGATTGGACGTTGGCGCCGATGGGCATCGTGATGGTGCCTGCAGGGCCGGCACCTTTCTGGGAAAAGGTGTGTTCGTAGGACGTGGAACCGTCTTTGAATTGGGTTTCCGTGGTGGCAGCAGCCGCCAACGGCGACATAACGGAAAGCACGAAAAGAAGCGTGAGGAAGATGGCTTGACGCATGTTAGTCACCCGGCTATCCCAAAGACATGTTTCATCGCATTTCAATGATGCCCTCCGCCGACAGTCGGTGAACGATGCAAGCAACAGCGTTTCATGGGAGGATTGAAGGCCTCCGGTTCATTGGTTGAGTCGGTGAAGGCATGAGTGAAGAAGCAGGCTTCTTTGGGCGACTTTGGGCCAAACAACACGGCAAACAATTCGGAATCAGCGCTACAGCGGCAGGTGCCAGCGGCATCCTTCTCGTGGCTTGCATGTACCAAATCCTGTTCCTTCAGGACCACGCTGAATGGAACGATTTCACCGGCGGCGCCATCGTTGGAGCGGTTCTTTCGTTGATCGTGTTTCTGGTCGCCTTCCCAGAATTTCTGCGTTTCAGGGGCTATGTCACACTGCTTGAAGAACTCAAAGAGATTCAATCCACCGCTGAGTTGCGCCGTCGAAAAGCCGAGGGTGTCGAGGCAGCCGAAGCCTTGGGAGCAGGCCACCTCGAGCAGTGGAATGCTTTCCTTGATAAGCGCGGCGTGAAGCGGTAGAATCGAGGGCGCCCCATGTCTGATCACGACCCACTGCGTTCGCTCATCCTCGAACTTGCGCTCGCCGTGGCCATGATCGCCTGCTTGGTCGGGGCCATGTACATCCACACCGGATCCATGCCGCCCCTCGTGGTCGTGGAATCCAAATCCATGATCCACGATGAGGCCGGTGAAATCGGCAGCATTGATGCTGGCGACCTCATTCTCGTTCACAACCAGCCGGCGGGAACCATCGTCACCTTCGCCGAGGCTACCGATGTGAACAACCCAGCCTACGGCTACAGCCAGCATGGCCTCGAAGGTGATGTCATCATCTACGCCAAGAACGGCGAGGAGGGAACCCCCATCATCCATCGAGCCATCATGCGAGTCGTGGCCGAGGAGACCGTTGCTCCCGATCGAGCATCGGCTGACCCTTGTCCAGAGGAAGCCACCTACGACGAGGTCCGCATTGCAGAGGACGGGAAAGCAGGTTCGTGCATTCTGACATGGTCGGTGCCCGGCACGAGCGTGAACAACGTATCCAATATCACCGTGAGTTTTGACGGGACGCAAGCCGGCTACTACGATTGCGAACGCCCTGCACACGGCAACGTCGAACCCTATCTTGTCGTCTGGCAGTGGGAGCCCCGACACGAGGGCATGCTCACACTCGGCGACAACAACAAGTGTTCCGTGGACCAAGGCGCCGGCGCCACCAACGGTTCGGCCGGTGTTCACAGCGCTTCTGGTGTCGTCGGCCCCATCCGTGATGACTGGGTACTCGGTGTGGCAGGTGGCGAAATTCCATGGCTTGGAACCGTCAAACTGATGGTGGGCGGACCGGAATCATACGGAACCCGAGACGTCCCTTCTCAGTCCTTCATTGCCCTTTTTGCCGTACTGGCCGGCGTGGTCTTCGCTCCTGTCGTCAGTGAGAAGGCGTTCCGATGGTGGCTCAACCGCTCGCCGGAACTGATGATCATGGCCAAGAGCAACAACGATCACGAAGACGAAGCGTCGTGACCGGCGTTCCTGAGTGCTTCCTCCATCGTCATCTCTCCGCACGCAACGCGGTGAGCCGCTTCCAACGAGAGGCTAAGGCGGCCCTTAGAACGCTGACGACTGATTCGCTGAAGGTTGCGAAGTTCGCCTTCAGTGACCTTCACGTCCCGCTGTTCGTAAACGGGCTTTCCTACCAGCATGGCGATTTTGATCGCCGCTGAACCATGAGCGTGCCGAGACTGCCCGGAGCTTGTTCGGTGTTCGTTGACGATTTCAACATGATAGCCCATCGACAACATGCGGTTGACCAAGCGGTCGCGATGAACGGGGGAGCCATGGCCAACGCGAACCAACACCTCCATCGGTTTGACATGGTTGACCAACTGCACCGTTGCATCGATGGCATCGTCAATGGCCTCCATCTCCCGTTTGCCCAACACCACACCATCGGCAAGGAAAGCGAAACCAGGACGAGGCCCCGGGTCGACCCCAACGACCAATTGTTTCGGAGGTGCCTCGAGCTGCCGAGAGAGCAACCATGTCGAAATGGTGGAGGACACTGAGTCCACCTCCACAGCCACACCACGTCCACCCAACAACGCCACTTCCTCGGGTGTACCAAACCAGTAGGCACCTTGCTCTACGGGTTGGGAAAGGGAAAGTTGCTTGACCGGTAAATTACGTCGGGTGAACTCGCTCAGCAGCCGGTGCGCTAACCGAAAGTCATCGGTGCGGACGTAGAGCGGCTTCACGTCTGAGATGATGTCCCTCTCCCGTTCTAACCTATCGGTCGGCGTTTGAGGCGCTGGATGGAAGTCGTTTTCTGCTGCGCTGGCTGGCCGAAGTTATCAAGAACGATGGACATCGATGTCGGCTTATGACGGGCGCTTACGAACGTGAACTCAGGGAGGTGCTGGCTGGTACCGACAAAGGCGTTCACGCCGTCACCAAAAGTTGTTCTCCTGAAGAACAACAACGCATGATTCGGGTAAAGGAACGGCCGTTTCTCGTGGTCCGTGCGGCCGGGTCCGGCATGGAAGGAAGCGGGGACTTGGTGGCGCTTCGAGGGGATTGCTGTTTTCCCATCGAAGTCAAGTCGACGCGTGCCGAGAAACTCTACTTCTCGGGCCGTACGAAGGACCAGTTGCTGGCGATGATTCGAGAGGGAGAGCGGTCCGGTTTGATGCCCCTGTATGCCCATCGAAGAAAGGGCGTTCGAGGCGATTCATGGCGAATTTTCCGCGTCGAGACTGAAGGATTGACCGGCACACTGGCCCGTCTGGCCACCATGATCCCCTCGCTACCGCTCACACGAAACGGTTCCCCGTTCATCGACTGGGAACAAGGCATGCCGCTCAACCGATTCGTTGGCCTGTTGTGCTCGCCCGAGGGCGAAACCAGCCCATTGCGGGCCTTGAGCAAGCGAGCCTCTCATCAATCCACCACCATGGCGGAGAATGACGAGCAAAGCACCAGCGACATCCTGGCAGAACTCGCTCGCCGTCGATCAACCCTGCTCCCGTTCACAGGTAGGGAATGAACATCATGAACAGGATCATCATGAGCAAGACCAGTGATGAATAACTGGATGCTCGGGTTGAAAGATGGTCCACCCACATGGGGTGCAAGTCCCAGAGTTTGAGTTTCCGCCCCACGCGCTTCACGCCGCTCAAGAAGGCATGTAACATGTCACGTAGCATATGACCGCCATCGAAGGGAACCATGGGGACGAGATTGGTGAAGCCCAGAAGAATGTTGACCCAAATCAACCAAAACAACAGATGGGTGAAGAACATCAGCACATCCGTCCCAAGGAGGCTACCGAGCAGGCCGTCCCCCGCCACAAGCAGCGCTTCCTCGAAGGGGTGAATGGCCACACCGCCCATCTCAAACGGAATCAACAAAATGGTGAGAATGTGAAACGGCAGAGAAAGCGCCCGCTGACCCCAGGTCCCATCAAAACGCGGCGATAACGGGCCCGCAAGTCGGTCGATACCGGCCGTGCCTTCGGACAACCCCTCGACGCCCAAGAACGGATCACCGGGCTGGACTTCGAGATTGGCGAGCAGCTCTTCACTCCAACCGAGGTCGAGGTAATACTGGTATTTGTCCCCAAACGTCGCCTGAAGGGTCTCCCTCGTACCGTTTTGGTGAATGACGACCATGTCCACGGTGTCGTTACTGGCGTAGGCCGCCAGGATGGTTCGGAAATCTTCGGTGGTGTGGACGGGCTCGCCATCGATGGAAATCAGCGTGTCCCACGGCTGCATACCGGCTTGATCGGCTCCGCCCTCCAGCACGATGCCCTGCACGTGAATGTACTCCTCTTCGGCAACAAGTTGTGTGGCGAGGCCACCAAGCAGCAGGAACATAACAAACGCTGCAAAGAGATTGGTCGCAGGACCCGCAGCGAACATCCGAAGACGTTCTCGCCGAGGGGCCCGCATCAACTCGTCGGATTGAGGTTCGGCGAACGCGCCCAGCGGTAGGGGGCCGAGTTGAAGCAACCCAAACGAGCGAATGCGCATACCATGTCCACGAGCGAGCAGCCCGTGCCCAAATTCGTGAATCACCAAGGACACCACAAAGGCAACGATGCCCCAACCCAGAGGGATCACCGGGTTGATGCCGGGCACGGCGACGAGTTCACTCGCCGACGGAGGCGCAGCGGTGGGCGGTGAAATCAAGGAGGTGATGAAGCCCAACATCACGACCAAAGCCACCACCAACATGGAAACCGAGCAAACCCACAGCGATACCTCCCCGTAGGCTCTCCAGAAGGAACGGGGGCGCGCCATCCAATCAAGGAACCGTTGCCCTCGCTGTGTTCGAACCATCAGCACGATACCGAGAGCGCGTGTAGCGTTCCAGCGGTCAAGGGTCCCGTTTCTCTCCCATGTTTTAATCAAAACATACCAGCCGATGAGCAAGGCGAACAAGATGGTCCAATCGGCCTGAACCGAACCCCAACTGCCCACCATGGACAAGCGACGCGCTGTTCCGTCTTGAACATTGATACAACCGCAAGAGAGGTAACGGGGACAAAACTTGATGATGGGTTGGCATCGCTTGGGTAGCATGCACCCCCACAACATGGCGATCGAGGTTTGGTGTGAAGAGACCTGGGGTGAACGACCGGTTCGAGTTTCTGACTGGGCCAACCACGACGACATTGTTCAGGTTCTCATTCGCCTTTCGTCCAGCGTTCTGATTGCAGATTTTCTGCTCGATAGCGACGGTTCATTGTTGATTCAACAACACCTCCACGTCCCCCTTGAAACTTGGAACCCCGGCTCTATACAGGGCATTCGAACGAATGATGGGAAGACACGGTTCCAACACCGCCGGCAAAGCATCTACCTGTCAAGCGAACTACGTGTCCCAGAATGGGGGGCTGCTCTCCTTGAGGAATGGCTCATGAGCATGCGAAGTGCCGTGAACAGGCCAAAAGATCGCACGCAACGGATCAACGAGATGAAGCGAATGAAACTCTCCGTTGAGCGCAATCTCGAGAGTGCATCGCTGACGAAGGTCAACGATGAGCGGGCATCACTGGATGCCAAGTTGGACCAAATTGACTCACGCTTAGCGAACTGAGTCCTGCATGGTCGTGTCCATGCCCGGGAACTGATCTTCACCCTCTCGGTAGACCGTTCGCATGTTGCTGATGAAATTCTTTTCTTTAACCACAATGGTGTAATCTCGGATGCCGTAGTCCTTCTCACCGTCCATCATTTCAAGCAACACCTGAAGCGTGAGGCGAGCGCCCTCTCGGTGTGGGTAAGCGAAGACCCCCATCGAAATCGGTGGAGAAACGACCGAAGCGATGTCGCCCATTTCCTCGATGGTGGCGAAGAGGTTCGCATAGGTTTCAGCAAGAAGTTCGCGGCGGGATTCATCTTGGTTTGGACGGCGACAGTCCGGTCCGACAACGTGAATGATGTGTTTGAAATTGGATTCGAGGGCAAACGGTTCGGTGACGACGTTCTTCGTGACGGCGCACGGGGGAGCGTTGATCTTGCGCATTTCCAGACAGATGTTTCGAGTGACCTGCGTCAATTCCTTGCCGGCCTTTTGATGAATCATGGCGTCCAAGCCTTCGCGCCCTGAGAGGCGGTTATTGGCGGGTGTGATGAGCACATCACCGCTGTGATTCCAAACATCTCCGCCCATCACTCGGAGAACACCGTGCTTGCACGTTCGTGCCATGTAGAGTTCGGCCATCAGTCCGGAGATGAGGCGACCCTACATATTATCTGCGCCGAATTCTCATGAAACGCATCAAATCGTGGCAGGTTGAGCCCGCCGAGCCGGTTGCCGGCAAAGCGATACGGCTAAAATCAATCTCGCGGTGCAATCAACATGACGACGAAGGCGGCGAGCATCGCTTTCGTTGCGCTTCTGTTGTTATCGCTTCTTCCGCCAACCCCTGTGGTCGGCGAACCGGGTTCAACATCGCTCAACCTTGAGGAGGAAGGAATGTTTCGTGGGTTCTTGGTGGGTGAACAACCTGATGTGTGGAACCAAACACCATGGCCTTCCATCGCCGTCCCCGAGGGGTTCACCTACGAGAGCGTGATCGATTACAGTGATGTTGGTGTCCTCATCAACAACCTCTCGGAAGAAAGTCGAACCATCGGCTGGGCATTTGTTGCGGCCCGAAACATCTCCCTCGACCGTGTGTTCCTGTTCAACCAAACCGGAACACCGACCGGAGAAACCGTGAATCGAAATCAGTTCAACACGTACTTCGCAACACCTTTCCTCGAAATGCTGCAGAATCGAAGCTCGGTCAACAGCCTCAACTACCTCGTGACGACCAAAGGCATTCCCCTCCGCGTATCGGGAGGCAACGACAAGGCCAGTTTTGACCAAGAATTGTCCCTCCTTGGTGGCGCCTACAACAGCACCATCGGTGGCAATTACTGGGGAACGCACGATTACGGCCCATTGGCAGGGAAGGCTATGGAACCGTTCACTCGAAGCAAGTACGGCTTCTTTCTTGTGACAAGGCTCACCGGCTACACCGTTGAAACTGCTCTCGACCTGATCGAGCGAGCGAATCAGAGCCTCGGCAATCAAGGTACTTTCGTCCTTGATTTGGCCACCAATCGCAACAATTCTGGCTACAAATTTTGGAACGATGACCTGTACACTGCCAACACCACCCTCAACAACATGGGCCTGCCCGTGCTCTTTGATGAAGAAACGGAATTTATCACCAATGTTTCCAACGTGATGGGCTACGCATCGTGGGGGAGCAACGATGGCAATTGGAACCGCAACTACCTCCCTAACAGCGGTTTTGACACGCTTGATTCGGCTTGGCAAAGCGGTTCACGCTACTGGAACCACACCTCCCCGACGGTCGCACCAGAGGACAACTTCACGTGGACCTACCAAACCGACAACAAGCAAAACGGAAACGGTGCGTTCCAAGCCAGCCTTCGAACCGATTGTGACCAAGACGGTGGCAAGGGCATGCAGGGAATCTATGGGGAATATTTTGACAACGACGGCGTGAGTTTCAATTCCGCTTCCATGCCGTCGCTCATCGACCGGCAGCCCGACCGTGTCCAAATTGAACCCCACCTCAACCGGGGGTCCTCCAACAACGCCTATCCCGGCCTTGACGACCGTTTCAAAGAGAACTGGGGCGCTCGTTTCAGCGGACTCATCGACGTGCCATTTGCAGGAAACTGGACCTTCTTCATCAACTCAGACGACGGTTCAGAACTGTGGATTAACGGCCAGTCCCTGGCCACCAACTACGGCATGCATGGCATGGTTGAGCGGTCCGGTTTCGTCAACCTCACCGAGGGGCTTCACGAATTCCGCATCGAATTTTTCCAGGGCGGGGGACCTCACGGGCTAATCTTTTCCTGGCAGGGGCCGAACACGCCGAAAGCCGCTGTCCCATCAACCGCCTTTTACGTCGCCACCGACATGGCGCCAAAGGCGTCCGACCTCGTCCATCATTGGTCGTTTGAAGATGGAAGCGGGACAACGGCGGTGGACAACGGCACGGGCCAAGCCAACCTTTCGCTGAGCGGCATGGACAACACCAACTGGCGAGCATGCCCCGACGGAGGCTGCCTGTGGTTTGACGGCACGGACGACGTGGCGAGTGTGAACGTGGATGATGACGATGGAAACCTTACTGTCAGCCAGTGGGTCTGGGCCAACACCACCTCGCCGTCCAGTTATGCCTCCACCTTTGCTGTGAGTAACCAAGCCGGCGCCAATGCCTCCTTCCAACACATGATTTCAAGTCAACAATGGCGCCTTCACAACAACCAAACCAAAACCTTCGGCGACGTGGTTGCCCAGCGCTGGACCCACCTCGTCACCGTGTTTGACAACGGCGACCTTCGCCAATACATGGACGGTGTGCTGGTGAACGAAGACACCTACCCCAGCGGCTCGTTCACCAACGTCGACCTCTACAAACTGGGCGTTAATCGCGCCGGCAGTGCCTATTTTGAGGGCATGATCGACGAGGTGATGGTCTGGGATGTGGCCCTCGAGGACCAAGACATCACAGCGCTGCGACGAACCATCATCGATAACTGCACCTCATATTCGGGAGCAGGCGTTGGTGTAGCCACGCTCGAAACCTCGTTCAGCATTCCTCCCGACCTCATGGATCACGCGTGGAACATCTACGTCTACGGGCAACGAGAAGGCGAAGTCAACGGTGCCTTCTCGCTCAGCGTCGATGGCGTTGACAGCACGGGTGCCCTGCTCTCCACCAATACATCCAACGCCAAGACGTTCACGACGTCGTGGGCCTACCAGACCATGCGGATGCGCCCGGCAGGGGACGCCACAGTCCTGAACATCACGGTGCTGCTCGACATCGAGTCCACCTCCACCGTTGGTTCACTGTACGTTGATTCTGTGATTCTACGAGCCATCCGACCCCACATGAATTGGGTCAACGGTTCCATCGCAGATACGGCTGTCTCAACGGGCGGACGTTCGTTCAACTGGGGCACAGCCTACGGCCAATCCCTCATCGCTGACCTGCTCGAGGATGGCGTATCAGGTGTCAAGGGCTACGTCTACGAACCGTACCTGACGGCCGTCGGCTTGCCGAGCACCTTCATGCCGACCTATGCTTCCGGCTACAATTTGGCCGAAAGTCACGCTGCGGCCAACCGGTACACGGGTTGGATGGGCGTGGTGGTGGGCGACCCGAAGATGGCCCCGTACGTGAACACGCTTCACGACGTCAACGTGGTGGCTGTTCGGTCCGTTGGCCATGTCAATTTGGGCGAGGTTACCACCATCGAAGTCATGGTCGAAAACCTTGGCATGGCGGCCTCCAATGGAACGTTGGAAGTGCGTGGTGTTTTGGGTAATATCCTTCTGAACCAGACCCCGTTAACCCTTCCTGCAGGCGACCAATACGGCAGCCGCGCCACGGTGAACGTGACCATCATGCCAACGGCGAGCGGATACCTTGACCTACGCGTTCGCTATGTCAATGGAACGCCTGAACGGCATTTCGGGAACAACCTCCAATCCCTCTCGGTCATCGTCAACGCTCCACCGGTGATCGAGGATGTGTACTGCAGTGCTTCCTCGCTTTCACGAGGTGGCTACACGATTTGTTCGGTGGAAACCACCGATGACGTCGGCGTGACCAACGCCACCTTGGCTTGGCAAATCGTTCCAGAAAACGCAACGCTCAACGAAACGGCATGGAACGTGCTTCTCCTCGGGCCGGTCACCGATACAAGGTGGGAAGGATCCTTGGTGATTCCAACCGATGCTGCCCTAGGTGGCGTGGTGCTTCGTGCGACGGCGATGGACGAGCAAATGATGGCGGCGACGATGACCGTCAGCAATGTAACCCAGGTGGTGGATGCACCTCCAACATGGTACGGCCCCCACGCCTCCGGTGTTGACCCTCCATCGTGGAACAACGCCTCTTTCTTGCCGAACAAACCATCCCTCGGGCTGCCTCGGCACGAACCGACGACCCTCACCGCTTGTGTGATGGATGCCGACTACGACCTTGATGGACTTGCGCCGGTGTTCATGACCAATCGCGGTACGCTTGGCAACATTTCGTACATTCCCCAAGCAGCCAGCCACCTGTACTGCTACACGACGACCCTTACGCTCGAGCAGGGCAGCGCTCTCGAGGATGTGGAGCTCGAAGTTCGTACCGACACCGGTTCTCTTCTGCTTCAGCGGACGCTCCGCGTGGCCGACCAAGCGCCCGTCCTTGCGGTCCATATCGAATCCACGGACGGGACAACCCTCGACCGTGTGGTTGGCAACGGCGAGGAACAGATCCGAATTGAGGTGACCGATGTGGACGACCCCAACACCTCCTTCGTCGGCGATTTGACGCTCCAGTGGCCGGGTGGCGAGCCCATTCAACTCCCACTTGATATCGCCGAGGGTGAAAGCGAAGTCCTGATGCCCCTTGACCAGTTGATGGTCCCGCTGGAAGGAGGAGAGTTGCAGGTAACCGCCAATGGACGAGGGATGCACGGGGCTACGGCTTCGGTCAGCCTCAACGTGCCATTCCTCCTTACGCCACCTACCATCCTCCTCTTTGATGCATGCGATGGCCAAGGTCCTGTGACGAACATGACCTTCGGCCAGGTTGCTACCTTGGTCGTGGTCGTCGAAAGTGATCGTCCGTTGCAGGCTGCCAGCGCTCAACTCGCTCAAACAGGATGGGCCATCAATGCACCGTTGATTGAGACCCCAACATGGGAGACCGCCCCTGAGGCTTGCCGAGTTGCAGGTCCGGCTGACGAACTCCAAGTGTTCTATTTCCGGCTCAAACTGGACAACTCGCTGGTGGACGGTGAAGGGAGGGCGGTCTTCTCCGTGAGTGATCTCGACGGACTGATCAAATCTGAAGCGCTGGACTTGTTTTTCCAACACGCACCGACCATCGTTGAGGCTGCGGTGTTCTCAACGGCGAAACCTGGCAGTGACCTCTACACGAATTACACGGTCAGCGACCTTGACGGGTTGGACCAGGTTGCGTGCGCCTACAACCTCTACGGAGAGGAAGGAGGGCTGTTGACCCAAGCGGTGGTCACCGGCGGGCCCGAGGGGGTATTTTCCAACACCCTGCGATTCCAGTACCCTGTACCCCTCAGCCTTGCGAACACCACCCTCACGGCCAATTTGACATGCCTCGACGAACTTCAGCAAGCCTTCGCCTCTTCGGCTTCCGTCCTCATTGGTCCGGCTGAATCCTGCGTAGACTGCAACACGACGGATGACACGCGACCGAAACCGGAAACACAAGGCAGCGATGCCCTCAAGATGTTGTTCCTCGGTTTAGGAGGGCTGATAGCAACGGTGGTTCTGCTCACCACGGTTCTTCGGAGACGAGGGATGAACGCGGTTGACAAGGCATGGGGCAACGATGCCTTTGACCCCATGCTGAACACGGAAGACTTGTTTGAACGAGAATCCATGTCGGACCTGTTCGAGGAGGAGGCCGCCGAGCCCACGGAAGTTGATGGGGAATTGAATGAAGCGGAGCCTCCAGCATCAACCATCGTTCCAGAGGGGTGGACCTTGGAGGCTTTCACGGCATGGTTGGACGGGCCTCTACCCGAAGGTTGGACATCGGATCAGTGGACAACTTACGTGGAGGAGTCCAAGGCCACGCTGGCTCAAGCCTCACCATCATCGGAAGGGTGATGTGCTGGCACCTTCAGTCCCCACCATGGCCATTGGATACGTCCTCATCAACGTTCAACCCGGGACCGAGCAAAGCGTCTACGAGGGCGTTCGCACGCTTCCTCATGTCACCGACGCCACCGTCTTGTTCGGCGATCACGACCTGATCGTCAAGTTGGAAGCCAACGACTTGGCCACCATTGCCAAAGCTGTGGTGGAGCACATACGCTCGGTGGAAGGGGTGGTCAACACCAAAACCCTGGCGGGTGCCGACCTCGATTGAAGGGTTTTCAAACCGTTGGACTGCGGCAATAAGGCAAAAAAATACGGCTCGGAATGGGGTACTGTTCGCCATATGTGGCGCAGTATGCCTGTTTTTTTCCAAAATCATTATATGCTCTAGGGTGAAACGCTGTACCGGAGGAAATCCAAATGGCAGACGGAAAGAAATACTTCGTTCTCATGGAGAACGGAAAGGACACGACGCAAGTATTTGCAAGCAAGCAACCCCGCGGTGCAGCCCTCAAGGCAGCAACACGCGGACACACCGACATCAAACTGCGAGAGCGTGGCACCAAGCGTGTTCACCACTTCACTGGCAGCATTGCGATGGTCGACAAGCCTGCTGGCGGTCCTGACTGGCTCCCTGACAAGATCAAGAAGGCCAACGTCAAGAAGCAAGGCATTCTGCACCTCGACTGAGGATTGCAGCCTGTGCTGACCCTTCTTCCAGCTCTCTGAGTTGTACAACGGCCTCTCTTGTGCCAAGGCACAAGACAGGCCCCTTCCCTTTTTCACCCCCCTCATCAACGATGAGTTGATAAACACGGCCGCTTACTTCCCATCGTCCTCAGGGACACGGGATGCACACCCGCTTCGGCGGGAGGCGGTGACGCCAAATGAACAAACGAGGGATGCGAACGCCACAACCGCAAGCGCGGAGGCCGAGTCAGCTTCGCCTTTCGCAGGAACAGGTAACGCTCCCTGCCCGACTCATTCACCTCCGCCACCTTCCGTGGCTGGATTGCTATCGTCGTCAATTGCAAACAGAAAACAAATCCGACAACACCCAGAAGTCCTACTTTTACGGGCTCAGGCCACTGATTGAAACGGTCCTGCCCGGCGAGGATGTCCTTGACGAAGAGACCTACGAAGCGCTGAGTATCGAGATGCTCGCCGAACGAATGGAACCCATGAACGGGCGCCTGGACGTTTGGGCCCACGGCATTGCTGGCCTCAAACCGACGACCTACAACGCTCGGCTTGCTGCTGCTCGACATTTTATCCGCTGGCTCGGATTGATCTGGCCCGACCACCTTCAGCGCGCACGAACTGGAAAGCGCCTACCAAGAACACTGACTCGGCGTGAATTAACCTCGGTCCTTGAAGTGGCGGCCCTGAGTGAAGATCCTGCAGCATCACTCGTGGTGACCATGATGCTCGACACCGGGATGCGCGTCAGTGAAATCTGTGAATTGAACATGGAGGACATTGATTTTGACGACGGTTCCGCACGCGTCTTGGGCGGGAAGGGTGACAAAGATCGATTGGTCTTGTTTACCAAGCGAACCGTTGAACGCCTCCAAGCATGGATTCCCATTCGCAACCGTCTCGCACCTGCATCTGAATCAGCTTGTTTTGTGAACCGCCACGGACGGCGCCTCCAGCCCCGAGGCGTTCAGCGAATGATGGATTCGCTCGGCCAAGAGGCCAACCTCCCTAAGGGAAAATTGACCCCGCATGTGCTTCGTCACAACTTCGCTACCGGACTGCTGGAGCGCGGCGCCGATTTGGTCACCATTCAGCGTTTGATGGGACACGCCACCATCGCTACCACACGCGTCTACCTCGAGATCTCCGACCAAACCCTGAGAGAGGTGTACCACCGTGCTCAATCGATGCGCGAGGACATGGACGAGCGTCCAATGGAAAGCGCCCCGGTAAAAGAGACCACGCCATCCACCAGCACGCACGGTGTCGTGTGATCACGAGGACGACTTTTTTCGCTTCAGCATCCGTTCAGGCCCGGCCCAATTGCGATGCGGATGAATGGTCTGTCCTTGATGGCCTTCGATGGGGCAGTGTTTGCCTGAGCGGCAGCGCGAACAGTTTCCTTTGGGAGGAAGTTCAACCGTTTTGCGAAGGCGACCGTACTTTCGCCTTGGCATGTGCGAAAAGAAGGCGAGAAGGCCTTCAAAGGTAGCGGTCGTGCGATGGGGTTCTATCGCTTCTTGAACCACGGCATGTCCTTCACGGACTTCGGAACACTGATGTTGGAACCTTTCCGATCCTTGTCCTTTGACGTTTTGAGGGTCGTGCTCGCCGATTTGGTTTTCTCTACGACCTTTTCGGCCACTTTCTGTCCTTTCCCAACGGCTTTTTCGGCGGCCGCTTTGGTGGTGGTGGTGGCTTTCTTTGAAGCAGATTTGGCTTTCGTGGCAGCCGTTTTCGAAGCCGTTTTCGCCTTGGAAGCGGCTTTCTTTGCCGCACCTGCTGCTTTGCCGGTGGCTTTCTTTGCCGTTTCCTTGGTGGCCGATGCAGCCTTTGCAGCAGCCGAGACCTTCTTGGCGACGGCGGCTGAAAGTCCAGCTTTTTGGAGGTCGCCGATGCTTGCTTTCGCCAACTTCGCGACGGTTCCCAATTTTGCTGCTGTCAATTTTTTCGCCGTTGCTGCACCAACGCCGGGCAACGATGTGATGCCCGAGCCGCTTGCTTTCCCTGCCATGGTTTCACCTGTTCTGCCATGGAATGTGCCCAACTTGAACCTTCCTGCACCAATCGACGGCGTCAAGATGCGGTTCCTTCATGAGTGCGCCGCCTCTCCACGAGATATTGTGGGGAGTGCAGTGGACGACGTGGTAAACGCTACACATTCGGTGTTGGTTGCGCAAGTGCGCCACGCTGACGCTTCTCACAAAATTGACACCGCACATCAACTGCTGCGCGGCAAGCACTACAACGGGCCAAGCCGGGTGGTGTACCTCGGTGATGTTGCCAAGGCCATCCTGGCTCAACTGGCTCATCCTGACACGCCCCAGTTCACCGAAGCGCCCGGCTACAATGAGCAGCGATGGACGCTGGTGACCAACAGCGGTGATCTCCGCGTGGAGGTCCAGTCGCTGCCCTACTGGGGGTGGGGGCTCGTGACTTCGGGCTATCTCAACGTCATTCGACTCGGGGGGTCGCTCGCCGACCGAGCGCGCCTCGTGCTCGACACGTGCAGTGCCCTTGGCCAATCGCCATGGGAAATGGCTCACATAAGGGGGGCTGAACGATGGATTGGAAGGCACCTCAGCACGAACGTCAAGGAAAACGAGCGGCATTGGCGAGCACTGTTCGACATCGGTAAGAACAACCTCAACGAATTCATTGAATCCATGCGCACTCGGGCCATGGAGGCCTGGTCCGAAGAGATTGACGAGGCTGATGAATGGCGGGCCATCATCGACGAAGACCTCCATATGGCCCGACAAGCATTGGCAGAGGACAACGCCCCCGGTGTTGAGCGAGCCATTGCACGGCTTGAGGCAACCCTGATTCAAATGGCGGCCAATCCAGATGCCGATTACATCCCGGCACCCAGCGCTCGTTTTTCAGACGGTACCGACATCATGAGCAACGGCGACGAAGAACCCACGAACATCGATGAATTGCGGGCGTCGTTTTTCGCTGAAGAGGAGGTTCCCTTCGTCGATTTGACCGAAGATGTGTCCTCGGATGAAGAAGAATGAATGACGCGTCGCGTTGATAAGGGGGAGGTCTGTGGCCACAACCGGTCCCCATGGCGACAAAGAAGAAAAGCGATGGCAGCGGCATTCAGCAGGCTGCAGGTTTGATTCGGTATTTCGACGAGGAATCCGAAGAATCTTGGAAGATCACGCCCGCTCAGGTCTACCTTGCCTGCATCGCTCTTGGCGGCTTCTTCTACTTGGTCAACCAAGGCGTTGTTCAAGCCATTTGGAACCTGTTTTGAAATTACAACGGCTGAATCAACACGACCCTTTGGTCGTTTTCTGCCATGCAACGAGCGACTTCAAGCGCTGTTGAGAAATCCTCTGTTACACCGAGAACCTCTTGCCCTTCGCTGGTTTGGAGCACCAAACGGTGGGTGAGTTCATGAAGCGTAGACGCTTCAATACGCTCGAAAATCCAATGCTCGTTTTCGATGCGGACCAGTGCTGGGACCTCGGTCAACGGCCCCATCTGTTCACCAATACGTTGTGCTCGTGATGTAAGAGAAGCCAAATCTTGGACCGGGCGCCAAAGTCGTTGGCGCAACGGCATGCGTAATTTTCGTCGTGGTTCAACGCCTGCGCGGAAAGCTCGTGCCATAAGGGTCCCATCCCTGAAATCCGAAGATTTCAGTCGCCGCTTCGCTGGTGTACTCTTAAAGAGCGCGTACCTTCAAGGGCTCAACCCGTTGATTCCACTGCGCTGCGCTGAAGTTCACGTCGATACCAAGCCGTGGCAAACGCCGTGGTTGAAATCACACTTCCAGCGGCCAAAAACAGCGATTGCTCAGGCGATGAAATGACGCAGAACAGCATTCCCAACAGAAGAACTGATGCGGCCAGCACGCCGGGTGTTCGTCGTGATGCACCGGCCATGACGAAGAGGTGGACCACAGGGAATACAGACCCTGCTACCAACATGGCCGGCATGAGCAACCAACCCCCGTCGGCCATCAACACAGCCACCGGGAGGAAGAGCATCATGGCCATGCGAAACCACCACGCCTCAGGGTGGTGAGCAGCATCGAAGCCAACCATGGGCAGGGTCATGGCCACCACCCCCGCTGTCAAGGCGAGCACCGCCCAACGCCAACCGGTCAAGACGGCATCAAGACCTGCACCGTACACCTCAACAGCGTCGGCGGTGGCGGAGGTGATGCTCACCAAGACCGCCGTCGTGATGGTCAGCGTCCACATCAGTACCGTAGCCTGGCGAGAAGCCGCTGAATGAAGCCCCTCGGCCATGGTGGAAAAAGCGTGTGAAGTGGCCATGAGGGTGGCGTACGTCGCGATGAGAACGCCCATGGCCAGCCGCGCATCCATCATCGGCCGAGCCCACCAATCGGGCGTCATCGCATCGGTTTGGATCAGCAGCCACCATGCAGCGGCACCCGCTACCGCCGTCTTCATCAAGGCACGATGGAACAACAAACGGGTTTCACCAGTCGATGCCATGCGAGCCGTGGCACTCATGATTTCCCCTGCCATCATGAGCAAGAAGGTGAAGAGAACGATCGAAAGGAGGACACTCCATGGTGCCAACGAGCGCGTTGGAACGGTCGGTGGCGAACCCATGGGTTCGTAGGCGGTCGGGTCAAACAACACCATCAGTGTGAGCAGCCCCCACCAACCGGCATGGGTCATCATGCGTGATTGGACGGCATCGGTGGTGGCCATGGATGCACCTCGGAGGCTGGGTAATTTTGGCGAGAGGACAGCGAACACCAACAGAGAAAACAAGGCGCCCTCGACAGCCCCTTGGCCAGTGAACAAGACGCGCAACCTGGCCCCCATATCAACGCCCTGACCCAGTATCAACGCGACTTCGGGATGGCCTGGTTCTAGGCCCAAGAGGTCAATGGCTCTCGAGAGCAGCAGACCCATCACCATGGCTGGTGGAACCCACACGTACAACCGTTTGACCAGCGTTCGATGGTCGATTCGAGGCAGCAATGAAAACGCCGCCGTCCAAGAGAGGCAGGCGAGGAACAAGGCCGGCAGGTACCAAGGTGCCGAAGCCGCCAGCATGAACGGGAAGGCCACGGCTCACCTTTTCATCATGGCGGAAGACCAAAAGCGAGGATGGCCGAGCCTTGCCCGTGCGAGGACCAACGGACGCCGCTGAAGAGCGAAGAGCCTACGCCCAACGCTCCTCCTTAGCGGCCCTTGCGCGTCATTTAGGTCGAGATGATGCGGCATGGTTGGATGCCGCCCTTGAGCCGCTACCGGAGACGTTTCGAATTTCACTCCATCGAAGCGACCGAGCATGGACCGTCGAGCAGGTCAAAGCGCTCGGGGCCGTTGAGCTTCCTTGGATGGGTGATGAAACGGCCTTTGTCATGCCTTTTTCCCGGGGACGAGCACCAGAAGGATTGGCGCAACGGATGATGGCCTTGCTGCATGAAACCGGCCGAATCACGCGCCAAGAAGCCGCGAGTATGCTCCCCGTGCGACTGCTCGAAGCCAACAGCGGTACGCTTGCCCTCGACATGTGCGCCGCGCCCGGCTCGAAAACCACGCAACTGGGTGAACGATTGCACCCCGACGGTGTGGTCGTTGCCAACGAACCTGTGTCGGGCCGACTCAACATGTTGGTGAGCAACAGAAGCCGTTTGGGGTTGGCCAACATCGTGGTCACCCAACACGATGGTCGGCACTTTGGACGACTTCCTCCACCCGGATTTGACGCAATCATCGCCGACGTCCCCTGCACTGGCACAGCTACCACCCGAAAGAATCGGGATGTGTGGTGGGATTGGACACCGAAAGAAAGTCGCAAGATGTTCAAGATGCAAGTGGACATCACGGTTCGCGGCGCTTCTCTGCTGGTGCCGGGTGGACATCTTGTGTATTCGACCTGCAGCATGGACCCGGTGGAGAACGAAGCCGTGGTTGCTGAAGTCTTGCGCCGTTGCCCCTACCTTGAACTCGTCCCGATGGCCCTTGAGGGGATCCAACTTCACCCCGGTTTGACCGCTTGGCCTGTTCTCAACGAAGAGGGTGAGGCTGTGCCGCTCTCGGAAACGGAGACGCTGCCTTTCTTCCAATCCGAACATCTCGCCCCACAGGACCGCTGCGTCATCGGGGTGGGCGATAAGGCGCAGGAAAAAGCGGTCGAAGCACAACTTCAGCACTGTTTGCGATTATGGCACGACGACAACAACACAGGTGGGTTCTTCGTCGCACAATTCCGGCATGTTTCGCAGGGAGGAGAACCCAAGGCGAAGGCCTACACCTCACGGCGAGCCACGCGCCACGACAGCGATTGGACACCGACGGTAAAGGCGCCACCGAAGCCAACCTCGAATTCCGTCGTCCAGGCCGAGGCTGATGTTGTCAATCTCGTGCAGACCATGTACGGCATTGACCTGAGCGAATCGTCACTGTGGCAGCGAGGCAAGCGGCTCAACATCGCACCGCCCATGGTGTACGAACGCTTGTTCAAGCCCCCTTCACCCACCAACAAAGGCGATGTGTGGGGTGGTGATTCCTTCCATCCTGTGCGAGTGGTGCACGCCGGCCTTCCCGCCTTCACCCTCAAGAAAGGCTCGTGGCGCTCACGTCAAGAGGCGTTGTATGCCTACGGCAATCAATTTCAAAACAACGTCGCCCCCGTCTCAACCGACATCTTCGTTCGGCTGTTACGAGGTTGGGCTCCGCTTCTTGACGAATTCTCAAAGGAAACCAACCTTCACGATTTACCGGCTGGTGCCTACCTGTTGCGAAGTCCACTGCCTTGGGGGACGGAGACCATCTCGGTTTGGGTGGGCGCTCGCATCACCCTCATGATCGACGTGAACGAACAAAACATCCTGCGCTACAAACTCAACCTTCCCTGGCGGGACGAGGAGGAATGAACGTGCATCGTCTCCTGCTCGGTTTGGTGCTGGCGATGTTGCTGCTCCCCGTGGCGCTCGCCACTGCGCAACCGTGGGCCATCCACGCGACCGCTGACCTCGAAGCGAGCAACGCTGATGGTTTGGAGGAAGTGTATGTTCCTGCTTCGCTGGAGAACATCCCCGAGCCCTCCGAAGACAAGGTCCGATGGACGTGGTGGTCGTGGAGTGAAGAATCCGGTTCCGACTGGCCGGACGATGATGCGCTCTATCGCGCCTCAAGTCGCAACCTTTCCATGGAGGTAAACCAAACCAACACCACGGTTGAAATGCACACGCTTCCCACGGAGGCCATCGTTCATGTCTCGGGTGAAGTCAAGGTTGTTTCTGCAGAGGACAGAGCCAGAATGGTGGCCTTTGACCTCGTGGTCACACCGCTGAAAAACCTCAGCAATCATACCATTCTCTACGTTGTGCTGACCGAAGACCGAGCCGCTGACCAACACCAACGCCAAGTGAACGACCTCGTGCGTGAACTTCGCCCAGAAGTCGGTTTTTCCGTGAAGGCCAACAACGCCACCTCCTTCGTCTCCATGTTGCCTGCTGACCACCTCGAGGCGGCAGGCGTCGACTTGAAAGCGACACCAACCGGATGGTCTTACACCGTGGCGGTGTTCGGAAGTGATGCTGAAGAAGACAACAGGAGCCAGTTGCTTTGGATGGCTCACGGCATGCTCCCTTCACCTCAACAGAGCGTGAGCGCAACCCAAACGTGGACGCCGCTGTTGCTCACTGCGGTTGCCACGGTCATCGCTGTCTCCATCATCGGCGCCCTCCGACAGCGGGAACAGGCCATTCCACACTTGCAAGCCACTTGGTCAACCGAGGAACCGCTTCAGGTTCAGGTTCACATCGAGGCCGGCACGCACCCGTTCAACATCACAGGATGGGCGGTCAGCGAACCCTGGCAGTTCAGAGGACGACCCTCAAGGCTGGAGCTCAAGGCTGGTGACCGTAAGCAAACCACGGTGATGTTTCGTGAGGCTGTGAACCACGATGTCCACATCGATGTCTCCATTGAAATCGAGGACTTTGGGGCATGGAAGCAGCACCTCTGGTTGGGTGCGCCTTCTTCAGACGAGGCCAACACCCCACAGTGAAGGGTTGAAGGTCTGTAGGCCTTTCAGCGAAACCATGGACTTGGATGCCACCGACCGCGCGTTGTTGATGTTGCTCAGCGAAGACGCCCGCGTCAGCCATCGCTCGCTTGCACGAACCCTCGGCTTGGCACAGGGGACGGTTACCAACCGCATTCGGCGTCTCGAGGAAGAGGGGGTCATCGAAGGCTATCGCGTGGCCCTCAACCCTGCCCAACTCGGATGGTCGATGACCATCATGGCGGGCCTACGGATCGAAAAAGGACGCATGATCGATGTGCAACAGAAAATTTCTGCCGACCCCCGCGTGTTTGCCGTGTATGACGTGACAGGCGATTGGGATTCCATCGTGCTTGCTCGTGTCAGAGACCGTGCTGACCTGGACAATTTGACCAAGACGGTGTTCACCTTGGACGGTGTCTCACGTTCGTACACGCACGTCGTCCTCAATACGGTGAAGGAAGAGGCCTATCCATCCCTTGTCAGCGAAGATTGAGATGCCCGTCGTACATGTCCATCAACGGCCCGAGCACATCCGCAAGGCCAGACAAGCCTTCGACCACCCGAGTCTCTGGCTTGAGGCACCGCATCAACGTGGAACGAAGCTGTTCGTCAAATCGAACATCGAGCGACTCAAGGTTGCGTCGGATGTTGGCTTGAAGTCGCCCGCCTGTGCGGTCCCAATCCATGAACACGATGACGATTGGACCGCCGTCTTCCTTGCTTCGGCGGCCATAGGTTTCAATCAGATGAACCAACACATCATCGACCGGCCAACCGCGGTTCAGCACTTCAACGCAGCCGCTGAAGCCTAATCGTTCCAAAGCCAGCCGGTCTCGCCGACCTTCAACCAACATCACGGCCCCTGCGGCTCTGTTCCGCTGTCGAGCGTGGGCCAGGGCTTGGGCCGCCTGGTGCCAACGTTCCTCGGCGTTGGAGGACCCTCGCCCCATCCCGTGGAATGAATCTGCTGTCATGGTTTGACCTCTCCAAACGGCTCCAGCCGAGCAGCCAGGTCGGCGACAGAGAGGCCCTCAAGGCGGACCGATTTCAACCTTGAGCGGTGCCCGGCGGTGATGGATAACGCCGCTGTTTTCAAGTTAAGTTGGGTGGCAAGGACGTGAATCACGGCCCTGTTGGCTTGCCCTTCTTTGGCAGCGGCCTTGACGGCGACCGCCACACGAGAGCGCCAAGGATTGAATCCCGTGATGCCCTGTACCTTTGCAGCGGGTTGAACCTCAATGTCCATGACCACTGCGCCGTCCAAGGTCTCGGAAAGAGAGGAACGAGCCGCCATAATGAACACTCGCCGCGGGGGGTTCAAGTAGCATCGCCCGAATGGTTTTCACGAGGCTGGCTTGGGTGCAAAAAGCGTTCAATTTCACCACGAAAAAATCGCGAAAAAAGCGCGCACCGTGGCCCCATGTGGCGGTTGAAACAAAGGAGCGTTCTAACCCCCATCAAGCAACGCTTAAGGGGGGGCTACACGGCCGGTCAAGCAGGGTGGTTGCATGGTAGCAGAAGACACGGTGTTCGCTGTTCTCTATGATAAGTTCATGTTTTGGTCCATTCTGGTCGGTATCTTCACATTCGGCTGGATGTTTTTGGCTATGCTCCGCTACCGAGAGGGTGTTGAACCCGATACCACCCACCTCGACCATATTGAAGTGGGGTCGTTTCCGGTCGATCGCCACAACACCAAACTCGAGGTGTTCTTCTACGTCTTGCCCACCGTGATTGTTGCGTGGCTGATCGTGCTCGCCCTTTCCTCCAATACGGCCGTTTGGGTCATTCCTGGCGAAGATGACGCTCACGACATGAAGATCATCGGCAAACAGTGGTTCTGGGAGTACGAATACAAAGACGCCCTTACCTGGGAAGACGACCCCTCCATCACCGGCATCAACGTCGACTGGAGAGGGACCACACTCATGGTCAACAGCACCAACGAGCAGGCCGTGAACGTGTCCATCACGACCGTTGGCGGGAATACGTTTGGCGATACGTTCAACCATCCCGTCATCTCCATCGACCAAATGACTGGCCAAGCCGCTGCCGCGATGACATTCGCTCCCGAGAGGCATGCTGTCGTAGAGGTCACGGACGCTGAAGGACAGGTCCTCCACACCTGGATGCACATTCCGGGCGAGGATGAGAATGGATATCGAGACAACTTTGCTTTTTCCTCTGCGCTTGGCGAAGACATGATTCTCCCCTGCGATGAAGCCGTTGTGTTTGAGATGCATTCCGCACCTTCTGACGACTCCAACCCCAACTACATTGGCGTCCAGCATTCCTTTTGGCTCCCTGAATGGGGCGTGAAGGAAGATTTGGTCCCCGGCATCGAAGGTGGCACCTACATGACCATCACCGCTGACGACCCCGGTACCTTCCCCATTCGCTGTGCAGAATACTGCGGCAACCAGCACTCCATGATGATCGGCCAAGTGAAGATCGTCGCTGCTGAAGGCACGGACTGCGCGGTCGATACCGGCGTCAAGAAGAGCGGTGAATCTCCGCCTGCTGGAGGTGCGTACTGATGCGCGGCCGCGCCACGCTCCTTCTCGGCGTGTTGCTTGTTGCTTTGATGGCAGCACCGCAATTCACGGCAGCCCCCGGCGGCATTGGCGCCGCTGGCGACCAGGGATGTACTTGCCACGGCGGTGCTTCACCCGACACCACCGTGATCGTAGACGGTCTACCCGAGACCTACAACGCCAGCGAAACCTACACGTTCACCGTCACCGTTCAGAACGACGTCATGGAACTCAACGATGTCGACTGGAACGGTCGAGCCGGCGGCTACCGCATTCTCGCCTCTCACGGCGACATCGTCGCCGTTCCCGCCTCGCTCAGCCAAATGATGGACGGCGGCCTTACGCACACCGACGAGGCCAACACCGTTCGCTCATGGACCTTCGAGTGGACCGCTCCTGCAGCCGACGACCTCAACGTCGAGATGACCATCTACGGCAACGCCGTGAACGGCGGAAACGGGGCAGGAGGCGACCACTGGAACGTGGCTACGGCTTCGATTGCTGGCATCAACGCCGGTGCACTTGCGCCAAGTGCCAGCGCCCTCGTCATCTTCGTCACCTCCATCGGTTTGGCAGCCGGACTGATTTTCACCGGTATCCTGTGGGTGTTCTATCGACGCTCGCCCGAGACCTTCACCATGGAGAGGTTCTGGGGCTTCCTCAAGCCCTGGTTAACCACGACCGACCACAAAGAAGTCGGTATCATGTACTTCCTGTTCGGGTTCTTCTTCTTCCTCGTTGGTGGATTGTTGGCTTTGCTGTTCCGCATTCAGCTGGCCCTGCCGGAGAACGACTTCCTGACCTACGACGAATACAACTCCTTCTTCACCCTGCACGGCACGACGATGATTTTCCTTGCTGCCATGCCCATGATTGCTGGCTTCATGAACTACGTCCTGCCACTCCAGATCGGCGCCAAGGACCTGGCCTTCCCCCGCATCAACGCCATGGGTCTCTGGCTCCTCGTCTTCTCCGCTCCGCTCATTTTCACCGGTATTTGGTCGGGCGAGGGTGCGGACATCACGTGGGTCATGTACCCGCCCTACTCCTCGCTCAATGAGGCGAACTTGGGCTCAACCCTCGCTGACTACGGTTCCAACCCTGGTACGACGGCGTTCATCTCTGGTATGCTCATGCTCGGTGCATCTTCGACCTTGGGTGGTGTGAACTTCATCACCACCGTGTTCACGATGCGAGCACCCGGCGTCACCTGGATGAAGATGCCCTTGTTCACCTGGTCGGTCTTCATCAGCGTGTTCATGCTGTTCATGTCCCTGCCTGCGCTCATCATCGGCGTGGCCTTCCTTCTGTTCGACCACACCATTGGAACGCAGTTCTTCGTGGCCGGCGGCGACCCGTTGCTCTTCCAGCACCTGTTCTGGTTCTTCGGCCACCCCGAAGTGTACGTGGTCATCGTACCGGCCTTCGGTATCGTTTCCGAAGTGCTCGCCACTTCGGCTCGTCGTTCCATCTTTGGCTACAAATCGATGGTGTTCGCCATGGCTGGTATCGGCATCGTCGGCTTCATCGTCTGGGGCCACCACATGCTGACGTCGGGTATGGACCCATTCTGGCGTGCGCTGTTCATGATCATGACCATGCTTGTCGCCATCCCCACCGGTGCGAAGATCTTCAACTGGCTGGCCACCCTCTGGGGCGGTTCACTCGTGATGAAGACCCACACCTTGTGGTCGCTGGGCTTCCTGGTCACCTTTACCCTCGGTGGTATTTCGGGCATGTTCTTCCCTGTGGCTGGACTTGACATCCACTTCCACGATTCGTACTTCGTGGTGGCGCACTTCCACTACGTATTCATTGGCGGTACCGTTTTTGCACTGTTCTCAGCGATTTACTATTGGTACCCCAAGGCCACCGGTCGAAAGCTGAACGAGACCCTCGGTCTGTGGCATTTCCTCATCGGGTTTGCTTCTTACAACGCAGCGTTCTGGCCCATGCACGCCTTGGGTATCATGGGAATGCCTCGGCGAACCCACACCTACACCATCGAATCCGGCTTTGCCGAATACAACATGGCCGTGTCCACTTTCGCTTTCATCTTCGGCATCAGCCAGCTTCTGCTGGTGTGGAACATTCTCTACTCGGCTCGCCGAGGCGAGCCCGTGGGCAAGGACCCCTGGGGTGGATGGTCGCTCGAGTGGTCCACCACCTCACCACCACCGACCCCGTCATTCCACGACATTCCAACACAGCACGACAAGAACGAAGAGTTCGGTCATCACAAGC
>JBMSEL010000056.1:0-7751 GCA_049412325.1 Candidatus Poseidonia sp.
TCTCCACATGAAGCCGCTCGTGTTCAAACCTTCCCGGACTTCTATGATTTTACCATGATCGATAAGCGAACGGACATGCACGATTTGTTGGGTAATGCTGTACCTCCGCTGATGGCCAAGCACATCCTCAGCAAACTCATCGCTATCTCTGAGGCTGCAAAGACATCTCAGTAAAGCGACCATCACATGTTGCGCCGATACTGCCCACCCACGTTGAACAGCGCATCGGTGATTTGACCGAGGCTCGCGACCTTCACGGTCTCCATCAATTCCTCGAACACGTTCCCGCCTTGCCGTGCGACTTCTTGCAGCTGTGCAAGGGCCGCCTGCGTGGCCTCGCCCTCCACTGTCTGACGGTGGACCACCCGCTCCAAACAGGCTTCCTTCTCCTCGGGCGTCGCCCGGGCGAGTTCCATCTCGAAGTCGTCCGCCGCCGATTCGTCAAAGGCGGCGGCGTTGGGGTTCTGGAAGGTGTTCACGCCGATGATGGGCAGCGTACCGTCGTGCTTGAGGTGCTCGTAGTACATCGATTCGTCCTGAATCTTGCCTCGCTGGTACATGGTCTCCATGGCACCGAGCACACCGCCACGCCGAGAAATCGCTTCGAATTCCTGAAGCACGGCTTCCTCCACGAGGTCGGTCAGTTCGTCCACGATGTAGGCGCCCTGCATCGGGTTCTCCGTCTTGGTCCAGCCGCTTTCCTTGTTGACGATGAGCTGAATCGCCAGGGCGCGTCGCACCGATTCTTCGGTGGGGGTGGTGATGGCCTCGTCGTAGGCGTTGGTGTGGAGGGAGTTGGCGTTGTCTTGGATGGCCAAAAGCGCCTGCAGGGTCGTTCGGATGTCGTTGAAGTCGATCTCCTGGGCGTGAAGGCTGCGTCCACTCGTCTGAATGTGGTACTTGAGTTTCTGACTGCGCTCGTCGGCCCCGTACATGTCGCGCATGGTGACCGCCCAAATGCGGCGAGCCACTCGGCCGATGACCGTGTATTCGGGGTCGAGTCCGTTGGAGAAGAAGAACGACAGGTTGGGGGCGAACTTGTTGATGTCCATGCCTCGGCTGCGGTAGTATTCCACGTAGGTGAAGCCGTTGGCGAGCGTCAGCGCGAGTTGCGTGATGGGGTTGGCGCCCGCTTCAGCGATGTGGTAGCCCGAAATAGAGACGGAGTAGTGGTTGCGAACGCCGTGGTCGATGTAGTACTGCTGCACGTCGCCCATGAGTTTGAGCGCAAAGGGCGTGGAGAAGATGCAGGTGTTCTGCGCCTGGTCTTCCTTGAGAATGTCAGCCTGGACCGTTCCACGCACCGTCTGGAGGGTTCGTGCCTTGATCTCAGCGTAGGTGTCAGCGTCCACCATCTCGTCGCCCCGTCGTCCCACGGTGGCCAGTCCAAACCCGTTGTGCCCTTCAGGGAGTTCGCCTCGGTAGGCCGAATCCAACAACTTCGCCGGTTTCCCCTGTTCGGCCAGGTAGGCTTCGACCTGCTGGTCGATGGCGGCGTTGAGGAAGAAGGCCAAGATGATGGGCGCCGGCCCGTTGATGGTCATCGAGACCGAGGTGTTGGCGTTGCACAAATCGAAGCCGGAATAGAGGCGCTTGGCGTCGTCGGTGGTGGCGATGGAGACCCCCGAGTTGCCCACCTTGCCCCAAATGTCCGGGCGGCGAGCGGGGTCCCGCCCGTAGAGGGTGACCGAGTCAAAGGCGGTGGAGAGACGAACGTAGTCCTGGCCCTGGCTCAGGTAGTGGAAGCGACGGTTGGTGCGCTCTGGCTCGCCTTCACCGGCGAACATGCGGGCCGACAATTCGTCGGTTCGCTTGAACGGGAACACCCCTGCCGTGTAGGGGAAGTGCCCCGGGGCGTTCTCCTTGGTGATGAACTGGTACAACTCGCCGTCGTCCTGCGTCTTGGGCAGGGCGACACGAGGGATGTTCGAGTGCGCCAGCGATTCGGTCGTGGTTTGGACCTTGAACGGCTTGCCACGCACGTGGTAGGTGTACTCGCCCGAAGCGTATTCTTCGGCCAGAGCACGGAAGTTGGCCAGCGTCTCCTTGGCTTCGTCCATGCCCTCCATGATCTCGCCGATCTGGGCGCGCAGGTCGGTCGCCGTCGCTTTCACCCCGCGTTCCTCTGCGTTAGCGGCCGCCGTCTCCAAATGCTGGCAGAGGCGGAGGTTCTCGGCGACTTCGGTGTTGGCAGCGTGGTAGTCGCGCACCGTGGCGGCGATTTCAGACAAGTAGTGAATGCGTTCGGGCGGAATGACGCCCTTGCGCTCACCCATGGCGTCGACCGGTTCGCTGGCTTCGAAGCCCACCATGGCGGCGACCTTCTGCCACAGGCGGTCCACGCCACCGTCGGCGAACTGGCTGGCGATGGTGGCGACCACGGGAAGTTCCTCATCGGCCACGTCGAACATGTTGCGGTTGCGTCGCACCTGCTTGCGAATGGCTCGCAGGGCGTCTTCACTGCCACGCTTTTCGTATTTATTAAGAATGACGACATCGGCCACATCGAGCATTTCAATCTTTTCAAGTTGGGTGTGAGCACCGAATTCCGCGGTCATGACGTAGAGGGAGTGGTCGGCCACCGTCGTGATGGCGTCGCTGCCCTGGCCGATGCCGCTGGTCTCGCAGAAGATGAGGTCGAAGCCGACCGCTTTGGCGACCTCGATGGCTCGGTCGAGGTTGGCGCTGATCTCCGAGCCGCTGCCACGGCTGGCGAGGCTGCGCATGTAGAGGTCGTTGTTGGAAAGTGAGTTCATGCGGATGCGGTCGCCAAGCAGGGCGCCACCGGTTCGCTTTCGGGTCGGGTCCACGCACAGCAGGCAGACCTTCTTGCCGGGGTTGTCCCGCTGAATGCGGAGCATCAGTTCGTCGAGCAGGCTGGATTTTCCTGCCCCGCCCGTTCCGGTGAACCCGATGACAGGCACGTCCTTGTCCGAGGAACGGCACGCCTCAACAGCGGCCTTGAACGCCTTGTCGTCGGCTGATTCCGACAGCGTCAGCAGCAAGCCGACCTTGGCCATGTCCTCAGGCGTGACCGGCCCGTTCAGGCTGTCCATCCGCTCCTTGCCAATCAGGTCAACCTCGCTGGCCAACCCCATCAGGTGGTGAATCATGCCCATCAGACCCATCGTGCGGCCGTCGTCGGGGGAGTAGATTTTGGAAATGCCCGACTGGTGCAGGGTACGAATTTCGGGCGGCGTGATGGTGCCGCCCCCGCCGCCAAAGATGCGAACGTGCTCGCATCCTGCTTCATCGAGCAGTTCTCGAATGTACGTGAAGTACTCGACGTGTCCGCCCTGATAGGAGGTCAAGGCCACGGCGTGAGCGTCTTCCTGTATGGCGCAGTCGACCACGGCTTTGGCCGATTGGTCGTGGCCGAGGTGGATGACTTCAGCCCCCGAAGACTGAATCAGTCGGCGCATGACGTTGATGGCGGCGTCGTGGCCGTCGAACAGGGACGCTGCCGTGATGACACGAACCGGCCCGGTGCTCGTCGTGAACACGACCTCCTCGTCCTCGGCCATGCCCCTTCCAGCAGCCGTTGGTTCATCAATTCAAGGGTGGCGTCACACCCGGGAATTCCTCGTCATTCGTTCTGCTGCGTAGGCACGTCTGGGATGTCTTTCTCGTAGGTTGAAGCACGCTCTGCTTGTTCAACCGTGGCGGGTTGGGCCGCCTTGTAGGCCGCTTGTTGGCGATAGTATTCATCCCATTCCTCTTGATTCCCTTGTCGATTTTGACCGCTGAACGCAGCGTGCATGGCCTGTTCAAGTTCGTCGTCCAATTCCGTCCGCAAACGTTCGAGTCGAATGGCTTGGTGCGGTCCAAGCATGCGCATCATCACGGCACGCTCGTAGGCCGAGGCAATGTCTTCCAGTTCTTCACGGCGCTCGGCCCCTCGTAGCATGTCTTCGAATCGGCGCTGTCGGCTGCCCCTTGTGGCGATGCCGATGAGGATCCACACCGTGAACGGAATACCAACAAACACACCGATGAGGTCCCATGCCCCCAGTCCGATGGAGGTCCCCGGCAAGATGATCTCAAAGCTGTCAACCGGCTTGGAGTTGGGGTCAAACGGGTCGGTCCCCGCATTGATTTCCGCATCGTCGAGCACACCGTCGTTGTCGTCGTCCGGGTCCTGGTTATCACCGATCATGTCGCCGTCGAAATCCGATGTCTCAAGCGGGTTGGTCGGGAAGGCATCTTCGCTGTCAGGGGTGCCATCGTTGTCGAGGTCACCCGGGGAGAAGAGTTTGGGTAGCACATCGATGCTGTCGTTGTAGCCGTCGTTGTCAAAGTCGAACAGGTAGGGGTCGGGGTTGTTGCCCGAGAGGTTGTCGCCGTAGCCGTCACCGTCGTTGTCTTCGCACTGCGTGGGGTCGTCAATGAACAGGTCGGGGTTTCGTCCGTTCGGGTTGTCGCCGCATCCATCGCCATCAACGTCCGACCACTGGCTGGGTTCGGCCAAGAAGGCGTCGTAGTCCTGCCCGTCCGGGTTGTCTCCATAGCCATCGCCATCGATGTCGTACCATTGCGTGGGGTCGAGCGGGAACTTGTCGGCGTTGGAGCCGAATCGATTGTCGCCAAACCCGTCCTCGTCGGTGTCGTTCCACTGGGTGGGGTCGAACGGGAAGGCGTCCTCTGAGTCCTCGTAGCCGTCACCGTCGGCGTCGCTCCAACGGGCCTCATCGTTCGGGAATCCATCACCCGCATCCGACCAACCGTCACCGTCGGTGTCGAGGCACCCAAAGCGGTCAGCGGTTGAGTTGCCTGGCGTGTCGGGGCAAGCATCGCCTCGTGTACCGCCCAAGTTATCGCCGTAGCCGTCGCCGTCTCGGTCGGTTTGTTGGGTTGGGTCAAAGCGGAATTCATCGTAGTTCATGCCTTGCATGTTGTCGCCGTAGCCATCACCGTCCAAGTCGTCCCACTGAGTTGGCTCCATCGGGAGGTCGTCCTCGATGTCGGCGTAGCCATCACCGTCTTGGTCCGGACATCCCAGCAAGCGCAGCGTGCTGTTGCCGTAGATCATCGGGCAGGCGTCCCCGCTCATGCCCAACGTGTTGTCGCCGTAGCCGTCTTGGTCGGAGTCGGCCCACTGCGTGGCATCGCCCGGATACGGGTCGTTCTCGTCGCTGAATCCGTCGCCGTCGGCGTCAGGGCAGCCGCGCTGGTCGCGGTTGGAGGCGCCGGGGATGTTCGGACAGTCGTCCGCTGAATTTCCCGTTTGGTTGTCGCCGTAGCCGTCGCCATCTTCGTCGTTCCATTGGGTGTTGTCTTGGGGAAACACATCGGTGTAGTCCGAGCGTCCGTCTCCATCGCTGTCAGCGCATCCTTTTCGCCCGATGGTGGAGTTGCCGGCGGCGTAAGGGCAGTCATCGCTGTTGGAGAAGCCCAAATTGTCGCCAAAGCCGTCACCGTCGTTGTCGCTCCACTGGTTCGCATCGTTGGGGAAGGCGTCGGTCAACAGGCCGTAACCGTCGCCATCGGCATCCTGCCCAAAGAAGGTGAGTGTTTGCGTGATGCCGTCGTTTTGCAGCATCAGCACCTCGCCGTTTCCTGCAGCGAGGTCTTCGGGGCAACCGGCGTTGACATTGTGCGAGGTGGCGTTGATGATGACGTTGCCTTGCCATGAGATGAGACTGATCTGCTCGATCTGGCCACCGATCACGATGGCCACTTGGTCGTCAGCCAAACTCCCGGTGTGGCACACACCCGCCCATCCAATGCCGTCGCTTGAGGTGGCCACCATGCTGAGGATGTCTCTCGTGGACTTGATGGGAATCGGGTTCGAAAAGTCGTTGGTCCCCAGCAGACCCATGTTGGCGTCTCGCCCCCGGAAGGTGGTGAGAACCTTGGTGGTATCACCCGCATCGGCGGCTTCGTGTTCGATGAGCGAACAGGCGTTGTTGTCGCCGCCGCTCCACCCGTGAATCATCAGGGCAGAGTGCCCGCCGTGGTGAAGCATGTCGACTTCAATGTCGATCCCGGAATTGCACGCCTCAAATCCGATGATCTCACCGTCGAAAAATTCGTTCGATTGAGCGACATCAAGCGTCGAAAAGGCCAACCCCATCGAGATTTCGAAATCGTTGGGGTTCACCGTCCATGTGGATGTGGACCCGAACAGCGAGGCCGCATGGTCCGCTCCGGCCAGTTTTCGAACGTTGCAGTGGGCATTAGCGATGCCCTCCACGGTACCGTTGTGGGCGTAGATGCTCTGTGGGCAATCAGGGTTGGGTCCAATCGTGGCGGTCCCACCACCGTTTTCTGAGGCATAGTAATTCATCGAGGTTGGATCGATGTCGAAGTAGCGGGCTTTGCTCACGATGGCGACCGTGTTGCTGGCGATGTCCCATTGCGCCAAGGCGTAACCCGTGCGGCCGTTCTCCGTTGAACACATGTCCTGGAAAAAGGTCAACTCTTCGAGAGGTGCAGGGCAACCCACCACGATGTAAGCGTCCGTGCCGTCGATGGAGAGGTCGTAAAACAACAGGTCGGCGTTGGCGCCACTGGTGTCGACGGAATACAGGTAGCGTTGAGCCTGCAGGTTCATGTCGGGCTTGAAGGCCTCAAGAAACAGTCCGGTGGATGAATGTTCTCCGATCATCACCGCATAATCGTCCGAGACCACCATCTTCAGCGGCCGATAAGCCGCGTGTGCACTTCCCATGACGGTCCCGTTGTGAGCGATTTTGAGTAACATCCCTCCAGACATGACACCGAGCCACGAGTGATTCCCAACCGTGCCGGCTCCGTCGTGGGCGACAGCGACGTAGTAGTGGTCGTTCGCATAGGCCATGCCGACCACTTCTGCACCACCGGAAACGGTGTAAGAGAAATTGACCACCATATCGGATGGAGATGCCACATGGTGAACCACGGGTTCGTCCTTGAGCACCGTTGGCTGCGGCATGGGAGCGACCATCAGGAGCATCATGGCCACGAACACCCATGCAGTGACGAATTTACCGTTCATAATGCGGTTAGCGCTTCTCTCCTCAAAAAACCGACCCCTTCTGGCCGGAACGAAGGCAGCGTTGGACCTGCGCGTTTACGCCGGCGAAGTGAGCGTGATTTATCTACGGTCAACGGCGGCGCTCCAATTGAGGGACATCCATGGCACGCGAACTCATCAACGTGGAGGCGGTTGACCGCTCCTTTGGCGCCGTTGATGTGTTGCGCGACATCAACCTCAAAGTCAACGACGGCGACCGAATCGGCATCGTTGGCCACAACGGAGCCGGAAAAACCACGCTGCTCAACACCATCAGTGAGCAAAAGCAAGACACTGGCGACATCGAGTTTGCTCCAGGTATTCGCCTCGCCTACCTGACGCAAATTCGAGACCTCGAATCCGACTCAACCATCGAAGAAGAACTTGGTCGCAAAGGCCGTCAGTTCCAAGAACTCGAGGAAGAGATCGCCGCCATTGAAGCGCAAATGGTCGACCCGTCCTTCTACGAGGGTGACTGGGAACCGGTCATGGAGCGCTACACCGAACTTCAACAAACCCTTGCCTCGAGCGGTGGTGGCAACGTGGCGGGCATCGCCAAAGGCATCCTCGAGCGTCTCGGCCTCGACAAACACCCGATGGACATGGCCGTGAACAAGCTCTCGGGTGGCGAACAGGCCAAACTCGCCCTTGCCCGCCAACTGGTCGGCCTCAACGGCATTGACGTCATCTTCCTCGACGAGCCGACCAACCACTTGGACATCCACACGACCGAGTGGCTCGAAACCTTCCTCACCGA
>JBMSEL010000003.1:0-86505 GCA_049412325.1 Candidatus Poseidonia sp.
CTGAGCGCCGACCGCTCCTCGAGGACAGCAACTGGTGTAACAACATCATGACCTCGCTTGCTACAGCCGACGTGTGTAACCACGCCAACCAGCCAGCCAGCAACTTCCTGGCCACGGACCAGTTCCTGCCAGATGTTGTGGAAACCATCGGTGCCAGCGCCGTTCCATCGTTCGCCCCAAGTATTGTCGCTGTGGCCCTCACGGGTCTCTTCGTCAGTGCCCTCTCCTTCGCCAGCCGCCGTGCTGACGACGAAGAGGAAGTCGAGTCGATGGCTGAAGACGACGCAGCCGTCAGCCCTGTGATCGCTACCATCCTGATGGTCGCCATCACCGTGGTGCTGTCCGGTGTCATCTATGTGTGGGCTTCCAGCCTAGCCGAAACCGACGTGAAGGGTGTGCCCCGTGTCACCTTCGACATCGAAGACATCAATGGATTCGATGCTGATGAAGGCCACTGGCGCATCACTGTTGAGCAGTCTCAGACGCCGCTTGCCACGCAAGCCGTTGAGGTGAAGGTGTTCTACACCAACGCTACGGGTGCGCTCAACACCTACTCGGTGAACCTGGCTGACAGCGCCGGTGTGTACGGGTTCAACCCTGCCAACAGCGACGCCTTCGTGACCTTCGTGGACTCGGTGACCAAGGAACAAATCTCAGAATCAGAGACCCGGTCAATTTCGACCTTCAACTCTGGAGATACGATCTTTATCCGAACCCACGCACCTGACGGTACGCCTCTTGAAGACGCTACGATCACCCTGAGCTATGCTCCTATCAACGGAGACGGGGCTTTGCTCCGAACTTGGGATGACCTGAGCTACGACAGGAAGGCTTGAGGCTTGACGGACGTAGAAGCGACGTCGTCCTTGGACGACCGCCTCGGAGAGCGAGGCCCTTCGGGGCCTCCTCTCCTTGGTGAGCGTACGCAAGGGTGAAAACACCCGAGGTGGATACCATGGCTGACGAACAACCCAAGGTCGTGGTCTTTGACTGCGATGGTGTGCTCGTCGACGCCGTGAGTTCATGGCGGACCTTGCACGACTCGTTTGGTACGGACAACGCCGTGAACCTCACTCGGTTCATCCGTGGTGAGATCAGCGACGTCGAGTTCATGCGCTCAGACATCCAGATGTGGAAGGCGGTGAGGAACCCCATCCACCAGGACGAGTTGTTCAGAGCATACGCCGGTGTCAAGTTGATGCCAGGTGCTCGTGCGTGCGTAGAACGCCTCCAACAGGAGGGTGTCTTCGTTGCCATTGTCAGTGCAGGTGTCGACCTCTTTGTGAGTTCCATTGCGAGCATGCTCAATGTGGACGATTGGATTGCGAACGGTTTCGTCTTTGACGACGAGGGCTTCCTCACCGATGAGGGAGTGTGCCGACTTCACGCCAGTGGAAAGGGCGCCATCATCACACGACTGCTGGAGATGAACAACCTCGAAGCAAAGGATTGCGTCTCCGTCGGTGACTCAGAAATGGACTTGTCCATGATGGTTGAGGGCAGCCGATTCATCGGGTTCAACCCCACTCGGGACAGCTCGAAGGAAGCGTTTGAGGCTGCAGGTGTGCCGGTGGTCAACGTCAAAGATCTGCAGGCTATTTTGCCGCTGATGGGTTTTGATATTGAAGGGAATGAAAGCGCCTAAGGTGTTTAATCCACCACCTTCATCCCTCGTCCATGGCCGGTATTTGGTGCCGACGAGAGGCTCGGCGAGCCGCCCTGGTCGTTGCGCTCATGTGTTCGGTGTTCATGGCCGGGTGCTTGGGCGGCGACGATGCATTCTCCTCAACAGAGGAGGGTGATGGCTCCATCACATTGACTGTGTGGCACACGTTTGCCGCTGAAAGCAAAGAAGAGAATGTCTTCTTGGCGTCCATCAACGCCTTCGAGACGCTTCATCCCAACATCACCGTGGATGCATCACTTGTGCCATTTGGCGACGCCGACAACCTGTTCATGACGGCAGCTCAAGGCGGGGAGGCTCCCGATTTGATGCGACTTTCGAGCGATCAGTTGGGTGCTATTGGGGAAGTCCGCGTTGACGGATTCCCCTTGTTGGAAGACCTTCGTCCACACCTCACGCCAGTGCAGCGTGCCCAATTCGACGAGCGTGCTCTCCATGCAATGCGGTACGACGAGGCCTTGTACGGGGTGCCAGCGAGCCAAGATGCGCTCTCGCTGATTTACAACAAGGCGATTTTCGACGCTCGTGGCGTGAACTACCCTGATGCTTCGTGGACGCAAGACGATTTGCTTCAGGCGGCGCAAACCCTGACCTATCAAGACGTTCAGGGGTTGGCCTTGCCGGTCAAGTCGGCCTACTGGTGGTTTGGTTTCCAAGCAGGCTGGGGTGGTTCTTTGTTCAACGAGACCGGTGCTCCTACCTTGGATTCCAACGGTTCGGCTGATGCTTTGGATTGGTTGCTCGATTTAGAATTGGAGCACGAGGTGGTCGCCACCGGCACGCAAACTGAGGGCATGAAAAACCAGTTTATCGGCTCCAAAGCAGCCATGATCGTCGATGGTCCGTGGAATTGGGCCACCTACGAAGCCAGCCGGTTGGATGTGGGTCAAGCGATGCTTCCGGTCATTGAGGCAACGGGGGAACGCGTGGCTCCACTTGTCACCTACAAGGGATGGACCGTCAGTAAACAAAGCGTTCACAAGTTGGCAGCGGTGGATTTGGCTCTGTTCCTATCGAGTGAAGATGTCCAGAAACAGTTTGCGTTGGAAACTTACACCCTACCGACCCACCTTGATGTAGCCGCAGATGAAGAGGTTCGTGGTGATGAAGTTCTGGCGGGTTTCATGGACCAGTTGAACGCCGGTACACCGGCACCGACCACGCGTGGCATGGCCCTCGTGTACGGACCCTTGGTCACCGCCTTTGAGCAGGTCTACACGGGGACGGCCAGCGCTGAAGCGGCCCTTTCGGGAGCCAATGCGGCGCTCATCGAAGAGATGAGTGGATTGGAACGAGCCGCTCCTCCTCCACAAAACGATGGCTATCGCACCATTACGGTGAATTTCACCACCGATGATTCGTCAACTTACACCGTTCTTGTGGACGGTGCAACGCACTCAGGTCTCTCGTCTCAGGCCCTCACACCGTCGCTGTTGCCTGCGTACGATGCTTGCTTGGCTGACGGGATGGAGATGCCGTATGTTGGCTCAACCCGCCTCATCCCCGACGGCGCCGCGGTCATCGAATGTTCCCTCACCGGTATGGTGCCCGGTATGCTGCACCAAATTGAGGTGAAAGGGGATGGGGGCTCGGTGTTTAGCGTGGAACTTAGTACGGATGTGAGCGACGTTGTTCCATCGACAGGGGACACCTCCGCCGTTCTGTTTGCCTTGGGCGCCATTGTCGTGTCACTGGTTGCTCTGCTCAGTTTCGGTCGATACATGGATGTCAAAGCGGGCCGCTTACACGCTCGTTCTGCTCACGCTTACATCGCACCCGCCATGCTGGCTCTGGCCGTGCTGACCTTCTACCCCGTCCTCTACGGATTTTGGCTTTCGTTCACCAACGCCGATGCCACACGGCTCGGCGATGAATCGTTTGTTGGGCTTGTCAATTTCCTTGATGTGTTCACGTCCTCGGGTTTCCTCCGTGTGACCTTGTTCACGCTGGTATGGACGGTGAGCAATGTGGCCGCCCACATCGGCCTCGGGCTGTTCCTCGCTTTGGTCCTGCACCGGGCGAACATTCGTGGCACCACGGTGTACCGAACGGTGTTGCTCCTCCCGTGGGCCATTCCCTCGTACATCTCTGTCCTCGTTTGGAAGGGCATGTTCCAACCTGAAGGACTTGTCAACGATGTGCTGGGGACCGAGTTCCAATTCTTGGCCGACCCTACTGGGGCTCAACTCGTGGTGATTTTCGTCAACATTTGGCTCGGTGTCCCGTTCATGATGATGTCACTCAGCGGTGCCCTTCAGGCCCTGCCAAAGGAGATGTACGAAGCCGCCCAACTCGACGGAGTTGGTTCGTGGGATACCTTCCGGTATCTCACCTTCCCGAACCTCAAAAGTGCCCTTGTTCCGCTTTCCTTGCTCGGTTTCATTTGGACATTCAACATGTTCAACGTCATCTATCTCTTAACCGACGGTGGTCCAGACCTGTACTTTGGTGAGCCTGGACAGACGGATATTTTGATCACCTATGTCTACGATGTGGCCTTCCGTGATGGTGCGTACGGCATCGCAGCGGCTTGGTCGGTGGTGATTTTCCTGATGCTCCTGGCGTTCTCTTGGACGTACATGAAGCGGACCAACGCAACGGAGGCGACGGTATGATCTCACCAGCGACGGTTCGTCGGTGGTACACACCCGTTGAGGTGTCCACACTCCGACATTGGTTGTTGGTCAGCGTGGTGGTCAACGTGATGCTCCTGTCCGTAGATGCGCTTCGCGGAGGTGAATCCTTCCTCATCGGCGTCCTTGGCGTGGTGTTGATTGGAGCCTTGTTGAATTCACTTCCCAAGGAACAGAATCCAGCTTCACGAAATCAAGCCTTGGTGCTGGGCGGTGCCGTGCTGTTGTGTGGTTTGGTTCGTCTGCTCTCGACCCCCATGAGCCTGTTTGACTGTTGGATGCATGCTTGGATGGTGGGTCCTGGCGCCCTGACCATCCTCTGGGTGTCCGGCCGCCCCGTCTCGGCATGGTCGACACGGTCCTTGTCCACCGGTGCAATCGAATACGGGTTGGCAAGAAACCAATCCCTCGCCCCTCGCTTCCAAGCCTTTGGTGCCCACCTCGTCCTCTTACATTTCGTGGTCTTGACCCTCCTTCCGTTGGTGTGGATCCTCGACATCGCCCTCTCACCCGGCAATGCCCTGGGTGGGTCCCTCGGTGGGCCTTACACCACCGAGCATTTCTCCAACATGCTCGGTAGTGATGCTTTCTGGACGTGGATGCGCAATTCGCTCATCGTCAGTATCGGTACCACCTTGCTGGGGTTGGTCGTCGCCATTCCGGCCGGCTATGCGTTCAGCCGCTACAAATTCACAGGCAGGGACGTGTCCATGTTTGCCTTCCTGCTCGTGCAGATGTTCCCAGGCATCATCATTCTGGTGCCTTACTTCTTGGTGATGAAATCGCTCGGCCTGTTGAACTCCCACTTAGGCCTCATCCTCGCATACTGCGTCACTGCCCTTCCTCTGTGCGTTTGGATGTTGAAAGGCTTCTTTGACACGGTGCCCCGAGAACTCGAAGAGGCAGCGTTGTTGGACGGCTGCAACCAGTTTCAGGTTTTCACAAAGGTGGTGTTACCCCTTTCGTTGCCAGCCGTTGCGGTCACCGCCCTGTTCAGTTTCCTCGCAGCATGGAACGAGTTCCTGCTGGCCTTGACCTTCAACACGTCAAACGACATGTACACGCTGCCGGTTGGTCTCGCATCGATGATCTCCAGTACCGGTCAAGCGTGGGGTGATTTTGCCGCAGCCAGCCTCCTGGTGAGCCTGCCGGTAGCGCTGCTGTTCCTGTTCTTCCAGAAGTTCCTCATCGAGGGACTGTCCGCTGGAGGCGTCAAGGGGTGAGACCACATGGTAAGTGTGAAATTTGAAGGAGTATCGAAACGATATGAGGACGGTTTTCAAGCCGTTTCAGAGCTTGACTTGGAGGTCAGAGACGGTGAATTCTTGGTGCTGTTGGGGCCCTCGGGTTGCGGGAAATCGACCACGCTCCGAATGCTTGCTGGCCTTGAGGAAGTGACCGACGGAGCCGTCAGCATTGATGGCGTCGTGGTCAATCACCTTCCAGCCGGTGCCCGTGGGCTGGGCATGGTCTTCCAGTCCTACGCTCTCTACCCTCACATGAGCGTCCGCGACAACATGACCTTTGGGTTGCGAATGGCCAAAGGGGCCGACCGTCTTCCGGACGGCGACATCGACACAAGGGTCAAAGAAACCGCGGCGATGTTGGAATTGAGCGAGCATCTTGAGAAGAAGCCAAAGGAATTGAGTGGTGGCCAGCGCCAGCGTGTAGCCCTTGGCCGCGCATTGATTCGTCGCCCAAAGGTACTGTTGATGGACGAACCGCTCTCGAACTTGGACGCCGAATTACGCCATCAAATGCGCCGTGAAATACGCCGACTTCACGATGAACTCGGCACCACGACCATCTACGTCACCCACGACCAAATTGAAGCGATGACCTTGGCCGACCGGGTGGCCATTCTTGACAAAGGGGTCCTCCAACAACACGCGCCACCGCTTGAGGCTTACCAGCAACCGGCGAACGAATTTGTTCAATCCTTCCTGTGCCGCCACCTCGACGATTTGGTTGAGACGGCCAACACCTTGCTTCGCCCATCCGAGGAGGGTGTCTGATGGTGTCGCGCAAGCCCTCAGTGGCCCTGGTATCGTTGATGCTCATCGTCGTGGCCTCGCCCATGATGGCCAACGATGCGGAGGCTGCCAACGGGCGGTCGGGCGAGTTCATCACCCTCACCTACACGGGGGATGCCTCGTCGGTGGAACTCATTGGTGAATGGAACTGGAGTGAAACCTTGGCGATGAACCGGAACGGCGATGTTTGGACCGTTGACGTTGAACTCTCCGAGGGGCTGTACTGCTACAAATTCATCGTGGATGGCGCCTATATTTTCGACCCGAGCAATCCAGAACGCGCGTACTGTGGCGACATTGAGAATTCATTGCTCCGTGTTGACGACCACCTGCGGCCACATTACACCGCCTCCTTGACCGATGTTGCTCTCGAAGTCACCTACCATGCGGGTTCGAGCGGCGCCCCTCACGACGGCGTTCCGGCTGCGCTGGCCGGCGCAACATGGGACGACGCCACGTCGACATGGATTCTCCCGCTGGCCGGCCTTGAGGACGGAAAGCACACGCTGAAGATCGAGGGTTTTGACACCGAAGGGCATCCTGCGTACGATTTACTGGTCCCGTTTTGGACCGGCCCCCATGCTGATTTCGTTTGGGATGATGCTCTGGTTTACATGGTCATGACCGACCGGTTTGTCAACGGCAACACCAGCAACGACGGCACCAGCACCGGCGCAGCCCAAGGGGCGGACTGGCAGGGTGGGGATTTTGCCGGCGTAACCCAGATGATTGAATCTGGGTACTTTGCCGACCTTGGTGTCAATGCCCTTTGGCTCACGCCGTTCAACACGGCAGCGACGGGGACGGGCAAAGCAGCGGACGGCGTGCATGATGTGTCAGCCTTCCACGGCTATTGGCCCACGGAAGCCCGTGGCGTTGAGCCCCGCTTGGGAACGGAAGCAGAACTTCACGCCATGATTGAAGCGGCTCATGACGATGGCATGCGCGTGATGATGGACTACGTGGTGAACCACGTTCATGAAGACCACGAATACGTCCAGAACAACTCGGACTGGTTCAATACGGGCTGCATTTGTGGTCAAGCCGACTGCGACTGGACCGAACACCGTCTGGACTGCCAATTCACGGCCTACATGCCCGATGTCAACTGGAAGAACCGACAGGCTTCCGAGCAGATGATCGCCGATGCACTTTGGTGGATGGAGACCTTTGACCTTGACGGCGCACGCATTGACGCTGTGAAGCATGTTGAGAATCTGGCGGTGTCCAATTTGGTCGCCCAAATCAACGAACGGTTCGAGACGGTGGGTAACGATGTCTATCTCAAGGGAGAAACGGCCATGGGCTGGTCGGGTCATTCCCTTGAGGACAACCAAGCCCAGTACGGAGCCATCAACGCCTACATGGGTCCGGACGGCCTGGACGGTCAAGCCGATTTCGTTCTCTATCATGCCGTCGTGGACAATGTGTTTGTCTCCGGAAACGAAAATTACCAGCACTTGGATTACTGGACCAATCGAAGTCAGGACCAATACACGGCCGGTTCGGTGATGGTCCCCTTTGTGGGTAGCCACGACGTTCCTCGCCTCACCAGCCGTGCAGACACCGGTACTGGTGATGCCAATAACCAATGGGTTGAGGACGGCCTTCCCGGACAACCAGGGGATGTTTCTGCCTATCATGCAACCCTCCAAGCCTACGGTTGGTTGCTGACCACGCCAGGTGCACCCTTGCTCTATTACGGTGATGAGTACGGTGAGTACGGCGGTGCCGACCCCGATAATCGCCACATGTATCGCCATCAATCATCGTGGAGTGACCACGAATCGGCGTTGTACGAGAACATCTCACAACTCGGTCAACTTCGGCTCGAGTCCATCGCCTTGCGTCAGGGCGCCTACAGCACCCGTCTGGCCATGCCTCACCTGTTGGCCTACAACATGACCCATGATGAGCAAACCATGACCGTCGTGTTGAACCGAGGAGGGCCAACACAGATGGGTGGTTTCTCCACCAACGATACGGTTCGTTTTGGTGCGGGCGCGATGGTGAATGGGACGTTTTCAATCCCTGCCCATTCGGTCTCGGTGATTGAGCTCAATGCAGCGAACGAGAACGGTTCTTCCGAGAACGAAACACCACCAACGGTGACCGGTTGCATGGACGCTGAAGCGACGAATTACCAACCCTTGGCGACCGAAGATGACGGCAGTTGCACCTATGCTCCGCCTCCGATTCCAGGATGCACCGACTCAACCGCAGAGAACTTCAACGCTCAGGCAACCGAGGATGACGGTAGCTGCACCTATCCCGTTGAAACGGTTCTTGGATGCATGGATGTGTCCGCGAGCAATCACAACCCGCTCGCAACCGAGGACGATGGCAGTTGTACATTCGAGACGAACGAAACCAACAGCACTGGGAATGAAACCGGGAACTCAACCAATACCACCTCCTCCAATGGCTCTGGCACGAACGACCAGACCAACGTCTCCGAAAACTCGACTTCAAACGAAACAGGGACCTACACGTGTGAGGGTTGTTGCGGTGATTCGTTTGAAGTCGAATCGGAGGCCCAGTGCCCGATTGTGGACTGTGCTCCGTGTGACGGTGGTGTCGCCACCTCAGCAGGTACGGCCGTTCGCAACACGCTGATCGGTGTCGCCATCGTGTTGGTGTTGTTACTCGTAATGACAGGCAGACGCCCGCCTGAAACACCCGATGACGAGATTGACATGGACCATGCCGTATCCGAAGGCATGTCTTTTCAGGAAAACTTGTCGTAGAAGTGCACGTAATCGGCGATCATTCTCGTGCCGGTGAATCGGGCTGATGTGGCGATGCTCGCTCGCATCAATTTGGCCCAGCGTTCGGGTCCTTCGTTCCAAAGGGGGAGGACCTCTTGTTCCAGCACGCTGTAGATGTTCTCAGCATCCCGCGCATCGTCTCGTTCATCCTCCGCACCGCCGATGGCCCAACCGTTCACGCCGTGCTCGCAGCCTTCAGGCCACCATCCGTCCAAGATGGAGCAGTTGGGCACGCCGTTCATGGCGGCTTTCATGCCCGAGGTGCCGGAGGCTTCCAGCGGGCGGATCGGGTTGTTCAGCCAGATGTCAACACCGCTGGTCATCGCGAGGCCGGTATCCATGTCGTAGTTCTCGATGAAAGCCACGGGAATCTCACCTGCAACCTGTTCGGCCGATGCAAAGATGTCCCTGATCAGCTGTTTCCCCCCCTCGTCCTTGGGATGGGCTTTGCCGCTGAACACGAACTGGATTCGGTCTCCACCAATGGAACGAAGTCGCTCAAGATCACTAAAGACGAGGTTGGCCCGCTTGTAAGTGGCAAATCGTCGTGCAAAGCCGATGGTCAACCGCTCTTCGTGAAGTTCCACGCCGGTTGAAGCGCGAACAAGTTCACGCAGCATGCGTCGGTTGGCATGACGGGCCTCCAACAGGGCTTCATCGGGCAGGCTGCCAGCGTAGCCGAGTTGACTTGGGTCCTCCTTCCAGCCCGGGAGATGCGCATCGAACAATCCGCTCATTTGCGGTGAGGTCCATGTGATGTGGTGAACACCGTTGGTGATGGGAGCGATGTGGGTGCTGCCAAACATCGTGGAGGCCACCTTGGCGTTGAGGTTGGACACGGCGTTGACGGAGGTTGACAAGGCCACGGCGAGGTGCGACATGGAACAGCGGCGACCTTCCTCCGAATCACCGGCGTTTCGAACCAAGTCCTCGGCATCATCGGGCAGAAGTTCACCGATCACATCGCGCACCAGCGACCACTCAAACCGGTCATGGCCAGCCGGTACCGGCGTGTGGGTGGTGAAGAGGGTTCGCTGTGCCAGTTCTTCTCTGCTCCACCCCTGTCGTAGCATTTCGAGCATGGCGAATGTGCAGTGGCCTTCGTTGAGGTGCATGCCTGCGAAGTCATGCCCGAGAGCCTGAAGCGCTTGGACGCCGCCCACACCGAGCAGGTACTCCTGGCGAACACGCATGTCATCGTCGCCACCGTACAATCGTGCTCCCAAACCAACGAAGGAAGTGGTGTTGTTGGGATGGGCGGTGTCGAGGAAATAGACGGGCACGACATGGCCGGAAATGCCTACAACATCGGTCTTCCAAATGGTGGCAAACAGGGTTTCCCCGTCGAGGGGCAATTGAATGGTTTTCCCGGTGTTCGTCAAGTGTTCGGCGGGATCGATGGGGGCATAACTCTCGGATTGGATACCTGAATTGTCAAGGTGCTGTCGCCCGTAGCCTTCTCGGTACAGCAGGCTCATGCCCACCAAGGGCAAACGAGCATCGGCTGCCGATTTCACATGGTCGCCCGCCAACACACCCAACCCTCCCGAGTAGGTGTGGAGTTCGGACCAAAGTCCAATTTCAGCCGTGAAATAGGCAATGGGTGGCATCGGGCTAACCTATCAAAAAATGGGTTATGAGGTTCACGGTGAGCCATTCTTCTCGCCTGGTAAGTCGGTCCATGCAAACGCCCACTTCCAATTGCCCTCAAAGGTGCCCGGTGTGTTCATTCTCGCCTCTTCGCCCAGGCCGAGCACGTCTTGCAAGGGATGAATCGCCAGCAACGCATTGCTCTCACTCGCCAGACGCATCAATCCCTCAGAGGGTGGTTCACCGGGTTTGAGGTGGCGGTTGACCCGTTGTTTTGTCTGTTCGTCAAGGCTCTCCCACCATCCTCGTGTGGTGTTGTTGTCGTGGGTACCTGTGTACACCACTTGGTCAGCCTGAATGTTCGCAGGATGATGCGGGTTGGTCGCATTGCCGTCGAATCCAAACTGCAGGACAGCCATGCCGGGGAGGTTGTAGCGACGACGCAGGGAGACGACCTCCTCCGGGATGATGCCAAGGTCCTCTGCGAGGATGCGTCCTGAATCGCCACTTGTTTCAACAAGGGCCTCCAGCAGCTCGCCAGCAGGCCCTTCCTGCCACCATCCATGGCGTGCATCCTCGTCATCTGTTGGAATGGCCCAGTTCGAGTGAACGGCCCGAAAGTGGTCGATGCGGACGATGTCAAACAACCGTAGCATGCGTTTCATTCGCTCTTTCCACCACCGCCAACCTTCACGTTGGTGAGCCTCCCAACGGTAGAGGACCGTCCCCCATTTTTGCCCACCTTCCGAGAAATAATCGGGTGGTACACCGGCCACGAGGTCAGGCATGCCTTCGTCGTTGAGTTGGAAGAGATGGCGGTGGGCCCATACATCGGCCGAATCGTGGGAGACGAAGATGGGCAGGTCGCCGATGAGGGACACCCTATGTTGCGACGCCGTTTGTTGGAGTTGTTGCCAGGCTGCCTCGAAGCGTTGCTGTTGCTCAACATGGTGGAGGGCTCGTTCCCGGTACTCGGCTAAGGCAACGGGGTCTCGGTCGCGCACTGGGGCTGGCCATGCAAACCACGGCTTTCCCCCGTGGTCCTCCTTGATGGCCGCATACAGCCCCCAATCCTCCAACCAGTAGGTGTCATCGTCCATTGGGGCGGAGGCTTCTGCCATCATCAATGCTGGCCACGCGGCGAACGCCGTCGGTGAGGCGTAGGGTGAACCGTGTTCGTCGGGTGGTGTGAGTGGCAAGACTTGCCAGGATCGGTAATCGTGCTCGTCAAGCCAACGCAGGAAGCGTTGAGCATCGGCGAGGCCTGGGTTTGGGAGAGAGGTGAAGTGACACAGGACACCGTTCCCTTCCATGGCTCTCTAAATGTGATAAAGCCTTTCAATCTATCAGGTTACGCCAATGCAATGCGCTCGAAGGCTGTGTTCCTTGTGGTGTTATTTTTCGCCTCTCTTTTTGGTGGTTTTGTCCAAGGCCAAACCCCAGAAGACATCACGCTCGACGGTGATTATTCGGATTGGTCAGCCGATTCACTCATGGCCACCGATAGCAGCGGTATCGACTTCCGGTTGACCTGGAATGAAACCATGCTGTTCCTCGGATGGGACGGGACCGATTGGAAGTCCACCTTCGAAGGCGCCGACCTCTTTGTCTACCTCAACACGACCGAGGGCGGTTCGGTCCTCGCTCGGGACTGGGGTTTCGCCCACACCCTTCCCTTTGCCGCCGACCACGGATTTGTGCTTGAGGACGACACGTACTACCAGCACATCGCTTACGATGGGAGCACATGGACCGATCAGTCCACCACGGTCGACCTCTATGCAGGTTGGGCTGACAACAAAGCCACAGAATTCGCGCTGCCCTGGTCGGCACTGGGCCAACCCACGTCCTTTGACATCCTCGTCTATGCCCAGTGGCAAGATGAAGGCAATGTCTGGGCTTCCTTCCCCGTGCAGAATCCAGCCAACAACAACGGCGCCGAGACCTTCACGCATGCCTGGCATGCCGAGAACATCTCCAACGTCACCTCCCCGCAACAACTCCCCATCATCGAATCGCAGGGGACTGAGAAGGTCGATGACGCCCTCAACTTGGCCATCGTGTTCCACCAGCATCAGCCGTATTACAAGAACAAACTCACGGGGATGTACGAGATGCCCTGGGTGCGGGTTCATGCCATGACCGAGTACGTTGATTCTCCCGGCATTCTCGCTGAGACCGACACCAAAGTCACTTACAACCTCGTACCGTCGTTCATTGAACAACTGGTCGACTACCATGTCAGTGAAACCTTGGACGTGCATACCGACATCGCCAAGCGCTCGTGGAGCGAGGGTGGCTATCCCAATGCTACGGACCTTGAACTCCACACCATGCAGTTCCAGTCCTTTTGGAACAGCGGCTGGATCTACAACGTGTCGCAAAGTGACGCCAAACTTGGATGGCTCTACCCGTCCAGCGCCCGCTACAAGGAACTCTACGACATGACGCTTCACAACCTGAAACCTGACACCATCATGGACGATGAATTGCTCGCACCACAGGATTTCCTCGACCTGCAAGTCTTGTGGTACCTCTACCAGTTCTCGCCTGACTACGTGCTGGGGGCGTACAACAGCAGCCACCGCGATGAAGGCCTCATCGCCTTATTTATGCAAGACGGGGATTACAGCCTTGCTGACCTGTCCTACGTGCTCGATGCCCAACACGACCACATGGGTAACGTGTTGCCGATGTACAGCGAGTTGGCCGCCAACGGGCAGGTGGAATTGACCACGACGCCGTACTACCACCCCATCATGCCGTTGTTGATGATGGATGGTTGGACCATGGAAGATGGCATTCGCGTCAACAAAGAAGCATGGCCAGAGGACGTTCAAAACCATCTCGTCACAGGCATGGACCTGTTTGAACAGGAACTTGGCTTCCGCCCAACGGGCATGTGGCCTAGCGAAGAGGCCGTTTCACCCGCCATGGTTGAGCCAGTGACCGACGTGGGCATCCAATGGATGGTCACCGACGAAGAGATTCTGAAGCAATCCACCGACGCCAACGGTAACTTGGTCGATGTTGAGGACGCTGCCAACTTGGCTACGCCCTGGACGGTCACCGGTGCTGAGGGCGGGGAAGTCGCCGTCATTTTCCGCGACCGAGTCATCTCCGACCGCATCGCCTTCCAGTATGGTACCATGACGCCGGAAGCAGCCGTTTCGGACTTCATCGCCTACTTGGACAACATTCGACAGCAACTTCTCGACGCTGGAGAAGACCCCTCAGACCACCTTCTGACCGTGGCCTTGGACGGCGAGAACTGGATGTTCATGTCCGAGTTCCAGCACCACGACAACGCCCGTCCGTTCATGGCCGAGTGGTACGGTCGTTTGGCCGACCACCCAACCATCGTCACCACGACACCCTCCGAATTCCTGACCAAGGGTACCGACCTTCCCGAAATCCAAACCATCGGTACTGGGTCGTGGATTGACGGTACCTTGCGCACTTGGGCCGGTGAAGAGGAAGAGAGTCTTGCATGGCAGCGTTTGGTGGAGGCACGTCAAGCGCTGGTTGAATTTGAGACCTCCAATCCCAACGACCCCGGACTCCCAGCAGCGTGGGAATCACTCTACATTGCTGAGGGAAGCGACTGGTATTGGTGGTACGGGCTGGACCAAGACAGCGGTTATGACGAGAACTGGGACGTGCTGTTCAAGGTGCACCTTTCCAACATCTACCGCGCCATCAACCTCGAACTCCCGCCCTACCTTCAGGACCTTTGGACGAACCCTGCCGTGCCGAACCCTGCCGCCTCTGGCATCATTGAACCGATGATCGACGGCATTGCGTTGCCTGGTGAGTGGGATGGCGCTGCCCGTTACGATGCGCCAGTCTCGGGAGGCAATTTCAACATCGAATCCTTCCACTTCGGCTACGACGCTTCGAATGTGTTCATTCGAGTGGATGCTGCCACGCTCGAGGAATTGGAAGGCGCAGCGGGAGTTGACCAATACGATTCACCCGACTTGGCGATTTACTTCATGCAACCCAACGCCGTGAACTTCAATGAAGCCGAGACGAACTTCCGAACGTACTACGGAAACCAGATTCTTGGTTTCCCTTCCAAACACATGGTGGCCTTTGATTTCGATACGCTGCGAGAGGACGGTCGAGCAAAATGGAATTTGTTTAGCGCTCAAGGCAAGGTCGGCGACCAGGAGCGGTGGGTGCTCTCCGGCAGTTCCAACCTCGGCGGTTGTGCTGTGGACGAGGTGTACGAATTCTCCGTTCCATGGGCGGACATTGGTCTTGCACCCCGCTATTCAACCCGTGTCAAAGTCGTCACCTCATGGCGAGATTCACTGTCCTACGGGGACGGTACCGATGCTGAGATGGCACCTCCTGCTCCTGCTGAAATGGTTCTTCCCGACCTCGAGCAATGGGTCACGCTCCTCGAACTCGATGATGCCGTGGGCGATGAAACCGGTGATGGCGACTATGTGTACCCGCTGGCCACCGACTTCAACACGCCCAGCGGTGGAGGTCTCTGGGACGCAACCCACCTCACCGTGCGTCAAAGCGCATGGAACGCCCAGTTCATTCTCACCATGAGCGAGATGACCGACATTTGGGGACTGGCCAACGGCTTCAGCCATCAAATCGTTCAGATTTATGTCGACCAGGGCGAGACCTCCTACGGGCGTACTTCGATGCTCACTGGCGCCAATGCAGAAGTGCATCCAGATTGGGCATGGGAGGTGGCCATCAGCGGCACGGGCGAACCGGGCGCGGTCCAAGCCGTCCAGGCGGAGACCGGCAGCGCCTCAGCCCGGGGCATTGATGTCAGCGGCGATGTTGAGGCGAAGACCATCACGTTCACCGTCAGCAAGGATGTCATCGGTTCGGACATTCCGAATTACCGCTACATCATCGTCATCGGAAGTCAAGATGGATTTGGCACCGGGAAGTGGCGAGACGTCATGGAAAATGCGGCCACTTGGACGCTGGGTGGGGGAGCCAATCCTGCACCTGACGACGGCATTGATTACGACCCGAACATCATTGATGTGATCCTCGATAGCGACGGTCAAACCGCCATGCTCTCCAGCTATGATGTGGCAGGGCACACCTACGCCCAACTGACTGGGTTCGAGATGCCTGAGGTTCCGCAGCAAATCTTTGGGGCTTCCGTTGACACGGTCACCTCATCCTCCGCCGTGCTAACTTGGTCCACCACCGTGTCCGATGCCTCGTCCATCAAGGTCGCACCAGCAGGACAAACGCCCGGTGAAGGTGATGATGCTGTTTGGACTCCAGCGGGAACAGACCACGCCGTGACCCTCACTGGACTGGCGGTGAACACCAGTTATTGGGCTCATATTTCTGCCAATGAAACCGATGATGTCGTGGTGTGGTTCAACACCAGCAGCGAGGTGGATGAAACACCACCGGACCTGCTGAACCTCGCAGCAGACGTCCTTGAGGACGGTCGAGTTACGGTGTCGTGGTACACCTCGGAGAGCGCAACGGAATCCATTCGCATCAACGGCGATACCGTGCATGAAGACGCGTTTGCTACCAAAAAGAACCACGCCTTCACCACCGAGGTGCTCGCCGATGGCACCTATGACTTGGAAGTGGTCAGCGCCGATGCATCGGGCAACCTCAACTCCAGCACGCTGTCGTTCACGGTGGACGCCGGAGCCAGCGTTGACGATACGCCGGGCACGAACGATGACCGAACCTCCGATGAAGAAACTGCAGCCGAGGTGTCGAACGCCACGTTGCAACTGGTGGCCTTGGTTGTCTTGGTCCTCGTCTTGCTCGCCTTCCTTCGCATACGAGGCCACGAGCCGGACGAAGACGATCCGTGGAAGTGAGGGTCTCAAGCGAACGGGATCGAAATTGACTTGTGGCTCTTCAGGTTGATGATGGTCAGCATGCACGGCTTGGGTTGGAACCCGAGCATGCGCTGGTAGGAGGTTTGGTCCTGCCACGTGCTCGAACAAACGAGGGTCGTGCCTCTGAAGTCAACACACTCATGCCCGTGAACGTGACCCGTTACAAAGATGTCAGGGACTTCGCGAATGACCAATCCGTCCTCCGGTTCGGGGGAGAGGGGGGTCTTGCCGCCCCACTGTGGTGCAAGGTGGCGTCGGCGGAGCATCTCTCGCATTGCTTCAACAGGGTCGGCGTAGGTGACCGTTCGGAGTCCTGCGACAAAGTCGTCGATGGATTTCCCGTGATAGGACAACAGCCGCACACCGTGCAGTGAGAAGTCACAGGGGTTGCCAACGAACGTCGTGGTGTTGTAGTCCTGCTGAATGTCCTTCTCAAAGGTCGGTTGGGGTTCGGCCGGTCGTACAGCATCGTGGTTCCCTGGCAACATCAGACACTCCACCCACTCTGGCAGCAACTCCAAGAGTCGAGCAAATTCACTGTACTGTGCAAAGAGGTCTGGAATGGAGAGTTCTTTGTCCTGACCGGGGTAGATGCCAACGCCGTCAACACAATCTCCGGAGAGAATGAGGTACTTGATCGTCTTCGCCAGCGGGTCGGTGTGGAACCAGCGGACCATTTTGTGCCACTGCGCTTCAAGGAAGGTTTTGGAACCGACGTGGATGTCGGACAGAAACGCGACGCTCACGCCCGCTTCAGAGCTGACTTTGTTGTGTTTGTTCTCGAGTGGGAAATGCAAATCATCGACGTAGAAGATATCGCCGGTTTGACTGAACGTGCCGGAAACGCCCATGACATCGTCGGGCATTAACCCGGCTTCCAGAATCTGTTCATGAGCACGGTCTCGGTCGTCACCGCTCCGTTTCGTGAGGAGGCACGTCATTTCCCCGGTTTCGTCCTCAAGACCCCACATCAAATGGCCGTTCTTGGTGTAGCGTGGTTCATTGACCAAGCCGATAGCGACCGCTTTGTTGTCGTAGCCCTGGTAGCGAGAATACTCGGCCAAGAGGCGTGAAATTTCTTGGTGCTTTCGTGGGAGGTTGGAATTTTGGATGATGAGTTTCCGGATGCTTTGCAACCGGTCGTTGAAACACGCTGTGATGTCCGTCATTTTGCCTTCGGTGGTGGAGTTCCCCGTGATGTCGTAGTGAACCGTGATGTCCGAAGCAACATCGCTGGCGTGCGTGGAAAAATCGGATTGATTCCAGTCGGGCAGGTTGTTGCGAAGCAGAAGGTCAACGGGCTGGGGCTCGTTCATCGGCGCAACGGTTCTTGCCAAATCTTCGGGGAGTTGCTGGACCACGGTCTCCTCGGGTTGAGTGGCAGACCTGGCAGGGGTCGCCCCCCCGGCATGCGCGATCATCTCGTCCAGCATGTTCGCCGTCAGCATGCCGCCAGAAAGGTTGAGGGACGACGCTGCCTCAATGACAGATTTCGGGTCAGCCAAGCCCAATAACCGTTCTTGAAGGGATTGTGGAGCGAGCAACCGCTGCCCCCGCAAATGGGTGACGATGTCGGACCACGGCTCACCCATGCAACGAAAAAAGGACGACGATTCAAAAGGTATGTGCCTTGAGTGGAACGACGCAGAGGGCCTACTCTTCGCCTTCGGTCCACTCAACCTCAAGACCGATTTCCTCTCGTTCTTGCTCCGCAGACCACGCCTCGTCCTGCCACGGTGCTTGTTGACGCGCTTCTTGGTCCCTGCGCGCCCGCTCTGCTTCCCGCTCCTCTTCGAGGCGTATGGCTTCGGCGGCGGCATCCAACAAATTCTGCTCGTCCTGTTTTCGACGGCGCATGGCATCGTCCCAACATTGCATGGCGGTCAGGAGGGCAAAGTAGACGAAACCTGCTTTGTTTTCGGCTCGGGTGCCACCGATCTGTGTTCGAATGGCGTTGGCCCATCCGGTGTGGGAGGCAATGCCGACGTAGACGGTACCAACCGGTTTTTTGCTGCCTTCGTTGGTTGGGCCAGCGATGCCTGTGACGGAGATGGCGAAATCAGCCTCCGCTCGTTTGAGCGCACCTTTGGCCATCATGATGGCAACTTGTGCAGAGACGGCTCCCTTACCGGCCAATTCCTCTGGGTCGACCCCCAATTCGTTGACCTTGGCGTCGTTGGCGTAGGTCACCCAGGATTTCTTGAACCACGCGCTGGCTCCTGCGATGTCGGTGAGGGTGCTGGCCAGCAAGCCACCGGTGCAGGATTCGGCCAACGTTAGGGTGTGGTTGCCCTCTTTCAGTCGGCGGACCAACCTGGCCGCCGCCGCTTGGATCGTCTCATCCATTGGTCCGTGGTCGCACGCTCATGTTTTGAGCGTTCCGTCGGGGGCGCACTCTTGAAAAAGGGGTCCTACCAGCGCAGCGTGGGTCTGTGGTCTAGCGGCTATGACACCTCCCTTACACGGAGTTGATCGAGGGTTCGAGTCCCTCCAGACCCACTACCACAGGTGCGTTTCGATAGGTGCCTCACTGGCAACGACTTGGGTGATTCCGCTGCTGGCCTGGAGGGCTGCAGCCTTGGCGCTGTCGCTGACCACCATGAGGTGGACGGCCCGCATCCAAAGTCCGTGCTCTACCTTGACGTCCCGGTGGTCAACAGCCACCAAAACATCCTCCAACTCACTGAAGGCCAACGCTGCGGTGGCCTTGGGCAAATCCTGGGCGGTCATGATCAACCACCGTTGGCCCTGCATCGCGCTTCTTGGGTCATCGCCCAAGTCGGAAAAGCGAATCCAATTCATGTCTCACACCTTGTAGCGTAGCAAGGCTACAGCACCGCCGAACCCCATCAGCTGTTCACCAGCATCGTGGTCAATGGAACACTGCATGACCGTTCCTGAAAAGGTCTCCACCTTCGTGGCGATGGCCTTCCATGCTGCCGCGTCGTTTCCGTCAATGCCTCGCAGAACATCAGCACCGATGAGCAGCGTCTCAACAGCACCCTCCTCGGTGGCTTGTTGAATCTCAGCCATCCCGTAGGCCACGGCTCCGTTGGTCGAGATTCGCTGCCATGCTTCCTCGAGCAGGCTGATCTCCTGTACCATGCGGTGCTGGGCGAGCATTTCGCCGGCCAATCCTTCCCGTAGCACCTCGTTGGCAGCACCTCTTCCCCCCATCGTGGTGCCGATGGACATCATGGGGCGCTCGTGGCCGGCTGCTTTCAGGTCGGCCAACATCCGGTCCCTGTTTCGCCCCGGGCCGCACAAGACCAACGGCATGGACGCGTCGAGTTGTTGAGTCAAACCGTCCACGATGGTCGCTCGAAATTGCTTGGCGATGCCGTCGGTTTGTCGTAGGTCTCCACGTTTCCCCCCACCTCGCATCGTCCATGTTGCACTCTCCCTCAAGCCACGGGCGGTCACAAAAAACAGGATCATCTCGTCGCCCTCAACCACCAGCAAGGCGACTTGGGATTGGTTGGCGGCCCGAAGGCTTTCATCGAGTAAATCCCGGTCAGGCTTGCTGAAGCCTTTGGACGATGAGATCTTGATGTCGTCTCGCAGGCCGACCACGTGGGTGTGGTGCATGCCGATATCGATGGGGGCTTCCTCAATGATGCCATGGACGCGAAGCGTGTCGGTGAAGGTCTGATGCTCGGTGTGTTCCACTGCAAGGCGAATCCACATTTTCTTGCGTTCGGCGTTTTTTGAGCGACCTCCTTCGTCACCGCCCGTGGTTTGGTCCCGTCGCTCACCGAGCATGCCCACGGACATACCGGGTTGAATCAAGCGGTTCAGGACCCACAAATCGTCAACGGTTTGCACCCGCAGACGCCATTCGTGGTGGTCTCGTCCCAGAACGTCCATTCCTTCACCCAAACACGCCGAGAAGGTTCCCGTCTTCATCCATGTCCATGTCGAGCGCTGCCGGGCGCTTGGGCAGACCGGGCATCGTCATCATATCGCCCAACACGGCCACGACGAAGCCAGCACCTGCATTCAGGCGGAATTCTCGCACCGGTACGGTGAAACCGGTCGGTGCTCCCAGCAAGCCAGCGTCGTGAGAAAACGAGTACTGGGTTTTGGCCATGCAAACGGGAAGGTGTCCGTAGCCCCAGGATCGGATGCGGTCAAGTTCACGCTTGGCCTTGGCCGTGAGTTCGAGCCCTTCTGCTTTGTAGAGGCGCTTGGCGATGGCATCTGCCTTGTCGAGCACGTCGGTCTCTGGCGTAAAGAGCGGAACGAAAGGACGACCTGCCGCCACGTGATTTTGCACGGCTTTGACCACGGCTTCTGCCAGGTCTTTTCCACCCGCTCCTCCGTTGGCGTGGACCTCGGTGATGCACACTGAACTGGCCCCGCTTTCATGAGCGGCTTGGGCAATGGCTGCCAGCTCAGCGTCGGTGTCGGAGGCAAAGCGGTTGATGGAGACCACCACCGGAACGCCGAAGGACGACATGTTGCGGATGTGGCGGTCAAGATTCGTTTTCGCACCCAGGGCGGTTGCCTCCACGTTTTCTGCCTCGAGGGTGGCTTTGTCAGGCCGAATACCACCTCGGTCCCCGAAGGCACCGCCGTGGAGTTTCATGGAGCGTACCGTGACGTTCATCACGACACAATCCGGTGCTTTCCCGGAGGTGGCGGCCTTGATGTGCATGAACTTCTCCGCCCCCATGTCTGAACCGAACCCTGCTTCAGTGACCACCAAGTCAGCGGCTGCCAGCGCCATTCGGTCGGCGATGATGCTGGAGTTTCCGTGGGCGATGTTGGCGAACGGCCCGCCATGAATGAAGGCTGGATTGCCTTCAAGGGTTTGAGTGATGTTGGGCAAGAAAGCCTGCCGGAGCAGCAGGGCCATGGCGCCGGCACCTCCGATGTCCTCCGCCTTGACAGGGTGGCCTTCGGTGGATGTGCCCACCACGATTTCACCTAGCCGCTTGCGTAGGTCAGCATAATCCGTAGCGAGCACGAGAATCGCCATCACCTCGCTGGCCGCCGTGATGTCGAAACGGTCCTCACGAACGTGGCCGTTGGCCGGTCCACCTTTTCCAATGGTGATGTTTCGAAGGGCACGGTCGTTCATGTCGATCACGCGGGGCCATGAGATTCTGGACGGATCGAGATTGCAGGCATTGCCGTGCTTGAGGTGGTTGTCGATGAGAGCCGAGAGCAGGTTGTGAGCAGAGGTAACGGCGTGGAGGTCCCCTGTTAGGTGGAGGTTGATGTCTTCCATCGGGAGGACTTGTGCATGGCCTCCGCCGGCTGCGCCGCCCTTGATGCCAAACACCGGTCCCATGGACGGTTCTCGAATCACGCAGGTCGCGGACTGGCCGATGTGGCACAAGGCTTGTGTGAGGCCGATGGTGGTGACCGTTTTTCCTTCACCAAACGGCGTCGGGTTAACGGACGTCACCAGAACGAGGCTGCCTTGAGGCTTGGAGAACCGTTCTTTGAGGGAAGACCAGGTAACTTTGGCCACCCCATTACCCATGGGCGTCAATTCGTGAGCGGAGATGCCGAGTTTCCAAGCAACCGCTTCAATCGGTTCCATGTCGGCGGCGCGAGCGATTTCAAGGTCGGAGGCCATTGTCGCGTTCCGGTTCATTGGGTCTTTGAAACCGTCGCCCCTTTGGGGCGAGCAGAGGCGGGTTTAGCCACCACTCGAGGAGCGGGGACTTCAATCGTCCTTCATCGTACCCAGGTAGTCTGGGAGGTCGACACCAGCCATCTTGGCCACGTCATGGACCGGAGGCAGGCTTTGGATGAGGGATGAGACGAAGTTGGAGGTGGCTCCACCTTCGCCGCCGTTGTTGCCGGAGTCCCAAACGGTGATCTTGTCAATCTTGAGGTTGGCAATGGCTTCGGTCTGTCGGGCCACGAGTTCCTCGATCTTCTCAACCATCAACAGCGTAGCAGCTGCCTTGGCGTCGCCGCCAGCACTGGCCACGAGTTTGGCATAACCTTCTGCCTTGGCTTCGAGAACGGCTCGCTGACCTTCTGCTTCTGCGTTGTAAGCCGCCAAGGTGGCGTCGGCCTGACCTTGAGCGATGCGACGTTGGCGCTCGGCTTCCGCTTCCGCTGCGATTTCGATTTGCTGCTTCGAAACTTCCTCACGGGCGATTTCTTCGGCTCGCAGGCGTTGACCTTCGAACTCGTACTGAGCCTTCTCAATCTCAACTTGGGCCTTGCGCTTAGCGACTTCCGAACGCTTGAGGGCCTCGGCTTCCTTCTCGGCGAGGTCGGCGTTGAAACTGGCGATATCGGCACGGGACAAGTTTTCGCCCTCGACGGCCTTGGATTCTTGCTGTTGAACGAACACACGTCGGTCGGCTTCTGCTTCCTTTTGTCCTTTGTCAGATTCTGCTCGGTTCTTAGCGACTTGAATCTCACGAGTTCGGTCAGCTTCTGCCTGACCAACAGCACCGTCTCGTGTGGCGTTGGCTCGGTCGACATCAGCTGCGGCGATGGCTTGTGCAGCGGCCTTGGCACCGATGGACTTGATGTAGTCGGCTTCGTCGGTGATGTCCGTGATGTTGACGTTGATGAGGTAGAGGCCGATTTTGTGAAGTTCCGTGTCCACGTTGTTGACCACTTGGCTCAAGAACGCTTCACGGTCCCCGTTGATTTCTTCGATGGTGAGTGACGCAACAGTGAGACGGAGTTGACCAAAGATGATCTCCTTGGCCATGGCCTCGATGTCGGTGGGCTGGAGGCCGAGAAGACGGACGGCAGCGTTTTGCATGATGGAGGGCTTGGTGTCAATACCGATGGTAAAGGTTGATGGCACGTTGATGCGAATGTTCTGTTGAGAAAGGGCGTGCTCAAGGTTGATGTTGATGGTCATGGGTTGGAGGTCGAGGAAGGCATAATTCTGGACCAGTGGCCAAACAATTTTCCCACCACCGTGATAACACTGGGCGGCACCTGCGCCCTTGGTATTACCGTAAACAACCAGGATTTTGTTGGCAGGAGCAAGTTTGTAACGGCTGGTTGCAACGTACACGGTTGCAAGCACAATTCCGACGAACAAGGCGATACCGATGAGGACCAAGGTTTCCATCATGGTCCAGCCACCTCAGTCCTCCTTTAAGAGAGTTAACACGGCGCGAACTGTCACTCTTCTTCGGCGATAGCGTCGCTTATTTTGAGTGGTTTGACAACCAAAATCTCGCCGATGCTTCCGGTTACAATGACGAACTTCCCTGTTTCAATGGCCAGGGTTTCATCTTCGGCAACAGCTTCGCAGGTGCGCAATGCATCTTGGAATTCGACTTGGATTTGGCCAGACTGTCCTGGCTTGATGGTCCGGTAGACCGTGCCTTTCGCACCGTGAGCTTGGTTGTGTGATACAGTCCCGTCGGTTTCCAAGCCCGCAATCGCTTGGAAGACCTTCCCGACCATCCACATTGACGCAAGACCGGTGATGGTGCCAGCTGTTATCGCAGGGAGAGCGCCGTAGTTTCCTTGTGATACGGCAAGACCGAAGATGCCGAACATCATCATGAAACTCAACAAGCCCTGTATGGTCAGCATGTGAAAGACGCCTTCAGCGTCCATTTCAAAATTCACGTCAAGGAATGGAATGGCATCAGCAATGCCGTCCGCAACGCCACCGATCAACACCAAGGCGAAGTATATGATGAAGAGGATGGTCCCAATGACAGCCATGGCTGCAAAGAAGACATCGATTCCAGAGATGTCTTGCAAACCAAAAAATTCCAATATCGATGAAAATCCGAGTACCATACTACTTCCTCTTGTTCCTTCCTTCTTTCTTCTTCAAATCAATGTTCTGTTGTTTTTTTGCAGGTCTGATGTAAATGAAGTAGTAGTGCCCGTAAACGATGGGGCCGAGCGAAGCCCCGACAAGTGTTCCAACGCCCCATGCTGGTAGGTTGAGGGCAATGCCGATGAGCATGATGACCAAAAGCGAGAGCAGGATGAAGGCTTTTTCAAACAACATCATGAAGATGGAATCGTCCCGATTGTCATTCACTCGCTCTTTGAGGATGAAGACTTCCATGAGGCCAGGCATCAAGCCTCACCATCATACCGCAGCAAGAAGAATCTCGAAAATGACGATGATGAAGACATACAAGCCAGCGATGAAAACCAGCGGTGGAGGGTTATCGGCTTCCATTTGCCCTTTGCTGACCGCCTTTGGGACGAGTTCACCAAAAGAGGATTCGTAGGCTCTCTCATTCTTGTTGGACTGGTAAATCAAGAACACCACGGTGGCGATGATGATCCCCCACGACGCACCAAAGACGGTGCCGAGGGCGTCCTGAAACTCTGCCCACATCTTGAACGTCATGTAGGTGCCAAGACCTGCAGTCATCAGTCCGACGACCTTTCCCATGGTTGTGAGGAGCGCGTACTCCCTCTTGAAGGTTCACACGACGATACGGCGCCTTTTTGTGTTGTGTGCCCTTGGAAAAAAACATGCCTGCAATTCGCTATGGAATTGCGGGCCGCCCAGTTGACCACAGCCTCTCCCCCCTCCTCACCGCTTTGGTCGCTCGTCATTTGGGAATCGCTTTGAACGACAAACAATTGACCATGGAACTGGTGGATGTCAAGAACATTCCCGATGCTCTGGCGTGGGGCTACGCCGGGGCCGTACCTGAACCCATCCCGTGGGTCTACACTGGAGCTGTATTTGGGAAGTTTCGGACGAAAGCGCTGCTCAAAAAAGCATTGGAGGCGGCCAGCATGGTGGATGATGTTCATCCATTGTTGGTGGGCATCGAAGGTCACACATCATCGATGCAGGCTTCACCTTCGCCGCTTCCAACACGGATGTTCCAAGAGGAAATTTGGCTGAATTTGACGGCTCCCCTCAAGCACCAACTTGATTCGAGTGCCGTCGTAGCCGTGGACGATTCCATGGCCAACAAATGCGTGAATGCGCTTCGTTGGGACGGCCGTGGTTGGTGGTGTGCTGGCTTGGACGGTGCTGGTGTGGCCGACGTGCTTCACCACCATGGTTACACCCCCAGCAAGCATGTTCTCGGACTGGTGGGTGGTGGTGGCGCAGCCCGCTCTTCAGCAGCCGCATGGGCAAGGTTGGGTGGTCGGGTCCACCAACTCAAAAGCCGACGAATGTTTGACGAAGGGTCTTGGATGGAGTCCATCACCGACCAACGGCCTGACATTGTGGTGGATTTTGATCACGAGGCGTCCAATGCCGAAGGACAGCGATGGATGTGTTCGGCCTACGGACCCATGGAGGGGGACGTCCACGAGCGCGCTGCTGCGATATCGGAAGATGCGCTTGATGGACGATGGTTACTCGTTGCGCAACATTTGGCCTGCTGGCGCGTTTTGTGGGCGCCTGAACGAGCCGAGGACCTGCCATCGCTTGGCTTGCTCTTGACGCGCTTGCTTGAGGCCGAATCTTTGCTGGCTTCGTATGCATGAGACAGAAGACTCTTTGATTCACGAACCCGGCTGGGTATCAAGGGTCCCGTATGCAACGTCTGCACCTCGCGCTCGTCAGTTTTGTTATCCTCTCCCTCTGGGCGCCATCCGGACTTGCCCTGCTCGAGGAGGGGACCTCGTTTGAGCCGTCGCATCAAGGAGCAGATTTCCCTATCGGCTGGACTGAGTTTAACCTTGGTGGCCCGTTTTCCCCTGAAGTCAGAATGGTCTATCCTGCCATGTTTGACGGCGAAGACAAAGACATGGCCGGTAACGGACCGTTTCCCTGGCTCATTTTTGTCGGTGATTCAGGCGAAGCCCTCGACGACTACGACTTGTGGACCGACGAGTTGGTAAAGCGTGGCTTCATCGTTGTCATCACTCAAGCTTTTTCGGATGAAACAGATGTCGAAAGCACGCTTGAACGATTCGTTGACGTCCAAGATGTGATGGCGCAGCAAAACCAATCCAATGTTCATGTTCTCGGTTCAGCGGGAAACATCGACCTTGACCACTGGGCTGTCTCCGGCCATGGAAAAGGCGCAACAGCGGCTTACCTGTCGTTCCCGTTTTGGGACCAGACCTCTGTTGCCACCAACGTCCATCCCCCTCGGGCGGTGTTTGGATTGGGCCTTGATTTCGAAGACCTCGAACCATCGTTTGAGTGGAACGATGTCGGCACGCCGTCCTTCCCCCAACCAAACACGGGGTTGTTCATCACGGGTACGGTGGATGAGGTTGCACCGTCTCAGCAAGCGATGGAACGGGTTGAGGGCCTCGGTGGACTTGCTTGGCATTGGATTCATTTGCTCGGTGCAGACCACTACCAGTTCCAAGACACGCGTTCGATCTTCGAAAATGACGGCGATGCGACCATGAGCCAAACCGCCCAGATCGAACTTTCTGCTGAACATGTGGTGGCCTTCCTCGACACTGTTCTTCACGGTGACCACGCCCGCTTCAGGGATGCGTTCAACCGGGGCGAAGGAGCACATATTGTCAGCGACCCCAATGCCTATGTTGATGAAAACCTCGAACCTGCCTCGTTCCTTCGTTGGGTCTCAACATCGGTGAGTCATCCTGCATCGGCGGCACTGAATGGGACCGAGAACCTCACCCTCTCGGCGGCATGGACGCTACGAGACGGGACCTCCTTCGAAGACCTGCCCGCAGGGTGGGATGTGAATTTGACATGTGGATGGTCCGATGGTCCTTGGGAAGCGCAAGGAACGCTGTCGGCTAACGGAACGGCCACCTGTGTCTACTCCATGGCGCCCGTTGCACCTGGGCTGCAGAAAGCTTGGCTCAAACTCAAGGTGGAGGGTGCGCCGGCGACGTTTGGAGCCGAGGTCTTCCGGGACAATACGCCCATTGTTCCCGTGTCTCCAAAACCGGTGGTCTACGTTCCACAACACAATGCCCGTACGGTTGAGGCCCTCAGCATCGGTTCTGACCCTGACGGTCAATTGGTTCGCATCGTGGACGCCACCTTGTCGGGCGATGATGCCTTTCATTTTCAAGTGGACATTGCTGAACACGGGCTGAACATGTCCGTCAGCCATGCCTTGGATGAGGAATGGTTGGGCGAGTGTTTGCTCGATGTCACTGTGCGAAGTGACGGAGAGACGGTGGATGAGTATTCAACCCAACTTCGCGTGGTGATGACTCCCGTGAATGACCCACCTGTCAAGGAGGGGACGATTCCAATTCAAGAGATGGACGAGGATGGACCCAGCGTGGTTTTCGACCTTGGCGATGTGGTCTCCGACCCAGAGGGAGAGATTCTGGAGATGTTCATCTCGAGTGTGAAAACCGGCGAACAATCTCCCGTTCGCTACAGCATTGAGGGCGAGCGAATCACGCTGACACCTCTGCCCAACGCCCACGGGGCCACGGTGCTCCAGGTGTTGGTCAGCGACGGTGAGAACCCATCGTTGATGGTCGAGTTGCCAGTCGTCGTCAATCCTGTTGATGATCCTATGATCGTGAATGCTTCGCAGTGGACAAACCTCTCGTTCCCTGAAGATACGACGTTCACCTTGGCCTTCGCTCCCCTTGCGTACGATGTCGACGGGGACGCCTTGGAGTGGACGCTGGAAGGAAACCTCGACGCCTTCGGGGTCACATTGGCGAACGGCACGGTTGAGATGGCACCACGGCAAGATGTGTTCGGCGTGTTTGAGGGCATTTGGTTGAACGTTTCAGATGGGACCTCAGCCCACGCACACAACATGACGGTCACCGTGGAGCCGGTGGGGGATCTTCCCTTTGTTTCCATTGAATCTGTGCAAGGCTTGAGTGGTTCTACAGCGAACATGTACTGGTCGGTGGTTGACGTTGACGGGGCGGTCAACACCCAAGCCAACGTCTCTGTGGACGGCGTGGCCGTGATGGTGAATCATTCTTGTTTAAGCAGTGGAACTGGCGCCTATCAGTGCGTGACGCTCCTGCCCGTGACGGGGGACACCTCCACTTCGCTTTACGTGGAACTCGAAATTTACGATGGCGAACTTGATCGTAGCGTCATCGCCAACAAGGTGGTCGACCTTTCCTCTGTTGGCAATGATCAAAACGAAACCGCAACGGGAGAAGACATCGAAGGCTCAGGGTCCCTGGCGATCGTTGCCGGTATCGGGGCGTTGCTTCTTCTCGTTGGTGCCGGTGCAATCTTGCTCGGTCGGTCCCGTCAGGGGGCGACTGAACCGTCCGTCGCTCCAACGGTGAACCCGGACGAACCACCGGCGTCGTCAGGAACGGGGTTGCTTGCGCGTGCGAAGCAGTTGAAGTGATCACAGCGGAATGTTGCCGTGCTTCTTTGGTGGCGACCACTCTCGCTTCGATTTGAGAATGTTGAGTGCACGGCACAGTCGAAGTCGGCTTTCCTGGGGCTCGATGACATCGTCCAGCCATCCGTTGCGTGCAGCCACATAAGGGTCGCCGAATTTTGCTTTGTACTCGTCCACGAGTCGCTGGCGAACCCCTTCCTTCTCTTCATCGGGAACAGCGCCAATCTCGCGTCGGTGGATGATGTTCACCGCACCTTCAGCGCCCATGACGGCGAGTTCGGCCGTGGGCCACGCCACGTTGTAATCGCTTTGCAGGTGTTTGCAAGACATCGCCAAGTAGGCGCCACCGTAGGCTTTGCGAGTGACGAGGGTCAGTTTGGGAACGGTGGCTTCGGCGTAAGCGAAGAGGAGTTTGGCCCCGTGGCGAATGATGCCGCCCCATTCCTGTACGACACCGGGAAGGAACCCTGGTACATCTTCGAAGGTCAACAGGGGGATGTTGAACGCATCGCAGGTACGGATGAACCGAGCCGCTTTGATGGATGCATCAATGTCAAGGCAGCCTGCCAAAACCTTGGGCTGGTTGCCCACGACGCCAACAGTGGAGCCGTTCATGCGAGCATAGCCGATGATGATGTTGTCAGCATAGGAGGGGAACAATTCCATGAAGACGCCATCGTCGACCACCTCTTCAACGACTTTCACCATGTCGTAGGGCTTGTTGGGGTTGTCCGGCACCATGTCCTGGAGTGCTTCGTTGAGTCGAGTCGCGGGGTCGCCAGTGGCGAGGATGGGCGGGTCGGCCATGTTGTGGTCGGGCAGGTACGAGAGCAGGGTCGCCGCCAGTTCGCAGGCATCCTCCTCGTCGTCAGCGATCAGTGAGGCAATGCCTGAGCGAGAAGCGTGTAGGTTGGCCCCGCCCAAACCGGCTGCATCAACCTCGCCGTTGATGACCTCGGGGGTCTCAAGCGGAGAGGACAGGAACAACTGCCCGTGCTCTTCGCCAAGGATGGTGAAATCGGACAGTGAAGCAGCCAAAGCAGAGACGCCGACCACGGGCCCCAGCACGAGGCTGATCATCGGAATGCGACCGCTGCACTGAACCAGTCGGTCAAGCATCTCGCCGGTTCCAGCCAAGGAGTTCACGCCATCTTGTGCCCGCTGTCCACCACCGTCCCACATGGCGATGAGGGGGGCTTTGGAACGCTCGGCCATTTCAACAATTTTGGCAATTTTCAGAGCGTGCATTTCACCCATGCTACCGCCATGAACGCTGAAGTCTTGGGCAAAACAGTAGACACGTCGGCCTTCAATGGTGCCTTGGCCGGCAACCACCCCGTCGCCGAGTGTTTGGTGGAGAAACATGTTGTGGTCGTCAGTGCGGTGGGTGACGAAGGTATCAACTTCGAGGAAGGAACCCTCATCGAGCAGCAAACCGATTCTGTCCCGTGCCGTGCCTCGGCCACTCGAACGAATGGCTTCTTGGCGCTTGAGTCCACCTCCGAGGCGAGCCGTCTCGCGCTTGGCTCGCAACTCCTCGAGGGCATGGTTGGGGGTGCTGTCCACGATGATTCCACTCCTTTTCGGTTCTTGATTCAAGCGCTCATTCTCTCAGCGTTTCTCGGTGTTCTCCACACAGGTTGGCCGCCAGCGCAGCGTTGACATCCATGTTTTGGGAGAGCACCCAGTGGAGTTTTGCCACCATCGTTTCTGGGGTTGAATTCACACCGTGCCCGAGCAGACCCATCGCCTGTTGTTTACGTCCCTTCGAGTAGACGTTCATGTCAACCGGTCCGTGAATGCACTGGTTGACGATGACCACGGGCAACTCACGGTTTACACAGCGAGTCAAAATCCGCCAAAGCAAGGCATTCTCAGGTGCGTCGTTTTGAGGGTCATCGATGGGAAGGTGTCCGAGTCCCGTGCCGTGGAGAACGACACCCTGCACACCGGTTGCGACCACGGCTTCGATGTGTTCTGCATGGAGCCAAGGTCCAGCGATGAACTGGGCGATGCGCTGCCCGGCTTCGTAGGTGGTGGGCCGTTCCGCCAACGGTCGAGATCTTGGCTGGTCAAGTGCCGCAGCGTACCATGGTAGGGCCTCGGCGTGGAACCCTTCGTGGGTGAGGGTGAGCGTAGCGAGCGGTTGACCGTTCACCGCATGGAAGGCGTCTCGACGAGACGAGTGCATCTTGCGAAGCGCCAATCCCGAATGAACGGCCATCACGCCGTCGCTTTGACCTTGATGCATCACCACAGCGACGCTGTCGCCCGCATCCCCGGTGGGCAGCGGGCCGTTGGCAGCCCAATGGACGGCTGCGAGCAGGTTTTCGGTGGCGTCGGATGAGCCACGGTCGCTCGAGCGTTGTGAGCCGACCATGACGATGGGCCCAGCTGGGCGCGAACCATTTCCAGCGAAGGCGAAACTGAGGGCTGCCGACGTGATGTGCAGCGTATCCGTCCCGTGAGCCACGACAACACCGCGGCATCCATCCGCAAAGGCGTCGGCGCATGCAGCGGCGATGATGTTCCAGTGTTGAGGTCGGATGTCATCGCTGAACATGTTTCCAATTTTCACGGCGTCGAGTTGAGCGATGGCCGCCAGTTCTGGAATGGCATCCAACATTTCCTCGGGCTCAAATTTCGCCTCCACAGCACCCGTGGCGTAGTCAACTTTCGACGCAATGGTTCCACCGGTGTGGATCAGCCGAACACGAGGGAGGTCGCTGTCTGGTTCCGGGGCTTGAAGTTCGGGTGAAACGGGTGTGGCGACCGTGGGCACCTCTTCCCAGTGTTCGATGGCTTCGGTTGGGTAGGACACATTGTAGCCGTTGTCAAGTTTAAGCGATAGGTGTCCTTTGGCAGCTGGTGGAAGCACCAGACCGATGTGTTCTGCCGTTTCATTGTGGGTGTTCACCGTGGCTTTGATGCGAACCCCAGGGTCAGGCAACGCCACCATGCACCGAAACGGGCGGACTCGCCCCATGAATGAATCGCTTCATTGAGACAGGTCCTTGACTTTCTCAACAAGGTCCATTCGGCGCAGGCGCCAAATGCCGATCGGCGTCATGGCGACAGCGATGATGATCACACCTGCCATGAGTTGATACGCAACGCTTGGCACAATCACGATGGCGACAAAGAACTGCCAGGATGAGAATGAAGCCGCCAGTCCTACGGCACCACCGTAAGCAAAAGCCACACCAACAAGTCCGCCGATGATGCCGATTAGAAGACTCTCAAACAGCAGCATGAAGCCCAAACTGCGGGTTGACGCTCCAAGAACTCGCAGCGTGGCGAGCTCGAAATCTCGCTCGGCGACGTTCATGATCATCGTGTTGAACATCACGGCGATGGTGAACATGAGGCCCAAGTACATCATCGCCTGGAAGATTTGGGTTTGTTGCTCAATGAGGCTGTTCATGCCGTCGATGAGGGTTTGCCGCTCAACCACCCCCACGGAAATTTCAGCGAGTGAGGCGTCGACATCAACACCATCGGGAAGAGCGAGGTACATCGACGTTGCATTGACGCCCAGAGCGTCGCCAAGGTCCGCCCTCAAGAAGTACATTGTTCGAAGCAATTCACCACGGGTCACACCCACGACGATGACATCGTGTTCTGCACCGTTCAGAAGAACGGCGTGTTCCTCGCCCACGTTCCAATCAAGAAACGCCATGGAGCCTTCGTCCATCATGACCTCGCTTGGCCCGCTGCTGGTTTGTGGGCGTTCGCCTTCAATGACGTTGACGTTTCTCATGCCGTCGGTGTAGGAATCAAAGCCGACCAAGGTGAACACCCGCTCCAAGCCGTCGGCATCATCCACCGAGCCTAGCGGCATTTCTATCAGAGGCTCGTAGGTTGCTCCGCGTTCCTCGGCCCATTCGATCACGTCGTTTTCTCCACCCTGGCTGATGTAGACCTGGGCATCCCATGATTGCTGGTCCTCAAGCCCACCGACGATGGTGTCTTCAATCCCTGCTGACATCATTTGTACCGAACCAAAAAGCATCAAAGAGATGCCAACAGCGAGGAAGGTCATCATCAATCGAACCGGTTTTCGCACGCTTGAACGAATGGAGAGTCCCAACGTGGTCGGCATCCATGAGGTGAGGCGCCGTAAGAGGTTTGAACCGACTCTCACTTGGTTTTGGCCACTCAACACATCAAGAGGATCGAGCCGGCTGGATTTCCAAGCGGGAAAAGCTCCAGAGAGGAACACAACCAGCATGGTTGGGATCATGATACTGGTGTACAAGGACAACGGCACCTCGCGCTCGGTGATGGGCAGGCCGACGATGCCTTCGTAGAAATTCAGCATGCCATTCACGCCCCACGGGCCAATCAGCGCGCCAAGGCCGCAACCCACGGCACCGATGGCCAGTGGAGCGATGAGGTAGCCGGTCATCAGTGAGGTTCGATTCACGCCAAGGGTTCGCAACACGGCGATTTCTTTGGCTTGACTTTGGACTAAACGCTGCAGACTCAACACGATCGTGATGGAGGCGATGGCTGCAATCATCACGGTGAAGGGAACACTGGACCGCTTTGCACTTTCGAGGTCTTGACGCATGATTTCAACTGGCTCGTTTTGCCCTCGATCTCTGACACGTCCATCCAATTCAGCGGCGCCGAGCGCATCAGAAACGAGGGCCTTGACCGCATCGATGTCATCGCCTTCGTAAGTTTCGGTGTCTGGGAGGTCAAAGGAAGGCGTACCTTCAACGTCCAAGAGGAGGGTGTTGCTGCTTCCAAGCGAGGTGTTTGTTAAGCGAGCCATGCCACTGTCCGAGACGTAGCCTACGACGTATTGACCCGCTTCAGGTGGGAACAAGGACCCTTCGGGTGCCATGAAGACATGAAGTGGATGGTAGCCAATGCCCACGATGGTGAACTCTGCAGCGGCACTTCCTGCACCAATCATTACGGTGTCGTCAATCGACAAATCAAGGGCTTCCACCACGTGGGCATCAATGACGATTTCATCAGCGCTCGAAGCCACACGGCCTTCCGTGTGGCCCTCAGGCATCCAAATCCTATCGGCGTTGGCGTCATCGGGAATGCCGTGCCACAACGAATTGATGATGTGCGTCCCTGTATCGTTGGTGTGGAACATGGTGCCTTGAACGATGTTTCGCCCTTCGCATGAGTCGAGGGCTGCCATGTCAGATGGCCAGGATGTTTCCAGTGCATTGCAAAAGGCGCTCACCTCGCTGGCTGACCACGAAGTGCTTCGGTTGTCAATCCAAAGATCCGCAAGGTTGGCACCTTCTTCATCATCGCCTTGGAGGGTTTCATACATTCCTTCCACGTTGTGCGAATAACCGCCAAAAGTAATGCCAGCAAACACACCGACCGAGACCATCAAAACGACGGCCAGAAGGCGAAGTTTGGTTCGCCACAGGCTCCTCGCCAAGCGTTTGTTCAGTAAATTGGACACCCTTTCACCTCACGCTTCTTCGTCGTTGGCAATCTGTTCATCCGAGACAATCTTCCCACTGTCAATGCGGATTACACGGGTGGCGTACCTGACCAAACCCTCGTCGTGTGTGACGAAGACGGAGGTGATGTTTTCCTGCTTGCAAGCGCTGACCAAAGCCTCCATGACCTTGTTTGATGTCTCCGTGTCCAGGTTACCCGTCAATTCATCCCCCAAGAGCAAGGTGGGTCGCTTGGCGATGCTGCGAGCGATGGCGACACGTTGTTGCTGGCCGCCGCTGATCTCCCCGGGGAATCGGTTGATCTCTGCTTGAAGCCCGACGAGTTCAAGCAGTTCTTTGGCCCGAGCTGGGTCTTTCTTTCCGGCGAGTTCTTGGATGAGCAGAATGTTTTCGAGGACCGTTAGGTCTTGGAGGAGGTTGAAGAACTGGAACACATATCCGATGTTGTCTCGTCGAAACGACGTCATTTTTTCGGATTGGTTGCGAGGGACTTCTTCGCCCAGGAAGCGGTACGATCCGCCGGTTGGGCTGTCAAGGGCGGAGAGACAATTGAGCAGAGTTGTCTTTCCAGAGCCAGACGGGCCAAGGAGAATGACACGTTCGCCTTCGTGGATTTCAAAACTCACGCCATCAAGCGCTTTGACCACGCCAGCAGGAGTTTCGTAATGCCGTTCTAGGTTTGTCATGTGCAATAATTTGTTCATTTTTTCACCTTCTTGTTTCAAAGAGTTGTTTAAACATCTCAAAGAATTTGTCGACCGCTTGGTGTTCACTCACACGCCCCTCTTGCGTTTCTTGCATCAACCACATCTCATATTCGGTGTTCATGCGAATGAGTACATTGAGGGGGACATCATTGCGGATTGCCCCAATCTTCACCCCGTGTTCAAGAATGCCCATAATGTCCCCATACTCGCTCAGGCCCTCACATTCTGCGTTCAACTTACGGAACATAGGGTGATCTGTTCCCAGTAAAACCAATTGACGCATGAGGGACATCAGGACAGGGTGCTGAAAAACGTCATTCCATTGCTTTGATGACACCGCCTTGAATGAATCCCAATATGTGAGTTTGTCCTCCGTCAACGGGAAGGAATCCATTCCAAAACCAAAACTCCCTGTTGCAAGTGCTTCATCCAGAAAACACGTAACAAACAGGTCCTCTTTGTTTTCAAAGTAATAGTACATTGAGCCTTTTGAGATGCCGATTTTTTGAATGATTTTGTTGTACGAAGCGCCATCGAAACCGTGGGTGGAGAATTCAACTTTAGAAACATCCAGAATCCTCGTTTTGAGGGATTTGTCAAGGGATTCAAAGCGTGCGAGAGGCATTGGACCAGGCGGTTAGACCGAGCGGTCTAATTTAATTCTTTTCTCCATAGGCTCTCTTGGTTTCCACCAAACGTTGAGCCATGCAGCACGCCATGCGAAGAGGTATGGTGCCGGGAGCGGGGCTCGAACCCGCGACCTTCGGATGTCTCAGACACCACAAGGGGGTTGCACGTCATACGATCGCCTTGGAGGCTGCCCTATGAGTCCGACGCGCTACCAACTACGCCACCCCGGCCTGTGCTGTGGGTGCGCCCTTCCCTCTTTGAAGAAATCGGAACTGAGGCTTGCGAACAACATGTCCTTAGGCACGATTTCCGACCGATGTATTCTAACACTTGCTCGGTTCCGGTTTGGTCATGGTGGACCTCAAAACGGCCATGGCGGCGGCGCAAGCCGAACGCATGAAACGTGATGGGGCCAAGAATGCTGACAAGAAGAAGCGCCGTTCTGGCGCCGACCTCGGCATTGAACCGTTTGATCCCGTCAAGCATCACGGCAAAGAGCGAGCCGACACGGCCTCGATGTGGCTGGTCATCTTCTACGCCTTCATCGTCACGATGATGATGCGCTACATTCTGATGCCATCAACGACGCTGGACAAGACGGACGTGCTCTACATCTTGCCGCTCACGATGCTCATCTTGATTCCACAAATCCATCGAATGGTCATGCCCGAACGCTTCAAGGAACACTACACCAAGGGGACTTGGTTCCGTGCCTTTTTCCTCTACACCTTCACCTTCCTTTCCCTTTCCTTCCTCGTTGTCAATCCTCCTTTCGGCGACATCGTGGCGCCGCAATTGGCCGATGAGTGGGCCGTGGTCATTGAGAACGACGGCAATTACACGTTCGCCGACAAGGTCAACGGCGGCGAAAACGAATGGACGCTTGAAGAAGGCGAGTACGTTGCTGGCGGCGCTTGGCTTTTGTTCGGTCTTGCGGACAACGCGGACGACACCAGGGCGAATGTCACGGTGGTCCACAGCTTCCAAAACACCAAAACGCCCTTGGATTCGAATGCATCGTTCTGGGATGAACATGGCACGGACGTAGGTACATGGCGTACAGCCAACAACAAGTCTGCTCCGATTCTTCTGCCCCACGCCGACTTGGACCAGCCGTTTGCCATCTTCCTCGGCCAAGGGTTGGCCGTTGGTGATCACACGGTCGAGGTGGAAATCGTCGAGCAGGGCGACCCTTGGGAAAACACCCGAACATACACCTGGACCTTTGCGGTGAATCCGCCTGTGGTTTCAAGTGAGTAAGTCGGCGTGTTGGCGAACGATTTCGTTCAAAACCTGATCGATACGCTGCCGGTCAAAAAATTCCTGATTGATTCGTCGCTCGATTCGACGGCGTCGGGCGCGAACAAACGGTGCCAAAACTGTCCAGCACAAGGCATCCTCAAGGCGGAGCATCAATGGATTCATGGTTGACCGTTGGAATCAACCTACTGTTTCCTTTCGGGCCCCCCTCGGTAAAAACTGAAAGTGAATCAAGCACGAAGATGCTGGACGATTTGAGCGGTCAGCGCATCCAACTGGATTTGTTCACCGCCTCCCTCGACCAATCGGTAGTCAATTTCCGCCATCCACTCCGTCAACGCAAGTTTCGAACGCTCTTCGAGGAAATCTGCGCTGTAGAGTTCACGGTGAAGTTGATTGACAAAATCCGTGCCGGCCAAGCCGAATTGATCGAGCAGTTCCCGCAACCTTCGCCGTGCGACGTGAAAGCCATCGTCTCGGCAAGCCATCAGGTATTGGTGCAAGGCTTCCGGAGGCGCCGTTGCCGATGTTTCGTACACCAATTCCCTGCTCACCGTCGTGTTCAATGCGGCCGCAACTTGAAGCGCCGTCAATGCCTTTCGAAGGTCGCCTTGTGAAATCCGTGTCAAGGCTTCAACAGCACCATCGCCCAAGGTCAGGCCCTCAAACTCTCCAACGTGGATCACCTGAGAGGCCACATCGGCATCGGAGAGTGGTCTGAAACGGAAGACAGCGCACCGAGATTGAATCGGTTCAATGATTTTGGAGGAGTAGTTGCAAGAGAGAATGAAACGGCAGGTTTCAGCATACTGTTCCATGATTCGGCGGAGGGCGCCTTGGGCGTCATTGGTCAGCGCATCGGCCTCGTCGAGGAAGATGATCTTGAACGCAGCACCACCATAGGGTTGCGTCCGAGCGAATTGCTTCACCTTGGTTCGGATGCTTTCCAACTTTCGCTCGTCGGAAGCGTTCATCTCCAGTAGGTTTTGGCGAAAGTCCTGGCCGAAGATGTCTTTGGTCAGCGCCATGGCGGCCGTTGTTTTTCCTGTCCCCGGGGGTCCAGCAAACAACAAATGGGGGAAGTTTTTGTTTCCAGCGTAGGTGCTGAGTCGTTGAACAACAGCGGCTTGCCCTTTGATTTGAGCCACCGATTGAGGGCGGTGTTTCTCAACCCAAAGTTCGCTCATACTCTCTGTTCTCATTGACGAGCCTCCTTCAACATTCGCATCCGAAGGGGAAGGAATTTGACGCGCAAATTTTGCCTTCGTTGAGGGATGGTCATGCCATATAAGGGAAAAGTCCCTATAATGGGGAGTGGTGTAAGGGTTGAGTCCCATGCGTAGCGTACGAATCCTTTCTCCCCGAGCCACCGCGCTTTTGCTCGTGTTGATGTTTATTTTCGCCGACCTCTCGCTTCCACAAACCATGGAGGGTTGGTCCGAACTTGAAGACGAAACCACGGTTCATCGCGCTGTTTCCTACCACGCCATTCACGCTGACACCTACATCACGGCATCCTCACCAACCAGCACATACAACACCTCGGCCACCGGGACATTGGCCGATGGTCCTGCGCAAGAATCTCGCCTGTTGCTGCGGTTCCCCATGAATTACACGTCAAGCGATACCATTCACGAAGCGAGCATCGATTTGGAGTGCACCACCGATGCCCTCGGTCCCACCGAAATCACCGCCTACGTTGCCTCCATGGACCGGCTCTGGAACGGTTCCTTTGCCTCCTGGGTCGTGTTTGCCAACAATCAGCTTTGGTCTGAGGCAGGCGGTGAAGGCGGTGCAGATCGAGGGGCTTGGGAACCACCAGCCTCGTTGTCGGGCAACGGCACCCTGACCCTGAACGTCACCTCCATCGCTCAACAGGCGGCTCGCTCCAACGCTGCTTACCTTTCTGTCATCGTTGCCTCCTTAGGGACCACCTATGATTGTTCCATGTCCGAGGACGCCACAGCGGCGAACCGGCCTGAACTGACGCTCGATGTCACCACGGGCGCCACTGCCACCAGTGGCGCTACGGTGGTCACCGATCTTCCCGTGGATGACGGCGCTCCATGGATGGAAGCCGATTTCTTGCTGCAACCCGTTACCACCCCTGCCCTCACGTACGCGTTGAACAACGGAACGGATGTTGAACTTCAACTCAGTAACGCCGAGGACTGGCGTTCTGAAACCGATGACGCCTGGCATTTCTCGACCTTGTGGTCCACGTTTGCTTCCACCGGAACGACCGGTGCCTACAACCTGCCTTCGAACCTTGCCTTGGCCAACGGCACCACCATGTACATGCGCGTTCGGGCGGTTGACAGCAACGACCAGTGGGGTGCTTGGGACTCAACCAGCTTCCTCCTGCCCAACCTGAATGTGGTCGATAACGGTGACGGCACGGCCACCATGACCCTCGGCCCCACCGACACGGGCCTTGAGCATGATTTCTTGCAGGACACCTTCGTCAATGAGACCAGGAAGACCTACAACTACGGCGCTGACGCCTTGGTCGAATCCAGCATGACGTCGAGCAAGGAACGCTTGATTCACTTCCGAACCTCGCTGAATCAACTCGGCCTCCACGACAACCTCACCATCGTCAACGCTGAACTCAAACTTACCCGTTCTTCTTACAGCGGCGACCCGGTGGTTTCGGTTCACGGCATGGAGGAATCCGGCCTCTGGGCAGAGGAGGAAGTGACGTGGAACCAAATGTCAGCAGGTGGCGTGCAATGGTACGATGGCGGCCGTTCAAACGGGACGGCATCCGTGGCGCTGGCAGACGGCAACCAAACCAGCAACAGTTTCACGTTTGACCTTGACCACGCGATCCAGAACTACCTCGACGGTGGCGATGAGGCTCCGCTTGACCTGATGATCGCCGTGCGTGGCAAGTTCGAGTCCTACACCAACAACGAAGGAATTTTCTTCCACTCGGCCGAGGCTGCGAATCCTAGCGATGCACCATCGTTTTCCATCACCTACGAGTGGGGCAGCGGGACACCACCTGCTCCAGTGAACCTCACCGCACCAGCCGATGGGCTTGCTGTATGGAATAAAACCGGCGACAACCTCTCTGGCAACACCCAACCTTCGCTCAACTGGTCCCAGCCCTCCACCGGTGACGATATCGTGTTCGAACTTGCCAAGGACGAGGACTTCAGGCTACGACAGATGCGCGTCGACACCCGTGTTGACAGCGACTTTAGCCCCACCGACGGCACGCTGAACATGACTGGAGCCAAGACCCTTGAGGTAGGAAACATGTACTTCTGGCGAATGGCTACGGTTGACAGTGACGACCACTACGGCGAGTGGATCAGTTCGAGTTTCCTCGTCTCATCCCTCGAGAGCATTTGGCTTGGTGGTGATCGCTATCAATTCAACTTGAAGCACGGCAACGGTTCGCAAGACAACCAATACCCCGAGTGCATGGACACCTACATTGACAGTGCTGCACCTAATGACAACTACGATGGTGATTCTGAGATGACCATCGACTACAGTCCCTTTGGTGGCGAGATCACGGCCTTGCTTGGTTGCAACTTGGTATCGAACCTCCTGCCCGATGGCTATGCCGTCCAGTCTGCTCACCTCCGCATGTCGTTGACCTCAACGACGTTTGGAACACCAACCATCGGTGTTTGGGAAAGTAACCAGAACGACTGGATTGCCGAGGACGCCACATGGGCGAGCTACGACGGTTCCAATACGTGGGCAACGGCCGGTGCCAAGGGTGCTGAGCGTGGTTCCTTGCTTGACAGTGTCTCGGTTGGGTCATCGTTCTCCGAAGGTGATTCGGTGGAATGGAACGTGACATTGGCCGTCCAAAACGCCATGCGTGAGGACCGTCGAGTGGATTTCATCGCCGGTATGCTCGGTGCGGGCTCAGGCGGTGCACGAACGGCCTACTTCAGCACGGCCGAGGACTCGATGTCCAACCGCCCCGAACTCTCCTTTGTCTACGTCCCTGGTTCAGATGCCTTACCGTCCAATCCAGCCCCGGTGCTGCCGCTCAATGGGTCGTGGTCCATCGGCACAGGTGTGGACTTGACACCCATCAGCCAGCCAGAACTGGACTGGAATTTTGGAGGGACCATGGCACTCGCTGGCTACATCGTTCAACTGGACACTCAAGCCGACTTTACGTCGGTCAACAGTTTGACGTACACCTCCTGGAACGACGCCGGGTTCGATGTCACCAATACCTCGTTCACGCTCCAGTCTGACCTTGACGAGGGGAAGACTTGGTACTGGCGTGTTCGTGCTGTTTCAGCCACCAACCAAATCGGGAACTGGTCCAACACCTACCACTTCCAACTCCCCGACCTCAACACCGTTGTGTACAACGCCACCAAGGCCTCTGTTGAACTGCGTCACCACGGGGCTTTGCCTCACCTCAACACACCTCACCTGGTGGATACCTATGTGGTTGAGAACGGGTCAGGTTCAGATGATACCCAAGAGAATTCCACCACCTTGGTCGTGGGTGAAACCTCAACTGGCTACCAATCGGCAGCGTTGATTCGAATCCCGCTGAGTGAAGTGCCTCAGCCAAGCAATGCTCGTGTGACCGGGGCCGAACTGAGCCTCTTTGCCGAATATGGATCGGTGGAGGATGAACCCGTGGCCATTCGCCCCGTGTTGCAACCCTGGACCACCTCAGCCAACGCGACGACGTACGATGGCACCAATGCATGGGCGCAACGCGGTGGCCGTGCCATTGGCACGGACATCGGCGGCTTTGTCGACCTTGTTGACAGCGTCCAAGACGACTGGATGGACTTTGACATCACGGAAGCCGTTCAGGCTGCGTTGGCTGCTGGCCAGAACCATGTTTCGCTGATGGTTTACACCTCGACCCAAACCACCGACGAAATTACCTTCACTTCGACCGAGGGCAGTGCCAGCGAACGACCCTACCTCACCTTGACGTGGGAAGATGGCACGGTCGCTACGCCGACGGTCAGTGGCGTCAATGTCGGGCCCACCTCTGGTTCCATCGTGTGGGACAGTGCATCTCATGCCCTTCAGGCCGACCGCTCGCCCACTTTCTCTTGGACGTACAGCGGTTCGACGACCGCCACTGGATGGCGTGTCTTCATCCAGGCCGATGCGAACAACGACATGGCCGGGCTCTACACCTACGATTCCCGAACCACGCCAGCGGCGTTCGACACCACCAACCTGACCTTCATTCCGCCCCAAGACCTGACCTTTGCTCAGGAGATTCGTTGGATGGTCCAACCGATGAACAACGGCATGTTGGGTCCACGAAGCAACTCGACCATCTTCTATCTCCCTAACGATGTCGGTGAAGAACTCAACAGCACGCACGCCACACTCTCCATTCAGGAAGGCTCCATCATCCCGTCCACCGCTTACCCGACGGTCTCGGCTGACACGTACCTCGACACGGGGAACATCTACGCAAACCGTGGTTCATCCTCCAGCCTCTTTGTTGGCCGAAGCCAAGTATCCACGAGCAACCCCAACCTGCGCTCGATGTCGCTGGTCAACATGGATTTCAGCGCCTTGCCCATGCCAAGCACCTACGAAGTGGTGAACGCAAGCCTTGAGTTCAACGTCATCAATGCGTATCAAAACACGCTCGTTGCCGTCGGTGAGACCACCTCGGCTTGGACGGAATCGTCTGTGTTCGCCTATCCTGCTGGCAACAATTCCACCTGGGCAGCCACTGGTGGTTACTCCGATGATGATTTTGATGTCCCGTTCAATCCTGCTCAATGGGTCAACAGCACCGGAACGGCAGCGTTCAATGTGACGGCGCTTGTCCAACACGCGCTGGCCAACAACATGGCTGAACTCGATGTGGTTTTGTTCGCTGTGGAGCGAGCCGGTGGCGTTGACGGACGCGTACAGTTCGCCTCAAGTGAAGCCAGCAACATTGACATCCGCCCCCGGCTCAACCTGACCTATCGCCTCGTCGATGCATGGGTGCCATCCCAACCTTCCGGGCTTTCTCCCGTTGACGGCACCACCCTTTGGGACACCAGTCAGCCAAGGCCCTCTGGTCTGAACAGCAGCGATTTCACATGGAATCTTACCTTCAGCAACCACACCCAGATCGCAGCATGTGGCGGCACCGACCCTTGGTTCTTGGATGAAGAAACCATCTGTTGGACACATGATGAAATCATTGCGGGCGAGCACGGCAACGACACCTTTGACTTCCTCAACAACACCTACACACTGGCGGACCATACCAAGGGCGACGAATGGGTGTACTGGCGAATCCGTGCAGACCAAGGTGACCGCATCGGTGAATGGTCCTCCGTCAACAAGTACCGCGTCCCTGTCGACCAGGGCAGCGATGACGGGAATGGCAACCACACGCTGAACCTCTCTCGCGGGTCAATTTTTGAAACAACGGGTCTCTTGCCGATGGTGGAGGATGTTGAAATTGATTCCAACGCCACGGTGAACCGCGGCTCCTCCAACACGATGGTGCTGGGTGTCAACAGCCAGGGTACGGGTCAGAGCCGTATTCTGATGGAGTTCGACTTGAGCAACATCCCATGGCCGTCAGCCATGACACCGACACAGATGATGCTCCGCATGTATCAGCCGGGTGTTTCTGGCACCTCGTCAACCACCATCGCTGCTTATCCGTGCAGCGGCTTCACGGAATCAAGCGTCGTTTGGGCTACGGCTCCATCATGTACAACCACAGAGATCACTCGTTCGACCCTGACGCTGAACAACCCGTTCGGCTGGGTGGAATGGGACCTGACCAGCCTGGCACAGAGCAACATCGCCAACGGTAACACCACCATGACGTTCATGTTGGCGATGATTGGCAGCACCGGTTCGTCTCACAGTTTCTATTCCTCGGAATATTCCGACGCCACCTACCACCCGCATCTTGTCCTCGACTACGTGGACAACGTCAACGGCATCGTTCCACCCGGACAGCCCACCTTGACCTCACCGGCAGACGGTCAGGTCCTCTATGCCGAGAACAACGGATTGCTGACCCCCTCGACGCAACCCGCCTTGACATGGACGCCTGTAAGCGGTGCAACGGGCTACATCGTGACCATCGCCAACGAGACCGGTGTGTACAAGTTCCGTTCGTGGGAAGATGCTGAAATCACGAACACCACCTTCCGCTTTGAAGACAACCTGACCGAAGGCCAACTCTTTTCGTGGTGGGTTCAAGGTGTGAACCAATCCATTCCCGGCCCCTCATCCTCTCGATGGAGTTTCGCCGTTGGGGACCCCGACCACACGTACAACAACGACTACACCTACACTTACCGATTCCAGACCGGCAGTGAGATTGCTGCCTTCGGCCATACCAATGTACAGGACACGGCCGTTTACAGCGAGTACGCCGACACCAACTTTGCTGGCGAGGCAACCATCAGCACGGGTTCCTACTGTGGAACCCTTTGGAGCGACGAATGCCGCATTAACATCGCTTTGAACGCCGCCCAAGTTCCGTTTGCTCAGTACCAACAGGTCCACTCAGCCTCGCTTGGGCTGTATGTAGAATCATGGACGTCCGTGCAGGGCGCCACCTCGGTTTCCTTCAACGTTCACCCCATCATCAACACCAACTGGGGCGCCGCCTCAGCGACTTGGAACGGCACCACCGCAGGTGGTACATGGGGTGGTCCCGGCATGCAAGCCGGTGTGGATTACGGTGACGCCGTGTCAACCACCGTCGTGAACGTCGACACTGCGGGTTGGATTTGGTTCGATGTCAGCACCGTGGGCATGACCATCACCAGCGAGCAAGCATGGGTCATCATCGCCACGCCCAACAACGGCTATGCCCACGCTTCCTTCTATTCCGGTTCAGCCACCAACGTCAATTTCCGACCTCAGGTGCAGTTCAACACCACGAACATCACGAGTGTAGCCATCAGCCCGTCGGGCACACCGACCACGGACGCCGACTCTGCGGTGAATTTCAACTCCGTGGCTTACGACCACCAGTCCATGGTTCAGGCGCCACCGATGACGTGGTCGTCTTCATCCGGTAACATCGGTAGCAACGGGTTGTTTACGCCCACCACGGCTGGTGTGACGACCATCACATCGTGCTTCGGTCTTGTATGCGGTACGCAGAACATCACGGTCACTCCAGGTGCTCCCGTCGACCTCGTTGTGACGCCGCTGACGGCTACCATTACGGCTGATGAAACGCTGACCATCAACGCCCAGATGGCCGACCAGCATGGCAACTTCCTTACGGGTGAAACAATCACCATCACGCCCTCAAACGGGAGCATGATGGGCACGACGTTCATGCCCTACGCCGCTGGCGACCACACCATCACCGTGTCTCATCCAGCCAGTGGCCAGCAAGTGGTCGTGGACGTGACCGTCCTGACAGGTGCACCGGCGTCCTTCGTGATGAGCGGTTGCGAAGGTACCGTGCCTGCTGGCGTTTGGTGCGACATCACCCTCGAGCTGTACGACCAGTTCGGAAATGAGCTTGCCCTTAGCGAAGCTGGCAATTTGACCTGGTCCACCACCAACGGAAACTACTCAGAGATCAACGAACAATACTTCCCCGACCACGTCGGCATGTGGAGTTTGAGCGTGAATTCGGTTTCAGGTGTCGCTGCTGAGATGAACATCACGGTTGGTCACGGCGCCATCAGCTACCTCGAGTTGAACGCTTCAGCGACCTCCATCACCGCCGACGACCGTGTTTACATCAATACCACGCGTGTCGACGTTCGAGGAAACCGGTTGACGGTGGTGCTTCCTGCCGACAATTGGACCAAGACCTCTGACGGGCAACTGACCCCGGGCGCCCCTGCCATTTGGGATCCGGTGAAGACCGGCGCCAAGATTTTGGAAGCTCGGTACGAAACCACGTTGACGCAAATCAGTATCGATGTGGCCAAGGGTAAGATTCAGAACCTGCGCATTGAAGTGGACGACGTTGACTCAACATGGGCTCACTTCGAGTTGACCGCCGATGATACGCTCGAGGCTGATGTCTTCGCCATCGACGCAAAAGGCAACCAATGGGCCATTATCGTGAATTGGACCATCGACCATCCAACGATGGGTGATTCCTCGAGCTTCCTTGAGGTGTTGACGGGCGACACGACCACGTTCACGCCCTACTTCGCCAGCGAAGACCCCTACACCATGACGGCCACGTACGACGACGGTACCACCGTTCACGCCGTGAGCATCAACATGACCGTCGGCCATGGGTTCTTGCACACGGTGAGCGTTGAAGGCACCGCCAATGACCCTCTCAGAAGCACTGGTGCCGTGATTGAATTGACATCGGATTACGCCATTGACTTCCTTTCGGACCTCTACGACGCCGACAACAACCGCATCACATCCGACGGATTGACCTGGATTGAGGTGGACGTTGCCACCGGCGATGTCAGGGACATCACGACCCAACTTCTGTTGGATGGCATGCGATGGGAAGCCACGATGGTTGGTGAATGGCGGATTGAGGCCTACCAGGTCAGCGGCACAGGATTCAACGTGAGCGACAGCATCACCATCACGGTGATTCACGGGGAGGCCGTCACCGTCAGCGCCGATGTGTCGCTGACCACACCGACGGCCGGCGATCGTGTTGACATCCAGGTGACCGGAACCGACGCCGACGGCAACCAGTTCCCACAGAATGTTGACTGGACCGAAAACGGTCAGGCCGTACCGACCCTGAACGTCATCACAACCTCCGAAGGCACCTACACCTACGATGCGCAAGTGGCCGGCGTTCACACCTTGCAGTACGCAGTTGGCGGCGCGGTCTCCACGACCGAAATTACGGTCTCAGCACAAAGCATCGTTGCACGACTTCAGGTCAACCTCTCTGCTGACACCGTTGAACAATTGGGGAGTTTGGACGTCAGTATTCGTGCCTTTGACGCCTATGACAATGAAATCGATGTGCCCGGCAGCGTTCAAGTTGAATCAACCGGCCGCGGAACCGCCATGATGACCTCCTCTGAATTGTGGACCATCACGACCCTGGACGATGGCCCGCAAACCATCACGGTCAGCGTCGGTGCGGTTCGAGTCAATGAAGAGATCAATGTCGAAGGGAATCTCGCCGGCTTCTTTGAAGCGGGCGGAACCCTCTATTACGTCGGTGCTGGATTGCTCGGTATTGTTGCCGTTGTTCTCCTTGGCCTCCTCGTGATGTTCATGCGCGGCGGTAGCACGGATGACTGGGATGATGAGGACGATGAAGATGATGACGATGTTCCCTCCGGCCCCACGGGTCCTGCGCCCGGTCCGAGCGGTCCTGCGCCCGGTCCGAGCGGCCCTGCACCCGGTCCGAGCGGCCCTGCACCGGGCCCGACTGGACCGCCGGCAGAAGAAGCCCCTGCTGAGGAGGCGGAAGAGGAAGCCGAGATCGAGACCAGTGTGGATGAAGACGGCACGGAATGGTGGGAAGATGAAGACGGAACCTGGTGGTTCCGTATGCCCGGTGAAGAAGAGTGGCAAGAGTACAACGAGTGAGGACGTGGTAAGGTGACCTTTCCAAAGGCCTGCGTTGCGTTGGTTGCGCTGGTTTTGTTGGGGGCCTTGTCTGCCAATGCACCGCACATGCTTGACGAGGCGCCAAGTGTTATGCGCACTGGAACGCCCGATCGCGTGGTCATTGATTCACCACCGATTTCGGTCTCAGCCGACGAAGTGGTCATGTTTGAAGCCATCATTTACGACCCGGTCAACAACATCCTCGAAGGTGATGTTCACTGGTCAGCCAGCAACGGCACCATTTCGGATGACGGCTTGTTTTACCCCTGGTCGGCTGGTTTGGTTGAAATCACCGCCGAATACAACGGCCTGGTTGATACCCATAATGTGAGCGTCGAAGCGGGGGTTCCCACGTCCATCGAAATCACTCGGTTGACCTTGGGCGTGTTGGAGCCAACGACCCTCACAGCGGATGTGTTGGACGGGCGTGGCAATCGTATGCCCGGTCCAGCCACCATGGTCTGGGACATCGACGGCGTCTATGCAGGGCTTGGCGAGCCTACGTGGACAGCAGAAGAACTGGGGGATGTCTCTGCTCGCGTTCGATTCAATCAGTTGGAAGCTCGAGCCACCATGACCGTCACAGCGGGTGCACCCTACGCTTTTCAGTTTGAACAACCACTGACCGTTCGTGCCGGTACCCTCCAATCCATCAGGCCGAGTTTGGTTGACATCAACGGTTACGAAATGCCGCTTTCCGCCGTGGGCCCGTTGGCGTGGTTTGCCGAAAACGGCTCGTTTAATGCGCAAGGCGAATATTTGGCGACCGACACCGGCAGATGGCTCATCACCGTCTCTTCAGGCAACATCACGGGCAGTGCGACCTTGCAGGTCATTCCCGGCGATGCCGTGGCTTCTACACTCATGGTGGCCGATGCACCCGAGACTTACATGGCAGGAGAATCGTATGAATTGGTCTACGAACGACGGGATGCGAACGGCTACATCGGTTTTGTTTCCCCTTCCATACATTCCTTGACGGCCTCTTCGGGCGGTCTTTCCGTTGACGACGAGGGACGTGTGTACTGGAACCCGTCCGGCACAGGGCAAGCCACCATCACGGGGATGGACGGAACGGTTTCAACGATGCTTGAACTCGATGTCATGCACGGTCGAGCCATCGATCTCGCCTTCCAACTCGAACCAAGGCAGCCTTCAGCCGGAGAGCAGGTTGTTTTGCAACTGCTCGCTGAGGATGTCAAGGGTAACCGCTGGGTGGTGGATGGCAACATCACCATGGGCATGGGCGCTGCCGATGAACTGACGGACGATGTAACGTATTCGCTGATTCAGGCGCAGTCGGCTCGCTCATGGAAATTTGATGGAAGTTGGTTTGACAACACCACTGGGGCCATGTTCATCACCGACATTTCGTTCGATGTCAAACCTGGTCGACTGGCCTTCATCACGCTCGAGGGTGAAGGAAGTCGAGTGCCAGCCGATGGATCGTTGGACCTCAATCCCACGTTCTTCGATGCTTACGGTAACGAACTCCAACCCATTGCACTGAATTGGAGCCTAGATGGCAGCGACATCACGCTCGAAATGCTCCTGAACGATGGTCGATGGACCCCCACCAGCGTTGGGGGGCACGAACTCCGTGTCAACGCTGACGGTGTGTTTGCCACCGTACGGCTGACCGTTGTGGCAGGCAACGCCCACGGACTCATCACCGATGCAGATGAAGGCCTCGTCGTGAATGCCGGCCAACCTCATGATCTGTTCATCCAGGTGGTTGATGTCCACGGCAACATCGCAGAATCAATCTCAGTTACTTCCTCACTGAACACATCGCTAGGCGAGCTCGATGCCTCACCGACCGGTCTTGGCTATTGGCAGTTCACTGGAAAGAAGGTCGGCACCTATGACCTCGTGCTTGAGGATGATGGGGCGACGCACACCGTCCCCCTGACCATCGAGGCTGGCACACCTGTTCGTATTCAGGCTTCCTTGAGCAGAGATGGCATTGCGGAAGGCGATGTGGTGTTGCTCAACGCCTTTGCCACCGACGTCTACGGTAACACGCTCAGCATCCCCAAGGCGAACACGAGCGTCACCTGCACGGCTGGCCCTGCTTCGTTCGTCACCAACGGAACATGGGAAGTCGATGTGCAAAACGGGGGTACCGACCGCTCGTGCACCGTGCGCTGGAGTGGTTTGCTCGCTCAAACCTTCTACGATGTTGACGAGGTGCTGTTGGGTGGCGCCGTCGGTTCAACAAACACAGCGATGACCATGGCTGCCGTGCTTCTCTTGCTCCTTCTGGCCGTTTTGGTCACCCTGACAAGAAAGGCGGCAGAGGCCTCGAAAGAAGGTTGGGTGGAAAACGCCTTTGACGATGAAGAAGTTGAAGATGAGGACGATGAAGTCCAGGGGAACATCGTTCAAGATGATACGCCGCTCCATGAGCGACACGGGTTGACGTTGGAATCAATGAAGGCCCTTGCCGAAGAGGCGGGTAAGGTAGGGGTCATGCAAGCCACCCCTTCCACCACTCAAGGACAGACGGGATGGTATGTTGATGTCTCTGAGGAATTGCAGTACTGGGAAGTCACGCCCGATGGTGAATGGATTCGCCATGAATGAATTCGAGCAATCAATGCGGAGATTCAAAACGGAGAAGGCCTTCTTCCCCACCATGAGCACCACTGATCTCGTCGATCGCCTCAACGAAGCGTTGGGTTGGGAACTACGCGCCATGACCATGTACGCACACTACGCTGCCAATGTTCAGGGCATTCATCGCCTCCAACTCGACCCTATGTTCAACGAGGAAGCCACGGAATCCTTGGCTCATGCCGACGTGGTGCGCCGAGCCGTTGTGAAACTTGGCGGCGTCCCCGTGACGGAACGTAATCCCCATCCCATCGTGCACACGACCGATTACAAGGCCATGTTGGAACGTTCCCTCGAGACAGAGACCAAGGCAGCCGAGGTGTATGCTGGTATCATCCAGTTACTCGAAGAGGTCGGCGATCAGGAAATGTACGACGCTATTGAGCAAATTTACTTCGCAGAGCTTCGAAGCCTGGAAAGCCTTCGATTGATTCTTGCTTGAGCGTTCTCTGTTCGAGTTCCACATCGGAGCTGGCTTCAGTTCTCCTCGTCGGCCTTGCTTTCGTCTCGTTTCAAGAATGACTCCAGCGGTGTTGGTCCCTCACGGGGTTGGACATTTCGGCGTCCGTAAGCATACCATGCGACAAGGCCGAGGAGAATGGCCCCACTGCCGCCGAAAAGAGCCTTCTCCCCCATCAACACGAGCATGAAGATGCCAGCCACGGTGCCGTAAATTTGTGGTAGTGGGTAGAGCGGGGATCGGTAGGCTGGTTTCCATTCGTGCTTTGGACCCGCACCACGAAGCACCACAACCGTCAGATTGAGGACGATGAAGACCATGAGAATGAATCCAGAGGCCAATTCTGCAATGACATGGACGTCAAAGGAGTAGATCGAAATGGCCATCAATAGACCGGTGAGCAAAATGGGCCAGTGCGGTGTCTTGTACCGCTCGTTGAGTTCGCCCAGTGGGGCAGGGAGCACGCCGTCTTTGGCCATGGCGTAGATGAAGCGGGAAGATGAAAGGACACCGGCGAGCGCCATGGAGGCCATGGCGATGATGGCCACCAAGGAGGCGATCAGCACCACGGCAGTACCTGCGACCGAGTCGGCAAACACTGAGATTGGATTTTCAACAGCATGAGCTGGGGTGCCGGTCATGAAGGCGTCGGGGTCCATGACGGCGGCCATGATGTAGGCTACGACGGCGTAGAGCAACGTGGCGATGAAGAGCGATTGAATCATGCCACGGGGAAGGTTTGTTTCGGGGTCAATCACCTCGCCACCGATCGCTCCAACTTTGATGGCCCCGGAAAAGGCAACGAACACGAGCGCCGCAGCCGTTCCCATGCTGAGGCTGACGGGTTGGAAGTTCTCAACAGGTCGGCCGAGGTCCAAATCGGAAGAGAACAGGGCCATGATGCACAACACCACCACCATGGCCATGGCACCCGTGACGATGGGGACCTGGACCTTCTTGATGGCCTTCACCCCGGTCAAGTTCACGATGAGAATGAGTGCAAGGAGGACCATCGCAATGGCGTTTGCGTCGACGTTTTCAATGCCGTAGTGGTCGGTGATGACCTTCATGTAAGCAGCAAAACCAACCAATGCGAAGGCCGATTTCAACATGAATGAGGCAAACAAACCAAGTCCGCTGATGGTGCCAACGAGGTAGCCGTAGGTTCGCTCTGCGTAGACATAGAACCCTCCAGATTGGGGCATAGCACTGGCCAACTCAGCCTTTGAATAAGCACTGGCAATCACCACACTCCCGGCAAGGATGAACGCAAACCACATGCCTGGTCCGACCACTTCATGGGCAAAGGCAGGAAGGAGGAAAATTCCTGATCCCAGCATCGATGACAACGAAAGGATCACCAGTGTTTTCAGACCAATGGTGCGGACCAACTCAACCGATTTTTCAACGCCCATGAAAATTCCCCGAATTCCGGCAAGCGTTCGCCTTGTACTCCCTCGTAAGGGAAACCCGTCCTTGAACTCTTGTCCAATTACGGCCGAACATCGCCGGATTCCGGAACTATTCACCCAAGTGCACGATGACTTTCATCTCAACGGCAATGGGCGTCGGTAGGGCATCGATGGCCAAGGTGGTTCGGGTGGGCCCCACTTGTCCTAACGTCTCAGCCCAGACCTCGTTGTAGCCAGCGAAGTCCCGTTTCATGTCAACGAGGAAGGTCGTCACATCAACCACCTGGTCAAATCGTGCACCAGCCTCCTCGACAATTCGTCGTACATTTTCCACCACAGCATGGGTTTGCGCTTTGATGTCATAGTCGAGAGGCTCGCCGTTTTCATCGTGAATGGGCCCACCTGGGATGGCGTTGGTGCCGGGTTGGCGAGGTCCAACGCCAGAGAGGTAGAGCATGTCGCCGACTCGCCGAGCGTGGGGGTAAGCACCCACCGGTTTGGGGGCGGCCTTCGTGTTCACCGATCCTTCAGCTTCGGTGGGGTCCCAGAGAGCTGGGCCGTTGCGCTCGGAGGAAGCCGAATCCATTGGTGTGGTCGTTTCTTGGTGAGAAGGGGCTTCAGGTTCGCTCTCCTCGCCTTCATTACCGGTGTCGAGGACGTCTCGCTCGCCATGGAAATACTCAACGTCGTCTTCATCGTATTCTTTGTCGCCGACCCCCGTTGAGGTGGGGTCGATGTGGACCACAGCTCCGCCAGCGCCGTGAATGGCCTCGTAAGCAAGCACCTTGCCAGTCAGGTCGTTACGATTACCGTTCATCGCCGAAAGCCACCACATGGGCTTGAAGGCCACGACCTTTTGCACGCGAATTTGCTGGTGAATGGTTCGAGACAACTGGCCGACGTCTTCGAGGCGACCTTCTTCGAGGAATTCCAAGATCTTGCGGTTCCACTCATCGTCCTTCAGGGAGTGAATCTTGTCCTCGGTGGGTTCGATGAAATCCGTGAACATTCGGTTGGAAAGGGACATGGCTGTGATGGCCACTGCTCGTCGACCTTGGGCCTTGATGACATCCAAGCATGATTTCGCCAGCACGGTGGTTTCGCTTCGGTTGGCGTACATGTTGGACGAGACGATGACAGCGGGGATGGTGTTACCGGGGTTGAGCAGGGTCAGAGCGACCACCGAACCAACATCGATGGGGAATCCCTTGTAGTTGACGCACCGACTCTGAAGCCCTCGGTTTCGGTTGGCATCATCCCACGCATGGGCGAACTCAGCATCGATGTTGAAGGAGTAGGGAATCGACCCCAAATCGTGGAAATCGTGGTCGACCATCACCCACTCGGGGTTGGGGTCGGCTTGGATTTGATGGCCGATGATGGAGGGCCATGTGGTTGAGTAAATGATGAGCAAATCCGCTTCAAGGTCGCGGATGGTTTGCGCAGCCTCGTCATAAGCATCCCGTAATGCTCTCCATCCGGGGTTCATGTCGGGTGCGAGCACCGTGTGCGGGTGAACGGGAACCACGAACGAGGCCACAACGCCGCCCTCGCTCATGCTTCCTCCTCCTCGTGGGCATAGCAGGGCCATTCAACCACTGCATTACCGGTGCCGATGATGGTGCCGTACCCGTGCAAGATGGCAGGGTAATCGGGCACGTCAAGGGTCGAGAGCAACCAGGAGAGGCCACCACCGTCGCTTTCAGCGATGGCTTGTTCAGTAAACTCAGGCATTTCATCGAGGATGCGTTGCCCTTGCCCGCTTCGCATGTAGTCGATCATTCGCATGTCCCACAGATGCATGGCATGGCTCGTGATGTGCTCTTTGCTCATGTCTTCGGGCATTTCGGATTCGGTGGTGAAGTGGCGGTGCGACAAGGAATTGCTGGCGAGGACCACGACGTTCTTGCCGGAGGCTTCGATGGCCCTTCGGGTGACTTTGCCGAGCTCGATCATGATCTCCTGCATGACCTCCACCGAATAGTAAGCCGTTGAGCGATTACTGGAAATGACCACGAGGGGTTTGTCCCAATCGGGATTGAACAAATGGCCGGTGGTGATGGTGCCGTAATCCACGCGGAAGTCCGGATTCTCCATCATTTTCACGGGAAGGCCAGCAGCTTCGGCCTCGTCGTGGATGGCTTTTGCGAGCTCTACATCGACGTTCATGTCGTAGTGGTAACGGAAGAGGTTGGGGAAGATGGGGTCGACGGAAAGGCCTTCGAAATGGGGCAAGCCGAGGAAGTGGGTGCCAACGTAGGTTTGCCAGTGAGGCGAGAGCAGGACGATGGCGTCGTAGTCTTTGTCAGCCAGCGAGGCTCGAAGCCGTTCGTAGCCCCAACGGAGTTGTTCCCAACCACCTTCGGCCACCGGCTCGTTTTGCGGCGGGTTTTCCGCGTACACCAAGTGGGGCGGGTGGGGAGCGATGCAACCAGCAACGATGCGACCTTTGCCCATGGCTCAAGGCAGGGCGGCGAGGTTTAATTCATCATCGGCACCTTTCTTCCATTTCGGGGGACGAGGGGTCATAAACGACCATCGGTGAGACCGATTCATGGAGGGGTCGGCAGGGGATGCAGCGCCCCTCGAGGTCGAGCCCTTGCCGCCACGTTCTGCCACATGGCGCGAGACCTTTGACAACGTCATGGCACCAACGGCGTTTGGCATGACGGCTGGTGCACTGTGGGAGGCCATGGCCATGCCCCACCTTTCCTACGGCATGCCAAACCCGCCTCAGGGAGGTTTGCTCTTGATGATGCTCTTTGCTCCGTTACTTCATCGTCTTCTCACCAACCATCCACAGAGCCGTTGGAAGGAATACCTCGCTGGTGTTGCGGTTCTTGCTTTCCCGTTGTTGCTCATCTGGTCCACCGGGTTTGGTGGCTTTGTCTGCGGCGGCTATGTCACGGTGGTGGTGTGGATTTGGGTCAGCACGTCATGGTGGCGTTTCCATTTACCCCCGTTCCGCCTAGCCATTTGGCACACCATGGGCGTGAACATCGGCGCTCTTGGCGGGTCGCTGCTTTACTTCAGCATGATGGCCTGATCATGACGTGTACGATTCCTCATCGTTGGGGAAATCGCCCGAGCGCACGTCGGTGCAATAGGACTTGATGGCGCCATCAATTTCTTCAGCGAGGTTGAGGTAGCGTCGAAGGAAACGAGGTGAAAAGTCCATCGTGATGCCCAAGAGGTCGTGAAGCACGAGCACTTGCCCGTCAACATCTGGTCCTGCACCGATGCCGATGGTGGGAATGCTGATTGCCTCGGACACTCGCTTGGCGAGCTCCCGTGGAATTTTTTCAAGGACGATAGCGAAGCAACCCGCTTCTTCGAGAATTTTTGCATCGGCAATGAGCTTCTCCGCCTCCTCCTCTTCTTTGGCTCGGACCGAGTAGGTGCCGAATTTGTAGATGGATTGTGGTGTCAAGCCCAAATGTCCCATCACAGGAATACCAGCGGTCAAAATTCGCTGGACAGACTCGGCGATTTCCGCCCCACCCTCCAGTTTCACAGCGTGGCCGCTGGCCTCTTTCATGATGCGAATCGCTGACTCAAGGGCTTGACGCGAGTTTCCCTGATAGGTTCCGAAGGGCATGTCAACCACGAGCAGGGCGCGGTCAACGGCTCGCTCAACGCACTGGGCGTGGTAGATCATGTGGTCGAGGGTCATGGGAACGGTGGTGACTTGACCGGCCATCACGTTCGAGGCGGAATCACCAACCAAAATCACGTCAACACCGGCTTGGTCAACCAACCGGGCCAACGAATAATCGTAGGCGGTGAGCATGGTGATTTTTTCACCGGCTCGCTTCATTTCCTGAAGCGTATGGGTGGTGACTTTCCGTGCTTCACTGTAGACGGACATGATTGTTCCACCGCCCTCGGTGTTTTGAACGCGTCGCCTGCGATTATTCTTCCTCGTCAGCGAAGTCGAGGACATGGCTTCTCAGTTCATGAATGGCCTCGCCCGCCGTGGAACAAGCGAGCAATTGCTGCCGAGCCTCCAAATTGTTCAAACACAACGCTGCGATATTGTAGATGGAAGTCTTCTCTGCGTTGATTTGCTCATCGCAAATGGAGGTCACCCATTGGTTCAACACGGCCGCATCCACGTTCATTCCACGTCCGGCGCGCTGGACGACGTTTCGGGTCAGGGTGCGCAGGAAGGCTTGGTCGTCCTCGCCAAGTTCTCCGGTTTCTTCCAGATAGCGTACCTTGGCCGAGATGTAGAGCCGGCTGTGTTCTGCGTCGTCGGGAAGGTGCTCGAGAAGCGTTTCAATGTCTGGAGCGACACCATCCTCGATGAGCCTCGCCATCGAGGGGTCTGAAAACGGTGGTAGAGCCGGTTCAATGACCTCTTCGATGAAAAAACGGCGGCCACCCGTGATGGTGATGAAATGGTTGACGCCGCGTGTTTCATGCGTCTGAATGATCGCTTCACACCCGTGTCTGCGAGGACCGTCCCAACCGTTGGTTGGCTCAAATGGGTCGTTCATCACCAGGCCGAAAGGCCGCTCATCGAGGATGCAGGTGTCGAGCATCTGCCGGTAGCGTGGCTCAAACACACGAAGCTCTTGTTGTTCGCCGGGGAAGAGCACCATGGGCAGGACGAAGAGCGGAAGGGTTTCCTCGTCCATGGCTCCACCTCTTCGGGGAGGCATTTGAACATGTGTTCTCAGGGTTGTTGGACACAAATGTTGGTCAATTCCGAGAAGAAATTCACTGACCATGCACCGCCTTCTCGTCCCATACCGGATTGCTTGACCCCACCGAAAGGTGTTCGAAGATCCCGGTTGAGCCAGGTGTTGACCCACACAATGCCCGTATCAAGTCGCTGAGCGAAGCGATGACCTCGGTCGGTATTAGCCGTCCACACTGAACCGGCCAGACCGTACTCCGTGGCGTTGGCCATCTCGACGGCTTCATCTTCGGTTTGGAAGGCATGGAGCGTGACAACGGGTCCGAAGATTTCCTCCGTCGCTGTGCGTGAGGTATGGCTCAAGCCCTCAATGACGGTGGGCCGCAAAAAGGCGCCTTGCTTTGAAACACCCTCGACCGGGACCTCGTCTGATGTTCCTCCAGTGAGCAGGTTTCCGCCCTCCTCAACAGCGAGGCGGATGTAAGACTCAACCTTGTCCCGGTGGTCAAGGGAAATCACAGAACCCATGTTGGTGCTCTCCTCGCTTGGGTCACCCACGGTGATGTTGTTCACGGCTTCGATGAATTTCCCTTTGAACGATTCATAGACCGAGGCGTCGACCAAAATCCGGGAACCGCACAGACACACCTGGCCCGAATTGGTGAACGAAGCACGCACTAGGCCGTCCATGATCTCGTCAAGCGGGGCATCGTCCAACACGACGGTCGCATTTTTTCCTCCCAATTCCAGTGAAAGTTTCTTGAACATGGGGGCTGCGGTGGCGGCGACGATTTTTCCTGTGGCTGTGCCACCGGTGAACGAAATACCACGAATGTTGGGATGTTCCACGATGGCCTGGCCAACATCAGGCCCGAGACCGTGGACAAGGTTGAACACCCCGTCGGGGAAGCCGATGCGATGCATGACCACAGCGAGGTGGTTGGCCGTCAAGGGCGTGAGTTCCGACGGTTTCGCCACGATGGTGTTGCCCATCAGCAGGGCAGGAGCGACCTTCCACGAGAGCAGGTACAACGGAAGGTTCCACGGCGTGATGAGGCCAACGCAGCCGATGGGGGAGCGATGAAGGTGGTTGATGGCACCGTGGTCGGCGTAGGTGGGGTCGCTGTGTTGCGTCCCAAAGTCAGCAAAGAAGCGGAAGTTCGAGACCGAGCGAGCCGCATCAACACGCCGTGCAAGAGCGACGGGTTTGCCCGTGTCCTTGCTCTCCAGTCGTGCAATGATTTCCCTGTCTTCCTCCAGTCCGTCGGCGATTCGGTGCAACCACGCGATGCGTTCGTCCATCGTGGTGGCCGCCCATGCAGGGGCAGCCCGAAGCGCGGCCTCTGTGGCCGCTTGGACATCGTCGCGGGATGATTTCGGTAAGGTGGTGATGACGTCGCCCGTCGCCGGGTTGACCGTCTCGAGGGTGCCGCCGCTTTGTGCGGGAACAAAAGTACCGTCAATGAAATTGAGCACCGGGGACATCATATCACATCCGGCTCGTAATTCCAACGGTCTCTGTCGGGGTCCCATTCGTCCCATGTTGGGACGGTTTCCAGCACGTCCACGTAGTGGTCAGGGACGATGCCCGGGACGATGAAGGCCTTTTGTCGATGCAGCGGGTAGGGGTTGCGCAGGTTGATGCCAAGCACACCCAGCAGGGCACGAGCCACGTACCATGTGGCTTGCGAGTTCCAACCGTGGGCGATTTTCACCACGATGCCCAGTCCTTTGGGGTAGTTCGGATGTTCAATGGCCATGCCCAAGAGACCATCTGCTCCTTCTTTGGCGATGACACGGCCTTCACCGGCCTTGAGGATGGTGGAATCAAGCCGGTTGAAGCCTCCCACGAGGTCGGGATGACGGACCATGGCCTCCCAAATCCAGTCGTCGTCTTTGTCTCGGACGAGTCCAGCGTAAATCTGGGCCAGTTCTGCTACGGTGTTGGATACCGTGGGCAGACCGCAACCGTCCTTGGCGATCCGAAGCGGCGTCCATGCATCGCCGAGGTAGGTGCGCAGTTGCTCCATGTAGGCGTGAAACACCTCGTGTGTGGGCAAGGTGTAGCCTGCGCGCTTCCAGCCCTTTTTGCGGCAACCACGAAGAATTGCAGCATGTTCTCCCGAGCAGGTGTGAAACCAGCGTCGAGGGCGACGGACTTGACGACCGAACTGAATCAAAGGGACGTCAAGGGGGGTGAGCATCAACGGCCACTCTGGTTCAGAGAGAAGGGATTGTGCGGCAGCGACATGCTCGGTGTCCCCGTTGTGCGAGGCTACAGCAATGGCTTTCTGCTCCCATGAGCAATCAGCGAGCTCCTCAGTGAACGCCTTGAGCATGAAGGGTTTCATCATTGAACGGCCATAACACAACACGTTCCCGCCAAAGGAATGGATCACTTCATCACCGTGCGCCCACGCTACTGCACCGTGAATGGTGGTTTCAGAGACGCCGTTTCGCCGGTAATCCACCAGCGGTTCCCAGGCAACTTCGCGGCCGGTGGGGATGCCCTCGACTTGTTCCCCCAGTGGTGAATCAGGGTACATGGCAGAACCCGGTTTACCCGGTTGGACCGCCGAATACGTGTCATGGTGGATGCCCATTCAGCCGTCCTCCAGCATGGATTCAACCAACGGGACGACCTGTTGCATGTAGGCGGTCATGTTCCGACAAACCCTGTCCGAGTCGTGATTGAAGAAGTCAAACCATGCCATGATGCGATCCTCTGGGTGGAAGCGATCCACCATTTGACGAGCCACCTCTTCGACGTTTCCGATGAGCGCGTTGTTGGCCGCTCGATTGACCTTGTCGGGGTCGATGGTCCCTTCAAGGGCGTTCCAATACGCACTCAACGCCTGGTCGGCTTCAGCCTGAGCGGCCTTGGATTGTTCCTCGGTGGACAGGCCTTCCTCTGCGTTGAGGAACACGAAACTTGTCCGAGGCATATCGCTTCGCTTCCAATGGCCACCGTCAGCGTGGTACACCTCACGCATGCGCTCATGGGTGGCGTCGATGACCTCGGGCGAGGTGATGGAGAGGTTGAACACCTTCACCGGGAGGATGGTGTTGACGAAGGTCTGGGCGCGTGGGTCATGGGTGCCCGCCACCAGTCGCAACAGTTCTTTCCTGAACTCGGTGGGGACGATTTTGAGGTCTTCGAAGACGTAGCGCGAGGGAATCTCAACCTTCTCTGGTCGCTGCTCAAGCGCCTCAAATTCAACAGCCGCATCTTGAACCGCCTCCCAGTCTTCATCGCTTCGAAAATTGGTTCGTGTGAGGACCGTAGGACGAATCATCTCGGAATTGATGACGTCGCCACGGAGCAAGCGGAGGAAAATTTCAGCCGCTTCCATGAAAATTTGTCCACGAAGAGCCGGCCATGCTGCTTCTTCGATGGCATTGCGTGGGACGATTCCATAGGGTCTCGCCATGAATTCGAACCGACCAGCAGAGAACCCGACGTGCAAGCATCGGTGTTCGTTTTCGTCAAGACCGTGGAGGCTCAGAAGGTTCGCCATACGTTCCGCTTGAGCGATGGGGCCGCCAGAGGCGAGAATCGAGACGACGGCGCTCCCGATTTCGATGTTCTTGGTCCGACGGAACGACTCGAGTGCAAGTTGTGGGAAATCCGTGCACAGGCCGACTTCACCCTTCCAATGCGGGACCACCGGCTTGGTGTTGGATTTCTGGGTTTCCGTTGACAAGTGGGCTTGAGCAATCCATCCAACACCGAAACCAAGTTCATCAGCGCAGACCAATTGCTGGAAATAATTCCTCAACATGGTGGACTCGTTCGGGATGTGGCCGTGTTCGTCGGGTGTTTGCGAGATGGAGAAGAAGATGTCATGCTCCATGGCCACGCACCGGTTCGTCCACGGGGCCATGGCACATAATGGTGGTGAGCCTCAGGATTCGGGGGAACCCTCTGCCGGTTTGTTCCTCAGTTCGGTCAGGTCGTGGATTCGCTGACGCAAGGGGACAGGTGCTGGGGTGTTGGCAGCGATGAACTCGTGAAGGGCGTCGGACAACACGACCATGGCTGTCTCGTAGTCTTGCTCGATTTCAGCCAAGTCCGCCAAACCCCATCGAGCCACGAGTTGGCCTGAAAGAATTTCCATGGATTTGGCCAAGTCGAGCGAGCGCTCGAACAGGTCCCTGGCTGCACCGAATTCCCCGATGGTGGCCTGACAGTGTGCGAGGTCAGCAAGGGCTTCCATTTGACCCACGTCGTCCTTCATGGCGATGAGCAATTCGAGGCGTTCGGTGCCAATGGCGATGGCGGTGTCCTCGTCGTGCTGGCGTTTGGCGACGGTCATGAGCAAGGCCATGCCGTACGCCATCCCATCCTTGTCATCGATGGTTTGCCGTATGCGCAAGGCGTGCTGGGCCGTGGCTCGTGCTTCCTCAAGTTGTCCCTCAGCAAGGTAGAGCAGGGCGATGTAATGATTGAGCGCCGCCGTCAAAGCCTTCCCCTCTTCAATTCGTTCGGCCTCCTCTGCAAGGCGAAGATAACTCTCCAGGCCGGCGTCAACCACTTTCAAGGCTTCAAAGCGAGCCCAGCCCTGTTCCTCTTCGGTCTTGGCCACGGTGCTGGCGTGCTCGAGCAACTTCTCAACGAGTTCCGTGTCCTTCAATTCTTGTGCGAGGGGGATGAGCCTGAGGGCCAGCGAGGTGTTGATGTGATCCATGGAACCACCACCGGTCAGCATGCTGAGGACCTGAGCGGCCATCTCGGGCGACATGTCGGTTTCCATGATTTCACCTCAAATGGACCGAAGGCGCCCGCCGTCCACGGCCAAACTCACGCCTCGAATGCCACCTGAAGCAGGGAGTGAGAGGTACGTGATGGCGCTGGCGGTTTCGAGCGGGTCAATGAGGCGTCCGATGGGAACTTGATTCACCCAGCCTTCCTGAACGGCTTCAGCGGATTTACCCGTTCGCTCTTGAATGGAAGCCGAGAGGTTGCCGAGTCGTTCGGTGTCGGTGAAGCCCGGCAGCACGTTGTTGATCGTGATGCACGGGGCCAATTCATTGGACATGGACTTGGCCCACGAGGCCATCGCTCCACGGAGCGTGTTCGAGAGTCCGATGTTGGGGATGGGTTCCTTGACCGATGTCGAAATGATCTGGATGATTCGCCCGTATCCTTCTGCCTCCATACCTGGAACGGCGGCTTTGACCAGCGTGTGGGCGGCATGAAGGTGGCGCTTGAACGGGGCCTCAAAATCCTCCACCTCGTTGGAGAGAAGTGGTCCGCCGGGCGGTCCTCCTGCGTTGTTGATGAGGATGTGAACGGGCCCGAAGGTCTCCACGGCTGAAGCAAAGGCGGAAGCGATCACAGCGGTGTCTTCCAAATCCAGCATCAGGGCTTGGTGTCGACCGGTGCCCAATTCGCCCAGTTCTTCACACAGGGCCGTCAGGGCATCGCCGTTGCGTGCGCACACGGTGATGTCGGCACCTGCCTTTGCCAACATCTGAGCCGTCGCTCGCCCAATCCCTTTGCTCGCTCCGCACACGAAGGCATGCTTCCCTTGGAGGGCTGTTGCGGCGAACGGGTAGTCGTTGTTGAGCAGGTCCATGCCTTTGCCAAATCGCCATGGGTCATAGCCCTTGGGTTAGGCCACCAAGGTCGGAGGGCGGCGAGGAGATGAATCCTCAGACGCCCTCCTTCCTTTTGGGGGACTTGATGACTTCAGTAGTTACCAGCGGCGCTGATTCGAGACTTCATCTCGTTCAGCGTCGACGTGTCCAATGAGACATAGCCCACTTCGCCGATCACCGATTGTCCTGCACTGGAGTAGGCCCAGTTGAGGAACGGTGTGACGGTGTCCCACTTGTCGTTGTTCACGTTCATGAACAGCGGTCGAGAAAGCGGCTCGTAGCTGCCGTCTCGAACGGTGGTGCTGGTCGGGGTGATGGCGGTTGCGCTGGTATCGTCGATACCCTTGTTCATGTCGTTGGCCACGGCGACAGGCGCCAGGGTGGCTTGGTTCTCTTGGTAGTAAGCGTAGCCGAAGTAACCAATGGAGTTCTCATCGCCGAGGATGGCGTTCACCAGGACGTTGTCATCGGCCGATTGTGTTCCGCTTCGGAACCCTGCGGAAGCCTCGTCAAGAATCACTTCAAAGAAGTACTCGTAGGTCCCGGAATCGCCGTCTGGATACTTGATGTTGATCGACGTATCGTCGCAAGAAGCACTGAGGTCAGACCATTCCTTGGTGCCGTCTCCGTCGTTGTTTGCGGTGATACTGGTCATGTCCAAGCCGGCATCGGAGAGTTGTGAATCGGTTTCTGCGGTGAAAATCCATCGGAGCTGTCCCACGGTCAAACCGCCCATGCCGTTGATGCATTGGTTGGCTGCACCGCCGCTCTTGGTGACCACGGAAAGGCCGTCAACAGCCACCACAAGTTGGGTGACCGTGATGGAGGTGTCGCCGCTTGCGCACTCGAGTTGTCCGTTGCTGTCGATCCCGTCCTGAGTTTCGGTGGCCTTCCAGTTTCGGGACATGTCGCCAATGTCGACCGGTGTACCCTTCGCAGAATTGGCGCAGACGCGGCCTGCACCTGCGGAGGAGCCGCCGCCTTCAACGGTGATGCTTGTTTCATCGCACAGGGCAAGGTAGTCTTCAGACCAGGCCTCAGCGAGAGGAAGAACGGTGGAGGAACCAGCGATTCGGATGCTCTTGCTGCCTTCGCCGCAGTCCACACCACTGTTGCTGCTGGAAGCGCCCATGTTCTCGATGATCGTGCTCGAGACATCGATGGTTTTCCCTTCTCGAACGTCGGTCACGGTCACTTCAACATCACAGGCGCTGCTGCACAGGTTGGCGCCGGATTCTTTGATGGTGACGCCGTCGCCCACAGACCAAACTTGGTCGGAAAGCGTGCCGAACTCCACCAGGCTGCAAGTACCCCCGGTTTGGCCGGGATTGTCGCAGTTGATGGGAGCGCCGCCATCAATGGAGATTTTGACACTGATGCTGGCCCAGTTGATGTCCTTTCCTTGGGTCATGGTGAGGCGGAACAAGTCGTCCTCGACACCGGTAGATACCTCTCCAATTCCGCCCTGTGCACTGAACGCATAGAGCGTGAGGTCTCCGTCGGTGTTTCCCTCGGCAAGCGAACTTGCCCACACATACAACACACCAGCCAGCACCACCGTGATCGCTACCATCAAAATGGTGGCGATAACCGGGCTGACGGCCATTTCATCTTCTTCTTTATTTTTCATGATTCATCACTTGCCTCGTCGGCGTGCGATGTTCTCGTGGAGTGGTATAGGTGACCTTACTCTAACATGTATTGGGCAATATTGGTGGAAATATAAGCGACAATAGATGCATTATTTCTTGTGGAGCGTGAACGACTGGTGTACCACGAACTCTAGATGGAACAAGATGGACGCTAGGGTCGTTTCAAGTGGACGCCATCACAGCCAGTCAAGCACGGTGTTGAGTTGAACCAGCCAATCGTCGGAGGCCACGTCGATGATGTCGTAGTGGTCCCCGGGGAGCCAAACCTTCTGCACGTCCGCTCCCTTGGCCTTCATCACCCTGGCGTAGGTTTCGGATTGTTCGAGCGGGACATCGATGTCGTGTTCACCATGGAACAGCAACACGCTGGTGTTCGGAGGATGGTGGACGGGATTGAGTTGGCGCCACACCGCTTCGTTTTCCTCAGGCGGGCAACCGATCCAGCGGCGCACGGCGTCACCTTCGTCAGACAGGTTCGCATGGTCGGCCCCGATGAGGTCGGTGATGGGGGCCTGAGCGATGACAAGCCACGGCCGTCGCTCTGCTTTCGCACCCATCAACAGGGCCAACTGGCCCCCGGCGGAATGACCCATGACCATGGACCGCGCAATGTCAATGCCGGGAATAAGTGACAGGTGCCCCCATGCCCGAAGAACGTCGGAAACGGTGTCCATCCATACGCCCTCGTCTTCCGGAGACCAGCGCTTGAACTCGATGTTCCAAGCGGCCACGCCCGCCTCTGTAAGGTCTTCAGCGATGGGTTGCATCAGGTCGAGGGTGTACTGCTCTTTCCAAAAACCACCGTGGATGAGCATCACGCAGGGTATGCCCTCGTCCTTCTGGAATGGTGAGGGGTCATCGGGCATGTAGAGGTCGGCGATTTGCCACGACTCAGCGCCCCACTGTACCCGGTCAACTGCCATCGTTGTCGCTCCATCGGTCGTGCCTGCGGTGCTGTTTCACCAATGTCTCCTGCCTCAGGGGCAATATCGGCGAAGATCACGTGGAAAGAGCACGGTTTCACGTACGTTCTTGGCGCCAGTCAACTTCATCAAAATGCGTTCAACACCGAGTCCCCAACCCGCATGCGGTGGGACGCCGTGGCGGAATCCTGCCACGTAGAATTCGAATTCCTCAGGGTCGAGGTCCATCGTTCGGAGGTTCTCGACCAGCACGTCAATGCGATGTTCTCGCTGGCCACCAGAGGTCATCTCATCCCTTCCAAAGTTGAGGTCAAAGCCACGGGAAAGTTGTTCTCCCGTGCTTCCAATTTCACCCTCGATTTGGTGGATGTAGAACGGCTTCAGGGACATGGGCCAGCGGGGGAGGAAGTAGAACTGCGGCAGGTCTTCAGCCAGCAGGTCTGAATTCTCAGCGTCGATGTCGTCGCCCCACTCAACGGTGCCGCCTTTTTCCTTGATGATGCGGATGGCGTCGTCGTACTCAACACGAGGGAACGGCAAATCGGGCACGATGACTTCCACCGGTTCTTCGCCTTGCTCTGCCCGGTAGGCATTGATGGTCGCGATGAGGCCTTGGGATTCCTCTTCTTCCGCCACGGATTTCCAAATGTGGTGAAGCATGCGCTCGAGGACACCCATGACGTCGTCATCGTTGGCCCAAGAACACTCGATATCAAAGGAAATAAATTCGGCTAAGTGGCGATAAGTGTCGCTTTTCTCTGCTCGGAAAGCAGGGCCGATTTCAAACACGCGTTCCAGACCCCCACTCATGCAGAGTTGCTTGAACAGTTGAGGCGACTGGTTGAGGAAGGCAGGGCGGTCAAAGTATTGCATGGGAAACAAGTCAGCGCCGCCTTCGGTGGCTGTGGCCACGATTTTTGGCGTGTGAGTTTCAAGGAAACCCTCGGAGATGAGGTGTTCACGACCGAACTGGAGAACCTTGCCCCGAAGACGGAACATGGCATTGACATGGGCTCTGCGCAGGTCAAGGAATCGGTTGTCAAGGCGCGTGTCGAGTTCAACCTTGACATTGTCCGTGACACCGAGGGGCAGCGGTGCTTCGGCCCGTGCGATGACGTTCACGGAGGTGGCGAGTACTTCGTAGGCCGGGGGTGGCGTTGGCTCGCCCTCCTTGACCTTGGGTGGGCGCTTGAGTGCCACGGTGCCGGTGAATTGGAGGGTGGACTCTCGTGTCATGCGCTGGACGGTGTCAAGGGCCTCCTCGCCAACATTGTCGGCCTTGAGGAACACTTGCGTTGTTCCCGTTCCGTCGCGGAGGTCAACAAAGCAGATGGCGCCTTTGCCCCGGTTGGCTTCCATGAAGCCGATCACCGTGACTTCACTGTCGATGAGGTCAGCTCCGTGGGCTTGGAGTTCGCCGAGGGTGTGGGTTCGGTATGCGGTGGGGACCCAAGTGGTCATGCCCGGTGGGCAGTGGCGAAGAACATGAAGCATTCGCTCTGTCCAGCACACCACGGATGGCGATTTGAATTCATCAATTCAAGATGAAACCGACCCGCTGTTGGCGCCTTTGGGAGGGCCAAAGCAGGATGCTCGTTAGTTGGATGTTCCCGAAGTCTCTTGAACAGCGTCGCCTTGGTTGAGCCATGTCCACCCGCGCTGGTCGTGCCGTGTGTTGTGTCCTCGTTCTCTTGATGATGAGCCTCTCACCCATGGTGGCGCCTGCATCGGCGCATTCCTCGATTCTGTTGAGCGTCGATGTCCAGCACGCCGTCCTCGAGCCCGGTCAAAGCATCAACATCACCCTCTCCATCGAGAACAATGCTTCTGCCATTGAGTCGTTCAATGTCAGCGTTGATGAGGGGAACCTTGCGTCTGTATGGACGGTCATTCCCGTCGACGCCACGGTCGACAATGTCTTTCCCACCTGGAGGAAGAACACGACCCTTGTCGTGAGGTTGGCCGAAGGCGCTACTGTGGCCGATAGCGGTTCGTTTACGGTGAACGTCACCGAACCCGACAGCGGCTACACCTCCATGATCACCGTGTTGGTTTCGGTTGCACCGGCCTACCATCCTTCCTTGAGCGTGGACGGCTCACCACTGGTGTCTCTCGGGGCAGGTGAAAGCACGAACATCACCTTCACGGCTCATAACCTCGGGACCGTGACCGATACCCTCCTTCTTGACGTGGAAGTTCAACCCGACCTCGCTTCGTGGTGGGCCAACCACACCAACACGAGCACGGGGAACAATTCAGGTAATTCTTCGGGCAACAGCACCGATAATGGAACCGGGAACGGCACGGGCTCAAACGGGACGAACACCACCTCTCTTTCCGTCCTGATGATGGGCAACAGTTACACCGGCACCAACAATCTGGCCACGCTCGTCGATGGTATCATGGACGCTGACGGCTACAACGCCACCCTCGGCTCGCTGAACGCAGGGGGGATGAAGTTGCCACAACACTGGTCCAATGTGAACACATCTGGTAATCAGTGGAACACCACGTTGCGTGGTTCATCGTGGGATTATGTCGTGCTCCAAGACCAGAGTCAGGTCCCATCGTTCCCTACGACCGACAGCATGTGGCAGGACAGTAAGAACGCTTCCGTCTCACTCAGCGACGCCATCGCTGACGAAGGAGGTGAAACGGTGCTGTTCATGACTTGGGGCTACCGCGATGGCGACTCCCTGAACAGTTTCAACAACAATTTCACAGCGATGCAGTCCCGGCTCACCGAAGGTTACACTCGCTATGCGGAGAACATTTCCACCGCGGGCCATGCTGTTTGGATCGCACCCGTGGGCTTGGCCTTCAAGACCGTCCACGACGACGTGGTGGCCAACGGCGACGACCCAACGGTTTCGGGGAACTTGTTCTATGACCTCTATTCCTCCGATGGTAGCCATCCATCGCTGTCGGGGTCCTACCTTGCAGCCTGTGTCTTCCACGCTACCGTTACAGGGGAAACGTGCGTGGGAAGCACCGATACGGTGAACCTCAACAGCAGCACCAAATTAGCACTCCAGCAAGCAGCCGACGACACCGTGTTCAACCAAACCACGGGGATGTCCTACTACCCCTGGGAGGTCTCGGGTACCGCAGCCTTTGGCCTCGGGTCCTCGGTCCCGCAGGGCTGGTACATTCAATGGCAGGACGATGAACTCTCCAACATCGCCGCAGGTGGTTCCGCATCAGCGACCCTCTCCATCACCGTGCCCGCTGACGCAGCACCCGATTTCTACGGCTACCGCCTGACGGTCGGCTCCACCAACGGCAACATCACCTCATCCACCGTGCTGGTGGTCGAGGTTGAATCAGAACCCTCCATCTCCACCGCTTTCCTTCGCCAGAACGATGTCTTCTTGCCCGGCTCGGGCACGCTGACCGGCGTGCAGGTGGAGAACACAGGCAACACCGTTCTCAACATCGATTGGGAGTTGGCCGCTTCAGCCTCACAAGGGACGCAACCGTGTACGGGGTCGTTGGTATCGACCATGTCAACCGGACTGGCACCCGATGCGGTTGATGAAGTCGAGATGCTCATCGATGTGGACGAAAGCGTCGACAGCACGGCTTCGTGTGCGTTCACCCTCACGGCCAGCCACAGCACGGGTGGCTCAACTGAAACCCTCGAGGTGCTCGACTTCACGATTGAAGTGGACGAAGCCGTCAACTTCTCCCTGGATGGTCCTCTTTCAGCGGTGGACATCGTCCCTGAGGAAGGCGCGAACTACGAAGTGCGGTTAACGAATCATGGAAGCGACGAAGCCACCTTCTTCCTCGATGTGGAAGGCTCAGCCGGACTGACAACAGTGCTTGTCAGTTCCTCGGGCATCAGTGTGGCTGCAGGTGAAGTCGGTACGTGGACGGTGAACACCAAGGGCGATGCATCACTTTCCGGCGTGCTTCAACAATCCTTCTCAACCACTTACAACGGAGAATCAGCCACGCTCCAGGTTGAAGTTCACCTGCTGGAGGTGGACGGTGCATCGCTGCTTCCACCCAGCGAGGACCGCCTCCTCGTGGCGCCCGGCGAATCCTCCATCTTGTCCCTTGCCCTCGTGAACAGTGGTACATCCAACCTGACCCTGCTTCCAACCCTTTCGGGCTTGCCCATTGATGTGGATGTCGTCCACGAATTGAGTGAAATCATCCTCGCACCCGGTGCTCAACAGGAACTCAACATCACCTTCTCCGCGACCACCGGTGCTACGCCCGCATCATCTCCCGTCGTACTAACGTACCAGGACGGGCCGTTCAGCGTCTCTTACAGTTTTGATGTGGTGATCGTCGACCGTGAAGAAGTCGTGGTGAACAGCGTTCAGCAACGGCTCTTCGCCAGTCCACTGGCGACCTCAAGCCTGAACGTTGAAGTGGTCAACCTTGGAACAGCGTCCGACCTCTTCCTCGTGGAATGGTCAACAGAAAGTCAGGGAAATTGGTTTGAATTCACGGTTTCTCCCACCACGTTCCAACTTGCATCCGGAGCCTCGCAACAGGTCACCATCACCGTCCGTGAAGCCTCCACAGGCGCCCCGGACAACGGTGTTGTCTACACCCTGCGCAGCACCTCCACCTCAAACGAAGCTGTGAGCGATGCCGTCAACATCACCATTGAACCGGTCTTGGCCAATGCAGGTCTTGAAGTACGTGTCGACAAAGATTCTGCAGCACCTGGCGAATCGGTGTTTGGCTCGGTCGTGCTGACCAACACCGGCAACACCGAGGACACGTTCAGCATCACCACGGTGGGCGAGGATTGTGGTTTGGACGCCTCGGTTACGGTTGGGGCAGGCCTCTCCTCGGAACCGCTTGGATGGTCGTGTGTGGTCGCCAACGACGCCGAAGCAGGCCAGCGTGGTGTGTCCTTCCGTGCCGTCAGCGCTGTTCGCAGCAATGTCGCGGTTCAACAGGTCGCACTCTACACCGTTGAGGTGGATTGGCCGGGCGATTCACTCGTCGCCCTTTCCTTCTCAGAGGGCGCTGTCTCCTTGGGGGTGGACAGTTCAACCTCCCTCGTCCTGACGGTGACCAACCTTGGTAATGCCGAGGCAACGGGCACGTTGGACGCCTATGGAGAGGACACCGGCCTCATGCTGTTGGAATGGCAGCGAATGAGCGATGATGTTGCGACGAGTGATTACACGCTGACGGCTGGCTCGAGCGTTGATTTCTTGCTGACCATCACCTCCAATACCGCCCGAGCCGCCACTTCGGAAGTCACTGTGCGTGCGACCTCAACCGGCGGTGGCATCTTGACCACCGACGAGTCCGTTCCCCTCCCGATCACCATCGAAGGACCGGCCCTTCCACCCAATGGCTTGTCATTGCCTCTTGGCGTCCAAGTCAGCCAATCTGCTGCGCTTGGTGCTATCGGTGCTGGCTGGTTGCTCGCAGCGGTGGCGATTCAACTTCTACGTCGTCGAACGTCGACCAGCGATTCAACCACCGAGGAAGTGGCGGACGACGAGGAAGAAGAGGTTGAGGAAAAGGAACTACCTGAACTCGGCTACAACGAATGCCGACTGGATGGCGAGTCCAAGGTCAACTGCCCAACCTGCGATGCTCGCCTCGGAGTGCCACGGGGAAGCACGCCTCCGTTCCGCTTCACCTGCCCACAGTGCGACAACAAAATCCGTGTGGTCGAGTGAACACCGTCAGTGAGAGAACAGATACGAGTGCGCGGTAACTGCCATCGGAAGGGTGCGCACGCGTACCAAATTCAGGGTCCTTGTTCTCACAGTCGCTGTGCAACCAGAAGGAAGGCTGTGTGTCCAAACGGACCGTTCACGGGCCTCATGCCGCCTTTTGATGCTCGGCCCCATTCACGCTCCATGAGTTCTCCTGCCCATTCAATCGTTAAACCGGCTGCCTCACAAGCATCCCAGGCCCGCTCTAACTGGGACGACACGGGGCAATAGCAGGCCAAGCGGCCACCTGGAAGCAAGAGAGGTGCCGATGCCTCGATGGCGGGAGGGTGATCGGGGAGGTCGAGAACGACGGCGTGAAATCCTTCGACAAGATGACCTGCCTCAGCAGCCCGCTCTTCAAGGGTCCCCTCAAGGTGGTGATGCACGGGATGTTGCTTCCAGGATGCGCTCGCACGGCGCAGGTTTTCCAGCGCCACATCGGCGTGTTCTGCACGGGGTTCAACGGTTACGTGCACGCCGTCCTTTCCGAGGACACGTTGAATGTACAGCGAGAGTCCACCACTTCCAATGCCCGCCTCGAGGACGGCATCGTTGGGGCCAAGGCCAAGTTTGGTGAGGAAAAAGCCTGCATCTTTGCTACCGATGGTTTGGGCCCGTCGAACCATGCCCTTACTGAGTTCAGGAAGACGGACGGGCATCCGTTTGAGTTCCTTTTGACCGATGGCGACGGATTGGCCGATGGCAACATCCTCAAGTGATTGAAGGGGATTGAACACCCCGAGGCCCTTGATTTTCTGTTGCTGGTCAACCAACTCAATGACGTAGGTTTTGCCATTTTCCTCGACGAGGACGGCCCATTCACTTGTTGTCACATCACGACCCACCGGGCTCTTCATGTTAAGGTTCACCACGACGATAATAACAGAGGACTGCGAGGACTTTGCCGGATGGTCGTCCAGACAACAGTCCGTTTGTTTCATATACTCACTCGCCTGTGCTAATAATATGAATACCGCCGTGCGTAGCCTTGCCCTTGCCATCGTCGCCATTTTCCTTGGAAGCCTTGCTTCTGGGATGATGGGCGAACTCTACCAAACGCCGCTTGTGCTCGATGAAGAGCCGGTGGTGCAAGAGAGCTCTCAAGCCACCAGCCCCGGCCACGTCGTGTTCGGTCAATACATCTCCTCTGACAACTGCGGCCACTGCTCAAAGACAGGCGGCGGTTCAGATGCGCACCACTCTATCAAGCAGAATCACCCTGACGAGTACGTTTATGTCACCTACATGTCGGCTTCCTTCGGTACGACCAACACCGCTCGAGCCGGCAACGTTGCTCCTTACAACTGGGCTTGGACCACGGGCGGTGCTCCAGATGCTTACTTTGGCGACCGAACCGACAAGCGTCAAAGCGGTGCGAACGCTCAGTACACCACCTACGACAGTCTCTTCTCCAGTGGTGGCGGCATGCACAGCACCGTCAACGATTACGGTATGTCGGCTGCCATCTCCCAAAACGGCGGATCCTACGACATCAGCATCTCCTACAAGTACAAGGGTTCGGGAACCCCTGCTTCCAACATGAAACTCTACGCCGCTCTTGTTGACAAGGACTGCACGGGGTATTCTTACTCCTCTGGTATCCCCCATGGTTACAACTGTTGGATGGCTTGGCTCACGACTGGTGATACCTACAAGTCGAAGAGTGGTGGTACTGGATCAGCCTTCCACAGCGTCTCTGTTTCTTCGACTGAAGCCACCGAATCTTGGACCTCCGTTCCTACCTCCGTCGTCCCCGGCGGCATCAACAAAGCTGTCGTGGTCGCTGCCTTGATGAGCGGCAACCAAGTTTCCGTTGGCGGTAGCAGCCCCCACGTTTATCACGCCATTGACTCAACGATGGGCCCCAAGATGGACATCGGCGTGTCGGGCATGACGGTCACCAACGACCTTGGCTCAACTTCCTACGTCCGAGGCGACACGATCACGCTTCAGGCCGATGTCAAGAACACCGGTGATTTGGATTACACCAGCGGTGGCACGTTGGAATTCTTCTACAAGAACGGCGCCACGACCACGGCCATTGACTCGGTCTCCATCCCCACCCTCAATGTGGCTCAAGGCTCTCCATTCTTGACGGGTTCGGCCACCTTTGACACCTCCAACCTGCCAAGCAACGTTTGGTCCACCAACTTCGGTGCACGCCTCGTGGGCATCACCGGCGACATGGCGGCCAGCAACAACGTAGCGGAAATCGGCGTGGACCACGACCGTGTTCCGTTGGTCAAGACCCCACAGGTGATCGGCTCCAATGTCGTAGAGCGTGGCGAGTATGTCTCCGTGCTTGCCAAGGGCGATGCCAACGACAACGTCGATAACATCGACAGCATGACCTTCGAAGTTGAGGTGTCGCCTGCGGGTGAAAACCTGTGGGATGGGAGCATCGTTTCAGGCGGCAACGTTCTCTATCGAGATACCGCCCAGGAAGGACGGGAATACATTGTCACACCGAGCATGGCCATGAGCGCTGGCGATTATGACGTGCGCGTTCGTGCGGTCGACAGTCGCGGTCAAACCAGCGATTGGACGGTCTCCGATGACATGTTCGAACTGGCCAACGGGCGACCCACCATCGTGGCAGATCCCGTTCCAACCGTCATGTGCGACTTGAGCACCAAGGTCAGCATGGACGGTCACGTGAGCGACCCAGAAACCCCGCTGAGCGACCTCCTCATCACCTCGAGCAGCGATAACTTCGTGGCTTGGCACCCTGCCACCGAGGAAATTGAAGTCCTCTTCCCCTATGACAACGGTTGCCCACTCGGTCAGAAAGGCATTGAAATCCGTGTAGACGACGGAGGCGACTACTCTGACAGTGGAGAACTCCCGTACGGCACGCTATTGTTCAACGTGATTGAAAACGGTCAGCCTCGATGGGGCGGTCTCCCCATCCAAGTTGTTGACGAAGGCGGTAGCGGCGTTCTCTCGCTTGCTGAGTACCTTTCCGATACCGATGACACCGGTCAATCCGTTGACATTTCTTCGCTCTCGCTCCAAATCATGGACAACTCCAACCCCGAACTCATCACGGTCGAACTCCGAGGCAACACCCTCGGGTACGAGACGGTCGACGACGACGTCAACGGTGAGACGGTGGTCACCCTCCGCGCCAGCGACGGCGAGCAATACTCAGACCAAACGGTCACCATCCGCATCAACCCCATTAACGACGCACCTCGCCTTGACATGACGGACATCGAGGAATTCTCCCTCAAAACAAACCGTCAGAAGGTCATCAACCTCAACAGCCGCTTGTCGGATGTCGACAGCCCACAAGGGACGTACTGGGTCAACAACCCACAATCGACCGAAGTTGGCTCGGCACGCTTGGTCACCGGAGATTTGATCCTGAACTTTGAGGAAGTCGGTATTCACACGGTCACCATTTCCACAACCGACGGCTACGCCACGAACAGCTACGAAATCACGGTGAACGTCTTCGACGCCCTTCCATTCTACATCTCCAAGACCGATGATGGAACGGGCCACCTTTATGTCGACATGGTGAATTACACCTACGCAACGCAAACGCCGACCGCCTCATTCGCCTTGACCGAAGCAGCACCATCCTTCACCGTGGTCTCGGTGACCTGGTCGCTATGCAACGAGTTGTCCGGAACCTGCGATGGTTTCTGGGAATACGACTTGGACATGTCTCGCTCCGGCACCGGTTGGAATCAAGAAATGAACATCCCTTCGTCCTACGGTGATGGCGGCTACGCCCGCACCAACGGTATGCGAGACATGGATTACATTGGTCTCACGGTTCGTGCTGTTGACGATCTCGGCCAAGAGTACAAGACCAGCGATACCACGAAGTGGATGACCACCGAGGAACTACCCGCTCCTGCAGAGATGGAGGATGCTCTCATCGACTGGTATGTGGCCGACTTGATCGCTGACATCGCCGATGTCGAGACGCAGCTGGCTGACGAAGCCAACCAAGCGGACAAAGTGTCCCTCGAAGCACGGTTGGCTGAACTCAACAACAAGTTCGACGCCGCTTGCGACGACCCACGTGCTGACTGCCCCACCGAGGACGTTCAGAGCAATGGCGCTGATGACGCTGAGGGCGGCCTCAACATGAACATCATTCTCATTGTGTTCGGTGTTCTCATCCTCGCTGCACTCCTCGGTTTGATGTTCATGCGTGGAGGCGGTGGCCAGCCTGAGGAAATGAAGTGGAACACTGAAGCCCTCCCTATCCACGACACCGTTGCCAATTCCATGTACGGTGGTGCAGGTGAGATCTTCCAGCAGCCCGTTGCTCCAGTTGCACCGGCGCCTGCCCCGGTCGTGGCCCCTGCGCCAGTCGCAGCCCCCGCTGGTCCTCCGTTGCCTCCCGGTGGCCTTCCTGCTGGCTGGAGCATGGAACAGTGGGTCTACTACGGCCAGCAATACCTTGACCAACTCAACCAACAGTGATGGAGTCTTTTTGACCCCTCGCCGGCGTCGTCTGAAAAGCATACCCCTAAAGGGGAGTGAGGAGAGGAAGAAGCGTGGCCGAAGAAACCGTGACCCCTTCTGAGGAAGCCTATGAAGAGGGCCTTCCTGAAGTTGAGGAAGTTGCTGATGTGGCAGAGGAACCCATCACCACGGTGTGGTCTCCCGAACCCTCTGGTGCCGATGAAGTGCTCGATACTTCGGTCGAAGATTGGATCGCTGAGGTGGCGTTTGAATCAACCGCCGATGTTCCCATTCCCGACAGGCTTGTCGATCAGGTTATCGGCCAAGAAGCCGGTTCTGTCGTCATCAAGAAGGCGGCAGAACAACGTCGCCACATGCTGATGATTGGCGATCCTGGAACGGGGAAGTCGATGCTGGCTCGGTCGATGACCGACCTGCTTCCAAAGGACGCCCTCGAAGATGTTCTTGTCTACCCAAACGAGGACGATGAGAATGTACCTCGAGTCCGAACGGTGCCTGCAGGTCGAGCTGAACGCATCGTCAAGGTTCAAAAAGAGGCCATCCGCCAACAGCGAGAGAAATCACAGCGGATGTTGTTCATTGCCTTTGCCGCAATTGGATTTTTGATCCTCATCGCCGCCCTTCAAAGTGGCGACTTGTTCACCCTCCTCTTCGGCGGATTCCTCTTGGTCTTCGGCTACATGTTCATCCGAAGCCGTTTAGGTGCTGTCGATGACAGTCGCATTCCAAAGGTTCTGGTGAAGCATGACCTCAACGAACTTCCACCCTTCGTGGACGCCACCGCCACCCTCTCTGGCTCACTTCTCGGTGATGTACGCCACGATCCCTTCCAGTCGGGTGGCATGGAAACACCAGCCCATGACCGGGTTGAGCCGGGTGCCATCCATCGTGCCCACAAGGGTGTCCTGTACATTGACGAGATCAACCTTCTTCGCCTTGAGGAGCAACAAGCGCTGCTCACCGCCATGCAGGACCGTGCTTTCCCCATTTCCGGTCGTTCTGAGCGCTCATCGGGAGCCTTGACCAAGACCGAGCCTGTACCGTGTGATTTCATCCTCATCGCTGCAGGCAACCTCGACGCCATTCAGGGCATGCATCCAGCACTCCGGAGCCGTATCCGTGGATACGGATATGAGGTCTACGTCAATTCCGAGATGCCTGACACTTCACGAAACCGTCGCCGGCTCATTCGTTTCATCGCACAAGAAGTGTTGAGGGACCAAGACACGGTGCGAGAGATTCCCCACTTTGACAAGAGTGCCGTGGCCATCATTTTGCGAGAAGCCCAACGTCGTGCCGGTCGTCGAGGTAAACTCTCGCTGCGGCTCCGTGAACTCGGTGGATTGGTTCGCATCGCTGGCGACCTGGCCGTTGAAGCCGGCGCCCCGTTGACCTCAGCCGAACATGTGCTCGGGGCACGAAACATTGCCAAGCCACTGGAGCAACAGGTGGCCGACCGTATGATTGAGCGCCGCCAAGACTACGCTATGCTCGTCAACAGTGGCCAGCGTGTGGGTCGAGTGAACGGCCTCGCTGTGTTGGGTGCTAACTCAGGTCTTTCGGATTTCAGCGGTATCATGCTCCCGGTCGAAGCCCTCGTCACACCTTCTCAGGGCGGGGGCGGGAAGATTCACGCCACCGGTGGCCTTTCCGACCTGGCCAAAGAAAGTGTCACCAATGTGAGTGCCGTGATCAAGAAGCTCACGGGCAAGGACATCTCAGATTACGACATCCATATCCAATTCGTTGACACCCACGGTGTGGACGGCGATTCAGCCTCCATCACCATCGCCACCGCCATCATCTCAGCCCTCGAAAACATCCCCATCCGCCAAGACCTCGCCATGACCGGTTCGCTTTCCGTACGAGGCGAAGTGTTGCCCATCGGCGGGGTCACCGCCAAGATTGAGGCTGCCGCCCGCTCGGGTGTCAAGACCATCGTCGTGCCCAGAGCCAACATGCAGGACGTGCTCCTCGACGACCGTTTTGAGGAAATGGTGGAGGTCGTCCCTGTTGATACCCTCGACGAGGTCATGCAGTATGCGCTCATCAAGCACGAACAAAAGGCGGGACTCGTCGAGCGCCTCGAAGCCGTCATTGACCGCTTGACCCCTGAGGTCCAGAGCAAGATTTCCCTTGTTTGAGGAAACCCCTTTGCTGCAGGAATATCGGGGTCGCTTACTAATACCATCTAAGCCTCGGAGCAGACAATGTCCGATGGAATTCATCGCGATGCGGGGAAGGGCGCCTTGTTGGTGCTGTTCCTCGTCACGATGATTGACATGATCGGTTTTGGCATCATCATCCCCTTCCTTACCTACCTCGTCCAGGACCTCGCTGCGGAGGAGGGCGTCGTTCGAATCGGCCTTTGGGTTGGGCTCCTGATGACGGGCTATTCCTTTGGGCAGTTCCTCTTCTCGCCGATCTGGGGCTCGCTTTCCGACCGAATTGGTCGTCGCCCAGTCCTCATGATTGGCTTGGTGGGGAATACGGTGTTTTTCACTGCCTTCGGTCTTTCATCCACCTTGCTGTTTGCGCTTGCAATGCGGTTTCTCGCTGGCGTCTCCAACGGGAACATCGCCGTGGCACGCGCTTACATTGGCGACGTGAGTACACCCAAACAACTCGCCACCCGAATGGGACTCATCGGTGCAGCCTTCGGTTTGGGCTTCACCATCGGGCCGTTCATCGGCGGTGAGTTCTCGAGCCCCGCCGACCGTTGGGGCGTTTTTGCCGACACCATCTTCGAGACTTTCCCCTACCTGTTGCCGTGCGTGATTGCAAGTGTGCTTTCAACGGGCTCGTTGGTCTTGGCGTACTATAAACTGCCAGAGTCCCTTGACCTTGAAGCAGTACAACCATCGGAAAGCACATCGTTGGGGCGACAATTTGCTGATATGACGCGAAACTCAGTTGCGATGTTGGGCAAACCTGGTATCGGGCCGATGATATGGGTGGCCACGCTGTTCATCCTTGGCTTCACCATCATGCACTCGGTGTTCATCCTTTACACGGAAATGGACGCTGCCTCTGGTGGTCTCGGTTTCTCTGAACAAGACAACGGGCGCATGTTTGCCATGATCGGTCTGTTGGGAATTTTGACTCAAGGTGTGCTGATCGGTCCGCTCACCCGACGATTTGGTACACGACGACTGATTCCGCTGTCGATTCTTCTGACGGGTCTTGGCCTGACGCTCATTCCCTACACGCAGGCCAGCATGGCTTGGCTTCAGTTGCTCTTTGTCACCACCTGTATCGCCATCGGGAACGGCATCTTCCAACCGTCCACCAGCACCTACCTCACACGGCTTGCGCGGAAAGACGGATACGACCTCGGGGTTGTGATGGGTGCACAAGAATCGTTGAGTGCTTTTGCGAGAATCTTTGGCCCACTCGGCGGTGGGATTGTGTGGGAACTGACCGTGGGGCGTGGTTTCCCTTGGGACTATCATACGGTGTTCCACGTGTGCGGCCTGTTGATGGTCATCAGCGCCGTGTTGACCCTTCGTATCCCTCACCTGCCTGAAATCACAGAGGCTGAGCCCCCTTCAGACGCTGAGATGAATTGAAGACCTCCCTTGTGGTCGCACACTCATGGAAACCTCAACTCCAGCATGGACCAGCGAGAATTTTCGTCAGCGGGTCACCCTGCTCTCCCATGCTGCGGTCATCATGACCCTGGTCACAGTCTGGTTGATTCAACTGGTTGATGTGCTCCAACCTTTGTTCATCGCTCTTGGCATTTATTTTGTGCTCAAACCCGGGGCAGACTACCTTTCATCCAAAGGGTTCCCGATCATGCTTTCGTACATCACAATGCTGATGTTGGCCATTCTCGTCGTGCTTTCTGCAGGTTTCTTCGCTTACCAGCAGGCGGATACACTGCTGAGTGATGAGGAGCGAATGGACGAATACACCGGTCTCTTGGACGAGCGTTGGAACGACGTCAAAGGCATGCCACTCATCGGAAAGTCAATTCTAGATTCGGGAGCAACGCTGAACGGTTCCTTGGATGAAGACCTCGCCAGCATGGGATTGCTTGAGGGCGGCTCAGGGATTTCGGATGCCATCAACGGTTTGTTGTCAAGCGTTGGGATGTTCTTTGTCACCGGCGTGACGGTGCTGTTTTTCTTGCTGTTCATTATCTTCGAAGCCAGTCTGTTACCGGGTCGAATCGAGCGTGCCTATCCCGGAGGAGCAAGCGAACGTGTCCACATGATTCGTGATCAAATCGAGACCAGCGTCAACACGTACGTCGTTGTCAAAACAGGCGTTGGCTTTGGGACCGGTGTCTGTGCGGGATTGGTCATGCTGCTCTTTGGGATTGACCTTTGGTTCACCTGGGCCCTCCTCACCTTCTTGCTCAACTATGTTCCCTACATCGGTTCATTGTTGGCCACCATCCCTCCGCTCCTCCTCGGCTTCATCCTTCTCGATCCCAGCATGTTGTTGGTGCTGAGCGTCTTATTGTTGACCAACCAGCAACTTTGGGGCAACGTCATTGAGACACGATGGGCCGGCCGTGCCCTCGACATTTCACCCGTTTTGTTGTTGGTTGTCACCGCCTTCTCGTTTTGGGTATGGGGTATTATCGGAATGATTCTCTCGATTCCACTTGTCGTCATTCTCAAGATCGTCCTCGAGAACATCGATGCCACTCGCCCGCTGGCCATCCTCCTGTCCGAGCGGGCACCAACCCTCGAAGAGGCGTGGCGAGAGGCGATCAAAGACGGGCGCATCACGGCCTACGAGGAGCGTATGTTGAACGAACTCCAATCCGTTCTTGGTTACACCGACGGTCAGGTGAAACTGATCTCAGCCCGCATTGCGGCGGAGTACGCTTTGCGCCGAGGCCGATTGAGCTTGGACCAAATTGAACTGATCCGTGTTGGCATAGACCATATGCCGCTACCACAGAAATGGAGTGATCAACTTGAGGAACTGGTCACAGAAGGCAGGCTTTCCGTCAAAGAGCGCCTTTTCTTGGGACGCCTTGTCTTCGCCTTTGACGATGAAAAGACCGAGGAAGAGTGATTCAAAGCACTTCGGTCAAGATTCGCTCGAGTTCGGTGTTGATGGTCAAGATCAGCGTACCAAATTCGGGTGGAATGTTGGGGTCCTCGTAGAGTTCTTCCAATTTAGACTGGGCCATAGCAATACGTACGTCGAGTTTCTTGCCTTTGTTGAGCAGCCAATTTTCACACGCTTCTTTCGCTTGTCGGCGGATGTTTCGTGGGACTTTGGGGTCATCGATTTGGTTGATGACCGTGGCAACTTGTTCTAATCGTTCTTCGATGTTCATGTCGGTCACCTTGATACACGCATCTTTTCGCTGGTCGGCGGCCGTCTTTAAGTTGATGGCCGGCTTGGTTGAACCATGGAGGCGACCAACGAGGCCATCTTGGGATGGACACGGGTCGCTGTTCTCTTGCTCGGCATGGGTTGGGCTGCATGGATGGACCATCAATCGAGGCGGGTGGCCAACGAACACTGGATTGTTTGGGCTAAGCCAGCCATTTTCATCTGGGCCCTTGATTTGATGGTCCAGGGCGCAGATGTGACGATTTATCTCACGGCAGCCGCGGTTGTGGCCTACGCCAGCGTTTCGGTGTTTGGTCGCCCGACCATCAAAGATGCTCTCAACGGTTCTTGGATGGACCGAACATTCCTGCTTTGGTACGCTGCTGGTGCGGCTGGGGTGGTTGCAGGTGCATTCCGCTATCAGGCCACGACCCCCGTTGAGGTGTTGCTTGACAACGGCGATGCCCTCGGCATGCTCTGGTGGCGGACCGCCGCCCTGTTCTTGGTCATCTTCTTTATTGACGTTGCATGGCGGCTTCGACTCCTTCACGGCGGGGCTGATGCCAAAGCCCTGATGTGGGTGAGTTTGGTGTTTCCAACCTGGGCTTCGGTTCCTCTCCCGTTCGAGGCGGCCGGTCAAGAAACCGTCGTGGCGCTTCCCGTGAGCATTTCGTTGTTGATTTGGGGTGGGCTCGCCTTCCTGTTCATTCCCTTCATCATGCTCGCTCTCAACATCACTCGAGGCGATGTCAAGCGTCTGGGCGACCTCCGCATGGCCTGGCACGCATCAATGCTGGCCGTTGACGAGGTGGCAAAACGGCATGTGTGGTTGCTGACCGATACGATGGAAATGCCCACCGGTGAACATCGGGTGGTGCACGCAGCCCGGGCACCGCGAAGCACCCCCACCGCAGAGGAACTGGAGGAACGGTTGCGGTCGCTCAAGGGCCACGGTGTTGACCGAGTTTGGGTCAGCCACAAAATGCCGTTGCTGGTGTTCTTGTTCCCAGCGGTGCTCCCGCTCGTGTTGTTCGGAGACCCGACCACGCTGCTGCTGCAGTGGATTGGATGAAAAGATCAATTGCCCTTGCGCTCGACGTTCTTGGGGCGAAGTCCCTTGTAGCTGCACTTTCGGCAGCGAACGGCACGAACGGCGTTGCGTGCGTTGCAGCGCATGCAAATCTTGCGGTGAAGCAAGCGGGCTTCTGCTTCGGGGAATCGTGCCATGATGGGGCGACCGAATTCCCCTATTTAACCGCAACCACCCTGTTTGGGTATGTTCAAGGTGGGCCGTGAGGTGGACAGGACATGAAGGTCGTGAGGTTGCCCGGCATCCATCACGATGGCAATGTGGTGTTGGTCTCGGGCTCGCTGGGCCACGTGCTCATCAACGCAGGGACATCCTGGTATCAAGCCCTCCAAGTGGAGCGTATCACAGGTCAATTGGGTGAACAACAACTCGACCGTATTCTGTTGACATCACGCCGATTTCCAGTCTCGGGAGGGGCTTCGCACGTTTCAGCCGCCTTTGGTGATGCCCCGGTTCACATCCATCGGGACGGTCAGGCGGCCCTTGAGACGGGGGATTTTTTCACCACGTGGGCCAATCGGTACGATTCTGACATGCCGCGCACCCTCACCGAACCGTTGTCTGAAGACGACGTGTTCTCCTTGGGCGACGGCGAGGTGGTGCCGGTTCACCTTCCTGGCCACACGAGTGACGGGATGGGCTTCCATATTCCACATCTCTCAACGCTCGTGGTCGGTGCGCTGATGCCGCGGGCTGACCGACCAACTCGATGGGACATGCCGGGAGGCTCATTGGTTGATGTTGTGGCAAGTCTGAAGCGCGTCAAACGGATGAATCTCGCTTCGATTGTACCCCTGCAGGGGCCTGCGATACGTGGTGTGGATCATGTGAACGAAGTGCTTGACCGCCACCTCGCGTTCTTTGAGGAGGCCGTGTCCAATGCTGGGCGTCCACCGGCTTCCTGGGATCGACCTGCGCAAACAGCCGTTTGGCTCACGCCCCGCTCACCTTGGCCGCTGGAAGAACAAGAATCGGTTTAGGCAGGGTAGGGAAGGTAGTAGGTGTCACTCAGACGTCGCTGGCGTCGCACAGGATACGCCTCCGCCGTGTTCAGGACATCGTGAGAAGTGCCGTCCCAGGCTCGTACGTGATGAATCCAACCACTTCGAACATGGACAAGTTCACCTTCAAGGTGGAGGCTTGAGACGGGCCCGTCGATGGAAAACACGTGCTCGCATCGCTCAGCCCGAGCGTCGCACAGTGACCAAACGGCTCCGTGCTGTGTTCCGACAAGGAAGTGAAACGCCCCGTCTTTCACGAGGGTAATGGCACGGATGCCCCCCGATTGCAGACTGAACTTCGCCACCACCTCGAGCCTTGGAAGGGTGAGGACCAACACATCGCCAGCGGCGGTGCCTACAGCGGCGGCATCCACGGGCCCCATGGGGCCGCGAAGGGCCAACAACACGGTGGGCAGGTCGTCAAGAGTCGTACGGGTCGGACGACCGTCAAGGGGTTTCCATACGACGCTGCCGTCGTTCATGGCGACGAGCGTTCCGTCATTGGTGGTGAGGCTGCGGACGATGGTTCGTTGCTGCATAACCAACATGAACCGCTGGAGGTACACCTTGGTTTTGCACACCCTTCACTTGGGAAGTGAAAGTGAAATGATGTGGTTGGGCCGTGTTTTTCCGCAGGGAGGGAAAGAACTGAGCCGACATCAGTACATGTCGTCGTTCTTGTTTTCCTTTTTCCACTTACGGTAGCAGGATTTGCAGACTCGAACACGACCCTTGCGCATTTCATAACCGCTGGAACCCCACATGTCAATGGCGTCGTCGATCGATAGGGAGCGTCCACCGTGGGATTTGTCGGCGAAGTTCTCACAGCCTTTGACCCCGCAAGGGAGCTCACCCTCTTTCTTCGAGGTCGTCGCTTTGGTGTCCTCTTCGCCGGCGTCTTTACGATGCTTTCTCGCCTTGGCTTTGAATCCCATGATGGCGGGTTGTGTGCCCCGTTCATCAAGGTTCGCTCACTGAAGGTTCTGGTAGTGACGAATCTTGTCGAGCAAACCGTCGATGAGACGTAGTAATCCACGGAGGGTGACCTCCGACACATTGGCGACAGCGCAGACCTCGGATTGAGTGCGGGGGGTGCCGGCTGAAGTAGCGGCCTTGTAGATGAGAGCAGCAGCCACGCCCATCGGTTTTTTGCCTTGCCAAACATCGTCGTGCGGCTTGATGGTGCTCCAGAGTTCATCGAGGGGCGTGCGGATGGAAGGTTCGAGACCAAGGTCGGACATGAACTTGTCAAAATACTCGTCTGGTGCTGTGATTTTGTGCATGTTGAGGCGGCGTGAAACCTGACGAATCAAGCGGGACAGATCCTTCTCCGTGATGTCGAAGCCTTCAGCGACCTCGGGGATTTGGCGTGGAAGTCCTTCTTGGCGAGCGACGAGGTAGGTGCAAGCGGCTGTAACACCAGCGATGGAGCGGCCGGTGACGAACCCTTCGCCTGAAAGACGGCGGTAGAGTCGAGCAGCCTCTTCCTGGAGCGGTGCTGGTAGGCCGGAGCGGTCTCGGATGAATTGGTTGGCCTTCACGAGGTTTCGCTCTCGACTCTTGCGGGTCTTGGACCGCTCGTCAATGACTCGGCGTCGACGCCAATCTCGGCGTGCCTGTGAACTCATGCCGTGGCGTGAAGCAATGCCGGTGTTCAGGTCTCGAACGTCGATGGTGGTGTTGAGGCCTTTGTCGGCGAGGGTGTAGGTCATGGGGCGGCCGACCCGTGAACGGTCTTCGCCGTTGTCTCGGTTGGTCCATTCGGCACCGGGGTCAGGAACGTTCTCCTCAGCCACGAGGCCACAGTCGCCGCAGGTGATTTCGCCGCGTGTGATGTCAAAGTCCCAGTTGACCGCGCCGCAGTCCTCACACGGGCGTGTGTGGCCATCGAGCGTACGACGGCCGTTTCCGCCGTTGCCCAAACCCGGGAGGGTTGGCGTTGATTCAGGTGTGGTTTGAACGGCGCGATTGTTTTGCTTCATCTTCTCAACTCCTTGTTTAGTAGTGGTGGCCGATGTTATATAAATTCGTGGTTTCTTTGCAGATACTTATTTCCGCTCAATGCACCACTTTTTAGTATGTTAGGCCCCTGTTTCCATATTGAAAGTTTCCTTGTTAGACTATAAATGGTCGTTCGCATTCATACCTCGATTTTTCTCGCTACTGATGTGCAAATTCACGGACGGACATCACAGGGTTCAAAGGCGGCCCGCGGTGCCGTTGGGACGGAGAACGCCATGCCAGCGACCGTGATTCTTGGGGCCCAATGGGGCGACGAAGGTAAGGGGAAATTGGTCGACCGCTTGGCCGAACAAGCCACATGGGTCGCCCGTTTCCAGGGTGGGAACAACGCCGGACACACCGTTGTGCTCGGTGACCAAGTGCTGAAGTTCCACCTCCTTCCCTCTGGGATCACTCGCAAGGAATGCCATCTCGTCTTGGGCGATGGGATGGTCATCGACCCTTGGGTGCTTCACAGGGAACTCACCGACTGGGAGACGACAGCCGGTGAAGACCCACGGGGTGAACGCCTCTACGTCAGTGAGCGAGCCCACATCATCCTCCCTTACCACCGATACATGGACAGCCTTGACACCAAGATCGGGACCACCGGTCGTGGCATCGGCCCCACCTACGCCGACAAGATCAATCGTGTCGGTTTGCGATTTGGCGACGTGGCCGAAGTGCTCGGTGATGAGGACTGGACCAGCGCCACCGTGGCCCGCATGAACGCTTCACTGGAAGCAGCTGGTTCTTCTGAGCGAGTATCGGCGGACGGTTTGGCAGAGGATATCGCCTGGATTCACGAGAATTACGCCGCTTGCATCGCCAACACGGGATTGATGCTCGACAATGCGCTCAAACTCGGCGAGCATGTCATCCTTGAAGGGGCACAAGGGACGCTTCTCGACATCGACCAGGGCACCTTTCCCTTTGTCACGTCTTCCATCACTTCCCGAGGCAACGCCACGCACGGTGCTGGCATTCATCCCGGCCATGTCGAGGACGTCATTGGCATCACCAAGGCCTACATCACCCGGGTCGGTCACGGCGCCATGCCGACCGAACTCGATGACGAGGCGGGTGAGCACATGGGAACGGTCGGCAAGGAATTCGGAACCACCACGGGTCGAAAGCGTCGCTGCGGCTGGTTTGACGCCGTGGTCATGCGACATGCGCAACGGATCAACGGCTTCACGGGTCTTGCCCTGACCAAACTGGACGTCCTGGGCGGTCTTGACGAACTCAAGATTTGTGTCGCCTACGAGCTCGACGGGAAGGAAATCACCGAAATGCCCTCCACGGCCTCCGCTCTCGCGCGGTGCAAGCCGGTCTACATCACCATGCCTGGATTCCCCGAACTCCCGCTTTCCGAATGGTTGGCCATGGCGGTTCATGCCAACGAATCAGGCAAAGGAATCGCCGTCCTACCCACCGCCGCCCAGCATTACATCGCCAAACTGGAAGCCTTGGTGGGTGTCCCCTGCACCAGTGTGGGTGTTGGCCCAGACCGGGACGCCACCATCGACTGCATTTGATTCGCTGTTCCACACAGGTGAAGGCTCAAAAGGGAGTGGCCCACCGCTCGGGCTACAAGGGCGCTTAGCTCAGTTGGAAGAGCGTCTGGTTTGCAACCAGAAGGCCGGGGGTTCAAATCCCCCAGCGTCCACCATCCCTTTTTGGCCCCGCAATCAGCGGGTTTTGTTTGCGAAATACACGACGCCGCTGCGTCTGAACCCCTTGGGTGTGTATTCAGAAGCCACCCAGCAATGGATAATTCCTCAATAATTCGAAAAGAGGTTCCCTAAGAGAATCGCCATACCAAAGAAGGCCAATAGAACGGCTGCGATATACTCGGGTTTCGAACCTGTCTTTTCGCCTCCATAAATCGCGTGGTGTTGTATCAAATTTCGTTGATAAATGGCTTGTGAGATGAAGGCCACATTCAACAATGAACAACAGCCAAAAGCACCAATCTCCATGATATCGTAATTTGGTTCTCCATCACCGACCATGCTCAGGAGAAATGAGCTAACGGCCATCAAAATAGCCGCTAATGGAGCCACCTTACGGTACTTGTCGCTTGGGTGATGAAAGGGGATGGATGGTGATGCTTCTTCAAAGTGGTGCGAAGTTGATGATCGATGTTCGCCCGTCTCGTCCATGACCTCTGTATGGACTGCTTGTTTACTAACTCTCTTCAATTTGAAAATTGTTGCATGGGGTGCAGACTCACGAGGGTCAATGTTTGTTCTTCGTTCAAATCCGACCAATAAGCAGTCGCATGGGTACCCAACCTTTCATTTTTCACGCGTGGGTGTTGGTTGGGTGCCTACTTGGTTAAGTACGAA
>JBMSEL010000057.1:0-7707 GCA_049412325.1 Candidatus Poseidonia sp.
AACCGAGGTCGGAGGAACCAGAATCCTCCATGATGGACCGCTACACTAAGGGACTGTGGTCGCCCCAACTCGGTCGCCTTCTTCAATTCAGCGGTGATTCTACACAGGTCAGAGGTCGGCAAATCGGACCATGGCTTTGGATACCCAGGATACGATCATGATGATCATGAACGACGCTAAGGCGTACTTGGCCCACGGCCGTACTGGTTTTGGCTCAGGCCATAAATCCACACCCATGGCTTCGGCTTGTGCAACCAACTCCGCTAACTCGGCGAGGTGTTCTTCTACCGAGTCGTGAGTCATGTCCAGCCGTCCTTGCTCGCGTTATTTGAAGCCGACGCCAACCGTAGCCCACCAGCGCTTTGGTTCACAAGGCTTTGAAAGTGGGAGGACGGAGCGGGTTCCATGAGTGAGGTCCCCGAAGGCGTGAACCTCAGCGCTCAAGCAAGAGGAGCGCCCCGTCCAACGGCGACCATGACCCTCACGCGGGACGGCCCTGAGGGCGTCGAGGTTTTGCTCGGTTTACGCTCACCGACGATGCGTGCCTTTCCCAATTACTGGGCTTTCCCCGGTGGTGGCGTCTCAAGGGTCGACCACGCTGCTGTTGAAGCGCTCCCTGCGCTGGTGGGCCCTGAATCTGCTTCCATTGCCTGCATCATGCGAGAAATGAGCGAGGAACTTGGACTGGCTGCCAACGGTGAAGGGGTTGTCCTTCTGCATCCCGAAGACCGGCAGGCCATCGTTGACGACAAAGGCCAATGGCTTCCGCTCGCCAGGGCCGGTTCGTTCCCCGTTGACCGAACACGCATTCGGACCCTCAGTCATCGAATTACACCACCGTTTGGCCCCGTACAGTTTGACAACGCCTTCCTCCACCTCCATCTCGGTGATGCGGCCACCGTCCCCGAGATCGACCTTGAGCCTCAAACCGAATTCACTGAAGTGATGTGGGCTAAACCCACGACCATTCTCACCCGTTGGAAAGCCCATGAAATCAAGGTGGCCCCCCCCGTGGTCACCCTGCTCATGGAAATTGAGCGAACGCTCGAGCGAACGGGCCGAGACATGGAAGCCGCGTCCGCTGACATTGCACAGCGTCTCCCCGGACGTCGTTCCATCCTGTTTGCCCACGGCGTGGAAGTCATCCCCATCAAGACCGCCACGCTGCCGCCAGCCGACCACACCAATTGCTACCTCGTGGGCGACCCTGACGGAGCATACGTCATGGTCGACCCTGCCGTGAGAATGCGCGAAGACATGGAAGTGCTGGCCACAGCCGTTGAACGGCATCGAGGCACCTTGGTGGCCGTGCTGTTCACCCACAGCCACAGCGACCACCTCGCCGATATGTCGCTGCTTCGTGAGGCGTTCGATGTTCCCGTGTGGGGCAGCGAATACACCGCCAAGAGCGTCTCCTGCGACCGAATCCTCACCGATGGTGAAGTGTTGGAACTTGGCGAGCAATCGTGGCAAGTGCTCATCACGCCAGGGCACCACCCCGGCCACGTTTGTTTGTTCAGCGAGGCTGGCCTGGTGGCCGGCGACATGCTGGCCGGTATCGGCACGATCCTGATTCCGCCGCACACTGGCAACATGACAGCGTACATCGAGCAGCTTGAGCGCTTGAAAGCCTTGAAGCCGCACCTCGTGTTCCCAAGCCACGGGCCGGTGGTCGCCATTCCCGACCAACTCATCAAGCACTACATCAAGCACCGGAAAGCACGGCACAGCCATGTGTTGAACGCCGTAGTCAACGGCATCTCTAACCTTGAGGCCATCGCCGTGGAAGCCTACGCCGACACGCCCGATGCTCACCCTGGTCTGGCCGTCGACCAGACCCTTTCGCACCTGATGGCGCTCGAAGCCGAAGGAGCCGTCAAACAATCCAACGGCGCATGGAGCGTGGTTTCATGACCTCGGGTGTTCGTGTCATCATCCAGAAAGCCGGAGGTGTTTCGGCCATCACGACCGAGCCGATGCAAGCCCCACCGCCAAAGGAGGGAGAGGTTCGCATCAAAGTCGCCTATGCAGGCATCAATTTCGCTGACCTGCTGATGCGGCTCGGGTTCTACAAGCCCCGTCCTCCGTTCCCGTTTACACCTGGCTACGAGGTCAGCGGCGTGGTCGATGCGCTTGGAAAAGGCGTTACTGGGCTTGAAGTAGGCCAAAAAGTGGTCGCTGCGATGCGAAACGGAGGACAGGCCAGTTTCGTGATTTCGCCCGTTGATCGTGTGATTCCACTGCCAGACGATATCTCACTCCAAGCAGCGGCTTCAACACCGGTCACCTACATGACCGCCCACCACATCCTCCATCATCTCGGCCACCTCCGTCCTGAGGACAAGGTGCTGGTCCACGGAGGCGCAGGTGGGGTGGGAACAGCAGCCCTTCAACTGTGCAAATGGGCGGGTGTTGGGCAAGTTTGGGCGACGTCTTCGAAAGCCAAACATCACATCATTGAGCAATACGGCGCCCGGCCCATCGACCGACACAACGAGGACTTCGAAGCCATCATCAAAGCAGAGACCGACGGTGCCGGCGTTGACCACATTCTCGATCCCATCGGAGGTGACCACCTCCGCCGTAGCCTCTCCTGTCTTGCAGAAGGTGGCCGCCTCTACACCTATGGGATGTCGGCTGCAGCCCCATCAGGAAAACGCTCTCTGCTCAAAGCACTCTTCGCTCTTCGGCGAACCCCAAAATTCGATGCCCTTCGGTTGATGACGAGGAATCGCGCTGTGTTTGGTGTTCACATGGGGACATGGTCCAACGAGGCCGTCATGCACGAACAACTGGCCCGTATCGTCGAGGGCATCCAAACAGGACACCTCGAACCCATCGTCGACCGTGTGTTTGAGGCCACGGACGTTCAGGAAGCGCACCAGTACATCCACGATGCGAAGAACATCGGCAAAGTGCTGCTTCGTTTTCATGACATAGAATGAAAAACTGCGGTCCAAGACCAGCGGCCATGCACACGATTCGGCTCCTCTTGATGTTGGTTCTCCTTTCACCGGTGACCGCCCTCACGGGGTGCACATCTGCCGAAGGAGAATGGGTGCGCTTGGACGCTGACGCTTTTGCCGAGGCCATCGATTCAGAAGAAACGGCGTTCTTGCTCGATACACGAACGCAGGCCGAATGGGAGCAGGAAGGCTACATCGCCAATGCCACCTTGATTCCCCATGATGCCTTGGAAGAGCGAGAAGACGAACTCCCCGAGGACAAATCCACCACCATCCTGCTCTACTGCCGGAGCGGCAACCGATCTCAGGCTGCCGCACAAACGCTGTTGGACCTGGGCTACACCGATGTGCGAGACCTCGAAACCGGCATCAATGGTTGGAAAAACTCTGGCTACAGCGTTGAATACGGGGCCTGAAACCTTCATGTCGTCTCACCCACTGGAAACCATGCAGGTGAGACCATGAAGAAAGCGATGTCCGGCTTTGACCTCCGTGCCATAGCCCGGGAGTTGGACTCGCTCAAAGGTGCCTATGTCAAGAAGGCCTACATGCCGCATTACGAGCAAATCGTGCTTCGGGTCAACCCCAAAGAGGCTGAACAACGCGACCTCGTGTTTGTTCGTGGCGAGCGAATCTACACCTCTAAGCGAGACCGACCGATGCCCATGACACCCCCTCCGTTCGCTATGGTGCTTCGTAAACACCTGCGCAACGCCCGTTTAACCGGGGTCGAACAGGTTGGTTTTGATCGTATTCTCGCCTTTTCCTTTGACACCAAGAACGGAGAGCGCACCTTGTACGTGGAAGTGTTTCGAGACGGAAACATCATTCTTGTTGATGAAGAAGGCATCATCGTTCAACCCCTCACCCACGCCTCGTATGCTGGAAGGACGCTCAAGAAGGGCGTCCCCTACACGCCACCGCCCGCCGCCATGGACCCGTATGCCCTTGACGAGGCGACGCTGGGAGAGATCTTCGAAGCCTCTGACCGGGATTTAGTCTCGACCTTGGGTGGCAAAGTCAACCTCGGCGGCACCCATGCCAATGCGGTTTGTGCCCTGTCCAACCACGAACCCAATTCCCCCACAACGGAAGCGGATGTTCGAGAGGTCTTTGATGCGCTGAACCAATTGCTGGATGATTTGGCAACCACTGAGGCAGCGCACCTGATGCTCAAACTGCAAGGCGACGACCCCGAAGACTGGCGAGCACATGTGGAAGGGCTTGAACAAACTGAGCTCCATCAATGGGTGGCCCAGCGTGCGGTTGAGGCGACCCCCATCCTTCTCCCACAACACGACGGTATGCCGCGAGTAAGTTTTTCTTCACTTTGTGAAACTGTGGATGTTTGGAAGGGCGTGCACGACGCTCACGCCCTCCAGCGACGTGAAGAAGAGCGTTTTGACCAAGCGGGGCCAGGTCGCGGCCAATCAACGGAAGTTGAGAAACTTGAGCGGCGCCAAGCCCAGCAGGAGAAGGCCTTGGCGGGCTTTTCGGAGAAAATCGAGAAGCAGCAACGGCTCGGCCATCTCATCCAAGAGCATTGGAACCACGTTGAAGGGCTCATTGACCAAACCAAACAAGCCGTCGATCGGGAAGGATGGTCAACCGTTCGCAAGGCCATCAAAAGCATCCCATGGATCGTCAGTGCTGCCCCGGCCGACCGAACCATCACGGTCATCTTGCCCGATGAGAACAACGAAGCGAATGGCCCTCAGGTGATGCTGGAACTCGACGCTACGGTCTACCAGAACGCCCAGCGCTACTTCGAGGCTGCGCGGAAACAGAAAAACAAGACCTCGGGTGCCGTTGAGGCCCTCGCAGAGACCGAGCGGAAACTCAAGCGAGCGCGCAAAAACGAAGCCAAGCAAAAGGCCAGTGGAAAGCTGAATCGGCTCAAGCGAAGCAAGCGCATGTGGTTCGAGCAACACCGTTGGGGCATGGTTGAGGGCGGCCACCTCATCGTTGGAGGCAAGGACGCCAAGGGCAACGACGCTGTGGTGAAGAAACACCTGTCGGGCGATGACATGTACCTGCACGCCGACCTCCACGGAGCCCCTTCGTGCAGCCTCCGCGCCGCACAAGGCTTTGCTTTGGAGGAGCGACGTCCATCCCACCTTCCCGCCGACATCCCCGCCTACCGCCTCGTGGACAAACTGGAGGAGCCCAACCTCTCGGAGGCAAAACTCCAACAGGCCGCTGTGCTGGCCCTCTCGTGGAGCCGTGCATGGAACGGAGGAGGGGCACATGGAACGGTCTATAGCGTCAAACCCGCCCAAGTTTCGAAGTCAGCCCAAACCGGTGAATTCGTTGGGAAGGGGGCTTTCGTGATTCGTGGCCAACGCACGTGGTACAAGGACATGGACGTGCGTATCGGCATCGGCATCATCGCCGTCAACGGCGTGCCGATGGTCGTGAGCGGTACCCCGGGCCATATCCAAGCCACATGCCCTCGCTATGCCATTCTCTCACCGGGCATGACCAAGAAGGACCAATTGGCCAACGCCATCTACCGCAACACGGGTCTGTCCACCGACGAACTGCTCGCAGCGCTACCGGGTGCTTGCGATGTCATTGACGAACACGGCATGCTCACGCCACCCGCTTCGGAGGAAGAGTGATGCACGAAGACCAACGTTCGGACGGCTCAATGTGGGACCGTCGCTTCGCGGAGCCGGTCTACGCCTACGGTAAGGAGCCCAATGCGTGGCTCAAGGCCTGCATCGGTGAACTCTCACCTGAGCCCAATCCGGCGGCCCTGTTCCCGGCTGATGGTGAAGGGCGCAATGCGGTGTGGGCGGCCTCGGAGGGCTGGGCTGCCACCGTGTTTGACCTGTCGGTGGAGGGCAAGAAAAAGTGCGAGCAACTGGCCAGTGAGCACGGCGTATCGGTTTCGTACGAAGTGGACGACCTCGTGGCTCGAGACTTCCCCGAAAGCCACTACGGGCTCATCGCTTGTTCGTGGTTCCACACACCACCCGCCATTCGAAAGAAGCACATGCCGAGGATGCTGCATGCGCTCGCTGTGGGCGGCCATTTTGTCATGGAAGGCTACCACAAAACCCAGCTTCCGCTTACGAGCGGGGGGCCAAAATCACTGGACTTGCTGTTTGACCTTGACGAGGTCCTCGCAGAACTGACCGGCCCCCTCGCACCGCCCATGCGCATCATCCGAGCCAGCGTCGAGGAAACCGAACTTGACGAATCCGATCTTCACCGAGGCTTCGCCAAGGTGGTCAGATTCCACCTCCAGCGCACATCCTGAGGGATCCCCTTCAAGAGGACGGAAGGCATTGTTCATGCCGAATCATGAGGCAGTAAGCAGTGTTATTCTTCCTGTGGCCGCAAATAATACAACGTTAAATCATCCACAGGACTGCTGAAATTCACGCTTCGATGTTCCTCGGGTAATTCATCAAAATGTCCGGTCCTGCCATGGCCATCACTCGACTTGACCGATTCCCATTCACTGCCGACAGATGACGCTTCATACATGGCTCCATGGTGTGTTTCGCCCTTGAGAACATGCACTTTCTCATCGACCAACCCCACGACAATGTAATGGTGAGGCCCGAACGTTAGTGTGACTCTCAATGGGTTATTTTCTGCATCAGTGAGGACCTCAACATGCATACGCTTTTCTTGAGATTTATGAAATGCTTCTGCTGATTTTTCCTCAAGGGAGTCACCATAGATTGTTTCAAGTTCTGAATACATCTTCTCCAGGTCTTTATCATCGTTCATAGCATGCCTAGCATCTAGGCAAATATAACCTTGAGGTCGTATTGAAACAGTTGTTCAAGCCACTGATCCATCCAAAACGAATCAAGGCGTACCCTTTCTAATGTTGGCGTTACAGAGGGCCCCCTCTGGAATTATTGCCGGGGCATCATTGAAGGCTGATGCCGTGATACATGAAATGAATGGACTGGAAGAAGTTCGCCGGACCCGCGATTCTCATTGGCATCGCCATCCTCCTTTACGTTGGAATGAATGTCTATGTTGATGCGAAATATGACGAAGGCGATACGGTTGAAGATGGAGATATGATAGCGACATGTGGCGCATTTTTACTGTTCGTCGTATCGTGCTTAGGTTCAATCGTTTGGTTTGCATTTGCGTTGGGAGGGAAGACGCAAAAGACGGTTTTCCTGGCTGAAGTTCCAAGGAATTCCCAACAGACCCCAGTTCCGCTTGCGAACGATTCGCATAGCACGGTCGCGCCTTCCACGATTGGTGGGGCTCCTGTGTCATATGTACGGGAGAAAATGATCATCGCAAAATCTGAAGGCGATACGGGGCAAATGGTTGGCTTCCTCATTATTGCTGGAAGTATTGTGATGTTTGTACTCATGATTATCTTGGGATCTATCTGGATTCTTTCTGGGATGGGGTCCGGTTTGGGGGGCTCAGGTGGGTCCTGTGACGAAACTTGTGAATCTTTGGGTTCTGCTGCAGAATTCAGCATGTGGGCTTCACTCTTGCTTTTCCCATGTGGCTTGATTGCTCTGGCGAGACCCTGGTCATGGTTCAGTTCTGGCCAAGATATTCGTGATCCTGTTGTGAAAGTAAGGATTGGTATTGTAGCAGGAATTGCATTAATTGCAGTAATCTCCTTTGGTTGGCCCGCTTTGCTTGTTTTAGGAATAGCCTTGATCACATTTGCAGCAACAAGATGAGGGAATGAATAGGGTCTATCCGAATACCCATGCGAATACAATCGTTGTTTGAATGGGCTTTC
>JBMSEL010000058.1:0-7630 GCA_049412325.1 Candidatus Poseidonia sp.
GGCGTGGCCGACGAAGACGACCAGTGCCCGGATACACCTGCAGGCGCTACCGTGGACGCTACCGGTTGTGAAGAAATCACGCCCACCGACAGCGACGGCGACGGCGTGGCCGACGAAGACGACCAGTGCCCCGACACGCCAGTAGGCGCCACTGTGGACGCTACCGGTTGTGTGCCGGTGGACAACACCTGGTCCAACGTGCCACCCGTGGTGTCTGCGGTCATCATTTCACCGAACCTCCCGATGGCTGACGAGGCCCTGACCTGTGCCTTCATGGCGTTTGACGCCGATGATGACGAGGTGACCACCACCATGGAATGGAAGGTGAACGGAAACGTGATCGCTGCCGATGTTGACACCATCGACTCGGGCTACAGCGCTGGTGACGATGTGGTGTGCACCGTGGTTGGCTGGGACGGTCAAACCTACGGCAACACCGACGCCGACAGCGTGACGATTCTCCCCTCGCCCGATGATGTTGAGGTCGCCGCTCAAGGCCTTCCTGCGTTGAGCACCATCGGTACGCTGGTGGCCATCGCCTTCGGCGTGGGCCTGACCCGCCGCCAGGACGACTGAGCAAGCACTATCAGGCCCCTCCGCAAGGAACGGGCGTGAACACGGTGGACCAACTCAAGCAGGCGGCACGCCGCTTGTCCTCAGCGTGCGACCAAGCCATCGCCGGCCTCGAAGCCTCAGGTGCGGTCGCTCACGCCACCAACCCGCTGGACTACGCCTGGGCACACCACGAACAATTCCTCGAACAATGGGGCGGGCTGGGCGCCACCACCCTCCTGCTCGGGATGAACCCCGGGCCGTGGGGCATGGCGCAGACAGGCGTCCCCTTTGGAGCCACAGAGGTGGCGAAGAAGTTCCTGCGAATCGAAGCACGGAAACTCAGCACACCGACGAACGCTCATCCCAAGCGCCCCATCATTGGATTGGACCTCGAGCGTCAGGAGGTTTCTGGAACACGTCTGTGGAACTTCATGGAGGAGATGTACGGTAGCCCTGAGGATACCTTTGCCAACCTGTTCGTCGTGAACCACTGCCCGCTCTTGCTGCTGGGTGAACGCGGCCAAAACATCACACCGGACAACCTTCCTAAAGCGCTGATTGAACCGGTGTTGGAAGCCTGCGACGACCACTTGCGAGAGGTCGTGGACATCATGGGCATCACCCGGATTGTTGGGGTTGGCAAGTACGCTGAGAAACGTGCTCGGATGGCCTTCAACGCCGGAAAGAAAGGACCCGGAACGACCAGCAGCGGGCGGGAGATTGAGATCACCACCTGCTGGCACCCAAGCCCTGCCAGCCCGCTGGCGAACCGCAACGACGGCGCCGACTGGCGAGCCAATGTTCGAAATGTACTCATGAACTAACGGGGAGATGTTCAAATGCTCAGTCCGATACTGGACAGTCATGGAACCCTTTGAACTTGCATGGGAACGCCAGCCCGACGACCGACAGTGGGAGAAGCCCGAAGGCGACGACCCCCGAACTTTGTACCAGATGCTGATGACCAGCGTGGACCGCTTTGGCGACCTCAATTGCTTCGGTTTCATCCAAGCACCCGGGATGCCTCGAACCCACATGTCCTACAACGCATTTGGCGACCTCGCCACCGCTGTGGGCAAGCAACTCGCTGCTGTTGGCGTGAAGGCCGGCGACCGTGTGGCCCTCATCCTCAACAACTCCGTGGAATGGGCCGCTCTTTCCTACGGTGCGAATGGCATTGGCGCTGCCTACACCGCCATGTACACTCACCAGCACGGCACGGAATGGGCCTACATCCTCAACGATTCGACCCCTGCGCTCCTCGCAGTGGCTGACACCGGCGTGCTCGACAAGTTGGTTGAGCACATGCCAAAGGAAGCGAGCGGATGGCCCTCCTGCGGTATTTTGCTCCTCGGTGATGAGCCCGCCAACGAACTGCCACCCGAAGGCGTGGCCGTTCACGCTTGGGCCGACTTCGTGGCTGCTGGCCGCCAAGCCGACATGTTTGAGATCGCCGACGACCCGTTTGCGCTCAACACGCTGATTTACACCTCCGGTACCACGGGCAACCCCAAGGGTGTCATGCTCTCCAACTGGAACACGCTCTCGAACATTCTGTGCGTGCAGTCCGCCTTCACCATCTACGTGGGCGACAAGAACGCTGCGTTCCTGCCCTGGGCGCACTCCTTCGGGTCCACCTTTGACCTGCACTGGATGATCCGCTGCGGGGTCCACATCAACCTGATTTCGGACCTGACGAAGATCGCCGACGAGTGCATCGAAATCAAGCCCGCCGTCTTGTTGGCCGTGCCCCGTGTGTGGAACAAGTTCTACGACCGTGTGAACGCTCAGTTTGAATCGGCCACTGGCCTCAAGAAGGTCTTCATCAAGAACGCTCAGAAGTCGGCCGCCAAGCGCATCGCTAAGGCCGGCGTGGAGTGCGACGCCGTGCCACCCAGCGGTTTCTTTGACAAGTTGTGGGACAAGCTCGTGTGGTCCAAGGTCCGCGCCCGATTCGGTGGCAACATCCGCTTCTGCATGTCCGGTGCTGCCGCCCTTTCCCCCGATGTGGCTGCCTTCATCCAGATGGTCGGTTTCAACTGCTACGAAGGCTACGGCCTGACCGAAACCTCCCCGCTCGTGTCCGCCAACGGCTGGTCCGGTCCTGGCACCAGCCGCCTCAACACCGTCGGCAAGGTCGCCAACGGCGTGAAGGTCACCATTGACACCGATGCTTGGGACGACCCCGAGCGCCCCGATGAGGGTGAAATCGTGGTCACCGGCCCCAACGTCATGATGGGCTACTGGAACAACGAAGAAGCCACCAAGGAAGTCATCATCGAACCCGGCACCTTCCGTACCGGTGACCTTGGAAAGTTGACCAACGGCTACCTTTCGATCACCGGTCGTGTGAAGTCCCAGTTCAAGCTGGAGAACGGCAAGTACGTCGCACCCTCCGGCCTCGAGGAAACCATCACCCTCAACCCGCTGGTTGAGCAGTGCGTGCTGGACGGACGAAACATGCTCCACACCTTCCTCATCGCTCACCCGAACATGGAAGCGCTCCGTGCCGCCCTCAAGGGCGCTGGCATCGACACCTCGGGCGACGACGCTGCGCTGTGCGCCAACGCCGACGTGCGCGCTTTCCTGCTTGACGACCTCAAGAAGAACAACATGGTCGCTCCCGACTGGAAGGGCTACGAAGTGGCTCGCACCCTCATCCTCGACCCCGAGGAGTGGACCACCGACAACGAGATGCTCACGCCCTCGTTCAAGGTCAAGTTGCGAAACTTGCTTGCCAAGCACGACGACGAGATCAAGGCCATCGCTTGAGGCGTTGATATACCCTCAAACGCTCATGAATTCATGAGCAAGAACAGCGATGAAAGCAGGACACCAGAGGCCCTCCGCGCTCGATTTGAACCCCATCTGATGGAGACCTTCCACGAGCAGCGAGTGCTGTTTGAGGAAGGACGCATACGACTCCATGCCAATGCCCGATTGGAATGCGATGAATGGGGTGTGAGCGTTCGCCTCGAACCTGAAACCGATCGTGAATCCTTCACGGTCTCGGGTGCTTGGGAAATTCTCTCGGTGTGGCGAAACCGACTGGGGGCCGCCTACGTGAGTTGGGGCATCTCGGTACCCGCTCAAGAAGAAGCACCCTGAGGGGGGGCTGATTGGGCATCAGCGGTTCTTGAGGTAGTCCTCACCGTACCAGGCCCACTGCTCCATCGTCCAGCCGGGTGGCAGACCTTCGGGTGGAAGGGGCGGCCCAGTCTGTGTTGCTGGAGCGGCAAGCGGAAGGCCAGAGGCGAGGGGAAGAGCAGGAAGCATCGCTGGTTCTGCGCTTGGTCCCCGGCGTCGACCGACCATGAGCATCAGGAGAATGATGACCACGATGAGTGGTGCCCCGATGGTCAGCAAGTTGCCGGAGAGCAGGCCAGCCTCGTGCTTGGTGGCGTCCTCCGGATAAGCATCGGCTGAATTTGACCAACCGTCGCCGTCCGTGTCAGGGCAGCCAAGAGCATCCTCGGTGGAGGTGCCGTAGACTTCAGGGCAATCATCGGAAAGGTCCGTGCCCTGCTGGTCGGCGTAGCCGTCCTGGTCGACATCTGACCAGAGGAGAACGTTGTCGGGGAAGGCGTCCATCGTGTCCGCCCAACCGTCGCTGTCGCTGTCTACACAGCCGTAGAGCGTCTCGCTTGAGGTGCCCGCTTGGTCGGGGCAACCGTCGGCCTGGAACCCGTTGGCATCATCGCCGTAGCCGTCACCGTCAGTGTCGCTGTGCTGGGTCGGTTCATCTGGGAAGGCATCGTTGGCGTCGGACCAACCATCGCCGTCCGTGTCGAGGCAACCAAAGCGGTCCTGCGTCGATGTCCCTGCCTCGTTGAGACAAGCATCGGGTTGGAATCCAACGGCGTTGTCGCCGTAGCCGTCGCCGTCGGTGTCAAGGTGTTGGGAGCTGACCTGGGGGAAGGCGTCATTGGCGTCGGACCAGCCGTCGTCGTCGGTGTCTGCACATCCGAATCGATCTTGCGTTGAGGTCCCTGCACGTACGGGACAAGCATCGCCTTGCGTACCGTCGGGGTTGTCGCCGTAGCCGTCCTCGTCGAGGTCAGCCCACTGCGTACCGTCGACCGGGAAGGCGTCGATTACGTCGCTGTAGCCGTCGCCGTCGCCGTCGGCGCAACCGAGCACGTCGCCCAGTGAACTGGTTCCTGCCACTTGAGGGCAAGCGTCCTCACCGTCGGTGAACCCATCGTTGTCATCATCCAAGTCTTCGTTCGAATCTTCACATCCATCCCGGTCCGCATCGTTGCTGTCAGAGGAGGTGAAGCCAAGGGAACTGGTCGGGCAGAGGTCTTCCTCGACCGTGGAAACGATGCAGAGGACGAACTCATCGGTCGAGGTCCCATCGCAAATGCCGTCGTTGTCGTCATCGATGTCCTCTCCGGCGTCACGGCAACCGTCGCCGTCGTAATCCGTGGTGCTGGACGAGGTCCAGCCGAGTTGACCTGTTGCGCAGGTGTCGGCGAAGTCGTAGACGCCATCGTTGTCGTCGTCAGCGTCCTCGACGCTGTCCCGACAACCGTCGCTGTCGTGGTCGCTTGATGCGTCTGAGGTCCACGAAAGCACACCCTGCGAGCAGGCATCGTTGAGATCGAGCACACCGTCTTCGTCGTCGTCCTCGTCGCAGGCATCACCGAGGCCGTCCATGTCGTAGTCGAGTTGCGAGGCGTTGGGCACCATGGGGCAGTTGTCGTCTTCGTCGCCCACGCCGTCGCCGTCCTCATCGGTGAACGGGTCAATGCGAACGACCTCGTCCTGGCCGTTGTCCACGTAGTAGAGGTGGCCGTTCGGACCAAATTCAAGTCCCATGATGGCCGTGGCTGAGGTGGCGATTTCGTCCACGTAGGTGCCGCCCTTCCCGTCGGATGGAAGGTCGTAGGCCACGATGTTGCCGTTGCTGTATTCGGAAACGAAGAGATGACCGTCATGGAGGGCGATGCCGGTCGGTCGGTCAAGACCGGTAGCGAGCACGCCCCATTCGATGCCGGTGAACCGCGAGTATTCCGCCAAGGGTTCCATGCGTGAAGGGTCGTTCATGAGGTCGGTGGTGGTGTAGGTGGTGTCGTCGGTGTTGACCCACAGCACACGGTTGGCGCCGGGGTCGGCGATGTAGAGAATGCCCGTGTCGTGGTCGAGTTCCATGTGGCCTGGGACGCCGAGCACGTGGGCGAGTTGAATGTCGGAATAGCGGTTCACGATGGCGTCGGAGTGGTCATCGTAACCCGTATCGTGGTCTTCTGCGAAGTCGTACCGAACCAGTTCGCCGTAGTGGCCGTCGTTGTACCAGTACACGTTGTCCTCGTCGTGAGCCATGCCAACGCCGTAGGGCGATTCGTGGTTCATGTCGATGTGACTGCCAAGCAGGGCGTTGTTCTGGTTCTCCACGGCGTAGTGGTCAAGGGAGGACGGCCACAGCGTGGGGCCCATGAAATTGTTCGGCGAGCCCTGACCGCAGTAGGTGTTGGCCGTTTCTTGGGCCGAGCCCCACTGCCAGTCGAACTCCGGGTGGTAGGCGCCGAAGGCGATGGCGCTGACCTCTTCGAGGAAGTGGTTGCTGTAAGCATCCTCTCGGTTCTCCGAGGTCTGGTTGTCAAGGCCGGTGTTGTGGACGATGGTGATGCTGTCGGTGGCTCGGTTGGCGATCCACAACTCATTGGGCCGACCGGGATGGAATTCCAAATCCCTTGGGTCGTCCAAATCGTCGAGGTAGTTGGCGATGACCGTCTCAACGAAGCCGTCGCCGAAGGCGTCCACCGTGGAGGCTTCTTCCGCCATCGAAGTATACGTCGGAAGGGCGAACAAGAGCATGAACACCAGAGAAAAGGCAACTTTACGCTCCATCATGATTATAATCTCACACCAGTTGTTTTTGATACCTTGCTTTCTTTGTGAAAGCGAGGTTGCCCTGATGGAGGTCTGCGGGGCGAGGATGCCGAGGCCAATGGGCTCAAACAGAAACGGCGGTGTCAAACTTCGGAGACTTCGCCTTCAGCCAAGGGCGGTAGGCCCTTCTTGGCACGAACGTAATCGGTGTAGTTCCCGTAGTACACATTCACCACGCCGTCTTGAAGTTCCCAAATGCGGTTGACGACCTGGTCGAGGAACCAGCGGTCGTGGGAGACGGTGATGAGCGAACCCTCGTAGTCGACGAGCGCTTCTTCGAGGGTGGCCTTTGATTCCATGTCGAGGTGATTGGTCGGTTCGTCCATCAGGAGGAGGTTGTTTTCCTCGAGCAGGAGTTTGAGGAGTGCCACACGGGCTCGCTCGCCGCCGGAGAGTTGGGAGAGTTTGGTCGCCACTTGTTCGCTGGAAAACTGGAATCGCCCGAGGGCCGCACGGATGTCACCGTACTGGAAATCGGGGCGGAGTTTCTGAATTTGCTCCACCGGATTGAGGTTGAAGTCAAGGGTGGCGTGGTCTTGGTGGAAGTAGCCGATTTCACACCCCGGAGCAAGGTCCATCTTGCCGTCGGTCAGCCTCTCGTCGCCGTTGATGAGTTTCAGCAACGTGGTCTTGCCCTGCCCGTTACCGCCCACGATACCGATGCGGTCGCCCTTGCGGACTTCCAAATATTGGTTGTCGAGGATTTTGCGGTCCAGTCCCTCAAAGGTCTTCGTTCCCCCTTCGATGTTCAGCACGTCCATGCTGGCTTTGTCGGTCGCCTCAAGCGAGAGGATGAGCGGTTTGCGTTTCTTGGGAACGCGGGCTTTGAGCGCCTTCAACTCCTGTTGCATGCGCTCGATCATCTTGTGCTTGGCGGAGATGGACTTGTCGTATTTGTTGGCTCGCTTCATCTGCTGCATGGCGCCCATCGTGGACTGGATTTTCTTCTCAATGTTGGCAATGGCTTCGCCCAGCGACTTTTCGCTGGCTTCCTTCTGCACGAGGAACTGGCTGTAGTTGCCCTTCCACGGCCACGCACGGAGGTTGTCAATTTCCACGATGCGGTTGCACACTTGGTCGAGGAAATAGCGGTCGTGGGAGACGATGAGTTGGGCGCCTTTGAATTCGGTGAGGAAGGTTTCGAGCCACTCGGTCGTGTGGATGTCCAAGTGGTTGGTCG
>JBMSEL010000018.1:0-31558 GCA_049412325.1 Candidatus Poseidonia sp.
CCAAGGGCAAGGGTAAACGCTCCCATGGCCAAACGAAGATGTTGTTTCTCGACGTCACTAAAATGCCAAAGTCGTCCGGTGTGGTGCTTGGGTTTCTCCCACGTGTCTTGGCCCAAAAACTGCATCAAGGCGTTCGAAAAGGCTGATGAGGTCTCAATATGAATGGTGCCATCCGGTGCCTGACGTTGATGTACACGGTGAATACGCGGTGCAGCGCGGGTGTTGCTGAACGGGTCATCGTCCAGGAGGTCCGCCCTTGCGTCCCGTTTCCCCATGCCAGTTCCACAGACTGGTTCACTTTGAATGCTCGTGTCCAAGGATTCATGACCTTGAGGTCAATGCCATACTGAACGCTCATGTCCATGCCGCGCAAAGCCATGCAGGAACTTGGGTTCCAAGCGTGTTGTTTACGGTGTGATGCCCCGGACGAAGCGGGTGCCTCGCGTTGTTCGCCGTGCATCCAACATCATCGTTCAATTCGCGAGGTGATCGCCGCCGCTCCTGCGGATGACCCCCTCTACCAACTGGCCAAGGAATTGATGGCCATGGCGGCCGAACCTCACCGATATGACCACGACGAGGTGCACGGTGCTTCGCTCATGCAGCAGCAGCGTTTGGCCGCATCCCTCGTTGATGCACCATCCAAACCGGACGGGATGGCCATTGTCCAAGCCTTCGAACAACAACGGTCGGCCGTCAAGGCAAACGCCTTGCGCGATATAGGGAATCAAAACCCTTGGAAAGACGCCCCGATGGAAGCAGAAGAAGCTCAAAAAATGGCTGAAGCCACATGGGCCATCGAAGGACAAGAGGTGGCCCATTACGGTGCAAGGACCATTCCCAGCCAACCTATTCAACCGGTAGACCGAAGTGAGCGAATTGGTGAAGATACCGTTCTGACCGACCGAGTTCACGCCGCAGCATCACAAACAAATTTGGATGAAGAGGCGGCGAAAATTTTCGAAGACATTGAATTTAATCAACGGCAAGCTGAACGCAAGGCGTTGAAAACCGCGATGGACGATGTCAAAGACCTCGTGGATGATGATTTGGAATTCTGATCACAGCACTGTATTTGTCGGTGAACGTGGTTGTTCGGATGTTCCGAGTGTGTAGCTGAACCGTTGGGTGCCCTTGCCTTTGGACTTCTTTCCGAGGAACTCAACATGGCCCAGTTCACCAATGTTGCTCACGTGCGTTCCGGCACACGGGCACATGTCCACTCGGTCGCCAATTTGCACGATGCGGAGCGACGAGACACTTGCAGGGAGCAGGTCCATGTTGGTGCGGTCGGCGGGCATGATGGCGTTGATTTCACCCCTGGTCATCACGGCATCCGTGACCTCAAGGCGTTGATCGATACGGTCATTGGCGGCGGAAACCAGGTCCCTCAGCATGGTTTCATCAAAGGAAATTGGATTGAAATCGATGCGAGAACGGTCTGCGTGGATTTGATTGCCGACGGTTCGAACACCATCGAACATCTCGTATGCCAGCCCGCTCATAAGGTGCTGAGCTGTATGCATTCGCATGTGTGAATACCGGGTCTCCCAGTCGATGGTGCCGCGAATCTCATCACCGACCTCAAATTGATGGTTGTCAGAAAGGGTATGTGATACATCCCCACGGCCACGGACTTCCGAGACGCGCACGTCGCCGTTGGGACCTGAAAGCACGCCGGTATCCCAATGCTGACCACCGCCAAGCGGATAGAAGAGGGTGCGGTCAAGGACCACGGTGTTTCCTTCAACCGCCGTAATACGAGCATCAAATTGCCGTGCATAAGCGGCTTCAATGGTCTCGAGGTAGAGTTTGACCGTCATGGTCTTGGGACGGTTAGGGTGTTGATGAGATTAACCATCCGAGGAGCAGAGGGAGAGTCAAACGGCAGGCTTCACTTCACGAAGAGCCAACTGTCGCTTCAGTTCACGGAAGCTGATCATGCGACCGTTCACCTCATCCCAAAGTCTGAGTTTAATCGATTTGAGACTGTTAAAGAAGCGTAGTTCAGGGGCGCCCTGGAAGAAGGGGTGTGAATGATGGCAACGCTCCAAGTTGTAGTTGGGAATGCGGGGGTTGAGATGATGGATGTGATGGTACCCGATGTTCCCTGAGAACCACTGGAGGACCCTTGGGAGGTTGTAGTAGCTGCTTCCAGCCATGGCGGCGGTGGTGTAATCCCACTCTTCACTGGTCGCCCAGTATGTTTCTTCGAATTGGTGTTGGACGTAAAACAACCAGAGACCGAAGAGGGAAGCTATCGACATCATGGTCAATTGAATGACCAGCCATGGAAGGAATCCAAAGATCATGCTCATGCCAACGCACCAGACCACAAGGGCGGCGTTCATGCTGTACACAGATTGCCGTTCCCGGCCCTTGGCCTTGGAATGAGAGAATCGCTGCAGGATGATGAACAACACCAGGGGGCCAAACACGAAGAGGATGATAGGGTTGCGAATGAATCGGTAGCTTAGCTGCAGTCGACGAGAACCTGACAGGTATTCTTCAACGGTCAGCGTCCAGATATCACCGATACCACGTCGGTCAAGATCCCCGTTGGTTGCATGATGGCGGGCGTGCTCCCAACTCCACATGCGATAGGGTGTAAACGTCAGTAAGCCAGTGATGAAACCAACGGTGCTGTTGGCGCGTTTGGACTTGAAGAACGAGCCGTGCCCACAGTCATGGAAGATGATGAACGTGCGGACAAGGAACAATCCACCGAGTAAGGCAAGTGGGATACAATACAGCAAGGAGATGTCCTTGAGGAAGTAGCAGGCAACCCAAATCGCAGCAATGGGAACCAACGTGTTGACAATTTGCCAGACCGCTTTCCACCCATTCGAGTGCTGATACTTCGCAATCAGTTTCTTCCATTCTTTGGTGACTGAACGGTTGCTTTCTCGAGGTGTTGACTGCGATTCGTGTGTGAGATTGACACCCATCTTCATCACCAACGCCGAGGCGTTCTTATCTTGTCCCAAGGCGTTGAGCCTAAGAAAGTGGTGTTTTAATCCACACCAAATGTCTGAATTTAAACGAATTCAATGAGGTAGTCACGTACGCGTGACAACACGCTATCAAGCGATAGTTCAGTTTTGTTCGTTGGAAGGAGGACGCGGCATTGTTCCAAATACCCATGAGATGGCACCCATGAATGTGGTGTTGACCACCACAACTCCGTCATGCCGTCTCCACGCGAAAGGATGAGATCTGCGTTCGTCGTCTCATCAACATCACCTGATAGTACCGTTCCACCAAACCATTCTGTCCTTTCGGAGGATGGAAACGCAGGGGGGGTAGATGGTGTCAGATGATGCGATCGACCTCCTGGTGCGGCGGTCGACGGGTTGGTCATGACAACGATGCGATCGACGACCATATGGGTCGGTGTCGACCGCTCTGAGGAAGTGAGTTCAAGCAGATATGTACGCTCGTCCTCTGTGCATGATTGAATTCGTGTGCGGGTCAGAAACAATACGTCTTGTCGCGCGGCATTGGCAGCCAAGTGCTTCATGACCCAATCCCATCGGCACCCCCAACCGTCTTCATTTTCTTTTAATTCAAGAAAAGAAATCTGTTCCTCCGTAAAGTAATCATGAAGCCATGATGGGTCGAGAATTCGGCCAGGATGATGGACCGGTAGACCAATCTCGGCTTCAAGTTCAACGATGAACACATCATGTTCTGAACTCAATTCGATGGAGAGGAGAAGAGCTTCAATCGTGCCGCCAATCAATACAATACGCACGATTATCCCTCAGTTGGTGAAATATCCAACGCAAATACTGGACATGAAGGCAAACAAAGCCGACAATGCGTACAATTTGGTTCATCAACGTAAATCATACGATTCGTAAGTGTAAGAACTTGCACTGGACAAAGAGCAATGCAAGCTCCACAGCCAAAACAACGATCTTCGTCGACGACGAATTCATGAGAGGGAATTCGTGCCATGACCAGTGCAAGGATTCGTGGTTCATGGCCTCTTCGTTCCGCTATGGAAACGAAAATGACTTTTTTCAGAACCAAAAAGATTCACACTCATGCACCCCCTTGTTTCCTATGGAACTGAACAAGATGATCCGTCTGAGAAATGAAAAATCGAGGATGATATCGAGAAACGAAAAAACCCGTTGAATATGCTCGCGAGAAGTTAATCAATATTGGGAAAAGGAATCATGACAAATCTCGACCATACCTACCCAATACGACTTCCAATGGAAATAAGGGGGTCTGACCCACATCTTCATGCAGAAGCAGCATTTGGTGTTAGCATGGTCCTCTATTCACCAGGCCGAACAACGACCTATCCAGACGAACCACCTGTTGCTGGTCTTCGTTATCATTATCTTGGAGGCGGTGATGAAGTTGGAAACGTCGGAATTGTTCTGGAAGATGCTGAAGGAACACGAATCCTTCTCGATTATGGTATCGCACCAACATCACCTCCACGTTATCCAAATGAGGCTCCACCTGTTCATGATGCTGTGATCACACATTCACATATCGACCATCTTGGAATGGCACCTTGGTTATGTGCTCATCACCGTACTCGACTCCACGGTACCATCATCACGTCAGAACTTTCAGACATGATGTGGCGAGATTGTTACAAGGTAAGCTCCATCGAACGTTACCCTCTTGCTTGGGATAAACGAGACATTGACACGGCTCTTGACTCATGGTATGTTCATGATTTTGGCGTTCCGTGGAAGCATCATAATTGGGAGTTAACCCTCCACCCAGCAGGCCATATTCCCGGTGCTGCTATGCTTCACATTCGCACACCTAAAACCAGCGTTTTGTTAACTGGCGATTTTGATACGCGTGACTCGTCGCTGGTGAGGGGTGCTCAACCTGTGAAAGCGGACATTTTGTTCGTCGAAGGTACCTATGGTGGCCGAGATCATCCACCGAAAAGTGAAGAGATTGATCGATTTATCTCATCGGTTCGCGAGGTTGTGAAACGCGGAGGAACGGTCCTCATTCCAGCATTTGCAAACGGAAGAACCCAAGATGTGGTCATGATGTTGCACGAGCACCTCCCAAAGCTCAACGTTCATGTCGATGGCATGGGGAAGCGCGTAGCGAAAACACACCTCAACCACCCACAATTGCTCAGAGATTCGTCGGCACTCGAACGTGCCTGGCGGTGGGCAAAACAAGTCTCGAGTAAATCGGACCGCAAGAAAGCCCTTGGTGCTGACGTAATTGTAACGACCTCGGGCATGTTGGAGGGGGGACCTGCTCTTTGGTACCTCAACAGACTTCGCCACGACCAAAAGAATGCCATTTTCTTCACCGGTTACCAAGCTCGTGACACAGGAGGGCGAAACTTGTTGGAAACAGGAACCATCAGCATCTATGGACAACAAGCCCATGTCTCCCTTGATATGGAACAATTTTCGTTCTCTACACATGCAGGCCACCAGGAAATTCTTGATTTTGCAAAGGCTTGCGATGCGAAACATGTTGTTGTTTACCATACCGATCCAACGCACGCACGCCCGCCATTGGTTGAAGCACTCGTTGAGCAAGGTCATACGGTTCATGAGCCCAAAAACGGTGAATCATACGTGATTGAATAACACGCCCAATTGTCGCAACTCCACTTTTTTTGGTGATGTCCGACGAAGCGAAGTCATTGAATACATCAACACCCAGCGAAGCCTTGAGTCCCATGGCAGCAAAGGCCCCCGGCAAGAAAAAAGGCAAGCGCAAGCGAAAGATGCGATTGTCCTTGAAACAGTCGAAATTAAACACGGCCTCGGACAAGTACTCCGATTCATTGGGATGGTCCACCGACGTCGGACGAACGTTGGGTGATGCACCCAAACCGACCGGCCCCCAAACGATCAAGGTACAATGTGATATGTGTGGATCGATGTTGAAAATCCCAAAACCAAAGCGGTCTCGTTATTCCGTGTCGTGCACGTATCCAGAATGCGGCCACGTCATGAAGTTTGATTGAGATGCGCCTGACCTTTGTCGCTCTTACGGCTCTCCTTTTGCCACTATCTGGATGTCTTGATCAACCCGTTGATTCCGATTCATTTCGTTTGGGCACCACGACATCCATGCGTGATTCTGGGTTGCTTGACGTTTTGATTGAAGATTTTGAACAGATTCACGACATCGATGTAGAATACGTGGCGGTTGGCACGGGGGCAGCTCTTGAGTTGGGTCGCAACGGCGATGTGGATGCTCTGATCGTTCATTCACCGGAACAAGAAGCCATGTTCATCCAAGATGGATTTGCAAACGAACGTGTTCCCATTGCCCGAAACGCCTTCGTTCTCCTCGGTCCAGACACATGGAATGGGTCGATTTTCGAGGCCTTCACTTCCATTCTAGAAGACGAGACGTGCTTTATTTCACGTGGTGATAATTCAGGAACGCATGTCAAAGAGCAAGCCATTTGGCGACACATCAATCAAACCCAGGGCATTGAAATGGTCGAGGATTCAAACGGTTATCACCCTCTTGGAGATTGGTACTCTTCCATTGGTCAAGGCATGGGTGCGGCCATCAACATGGCTGATGAGAAAAACTGTGCAACGTTTTCAGATCGTGGAACTGCATTACAATTTCAATCAAAAATAGAACTCCAACGGACAGAATTTTCAGACACCATCGTGGACAATCCTTACGCCTACTTGGTGATCCAACCCGGAAATGCAACAGCCGCCCACGCCTTTGAATCATATTTACTCAATGAAGGGCGCCTCCTCATTGCGAATTACACCATCAACGGCGCCTATCCTTTTTTTGTTGATTGAGGCGTGTACCACTCCCCTTTCAGCAAGGATATTGCAAACGGGTCATTCTCATCTAACCTCCGCCCTTCATGCATCACCATGATGCGGTCAGCCAAACGCTGAGCTTGCGGAATGTTGTGCGTCACCATCACGATGCAAGCACCACCCTCACGCAATCGAACCAATTCCTTCTCAATGGTTTGGATGTGAAGCCACCCCAAGTTCGAGGTGCACTCGTCGAGGAGCAACAGCGAGGGTGCGAATGAGAGTTGCCGAGCAAGCACCAAACGTTGTCTTTCACCTCCTGACAAGTCCATTGTGGCCTGCTTGCTTAAATCGTCCAGTTGGAACAGGGCCGCATACCCCTTTCCACTTTCCGGGAGCGTTGGAAATAACCGATGGGAGAGCATGAGTTCGGAAGCCACCGATGCGGTCAACGTCACAGGTTCTTGTTGAACATAGATGCAGGCATGAGGCCCGCATTTGACCTCATCACCTTCTAAGCCCGCCAATGCCCGCAGTATTGTTGTTTTTCCAGCACCCGATTCGCCAACGATGGCCGTGATTGTTCCTGGTGTGAGGTCGAACTCAACATTGTCCACCACGACCCGCCCCGATTTGGTGATTGAAACCGTTCGCATCCGGGGCTTTTCGAAGGGAGTTGGCGCCGGTAACCCATCACCACGTAACTCATCTGTGGTACGTTTTCGACGGGTCCGTACCATGGAGGCCAGCCCCACCAATGCCAGCGATAGCAGCAGCAGCAGCACACCGAGAATGACGGCTTGCTCCATGTTGCCTTTGGATGTTTCAAGCACGATGCTTGTGGTCATCACCCTGGTTTTTCCTGCGATGTTTCCACCCACCATGATGACAGCGCCGACTTCTGCAATGGCTCTGCCAAAGGCGATAACAACGGCGTGATAAACACCATTGCTTGCCAATCGGATTTCCATCATCAGGCGCTGGCGTTGGCCGATACCAAGCGTTTCCAAGGTATCGCTGTAGGCTTTACCGACCCCTTCGAACGCCGTCCACGAACCACCCCATACCAACGGCAAAATCAAACAGGTCTGTGCGAAGATCATCGCTTCAACCGTGAACAGCAAATCCAGCGAACCCAAGGCCCCGGATTTAGAAAACAAGGAGTACACAAAGACCCCAACCACCACCGGTGGAAGCCCGTACAGCGCAGTAATCAGTGTCTTCAACTTCAGAAACGATGTCGTTTGTTGTCTTGCACACCACGCACCGAGAGGTACACCGATGAGCATGGCCAACACGGTCGCCGTACCACTTGTCAGAAAGGTGGTTTGAACAGCCTGCGAAAGCGCCAAACCGTCAACCATGAACGGGCATTGAACCCCCCTCCATCATTCTACCTGTATTCTTGAGGCGAAACGACTGAATACATTCGCACCCAGCGAAGACATGAGACCCATGGTTGCGAAGACGCCCACAGAGGAAAAAACCGTTGGACCGTCTTGTGCTTCCTCGATGTGTGGGCACAGCATGAAGTTTAAGTGAGGCTTCATCATGATACGAGCGTTTTATTGGCGCCTTCATCTAGGTCTCAAGAAAATAAAATCAACACGCCTTCGAAAGAAACTTGGTCAGGATGTCAAAGCCATCATTACGAAGAGTGAAAACGGTTTATTCGCTGTTGACCCAGAAGACCTTGAGGTTGGCCAAAAATTGCGTTCAGCCGGCTATGGTATTGACGAATTAGAACGACTCAAGACCCTCATCAACAAGAACTCAAAAATTTTGATCGTTGGAACGCACATCGGGGCGTTAGCCATACCACTCTCAAAACACTGTAAGGAAATAACAGCCATCGAAGCAAATCCAAACACCTTTGAATTGCTGGAGATAAATCTCCACCTCAACCATGCTAACAACATCACACCACACAATATTTTTGCAAACGACACCCCCGGCAAAGTCGAGTTTTTACTGAACACTGTAAACTCAGGTGGAAGCAAGAGAAAACCAAAAAAGGACAATTATCTTTATGATTTTGACAACCCAGAGATCATTGAATTAGAATCTCACAAACTTGATGATTATCTGCCGAAACATGATTATGATCTTGTTTTAATGGACATTGAGGGATCTGAGTATTTTGCAATGAAGGGGATGAACGATATACTTTCCAATTGCAAAACATTGGTCGTTGAATTTCTACCACATCATCTCAAGAACGTTGCAGATATCGATGTTGAAACCTTTCTTTCAGTTTTGCCAGGCCACTTTACCAAATTTTATCTCCCAAATCATCAACAAGAACACAACATTTCAGAAGTCAAGACCGTCCTTCAGAAAATGTATGACGCCAACATCGGCGAGGATGGAATTATTTTCACCTCGAATTAGAAATTCTACCATAGCGGCTCAAGATTATAGCAACCACCCCTCTCAGGTGATACATGTCTCGCTCTCAAAGAAAGCGCCTTTTACTTGTGAAAGGCTCCTTTGAGCACTTCGGTGGAGGTGAAAGAGATCTCATCAATAACCTCGAGGCTTGGTCTAAATATTTCGACATAAGCTTTGCAACATTGCATCCAAATCAAGAACTCATCAAGAAATTAAATGAATTGAACATACCCCTTTTCTCTCCAGTGGAGGAGTGGTCGTACTCTCGAGGAATTTTTTCAGAAATCTTCGCGAAATCATCTCGAAACGCATCAAAAAAATGGTACTCCATGCTTTCATTAACAAAGCAAGGAACGGGCTTGAACATCTTGTTTTCAAACATTGATGCAGTGAACATAACAACAGGACCCGCCTCGTTAGAAATTCTCCCACTGATACCGAACACCATCCCTGTTCACACACATATGCTTGAACCAAACCGGGGTTTACACAGCAACGACCTCCACTATGACGTCGACGGAACACCAAAACAGAACCTCAAATTAACAAATCTTCTTCTGACAAAACAGAGAAGAATCGATGAAAAATTGGTAGCACTTGCTTCTGAGAGAGGGAAGATCAGTGGTAATTCGAAATACACGTGCGAGCAAATCAAACAAGTTTATGGTATCGAATCCCACCTCCTTTATCCCAGTATAGACATCAATCTTTGGCCCGTGGAACCAACCAAAGACGAAGACTGGGAGTCTGTTCGAAAAGAATTCAATCTTCGTAAATACGAGTATGTCATCACGATTGGCCATGCTATTTATGCAAAAGGCCTGTGGAAAACCATCAGCGAACTTCGTCATTCTGATTTACAAATTGTTCAACTCGGCGGCGGCGTCAATGAAAAACACAAGGAGCATGCCAGGAAAAACAATGTCGAATTAAAACCCCTGCCGAGGGTATCACAAGCGACCATTCGTGCATTGATGAGAAACGGCAAGGCGATGGTGAGCAATGCCATCAACGAACCATTTGGCCTCACGCCACCAGAAGCATACTTTGTCGATTGCCCCGTGATCGTTTCAAATCAAGGTGGATTTAGAGAAACGGTCGTTGATGGACAAACCGGACGCTTGATGAATGAAGGGGATGACTGGATTTCAGCAATAGAGGAAGGACATAAAAATCGAAAAGAATGGTCGAAGGCAGGACGAGAACACATCAAAAAAATCGATTTAACACCCGAGGCTCAGGCAAAAAGGGTCTTCGAAATTTTCTCGCAGTCTTTTGAAGAGGAGTAATCGCGATTGGCCGTGCCCAAGCTGGCATATCAGGAACCAACAAAGAACGCCGATTGCACCAGGTTCAGCCTTCCCTCGATGACCCACATCCTCAAGCACAAGGCCCACATGGGGCAAGCATGGTTGACTGCCCCTACTTCATCACCGTTGAGGAGGCGATGGCGATATGCCGAAAATCTCCTCCTCAAGTAGAGACTGAACCCCTCCCAATTTGGGAATCTACCGGCCGCATCTTAGCCGAAGACCTGGCCAGCAAGGTGGACGACCCACCTTTTGATAATTCATCCATGGACGGCTTTGCTTGCCGTTTTGATTCCAATGCAACATACCCCCTGACCCTGACGATCGTTGGTATGCAGGCGGCGACGGGTGCGAACAAACCCTTCACGGTCGGAGATGGCCAAGCGGCTCGCATCATGACGGGGGCACCGATGCCACCTGGTGCCGACGCCATTCTCCCCATCGAACGGTGTCAAGTGGACCAAACCCAGGTTACGCTGTTGGAAGCACCAAAACCACACTTTGTTCGTCGCCAGGGGGAAAACCTCCAATGTGGCCAAGTCGCGCTTAAGCGAGGACAACAACTCACCCCATCGAGGGTAGGGCTTTGCGCTACGATGGGCCATGCAAGCGTTTCGGTTTACCGTCGTTTGAAGGTCGCGATTCTTTCCACAGGTGATGAACTCAAGCCACCTGGTGAGGTATTGACACACGGGGAAATCTACGAATCAAACTCCTATGGGCTGGCTGGCTTGGTCGAATGGGCGGGCCATACTCCCGTTCGATTCCCAGCCGTAGCCGATTCAATGGGTTCGCTTCGCGAGGCTTTGAATCAAGCCAGTGCCACGTGCGATGTTATTCTGACTTCAGGGGGCGTTTCAATGGGTGAATTCGATTACGTTCGCCGATTGATGGAGGAAGAAGGCGACCTTCATTTCTGGAGAATGAAAATCCGCCCCGGCTCCCCTCCTCTGTTCGGATTGTGGGGCAATACACCGCTGTTTGGCCTCCCTGGCAATCCTGTATCAAGCCATGTCGTGTTTCGCATGCTGGTGGCACCCTATCTCCGTCATGCCTTGGGAACTGATGGGCCGAAAGAATGGACGATTCGGGCAAAACTGTGCGACCCTGTCAAGTCGACCAAAGATTGCGTCACACTTCGTCGTGTGACATTAACCTCAACCGAGGATGGCATGATGGCTCACCAACCTCGGCACCAAGGGTCGGGTAATTTGGAAAGCCTCGCCAGTGCCAGTGGGCTCACCCTGCTCCAACCGGGACAGTCCGGTGATGTCGGGGAATGGATCGATGTGTTGGTCTTGTAGGTGATGCAAGGTGAAGCAGACAGCAACTACTGATAGCGATCTCCTAACGCTGCTTCGAACCATGTTCCCAGCCTCGACCACGACCACCCTTCGAAAAATGCTCACACAAGGACGGGTTGTCGTTAACGGTGAGGTTGTGCACCGAGCCAAGACCACCGTCATGGTTGGCGATACGGTTGAAGTGCTCGAGCGTCAACGAGCAGAAGAACGTACAACGCCTCCAAAGTCTCGACCCAACGTTGACCTCGAAGTCCTGTTTGAGGATGACACGCTTTTGGTGGTGAACAAACCTCACCGTTTGCTTTCCGTGGCGACCGACCGACTTGAAATGGATACCCTTCACAGCCGCTGCGTTGATTATCTGCGACACGGGAACAAGGATGCTTGGTGCTACATCGTTCATCGACTCGACAAGGACACGTCGGGCGTCATGGTCTTTGCAAAACACACCTTGGCTAAACGAGATCTCCAACAACAATTCCACGACCGCGAGGTCCACCGAACCTATCACGCCATGGTGGAGGGCACCCCCCGCCCCCCATCGGGTACGATTCAAACATGGTTGATGGAAGACAAGCATCTGAATGTCAAGGCGGTCAACAAGCATCACCCTCAGGGCAAAGAAGCCATTTCGCACTACCATGTGGTTGAATCAAACGATACGTCAAGTCTTGTTGAGGTGTCCATTGAAACCGGGCGCCGTCATCAAATCCGCATGGCTATGCAACATCTTGGCACACCGGTGGCCGGTGATGAACGACACGGCGCGACAACAAACCCCCATCAACGTATCATGCTCCACGCCTCATCGTTGGAATTTCTCCATCCGGACAACGACGATCCTGTACGATTTGAAGCATCGCTCCCGAGGGCGTTCGCCATGAATTGATGGACCGATGGCGTCAATCGATATTGAAGGCCATGGCTTCACAGTCTTCACAACGGTCAACATGCTCAACCCCTATGTTGTCCAAGCGACCGCACCGCAGACAGCATCGTTGAGCGACGAAAACAGGGTTGACCTTCGGGGATTCCACGGCCGTGAGAGTTGAAGTTTGTGTTAAGAAGACTTGTTCTTGCATGAGGCCCTGCAGTACCACGGTTTTGATACATTCTCTATCGCGATACTTTCATTCAGAGAACGAACTTCACGCTTGCAAGGAAAAGCACGACTTGAAGAACTGTTGACCGGTCGTTCCTTTCGGAGCGTTTGACGTGTCAACAAGCCAGGACGGTTGGATCGAGGTCAAGGGGGCGCGAACCCATAACCTCAAAGACATCTCTGTCAACCTTCCAAAAGGTAAATTCGTCGTTATTTCGGGCGTTTCAGGGTCTGGAAAATCGAGCTTGGCTTTCGATACGCTCTATGCTGAAGGTCAACGAAGGTACGTTGAGAGCCTTTCGTCGTACGCACGTCAATTCATTGGGCAAATGAAGAAAGCAGATTGCGATTCCATCGAAGGCCTGTCTCCTGCGATTTCCATCGACCAAAAGCAAGGCAGTCACAATCCTCGTTCGACCGTGGCCACGGTCACTGAAATCCAAGACTATCTTCGCTTGCTTTGGGCGAGAATCGGAAAACCGCACTGCCCAACCTGTGGGAAAGAGGTTGCGCGGCGAACCGTCCAGGAGATCGTGGACGATATCTTCTGGCGCATGGAAGCGCACGGTGTCGCCGTATGGTCCCCGGTTGTTCGCGCTCGAAAGGGGACCCATGTGGAACTCTTCCGCCAATTGGTGGAACAGGGTTACCTCAACGGCCGTGTCAACGGCCACGAGACGTCCTTCGAAGAGCCACCCACCTTGGACAAGAATTTCCGCCACGACATCGACGTTCGTATTGACCGGCTCCGATGCACTCGCGACCGAAAGCAACGCCTCACCGAAGCGGTTGAATCAGCCCTCCGATTGGGCGGAGGTACCTTGGCTGTTGAAAGCCTTGAGGCACCCGCAGCAGATGTCAAACTCAGTGCCAATTCCAACGCTCACGCAACCGAACAGGGCCAAACCATCGCTTGGTCAGAGGACTTTGCCTGCCCCGACCACGGAGCGTTCATGCCCGAACTTTCTCCACGTGTGTTCTCGTTTAACTCCCCCCTGGGGGCTTGTGGAACGTGTCAAGGTTTGGGCGTTCAACGCCAATTCAACATTGAACTGGTCGTCGACGGGTCGATGAGCGTCTCCAACGGCTGCGTTCTTCCATGGCGTCAGTCCATGTCCCCCTCCTGGTATCGGAAATTGTTGGAGTGCACATGCGAACACTACAACATCTCCACAACACTTCCGTTTGAGATGCTGGATGAAGACGAGCAAGACATCCTGCTCTACGGCTCTGGGTCAACCGTCATTCATTACGAGTTTACGTCTGAAAACGGCTCGCAATACAAGTACAGCAAACCATGGGAAGGCATCATTCCTCGTCTTGAGAAGACCTATGAAGAAACCACCAGCGAGCGAACACGAAACCGATTGATTGCATGCATGACGGATTTGGACTGTTCTGCCTGTGGTGGAGAGAAATTGAATCAAGCAGCTCGCTACGTCACGGTGGGTGGCATTCGCCTACCCGAAGTGAGCCAGTGCTCCGTCCACGATGCGTTGGGCCTGGTGCGTGCTTGGAATCCAGAAGGCGACGGACCACCTGAAGCGTTTCAGGACCTTCTCGAAACGCTTGATGAGCGAAGCATGTTCATCGGTTCTGAAATCATCAAGGAGATCGAAGGCCGACTCGGCTTCCTCGATAGTGTGGGGTTGGACTACCTCACATTGGACCGTAAAGCGAACACGCTCTCTGGCGGGGAGAGTCAACGTATTCGTTTGGCCACCCAAATCGGGAGCCGGTTAACCGGTGTCATGTACGTGCTGGATGAACCGTCCATCGGCTTGCATCAACGCGACAACGATCGTCTTCTGACGACGCTACGAGAACTCAGTGATTTGGGCAACACCTTGCTCGTGGTCGAGCACGATGAAGACACCCTCCGTCAAGCCGACTGGTTGTGCGACCTTGGACCAGGAGCGGGCCTCGAAGGCGGCGAGGTTGTGGCCAACGGCACACCCGAAGAGGTCATGGCCAGTGAGGCATCCATCACGGGTGCTTACCTGAGTGGACGAAAATCAATCCCATGGCCTGACAAACGCGTCAAGCCAGGAAAACACCACCTCAAGGTCAACGGGGCTCGACACAACAACCTCCAGAACATCAACGTCGCTTTTCCAATTGGATGCATGACCGCTGTAACCGGTGTCTCGGGTTCTGGAAAATCATCGTTGGTGTCGGGTATTTTAGCACCCGCTCTTCAACGGGATGTCCACCGAGCGGAGACGCTGCCTGGCCGGCACACCTCGCTTGAAGGGGTGGAGCATGTGGACAAAGTCATCATCATCGACCAATCACCCATTGGTCGTACCCCCCGCTCCAATCCAGCGACCTACACGAAGGTCTTCGATGAAATCCGCTCCCTCTTTGCCAACACAAAATTGTCCAAGGAGCGAGGTTACAAACCCGGTCATTTTAGTTTCAATGTCAAAGGCGGTCGCTGCGAGGCTTGCAGCGGTGGAGGTTCCATCAAATTGGAAATGAATTTCCTCCCCGATGTGTGGATCACCTGCGACATCTGCCATGGGAAGCGGTACACACGGGAATGTCTCGAGGTGGAATGGCGCGGTCGGACCATTCATGATGTCCTTCAGATGCCAGTGGCTGAGGCGGTTGACTTTTTCAAGAACCATCGTAAAATTCACCGAACCCTCGAAACACTCGATGCGGTTGGCCTCGGCTACATCCGTCTCGGGCAACCTGCAACCACCCTTTCTGGCGGTGAAGCCCAACGTGTCAAACTCGCCAGTGAGCTGCGACGGATGCCCAACAAACACACCGTTTACATTCTCGACGAGCCGACCACCGGACTTTCGTTCAGTGACGTTGCCAAACTCATCAGTGTGCTTCACCAACTTCGCGATAAGGGCCACACGATAATCGTCATCGAACATCATTTGGATGTGGTCAAATCCTGTGATTGGGTGATTGACCTCGGCCCGGAAGGCGGCGAACGTGGTGGACAAGTGATTGCGAAGGGGACGCCTGAAGAGGTTGCGAAGGTTGCTGAGAGCCCAACCGGCCATTTCCTGTCCAAGATGCTGAACCGTTGAAGGCGCAGACTACAAAGAGCGCATGGAACAACCTCTCTTTGCCCAACGGGCACGGTGGAGGACATGCCAGTTACACGTGTAGAAGTCACCCCTCGTCAAGGAGAAGGAATGCGCGACGTTCGTGGCGATGTCATTCGTCGTCAACTCAAGGCCGACCACGGCGTTGATGTGGCTCATGTTCGGTCGATTTGCGGCTACCTCATCCATGGCGAAACGCCTCACGATACCATCGCCGAGCGCGTGGACGATCTCTTCGCCGACCCCATCATTGAACAGGGCGCCACCAACACCATCCTTCTCACGACCGATTTGTTTGATGCCATACCCGACGCGGTCATCACGGTCGGCTTCAAGCCCGGCGTCACTGACAATCCTGGAAAAGCCGCTACCGATGGATTTCTGACGCTCTTTCCCACGGACGGCGAGGCCAAAATTGCCACCTACCTTACCTATGCTTTCTACGGCCTTCCGTCCGATTGTGACGAAGATTGGCTGGCGGGCACACTGCACAACAACCTCATCGAGCGAGCCCTCATTGCAAAGCGAGATGCCTGTCAAGCGAAAGCATGGCCTGAAATCGACTTCCCCACACCCCCAGACCAGGTTTTCATCGAACCGCAGGCCATCAACCTTGAAGTGGACGACACCACGCTTGAGACCATCTCAAACGAGGGATTGCTCGCGCTCAACCTCAACGAAATGCATGCCATCCAAGCACATTATCGCGACGACGACATCCGCCAACAACGCACGGCCATGGGCATCTCTCCCGATGCACCAACCGATGTGGAATTGGAGTGCTTGGCGCAAACATGGAGTGAACATTGCAAACACAAGATCTTCGCTTCCAAGATTCATCACGTCGACCATGAGACTGGCGAAGATACAGTTGTTGATTCCTTGTTCAAAACGCACATCATGAAACCCACCCATGACATGCAGGAGGACGTTGACTGGTTGCTTTCAGTCTTCCATGACAACTCTGGCGTGATCGCTTGGGATGACACATGGAGCGTGTGCATGAAGGCTGAAACGCACAACTCCCCCTCAGCGCTTGACCCGTACGGCGGTGCCATGACCGGCATTGTGGGGGTCAACCGCGATATCCTCGGCACGGGATTGGGGGCTCGACCCATCGCCAACACCGACGTCTTCTGTTTTGGCCCACCCGATTGGGAAGGCAACCTTCCCGAGAACCTCTTCCATCCCTCTCGGGTGCTCCGAGGCGTTCACGCAGGCGTCCGTGTAGGAGGAAACGAGTCGGGCATTCCCACCGTGAACGGGGCCATCGTGTTTGATGACCGTTACATCGGAAAACCGCTTGTGTATTGCGGCACGGTCGGCATCATGCCCCGTGTTCTCAACGACGGCCGCCCATCGCATGTCAAAACGCCCGTGGCCGGCGATCTTGTCTACATGGTCGGCGGCCGAGTAGGTTACGACGGCATTCACGGCGCCACTTTCTCTTCTCTTGAACTGACCGAAGAATCCCCTTCGAGTGCGGTTCAAATCGGTGACCCCATCACGCAGAAAAAAATGCTCGACATGGTCTTGGAGGCGAGGGATGCCGGCCTCATCACCTGCATCACCGACAACGGAGCCGGTGGGCTTTCGTCCTCGATTGGCGAAATGGCCGAATACACGAACGGTTGTGAAATCGATCTCGCCAAGGTACCCTTGAAGCAAGCAGGCCTTTCTCCCTGGGAGATTTTGGTATCCGAGAGCCAAGAACGGATGACCATCGCCGTTCGACCTGACGATCAAGCAGCCTTCGAAGCCATGGCCGCCCTGCACGAGGTTGAAGCGACCGCCGTGGCAACGTTCACCTCCACGGGAATGTTTCATGTCCGCTACGAAGAGACCACGGTGGCCTACCTCCCCATTGAATTCCTTCATGACGGCGTGCCTCAACTTGAACTCGAAAGCGAATGGCGCCCGCCGCAATTGACGCCGTTCAACCCACCGACTTCAGCTGACCACACCTCGCTCTTGGAAGGGATGCTCAAACGCCCCAACATCGCCAGCAAAGAAACGTGGGTTCGCCAATACGACCACGAAGTCATCGCTCAAACGGCGATCAAACCCTTTGTCGGCGTAGAACGGGACGGACCGGGCGACGCTGGCGTCATCGCACCGATTCACGGCGACCCCCACGGACTTGTCATCTCATGCGGCATTGCACCCAGATATTCCGATATCGACGCTGGCGCCATGGCCGCTGCCTCCATTGACGAGGCCGTCCGAAACGCCGTCTGTGTGGGATTGGATGTGGACAAGATGGCCGGCCTTGACAACTTTTGTTGGCCAGACCCCATCGAGTCTTCGAAAACACCTGACGGACGTTTCAAATTGGCTCAACTCGTTCGGGCAAATCGAGAATTGGAACGCATTTGCAGGGCTTATCGACTGCCATGTGTGAGTGGGAAAGATTCCATGAAGAACGATTACGGGACGGGCCCGGAGAAGATTTCAATTCCTCCAACGCTGTTGTTCTCTCTGTTTGGTGATCACCCCGATGTCCGCCAAACGGCAACGAGTGATTTCAAATTCAGCGATGACCGAATTTACCTCGTAGGAACTTCCAATCAAGAGTTGGGGGCTTCTGAACTCGCTTTCATGATGACTGAAACCGGTCAAACCGAAGGCATTGGTGGCCAGGTGCCACAACTCCTTCATCCTGAGCAAAATTTGACCACGTACCGGGCCCTGTCCACCGCTATCCGCTCGGGCATCGTTCGCACCGCCCACGATTGCAGTGAGGGGGGACTGGCGGTTGCACTTGCTGAAATGTGCATTGGTGGACGTTTGGGGGCTTCTGTGGACATTGACGGCACGGGAAGTGGTGATGTCTGGGGTCGCCTTTGGGGTGAGTCTCTTGGCCGGTTTGTCGTAGCGGTATCCCCCGATCAAGAAGCCGCGTTTTTGGCTGCGATGAAAGGACATCCAACCACCGTCCTCGGGACCGTTACCAGTACGGAGGAACTCCGAATCACCGACGGTGATGACCTCCTCATCAACATGAACGTCGAAGCCATGACGGTGGCGTGGAAAGGCACGCTTGACCTGACGGGAGGGATGGCCTGATGGTCCCAAGAGTTGCTGTCTTGTTTGGTTTTGGCATCAATTGCGACCACGAGACCAAGGCTGTGTTTGAGTTGGTCGGAGCCGAAGCCGATCGTGTTCACGTGAATCGATTTGTCTCAGGCGACGCCAACCTCGAATCCTACGATATTTTGGCAGTTCCCGGTGGCTTTTCGTTCGGCGACCACCTTGGCAGCGGTCGATTGATGGGCAATCGCATGCGATTTGCCATGCGTGAGTCACTCATGGCCTTCGTTGATGCGGGCAAACCCATCATCGGCATTTGCAACGGCTTCCAAGTCCTCGTCAAAACGGGTCTTCTTCCCGGACCAGAGGCCGGGCGTTCTCCAGATTTCGTTCAACGCGGCAGCTTGACACTCAACGACAGTGGCCGGTACGAAGATCGATGGGTGACTCTGGAATTTGATCCTGAAAGTCCGTGCATTTGGACCAAAGGCATGACTCGAATGGAGTGCCCCGTTCGCCACGGTGAAGGAAAGTACGTGATGCCGTCATCAAACGACCTTGATCGATTGGCCACACACCATCAATTGACCGTGCGCTATGTTGACCCGGCAACAGCCGTCGGAGAAGGCATGACCGATGAACTCCTTCCTTACCCGGTGAGTCCCAACGGAAGCATGCGAAACATTGCTGGCATTTGTGACTCCACTGGTTTGGTGTTTGGACTCATGCCACACCCAGAAGCGATCTATGCTCGATGGCTCCATCCGACCCACACCCGCCACCGCCCTGAAGACGCCAAAGGGGCGCTTGATGGATGGGAAGGTGAAGGCCTCCAAATGTTCAGGAACGCCGTCGAATACGTCAAACAACGAGCTTGAGTGAACCTCATGACCGCATCAAAACGGTCGGTTCACATTGACGCACTTCGCGGGCTTGCCGTTCTCTTGATGGTCCTCGTCCATGCTGCAGCGACCTGGGAACCCCCTCTTTCGGGAGGATTACTCATTCTTGGTGTGATTGTGTCCGCTGGTGGCGGACTTGCAGCCCCGCTCTTTGTCGCACTCCTTGGTTGGGGTCTTGCTCAGCGAGAACTCGCACCTCGACAACGCTGGTGGAGAGCAACGTGCCTCTTCGCCTGCCAAGGCGTCGTGAATGTGAGTGCACCGCACTTGTTCCAGCCTTTCACACCGGGCGTGTTGACGCTGCTGGGGCTGTTGATACTGACCCAGTCATGGTGGATTCGACCGTTTCGCAACAGCCATCGTGCCGTTCATGCGTTCACGGCTGCATTGATCACCGTACTCATTTTGAGCATCATCACTGAACCCTGGCAAGGCCCATCGTACTGGACATCACGCGTTGAAACATCATCGTTCCTTACGTGGATGAGCCATCTGATGGCCACGGGGCTGTACCCGCTGTTCCCTTGGGTCTTGTTTGCGTGCTTCGGCGTAACCGTTGCTCAACTCTCCGATGGCCGTCGCCACATGTTCTTTCGAAACGTGGTGGTCATCGGTATGCTCGTCTCGGTCGTCGTCCTCATTCAGAGTCAACGTACGGGCCAAGCATGGGCACTTCCGACGGGCGATGCGGCGCTGACCTTCTTTCCAGCCAATGCTCCGTTCCTCATTGCAGCTGTGACAGGGGTTGCCATGCTGTGGTGGGGGGTGGAGCGCCTTGGGAAAACGATCAATGCCTTATCGCACGCAGGTCGAGCATCGCTCACGGTGTACGTGTTGCACTTTGTACCGTTCGCCTTGTTCCATCAGGCTGAAACCATCCACGGATGGTCGGCCCTCTCGACCGTTGTGGTCGTTGTGGCCTACACCGTAGGATGGATTGTCCTAGGTACATGGCTAGCCAGGTATGCCCCACACCTCACGATCGAATCGTGGATGAAGAGCCGTGAACCGTCTTGACGTCGATGGGTGCATCCCACCGCTTCATTCAACACCTACGTGAAGGGGCTCACATGCGTGATGCGAATCTAACCAAGAGAAACGGGGTGGCCGAAGCCACCCCGTTTCAGGGGGTTGGAGAACCGTGTTGGTTTCACTCTGCGGCTGCCAAGGCTTCGGTAGCCTTCTTGGCACCCATCCAAGCAACGATACCGAAACCGATCTTGTTGATCATGTCGGCAATGTTGTAGAACACAGCCAGGAGTTCTTGGTTTCCGTCACCGAGGCCGAGTTCAGCACCGGGGGACCAGAGGTAGCCGATGGGGTAGATGATCCATCCGACCACGATGAACCAGCGCAGAGCGTTAGCGCTCCAGAGGAGTTCAGGAGCAATCTTGCTGTTGTCGACACCCTTGCCGGAGGACCAGGGGGTACCGGTGGCCACGATGATCATGGCCCAGCCGACACCACCGAGGATGAGTCCAGCCCATCCGCCAGCGGAAGCACCCATGACTTCACCGAGGGCACCGGACTCGCCGAGGTAGCCGAATCCAATCATGATGAGGGCGCCGGTAAAACAAATACCGGTGAAGCCCATTCCGAGGAACTTCTCGTCGGTGATAGCGTCCTTTCCGACAAGGGAAGGGAACTTGAGGGCCATCAGCGGAACGGTGATGATCCAGTCCATGTATCGGTATTCGATGGAGACTTCGCCGTAGTCAGCGTAGACGCCACGCATGTAGTAGTAGTGGAAGGCAGCGATACCGACAATCAGAGCCGAGATGGTCATGGTTGTACGGTATTGAGGTGCCACGGAGTTGCGCTCTGCCATGAAGAAGACAAAGGCAGCACCCATAGCGATGTAGCCGACGAAGAACAGGAAGAAGGTAATCAGTTCCAACGTGGCGCCATCGGCGGTGACGAATTCTGGCAATCCGTCTGACCCGATGGGTTGGGTTTCCACTGCACTGACCGTACCGGCCATTGCAAGGGCAAATGTGGCGATCAAAAGCAGGCTCGTTGTTTTCGAGAATTTTTCAGTTTTCATGGTTCTCAAACCGTGCTTTTCTTGATTGAGTATATAAAGGAGTGTATCTTTGCTAAGTTTCGCGCGTGGATATTAACGATTATCGTACCTCGCCAGTCTGTACAGACCACAATCGGGCGTATACTCCATCAACGTCAACCAAATCGTCATGGCGACCGTCCTCCACAACTTCACCGTTCTCAAGGACAACGATGCGGTCGGCGCTTCGAACGGTCGAGAGACGATGTGCGATGACAATGGTGGTTCGATCTTTGGAAATTCGTTCAATGGAGCGCTGGAGAGCAGCTTCCGTTTCGTTGTCCACAGCCGAGGTCGCCTCGTCGAGAATGAGCAGCGGGGCATCTTTTAGCACGGCCCTGGCAATGGCCACACGTTGACGTTGTCCACCTGAAAGGCGATGACCTCCTTCGCCTACCAAAGTCTCCCATCCACTGGGTAAACTTGCAACGAACGCAGCCGCTTCTGCGATTTCGGCTGCTTCGATGACCTCTTCATCGCTGGCGTCTGGCCGCCCATAACGGATGTTTTCGAGGATGGTGGTGGGAAAGAGCGTGATGTGTTGGTCAACCAGCGCGATTGAAGAACGAAGGGAATGGAGCTTCCACGCCTCAATAGGTTGGTCGCACCATGTGATGTGTCCATGTTGCGGTTCTGCAAAACGTAGGAGCAAGCGAACGAGGGAGGTTTTACCCGCGCCGGTTGAACCCACAACGCCTGTGGTTTTTCCATGTTCGAAGGTCAGTGAGAAATCGTTGAACAGCGGTTCTCGGTCCATGTAGCCAAAGGAAACATGTTCCAGAGCGATGGACGAGGTTTTTCTTGTCTGGACATCCGGCGAATAATCGCCTTGCTGCAACTCAATCGGCGAAGCCAACACGTCCAGGACACGTGTGGACGAGGCCATGGCGCGCTGGTACAGGTCAAACGTTTCCCCAAGCCTCGTGAGGGGCCAAAGCAAGCGTTGGGTCATGAAAACCAAGACCGAATACGCGCCTACGGCCATTGTACCCTCAAGTGTGAACCAGCCTCCAAGGAGCAGGGTAGCGGTGAACCCAACGAGAATGGCCATGCGGATGAGTGGTGTAAAGGCTGCTGAAAGGCGAATAGCATCTCTATTTGCTTCCCTGTAAGCATCACTGAGCACCTCCACCCGTCGCAATTCGTTCGCTTCGGCCGTGAACGATTGAACGGTGGACATGCCAGAGAGGTCGTTTTCCAATAGAGCGTTCATCTGTCCTGCAGCCTGTCGGACTTTGGCGTAGCGTGGTTCGAGGCTGCGTTGGTAGCGGAATGAACCCCAAACGATGAGCGGGATGGGTAACACGGCAAACAACGCCACTTGCCAGGAGATCAGCAGGAACACTGCGCCAACGACGACGACGGTGGTACTCACCTGGAGCAAATCGTTGGCGCCCTTGTCCAAGAAACGTTCGAGTTGGTTGATGTCGTCGTTGAGAATAGCAAGGATGTCGCCCTTCTGGCGTTCGTCGAACCATGCCATGCCTTGCTGTTGAACGTGGTTAAACGTGTCCAAACGCAACTCATGCTGGACCGTTTGGGCAAGGTTTCGCCAGAGGACGCCGTAGAAATATTCGAACAGGGATTCCAAGCCCCAAATGAGAAACGTGAGCACCGACAAGGCCACGAGTTGATGCCAGGGGTCGACCAAACCGATGTTGGCCAACGTGGAATCCTCTCGCAGGACCACAACATCAACAGCCAAACCGATGAGCAAGGGCGGGGCGAGGTCCCAGAATTTGTTGAACACCGAACAGAAGGCCGCCAGGCGCACCGTTCCACGATGCGGCTTCATGTAATTGAGCAAACGACGGAATGGCCCCTCTTCGCCCATGCACAGCCCAAGATGCGGGCCTTTGAGAAGACTCGCTTTGGCTTCGTCCCGGCGCAAGCCCTATGCCCTTTCCTCGCTGACCGTCAACAGAGGACCATGAACGTCGGTGAATCCACGGTATTGCAGAAGGTCTGTCGTCTCACCGACGGGGCCCGTCATATTACGCTGATCGACCCGGCCAAACAGTCGGCGGACGTGGCTGCGCAGCGTGCCATGGTGGCGGTCGAGTGCGGCTCATCGATGATTTTCGTTGGGGGTTCGACCGATACACCTGATGATGTGGTTCATGCCACGTGCACCGCCATCCAAGAGGCGTTTGAGTTACGCATGTTCGCCGCCAGTCAAGACCCAGCGAGCGAGGAGTCCATGTGGGACATTCCCGTAGTTCTGTTCCCCGGTGGTGCTCATGCTCTTTCCCCAGCCGCCGACGCCATCACGTTCATGATGCTCATGAACTCAACCAAACGTGCGTTTTTGGTGGGCGAACAAGTTCGTGGCGCACCTTACCTCGACCGGTTTGGCGTTGAAGCACTTCCTACTGGATACGTGGTGTGTGCTCCGGGTGGACGGGTCGGCGAAGTCGGCGGTGCTGAATTGATTCAACCCACGGACGTTGACCTCGTTCACGCTTATGCGCTGTGTGCTAAGATGTTCGGCTTTTCTTTGCTCTATCTCGAAGCAGGGAGCGGTGCCGATGCACCGGTCCATGCAGACTTGATCGAGAAAGCAGCCTCGGTTGAGGGACTCACCCTTCTCGTGGGCGGGGGTATGCGAACTTCAGAGGATGTCGCACGAGCCGTTGAAGCCGGTGCACAGTGGATTGTCACCGGTACGGTTACGGAAGATGCCTCTTCATTGGATGAATTGCGAACACGTCTTCAAGCACTCGTTGGTGCCTGCAAGGCCTAACTTCAAGCGTCATCTTCGTCATCGAAGACCACTGGGTCGCCCGTACCGCCTGGGGAAGGTGGGCGAGGACCGTCCACGTCCATTCCGGGTTCGAGTTCAGTCTCTTCGGTTTCGAGGACCACTTCATCACCATCGGCAAGTTTGGCCATGTCATCGGCTGATGGTGCCTTGATGGTGCGTTCCACATCTGGAGCATTGGCGTAAAGTTCGCGCTTTAATTCACGGCTTTCATGGCTTCGAACAAGCGAGAGAGAATCAGCAAAAACACGACCCACCACTTCTCGGGTGCGTTCACTGCGTCGGGCAGAATTGAGCTCGTGTTCCATGGAACTGCGCTGGTCTTCAAGTTCTCTGAGTTCGGCGGTGCGGTCTTGCAGTGCAGCCTCGAGGTCGGTCATGGTGAGCGTCATCTGTTGGAGGCGCTCATCACGTTCGAAGACATCGTTGTGGAGCCGGCGTTCACGTCGTCGCAGGGATTCATACTCCCGGTTGCGTTCCAACAACCGTCGCTTCAATTCTTCAATCTGTTCGACGAGGTAATCGTGCTCGGCAGAAACGGATCGCGGCCCCTGCATCACACGTTCGAGTTGTTCCTCAAGTTCGGACAAACGACGGTCTCGGGCATCGAGTAAGCCACGCAGTCGGTCGGCAATGTCTCGCAGGCGTTGACGCTCTTCCTCAAGCGCTTCCGCCGCCGCCTTCTCAACATCGAGTTGGCGCTGCCGTTCGTCCACCTGTTGTTTGAGCACCCGGACTTCTTCAGCAGTTACCGATGTTAGACCAGCGTCTGCTGCCTTTTGGAGGGCTTCAACCATTTGGCCAATACGTCCTTCCATCTCGCCGATCACTTCGTCTTGTTCAGTGGTCAAGGTGCGCAGTTGGCCGAGTTCAGTCTCCATCGATGACCGTTCTTGCTGTGAGAGTGAAGATTGCTGAGCAGCCAATTCGTCTCTGCTGTCTGACAGCAGACGTTCAAGATGGATGATTTGGGCTTCGTTTTCCTTGAGCGTTTGCTCGGCTTCTGCGAGTCGAGCCACCTCAGGAGCGATGTTATCTTGGCGCTCAGCGAGATCAAGCTCAACCACGCGCAGACGTTGTTTTACAGCGACGAGTTCATCGTTTCGCTTGCCCAACTCATCCCACGCCACGAGGACCTCTTCAACGAGTTGGTCAACAGGGTAGCCTTTGAGCATCCCCTCAAGAGCCGCACGCTCGTCGTTGGACGACGAACCAACGCGACGGATTCCACCGGGTGACGAACTCTCTACGGCCATACGGCTACGCATCGCAGATTTACCACACTTGAACCTTCCCAAACCTTCACGGTAGGAAAGGGGGTATTTGCCACCCTTCAACAATGGCCGTCTCAGTTGATGGACGTGTACATGTCGTCGGGCATTTCGCTGGCGAGTTTGAGAGCACCAGCAGCGACCGAGTTGATGGGGTCTTCAACGCACCAAACACGAACATCACCGATGTCGGAGATTTCTTTGGCCACGCGCTCGGCGATGCCGTCGATGAGGGAACCGCCTCCAGACAAGATGATGTTGTTGCGGAGGATTTGCTGATACTCGGGGTCTGCACCGGCGACGTTGCGCTTGATGGCGTTGCCGATCTTCGGGATGATGAGTTCGCAAGCTTCCAAAATGAGGTCGCCGATGTCAACCACCTGGCGCTTACCGTCAACGGACAACTCAACTGTCACTTCGTGGGATTCGCTACCCACATAGGAGGAGGCTTCCTTCCACTTTCGGACCATGTCCTTGGTGACTTGAGCACCGGTGTACTTCTTCTTGATGAGTTCCATCAATTGGATGTCGAGCCAGTCGCCGGCTTCCGTGATGGTGACTTGGTCGTCATCGGTGGGGAAGGTTCCGTAGACTCGAGCGATGTCGGTGGTGCCGGCGCCGATGTCAACGACGATCGAACCAGCGATCTCATCGATGCCGTAAGCGGTAGCGAAGGGTTCGGTGACCACCATAATGGCGTTCACTTGACCTCGGAGGGTGGCAACCAAGTTGCTCTTGTCGGTGAAGGAGACGTGGCTTGGCGAACAAATGACGCCAAGCACCTCATCGTATTCTTCGGGGTCCACGGTTTCAAGCAGGTGGGACACGAAGGCTTTGGCAGCGGCCAGATTGGCTTCGTCGTCTTGGGTGACACCGGCGGCCATGGGGCGATAGAGATTGCAGGCGAGCTTGTTCTTGAGGGCGTCATCGCCAAACAGGACATCTCGACCGAGGAAGTTGCGGGCCACGGGGTCCTTTGGTCGACCGACAACGGTCTCAATGGTGTGCAGTTTTCCAGCGCTCGAAGCGATGGTTGATTGGTAGGTTCCTAGGTCAATTCCAACATACAGGCGGTCGCTCATTTTTGTTCACCTTCCCACGTGGGATGGTTAACCGAGCATGGCACCGGACTTCAAGTTTCACCTTCCAATTTTGTCGCAATTTCGCTCGACATTCTGAGCCGATTGGCTTAGTGTTCACCGTTTTGAGTCAAATTGTCCGAGGAAGAGTTCTGCTCGTTTACAGCAGCAGAAAACGGAGGGGGTTCGTCCGCTGCTCCCGGCTGAAGACCCCGGTTTCGAATCCAGCGTGTGACCCACACACCTGAGAGCACGCCAAGGAAGCCCAACCACACCACTGCCGATGCGTTGGAAGCAAGTTCTCTCGGCGTTTCTGTCACCTCATGACGGGGGACGGTCAACCCTTCTGCAAGGTTGAAGGTCAAGGGCGTACGATTTCCAGCAGGTGAGGCATTGGTTGACGACACCGTCATGTGAAGGAAATATCGTTCTTCTGTACGATAGAAGGGGGGTAAATCATCAGGGAATGACCACGAACATTCTCCGGGCCCGGGCCTTGGTGCTGTCTCAGTGCAGGTGAGCAACACGATGGAAGGTGCAGTTTCGGCGATGATCTCAACCACGACCTCATGGCCATCCCCATCGTCGTCACTGATCTCCCACGCCACAAGGAGTTCACCTTCGAGCTGACGCTCATTGTCAGGTGATGCGGTGATGACGGCGCTGGCGGGCTGGTCGAGGGGGTAGCATCCTGCGGGTGTCACAGGCCAAGACACGTCTGGTGTATCACAAAGGTCAACATCATCGGTAACGCCGTCGTTGTCCGTGTCGTCGAGACAACCATCCCCGTCCATGTCGGCTGCGCTGGCATCGATGTCTGGACACACATCCAACGAGTCGAGCACACCATCCTCGTCGACATCATCCAAGCACCCGTCTCCGTCCTCGTCCTCCGCCGTACTGTTTTCGGTTGGACAGGCATCATCCACATTGGCGACACCGTCTCCATCATCGTCACGATGGTCAGTGGAATCCCTGGCGACTCCTTTGATGACCAAAGCAAACCCCACCGCATCACCGTCGAGACCCACTGTACCGGATTCACCTCCAGGTTGAACGTAGCGCGCAACCACATCCACATCGATGGAGGAGGACCCGTTGAGCATGCTCCAGGGAAGGTTGATGCCAAGCGTTGTTTCGTTGGTCGCCGGAAAAGCGACCGTGTCGTTCGTGTCAACTGCGCCAGGATAGTAGGATGTGGGAGACCCGTCTGATTGGAGTTGGTCGGCCAGCAGCACCGTTCCGTCCTCAAGGCGAATTCGCAACTGAAGGTCGTCGACCATGGCGGGTTCCGGTTGTGCTGGGAACGCCATACGAATTCGAACATCCTTGCCCTCAATCAGCGTGAGTCGTTGTGTAAACACTTCTCCGGTTTGCAAGAACGGACCGATGGCTCCCTCGCCCGTCCAACCTTGACCAAGTCCTGTGAGGTTGTTCGCTTCCCCCCCGTACGCATCAAACCATGCGCCAACACCCGATTCCTTGAGTCGATAACTGTCGTGAATCCAAACATCGGCCGAAGGTGATGTGTTGTTCGCCATGCTCAACGGGTCAAACAAATGGCTCAGGTTGAACAAACCCCATCCATCGTAAGGATTGTGAAGTTCTGCACCCCCTCCGCCCCCGTTTCGGAGGTCTTCGGAAAGCGGGGACGCTGCCATGGCCATGGACGCTCTCAGCAACGACCCAGAGGGCGTGAATCCATCACCTAACAACACCGTCATGTTCGACGAGGCATCGCTCCAGCCGGGACGCAACTTCTCCACCGAAACAGGCTCCATCGGTGCATAGGCAGGAATCAACCATCCGTTTTCGTAAAGCTGCTGAATGATGGCAGCACCTCCTGCAGCGTGGGGCGTAGCCATGCTGGTGCCCGAGGATGACCGAAGGTTGTTGTTGTTTGAATCCCAGAATCCATCGGCAGCCGCCGATTGAATGCTCCCTCCCGGGGCGAGCATGAAGATTCCATCTGTTCCGGCCTCCGTCGGGCCGAAGGCCGTGCCTCCCCAGCGTTCCGCATCAAGCGATTTCCCAGTGGCGCTGATGGCGATGACGTTTCGCCCGTTCGCCGGTTCAAGGACACCTTGTCCACCGTTTCCCGGGGCGATGAAGGCCGCCGACCACGGCATTGCTCTGGCATAGGCATCGAACCGCCCCGTCCGTTCGGTGTAGGCCGTGGTATCGTCCCCCCACGAATTGGAATGAATCATGGCCCCGTTGGCACTGGCTTCCCAGAGCAATTCATCGACAGGCGGTGGGGACCAACCATCTTGTGAAACGATGTCTTGAACGACGAGAGAGGCGCCGTGGGCCAAGCTTGAACCGTTGGCTGGTTGGAGGCCAGCCCGTTCGCTGTACACGTCATGGCACGCCAATGAACCGATGACATGCGTCCCATGGCGGTAGTCGCTGTGTCCAGGGGTGTCGTTGCTGTCAATGCTGGTGTTGTACAAACGGATTTTTCGATGCTCGGGACCAAACACACCAACGGCAGGATGCGTGGCGTTCAATTCTGCATGCTCATCCACAGCAGAGGTTGCATTTCGAAAACAGGCATGGTCGGCATCGATGCCGCTGTCCGCCACACCCAGCACCACGCCTGAGCCATTGAGCCCAAGTTCCCAAAACGGATGTCCGACGAGGGCGCCGTGTTCGATCATGGAGGATGCCTGCCCGTTGCGGGCATGGGTTTGAAGCACGGGCTCAACCCACAGGAGGCCTGGAATGTGCAGTGTTTCCGCCGGAAGCACGGGCAGGGTAGTTTTGACGGTAAGCGACGCTGGAAGGTTACCTTTGACGTCCAGTGCGGCGTGGTTTAATTTGAGGCCAAGCGCCTCAAGGTTGAGCAAGATGTCCGTGATGGCGGAGGAGGGAAGCCGCGGCTCCAGTAAGATACGATAGGTATCACTTCCTCCTTCCCATCCCCCAGGTGCTCGAAGCGAGGCGTGTTCTGCAGGCTCAAGCGACCAGCCTTGCGGCACGACGACCCCCTCGTTGGACCACACCAACATCCGCTCTGGAGAGAGGGCCCGAAGCGGCTGGATGCCTTGCTCGATGAGGACGGGCCAGTCCCCAGAAGTCCACACACCCGTCTCTCGGCTAAGGACGAGCTCAATCGGCTTTGAGGCATCTGAATCTGGTGAAATGTTGAGCGGCGACAGCATGCCTGAAGAGATCGGGGCGAGGAGGAATAACACCAACCAAATGGCCCCTCGCATGGACCGACCAGATGCACGTTTTGCCTCAATCTATCGGTGCCTTGTCCTTCCGAAGGCGCGCCAGCGCGTTTAAGGATGGATGGCAGGTCGGAAGCCCCGATGAAGGCCTATCGAGTTTCAGGAATCGCCCCGTTCGGCAGCCAACGCCAACACTTCTCCTACGACCTCCCCGCAGCCGACGCTGACGCTGCAACCCAGAAAGTGTACTCCACGCTCGGGTCTCGCCATCGCATCGGTCGGCGGGCTATCAAGATTGAAAACGTGAGCGAGATTGACCCTCGCACATCCACTGAGCCCACCGTTCTTCACCACTTCCGAGATGAAATCGCTGCTCAAGGCGGACGCATCACCGAGGCTGCAGAAGAAGAGTGAACCTGCATTCCACCGGACCATCCGCTGGAAACGGTCATGATGGTAATGTCCAATGTTCTGCCCAATCGTATAGTGATTGCATGACAGGACTCAATTTCTCCCCGTCGGGAGAGAGGGAATAGAGGTTTGATTGCGGCATCGTCGGATTCATGGAACGGACGACCAACCCGTTGGCTTCGAGTTCCTTGATGCGCCGAGAGACCGTTGTCGAGGACGCGCTCACTTGCTCTTTCAACTGAGTGAATCGAAGTGGGCCGTTTGACCGGTCAAGCACCATGAGAATGTGAAGAGATTTGGATTTGGTCAGCATCTCGAGCACATCGTCCACTTTGCCGTATGTTGGATTGCATTGGTCATTCACGTGATGCCACCGTTTGCAACGATGGTTCTACTTCCCATAAAGGCAATTCATGGGGGCCCGGCCCACCTCCCGACATCACGCACCCTCATCGCGGGCTTCTTCAACCCCAAGCAACTCCGAGGGTTGAGCGACATGGTTGACCGCGCCCAACTCCAACGCTTGGCCCAAGAGGTTGAAACCCTCAGGAAGCGATTGGATGAGATCAACCTTCGAATTGAGCAGGTTGATGCCGTTCTGGCGGAGCACGCCATTACCGATGCCGTGCTTGATACCCTGTTATCCCACGAAGATGGCCGCACCATCTCGACCCACCTCCCTATTGGCTCCGGCGTGAGTCTACCGTACCGTCATGATGGCGAAACAGAAGGGACGGCACTGGTTGATCTGGGCACCGGCGTGTTCGGTGAACGACCGTGGAGCGATGTCCGCACCATCACGCAACAACGTCAAGCCGACATCCAACACCTTCGAGATGAATTGAAAGAACAATCGGACCAAACTGAAACCTCGTTGGCGAAGGCTGCCCAGACGTTCAATCAACTGGCTGAACAACTCAAGCAACCCGCCACCCCCCCATC
>JBMSEL010000059.1:0-7310 GCA_049412325.1 Candidatus Poseidonia sp.
ACGGTGTGCTGCTTGACGGGTCCCGTATCAACATCATTTTCTCCGACGACGTCTCCATGCTCGGACCCTCGTTCACCATTCGTAAATTCGCCGAAGAGACCATTTCGGTCATCCAACTCATCAAATGGGGCACCATGTCGGCGCAACAAGCGGCCTACATCTGGATTTGTCTTGAATACGGCATGTCCGTCCTGGTGTCCGGTGAAACCGCATCGGGGAAGACCACGACCCTGAACGCCATTCTACCGTTCATCGACCACAACGTGAAAATCTACTCGGCCGAAGACACCCCTGAAGTCAAGGTTCGCCACAAGATTTGGCAGCGCCTTGTCACTCGCGACGCAAAGAACGAGGACTCACGCGTGGAGATGTTTGACCTGCTTAAAGCGGCCCTGCGTAGCCGTCCCCGCTACATCATCATCGGTGAAATCCGTGGTGTTGAGGGTGCTACGGCCTTCCAAGCCATGCAAACGGGCCACCCGGTCATCGCCACCTTCCACGCCTCGTCCATCGTCAAGATGATTCAACGTTTCACGGGTGACCCGATCAACGTCCCCATTCGGTTCTTTGACAACTTGAATTTCGCGATTTTCCAAGAAGTTGTGGAAGCACCCGGCGGTGGTATCGCCCGACGTATCACCGGTATCGATGAAGTCATTGGCTACAACAAGCACAGCGACGGTGTCCTAACCCGTGGCATGTTCGAATGGGACCCGGTCAAGGACAAGCACTACTTCCGTGGTATGTTCCAGTCTCACTTGCTCGAAAACAAGATTGCCGCCATGGCAGGTTTTGCCAACAAGCGAGACATCTACGATGAAATGCTTCGTCGAGCCGAAGCCATCCAGCGCATGGCCGACCGTGACTTGACCCACTACGACGATGTCTTCGACCTTCTCGGCCTTTACTACACCAACGGTTGGGATCACTTTAGCCGAGCCATCGACACCTGGGTCGGCGTTAATCACAGCTGAGGATGATGAGACATGGAGCGCATGCCAATTTGGCAAATTGCCCTTCGCCGTCTGGAGATGCCGGTTTCTCGCTTTCTCAGCCTGTATGTTGCCCCCGTTGTTGGGGTGACCTTTTTCCTCGCCATCGCGATTGTGGTGTTGACCGGTGGCTTGGCTGAAGGGGCGCTGTTCGCTGGATTCACCGGTTTCTTGTTCGTCATCCTCCTGACGGCCATGGCCGCTGTTGCTGCTATTTTCTTTCCTATTCTGGATGTACAGCGGTCCGCCAACCTCATCGAGGAAGAAATGCACATGTTCATCACGCGTATGGGCATCCTTTCAATTGGTGAAGTGGGTGCGCAGTCCATTTTTGACATTCTCAAACAAATGCGAGATTACGGCGAATTGGCCTCCGAAGTCAAACGAATTGAGACGCTGGTTGACAAGTGGCACACCTCCCTGCCCGAAGCGGCCCGCATTGTCGCCCAACAGAGCCCCAGCCCGTTATGGTCTGATTTCCTTGACCGTATGGCGTTCTCCATTGAGGCTGGTCAGCCCATCGACGAGTTCATGCGCTCGGAACAAGAGACCATTGCCGAGCAGTACAACACCCTCTACGACACGCGCCTCGAATCGGTTGACACCCTCAAGGAAATTTACGTCTCGCTCAACACGGCGGGCCTGTTTGGTTTGGTCATTGCTGGCATCCATCTTGTGCTGTTTGAAGTGGGTGGGGCCAACGACACACCCATCGAGGTGGCCAGCCGCCTTCGTTTTCTCTTGCTCGCCTCTCTGATGTTCATCTTCATTCAAATCGCCGGCGTGTTCGCCTTCCGTGCCACGATTCCGAAGGACGCCACCTTTGCAAGAGACGAGATGGACACGCCGTTCCGCATCAATTTTCGTCGGTCATTGTTGTTTTCGGGCGCCATCTCGAGTGGGTTGGTCGTCCTTGCGACCCTTACCTTGATCTGGACGTGGGAGATCATCACCACAGAATGGGATAAGTACGGGCTCCTGTTCATTGCTTTACCGTTCTCTCCCTTGCTCATCCCGGCCTTGATGGTCCGGCGAGAGGAAAATCAAATTCAGCGACGCGATGAAACATATCCTGATTTCATCCGAGCCCTTGGTGGAACCGCTCAGGCACGTTCGGCTGAACCATCGGCGACCATCAAGGCCCTTCGGGGCATTGATTTTGGTATGCTTGACAATTCCATCGACCGATTGGAAAAGCGCCTCTCGACCCGTATCGACTCCGACCGTGCGTGGGATTACTTCACCGCTGACACGAACTCGGCGGTCATTTCTCGCTACACGCGCATCTACATCGAGGGCTCGCAATCCTCTGGCCAACCTGCCGCAACGGCAGAAATGGTCTCCAGAAGCGTTGGCAATCTGCTTTCGCTACGTAATCGTCGGTCCCTCTCAGCCAATACGATGTGGGGTGTAGCCCTTGGCCTGTTGATTTCCAGCGTGGCTTCCCTCAACGTAACGACCTCCATCGTCCTTCAACTTGGAGAGGCCATTGCGGGCGTCGCTTCCGGCTTGGTGGACACCGACGTGGGAACGCTTTCGGAATTCTCTGGTGGCATTGCCCTTCCCGTGATGGAAGATGCGTCTTCGGTGGAGGACAACATTCGAATGTTCAAAATCATCATTTCCCTGCTGATTTTAATGCAGGTGATCTCCGTATCCTCCATCGCCACAAGGCTGCGGGGTGGAACGCGAACAAGCGCAGTGGGCCAGATGATTCAACTCACCTGGGTCGCCGGCCTCGCCTCACTGTTCACAGCCATCATCCTCGATCAGGCAAGCAGCATCTTCAGTGTCTAATGGTCGGTAACATTCATACTCCCGTTCACCCAGTTTTGTTCATGCAAGCCCCCCTCCCACCCCCTCCAGCTGCCGCATCACCCTATCAGCCCCCGGCCGCTGTCATGGCCAAAGGGAGCATGTACACCTTCCAGAAGTGGCTGATGATCGCCATGATCATGCTCGTGATCTCGGCCACTTTCGCTCAGTTCCCGTTGGAATCGTCCGTGCCAAACGCTGCTGATTACGACCTTCTCGATGAAAAAGAGGCCCAACAATACCTCGACGATGTGGACAGCTATGAGGGCCAAGTGGCCCTCTTTGGTGCGGTTTCCGTCATTGTTCAGACCAGTGCCATCGTTCTACTCGGCTACGCCTTTTTCCGCGAATCACAGCAAGATGCTGACCAGCACGTCGCGGTTCGCATCACGATGATGCTGGCTGGCGTGGTCATGGTGACCAGCATTGTTGGGCGTGAATTCTCGCTCTTCTGAGCCTCAGCGCTTCATTTCTTCTCGGATGCGCTTCTTGGTCGCTGCCCACGAACAGATGGGGCAGGTCGTCAAATCGTGAAAGCGAGCCGGGCAATATTCCCGTCCAAAGAAGATGATTTGCAAGTGAAGGTCGTTCCATTTCTCCCGAGGAAAGACCGCCTTGAGGTCCTTTTCGGTCTTCTCCACCGTGGTGCCGTTGGACAGGCCCCAGCGGGCTGCGAGACGGTGGATGTGCGTGTCAACAGGAAACGCCGGGACGTCAAAGGCCTGGGCCATGACCACGGAGGCCGTTTTGTGGCCCACGCCCGGGAGCGCTTCAAGGGCCTCAAACGAAGCGGGAACTTCACCACCGTGGCGTTCCACCAGCATTTCTGAGAGTCGCTTGATGTTCTTCGCTTTCGTGGGTGCAAGGCCGACCTGTCGGATGTCAGCCAGGATGGTCTCGACGTCCAGTTTTGCCATGGCGGCAGCAGAACTGGCCTTGGCAAACAGGGCAGGGGTCACCTCGTTGACCTTCAGGTCGGTCGTTTGGGCACTCATCAGGACGGCGACCAGCAACTCGAACGCATTGGTGTGGTCCAGTGGAATCGGGATGACCGGGTAAAGTTCCTCCAACTGCCCGGCGATGATGTCGGCCTTGTCTTGGCGCTTCACGACACCACTCACCCTTCATAGGTCGCACTGTACTCTTCGCCCGTCTGCCAGCCGAAGAACAACCCCATCACGATGGAGATGAACGGAATGCCGTTGCAAATGAGGGTCTCCCAAGGCTCACTTTCTGGTTTGCCAGAAATGTACCAGACCATCAGGGCCAGCAGCAATCCGGGGAAGATCATCATGCTGCCCATGATGATGGTTCGGAGGGTGCGCATGGCCGATGGACAAGGCCGAGAGTCAAGAAGGTGTGCTTTGCCTTCACAGCGTCATGCGTTGGGCCAGTTCCTCTCCGGTGAGGGAATTCAAGGTGTCAACCGGTTCAATCCAACCCTTGCGGGCCGTCATGACGCCGTAGGCGATGTCACTGAGTCCACGAACGGAGTGGGCATCAGGATTGATGGCCACGGGAACGCCAAGACCCTTGGCGTGCTTGCACAAGCGCCAGTCAAGGTCGAGCCGGTAAGGGCTGGCGTTGAGTTCAATGGCCTTGAGTCGCCCCTCGTCGTTGTGCTCAGCCATGTGTTCGAGCACGGCGAACAAGTCCACTTCGTAGCCTTCTCGACCCTGAAGGATGCGTCCGGTGGGGTGGCCCAGCACGGTGGTGGCGGGGTGGTCAATGACTCGCATGAGTTCCTCGGTGTTCTCCAACTCGTCCCGTCCTCGCCACTTGGTCATCGCGTGAACGCTGGCCACCACGTAATCCAGTTCGGACAGAACGTCGTCAGGGTGGTCCAGTTTGCCGCCTTCCAAAATATCGGATTCAACGCCGTGAAATAGGCGGAAATCAGTGCCTTCTTCAGCCCATGCAGCGTTGTAGGCCTTGATGGTGCGGCCCTGGTCCAACAGGTCGTCAGCACTCGCACCGTTGGCAATTTTGAGCGTGGGCGAGTGGTCAGCGATACCGAGCCAATTCCATCCCATCTTACGGGCCGTGTCCGCCATGACCTCCAAACTCGCTTCGCCGTCCGAGAGCGTGGTGTGATTGTGAAGGGCGCCTTTGATGTGGCTGGTTTCGATGAGATGCGGGAGGGTGCCGTCCTGCGCTGCCTGCACTTCGCCCATGTCCTCTCGCAATTCCGGTGGAACATACGCGAGGTCAAGGTGAGCGTAAATGGCAGCCTCGTCCACGGCTTCGAGGGAGAAGGCCGCTGCTTCCATGCCCTTGAGTTCCCCGGCTTTGGCCTCGGGAATCAATCCAAACTCGTTGAGGCGCAAGCCGCGGTCGATGGCGCGCTGGCGCATGGCGATGTTGTGCTCCTTGCTGCCGGTGAAGTACGCCAGCGTGAAGGGCTCAACATGACGTGGGACAAGGCGCACCTGGGCGTCGATGGTGCCGCCAGCCTCCAATTGCTCGTAGTCGTCACCGCCGATGGCATCCAACACGTTGGCATCGATGTGGCCGACGGTGAACGAGTCGTCGAAAATGGTCGTATCAAGGATGAGGCTGATTTTGGAATCTCCCGCTCCTTTCACGTCGGCAATACCTGGCAGGTTGAGAATGGCATTGGCCACGGCTTCGTGGTCGTCTTCATCCACGGCCACCACGACGTCAAGGTCGCCAATCGTGTCTTTTCGGCGTCGTGCACTACCGGCAAGGGTCGCCCGGTGCACGCCGTCCAAGGCGGCGATTTTGCGCTGAAAGGCTTCGCCATAGCGCAGACCGATGTCAAGACGTCGGCGGGCCCTGAACCTCGAGAGGAGATCGATGCCGTCCAGCATGCGTTGCTGAGATTTGGCACCAAAGCCCTTCATGGGAGCGATTTGATTGTTGAGGGCCGCTTCTTTGAGGCTCGCCACCGAGTCCACCCCGAGTTCATCAGCCATGAGTTTGATTCGCTTCGGGCCCAATCCGGGGATGCCAAGCATTTCGATGAGGCCCGGGGGCGTGCTGGTGTGGAGGTCCACCCAATCGTCGGGCCAGCGCCCTTCAGCGATGGCTTGGGTCAAGGCGCTTCCGAGGCCTTTTCCAATACCTTTCATGTTGAAGATTTCACCACTGGCCACCAATTCACCGAGGTCTTCGGTCAGGCTGCCGAGCATGCGGCTGGCGTTTTGGTACGAGCGTACCCGGAAGACGTTCGCACCCTGGAGTTCGAGCAGAACAGCCACTTGGTGGAGCACATTGGCGACCTGATTGCGGGAAAAATACGGCGGCCCAGTGGGACGCGGTTTGGGGAGAGCAAAACTGCCGCCTGCCATGCACAGAAGAGGTGCGGGACCCTACACAAAGGTTCGCTCGGGCCCCCATGTTCAAGAATGCGGGAGGGTTGGAGGCATCATGGTGGATGCGCTCGCGGTTGAACTGCTCGCTGAGGTGCTGTGCGCTTCCTCGGCGATTTTGTTCACCTTCATTGCGACCTTTTCTCGTTCGCCCAAAGCCGAGGCCGTGGTCCAGAACATCATTTTCGTCCTGCTCGTTGCCGCCGCACTCGTTCTTTGGTGGCTGCCAAGTTTGGGCGGAGAGTTGTGGGGGTCAGACTACCTGCCTCGCCCTCTTGCGTTGTTTTGCGTCATCCTCGCCATTTCTGCTCGTATGAATATCAAAGGGGAAAACGTCTCGTTTGGCGCCAATCCACACAGCATCGGTCGGATGCGAGAAGAAGAGTGATCAGACGATCTCGCCCTGAGGCTCGCTTGTCCCATCGGACTTCCCATCGCCGTCCGATTCACCCTCGTTGGCGCTGGATTCGATTGCTTCTTTTGCCATTTTCTGGTCGATGAAGGTACGCATGTACTCAGGGAGTTCACCGTTGACGAAGATGACATCATTGACGTGGTCAAGTTTCTTCAGCGAGTAGTAAATTTGCATCGCGGTCATGGGTGTCGAGGAACAACCGTTGCATCCTCCATCCAGGGAGAGCATGATGTTGCCGTCAGAGGTGTCGATGACGTTCACCACACCATCGTGGGCATCGAGGACCTCTTGAACGGGTCCAATCTCAGCGAGGATCTCCTCGGCCGTGATGCTCATGTCCCTTCCAGTGGTTCCTCCTCTTTGAACGATTGCCCCGGAGTGGTCCCTTCACAATGGTGCTTGAAGGGGGCCCTCAAAACCACAACAGCAGGTCATTTTTGGTGGGAACGGCTTATGAAGGGTTCCCAAGTGGCCGAAGCAACAGGTGATATTGATGATGGAAAACATTGCCATGATTTCAGCAGGCGCAGGAGCCCTTGGTTTGGTGATTGCGTTCGTGCTCTACCAGCAAGTGAACAAAGTGAAGATTGACAACAAAGTGGTCGCTGAGATTACAGACGAAATCCAGAAGGGCGCCATGGCGTTCCTCTTTGCCGAGTACCGTGTACTCGCCATCTTCTGTGTGGCCGTCGGCGGGTTGCTGTTCGTCATCAACGACGCCAACACGGCCATTGCCTTCTTCCTCGGGGCGATTGC
>JBMSEL010000019.1:0-30936 GCA_049412325.1 Candidatus Poseidonia sp.
GGGTGCATTTCCATGGCCTGTTCCTTTTGGATTTGCTCGTAGGTACGCAGGATGATACCGACCGCCAAGAGCAGCCCCGTACCCGTTGCGTTTCCAACCGTACCCAACAAGTCAGCACCTGCAGCGAGGAGGCCGACAAAGGCACCCGAGAAGTAGGTGACCGGTGGGATGTAGTTCTCGAGAATCTTCTCCAAAACCTTGGGGTTCTTTCGGAATCCAGGAATCTGCATGCCCGTGCGCTCAATTTGCTTGGCAACGTCCTTGGTACCCATGTTGGTGGTGTCAATCCAGAACTTCGCAAAGACCATTGAACCAACGGTCATCAAGGCCACGTAGAAGACCACGTGAACCATGATTTGTGTCAGCGAATGGCCAAACACGTCACCTTGCTGATTAAGCAGCGGAATGAGCCAGTCGTTCACGCCGTTCACCATGCTGGCATACCAGGCAAACCCGCCCGAGGCGGTGGTTTGTCCTGGCTCATATGTACCGATGAACGCTGACGCTGATGCCCAACCGTTTTGCCCGAGGATCGGCGTCTGGCTTAGCGTTGGATGGCTCCAGAACAGGAGCGTGAACATGTTGATGTTGGCGAGCAAAGCGGCCATCAAAATGACCGGAATGTTCGAAGCATAGACCAGGCGAATCGGGTACTTTCCACGGTGGCCACGGACCTTGCCGTGGGTAAGTGGCAGTTCCAGCTTGCTGGATTCTGCGTAGGCCACGACCAGGAACACAATAATCGACGACACGAGGGCCGCAACGGGATTCACGTGCGTCAGCAGCATGATTTCGAAACCGTTCGCTTGAATCATCTCGTAATTCGTTGATTCACGGAACATGTAGAAAATCATCGGCAGCGTGCCGGACGGTGGATTCTGGATGGAGTACGGTGCACCGGTGGTGGTGGCGAGGGGAGAGAGCGTACCCACGAAGGTGGACTGGGCCACACCAGCGGCGATGAAGAGCGAAATACCGGACCCGATGCCCCACTTGCTGACCAGTTCGTCGAGCAAGAACACAAGGTAGGAACCAGCGAAGAGTTGCGCTACAATAACGAAATTTGCCCAACCCAAGCCGTAGGCGTCGATGAGCCACTCGCTGGGGTCAAGGAACCCGTAGGTTTGGGGAATGGACTCAATGGGAATCATGATGAGAACGAGGAGTTTCTGCACACCTTGGTACATGGCCTTGTCTTCGGAGTTGCTGAGGTCGAGGCGAATGATCTTGGCACCAGCGAACAACTGCATGATAATCGAACCCGTAACGATGGGACCGATTCCCAAGTGCATGATGGTACCCGAGGCACCGGCCATGATGGAGCGGAACCCAGAGAACAAATCGAGGGCTTGACCGGACAGGCCGAACAGCATGACGTTGGTCATGGCGAAGTAGATGATGAGCACGAAGGTGGTGGTCCACATCTTCTCGTTGAAGCGAACGTGGCGCTCGGGCTTTGTGATGGTGGGATAAACGTCCACGAATCGGCTCAAAGCGTACAATCGGCTGCTCTGGTCGCCGCTCCACATGAAACACGTCAAAATGGCAGCAGCAGCGAACCCGAGCAGGAGAATACCCACGAGGAAGAAGCCAACACCCTCGTCATAGCCACCCCAAGCATCGGGGCGGACGTACCACACGGCAATGGAACCGAACACCAACCAGCCGGTCAGTTTCCCGTAGCGGCCAACGAACGGCATGTCCTTGAGACCAGGAGGGAGGTCCTTCTGGAAACACAGCATGCAGTAAGCGACGTAGACTACCGAGAACACCAAACCGAACACGGCGGCGTCTCGGGCCTGTCCGCTACCGGACAATTCGTCAGACTGCCAGTAGATCAGAAGGGCGTAGTACAGGACACCGGTGAGTGCGATGGCCCATGGAATTGGCTTGTGCTTCATTGTGAATCACCTGTCGAGGTTCACTCTTCTTCCCATTCGTCGTCCCAGTCGTCGTCATCACCGGCTTCGACGGAACCACCAGCGGCGGACACCTTCTCTGCGGCTCGGGCGCTGACTTCGTCAACGATGACGGTCAAGGCGGTGCGGATTTGCCCGCTGCCGAGGAGCTTGTCGATGCCCATTTCGGTGAGGTTCACGGTGTCAGCACCGGCGGCCATCTCTTCGAGTTGACCGACGTTGGCGGTGACATAGACGGTGCGCAGCGAGGGGTGGCGGTTGAAACCGTGCATACCCCAGTGCTTTGGCATGTACTTGATGCGCGTCATGACACGGTGCTTGTTCATACCAGCGTTACCACGGCCACCGCGCTTTCCTGCGCCACGACCGGCTTTCTTTCCACGACCGTGGTAGCGGTTGCGTCCACGGTGCTTGTTTGCTTTCGTACCCATCTTATTCACCTCAGATCATTCGGTCGACCAAGTCGCTGATAGCGTCGCCACGGGAGCCGAGGGCTCCACCGACGACGAAGCTGCGCTTGATGCCGCCCCAGCCCTTCGTACCACGAGGGGGGTGGAGACGGAAGACGCGCTTCAGTCCAGGAATGTCCTTTACCTGAGCCTCACCGGCGGTGATGGCTTTGGCAAATTCGCTGATGTTCTTGTAATCACTGTGCTCAGCGACGATGGCGTCGGTCAGTGGAGCATCGCCGACCATGCGGCCGCGCTCGGTGAGCATGCGCTCGACCATACCGGCGTCAGCCTCGCCCCACGTGATGTAGTCCTTGGCCTTCTGGAGCATGCCACGGTACTGTGGGTTGTCGGGGATGATGACAGCGTGGTTCACACGTGTCAGGTTCATGTGGCCCATGGTCTCACGGATGGATCGCTCCACCTTGACATCGCTTCGTGCTCGTACGACAATGAACGTCATGCATTCTTCCTCCCGGTATGGATGTAGAGATCCTCACGCTGTGCGTTGGTGACGCGGGTCGTGTTAATGTTCTTCAACGCATTGAACGTTGCAGCGGCGTAGTTGATGGTTGTGCGGGTCTGACCCTTGGTGCGGGACAGGACGTCCTCAATGCCGGCGAGTTGCAGAACGCTCTTGCCGGTTTGACCGATGACGAGGCCCTTGCCTTTGGCAGCGGGCATGAGGGTGACACGGGTGGAGGCAGCGCGACCGTTGACCTTGAACGGCACGGTGTTGCCGGGACCAGGAGAAGATTCCCACGAACCGTTGCCTCGCTGCACAGAGATGAGGTTCAACTTGGCAGCGGTGATGGCCTTGCGGATGGCGGTGGCGACTTCCTTGGCCTTGGCCATACCCAGACCGACATAGCCGTCTCGGTTGCCAACGCATGCCATGACGTTGAATCGAACACGTCGACCACTGTCGGTCATGCGCTGGACCATGTTGACATCAATGACTTCATCCTCGAGGTCGGGGATGAGAGCGTCCACGATTTCCACCTCACGGATGGGCAGACCGGAAGCCAGTGCGGCTTCGTACGTGATGATCTTCCCTGCCATGACGGCAGCACCGAGACGGGTGCGTGGTTCCCACTTGCGAAGGTTGGCGATGGGGTCGTCCTGATTGCGTCGTCGGCGACGTGGGTCAGGCATCTCATCGGCTTCTTCTGGAGCGTAGGCTTGGAGCAAACCTGGTGCCATGGTTGGCGTGTGTTCTTCAGTCATCAGTAGGCCCCCTCAATGGTGTTCTTGGTGGTTTCAATTTCTCCAGCGAGGCTGTCGTCGATGTGAGCGCCGTTGAGGCGGTCTTCATCGGGGTAGACGTCTTCGCTGTGTGGAATGTCGAGGCCGGCGTCGCTCATGCCTTTGAGAGCGGCATAGACACGGCCACCGCGGGTGCTGGCAGCCAAGCCGATGTCGAGCACGGCTTCATCGGTGCCAGAGGCGACCGCTGCCTTGCCCATGGCATAGCCTACGAGGTATGAAGCAGGCACGGACTTGAGCGAACGGTTGCTGGGCCAGCCGAACTTCTTGACGAGGTCCGAACCGGTCATGGAGACGGAGACAAGGTCGCCGTCAGCCGCCCAAGACACGAGCTGGCAGGTGGTGCGGGTGTTGGACACACGCACAACGGCGCGGGCCTTCTCACCACGAAGCAACTTCAAACGACGACGGTAGTCGGTCAAGCCGGCCTTGCGTCGTCGGAAAATGGAACGTCGGTTGTTGCCTGCCATCACTCATCGCCTCCCTTGAATTCAACGCCTTCAAGCGCCATTTGAGAGCGCATGTGAGCGATGGAACGGTAGGAACCGCCCTTGGCCTTGAGGTAGTACCGACGGTACTGAGAAGGCTCAATGGTTTGGTCCTCTCGGAGACCCTTCAGCACACGACGTTGGCTGCGAATGGTTCGCATCCAGCGGTTCTTACGAGGGTTGCGGGCGTTGGCTGTACCAGCACGGGTACCCTGACCCTTGCGCCGTCCCTTTCGCTTCTGTGCGAGACGGGCACGAGCACGGACACGGGAGGTTCCCTTGACGGGCTTGGCACGGATCCAGCCTTCGTCGATGAATTCGCGAATATCATCGGTTTGGACGGCCGAGGCGACCTGGTCCACGTACAGTGGGTTGATCCAAACTCGGTTTTCGCCGCACTTGAGCAGACGAGCTGCGATTCGCTTCTGATTGGTGATTTGCATCAAACATCCCTCCGTCGGTTCAGGACACGCACGCCGAGTTCGTCGGCGCGTGCGTAAATGTGCTCTCGCTTTCGTCCGCCGACACTGGCACCCACGCGGGCAGCCTCGGTTTCGGGGTCGATGGCTTCGAGGTCGGCCGTGTTGTGAACCATCACTTCACGGAAGCCAGACGGGTGAAGGAAACGGGCTGCGGCGACTTTGCCGTGTCCGATTCGCACCAACGAACCTCGGTACTTGTAGTTGCGACGTTGCTTGTTGTCCATGCCGTGAGGGGCTCGCCAGCCGGAGCGGGAAAGACGCTTGTAGCGGAACCATTCGGTTCGGCGGAACGAGGGCGTCTTCTTCTTCTGAGCGGCTCGGAGGGCCAATGCGGCCTTCATCTCGTCGTTCAACACGGGCTTTTGCTTGACCATGTAGACGTCATCGTCCTCATCATCCCAGTCTTCGTCGTCCCAGCTGTCGTCATCAGCGGCCTCAACGGGCGCTTCGTCTTCGACGACCTCGTCATCATGGCCGGCTGCTTCTTGCAGACGGGCCACGAGATCGGATTTCTTTCCGGACACGGGGAGGTCCTGTTCTTTCAGCAACTCCTTGAGTTGCGCAACGGTCATTGATTCGTAATCTTCTGCCATCTCCATCACTCCTTGTTCAACAGGTAGATACCATCCTGGAAGACACGCCGGTCTCGATTCTTCACGGTCGTGCAGCGTTCAATGTTGGCAGCGGTCTGACCCACGGCCTCCTTGTCGATGCCTGAAACGGTGACTTCGACCTTGTTGGAGACCTTCACGTCCACGTTCTCGAGGATGTGAGCGGTACGAGGCACACGCTCTCCGAAGTAGTTGTTCACTTGGAAGGTGTTGCCGTTCACGGCCAAGGTCATGGGAAAGTGAGAGTAGAACGCCTTCAGATTGTAAGTGAAGCCGTCGGTGACGCCCTTGACCATGTTGTTGAGGTGAGCGTTCCAAGTCCCTGCGAGGGCTCGCTGCTTGCGTCGAGGGAGGTCTACACGCACAACGAGGCCTGCGCCGTCTTGGAACAGTTGGATCACGTCGCTTACGAAGGTGCGGGTGAGCGCCCCTTTCGGTCCGGTAATGGTCACGACGCCATCTTCGCTGATGTTGGCGGTCACGCCTTCAGGGATGGTTACGGTGTGTTCGATTCTGTCGAGTTTTACCATGTTTGTTCACCTCAGTACACATAGGCCAGCAGTTTGCCGCCAATTCGAGCGTCCTTTGCATCGTTGTGATGCATCACGCCGGAGTTGGTCGTCAAGATGAGAAGGCCGAAGTCTCGGGCAGGAAGATATCGAGTCTCCCACTTCTCGTATTCTTGGCGACGAACGCTGTGGCGGGGCTTGACCGTACCACAGCGGTTGATCGTTCCACGCAGTTCCACCACGTAGGCATCGCCTCGGCCGTTTTCGACTCGTTCGATGTCCCCCACGTAGCCAGAGGTCTGCATGATGTTCAGCACGTTGCCGAGGAGCTTGGAAGCAGGGCTCAATTCAACGTTGAATTTCCCGGCTTGCTCGGCGTTGTAGATTTTGACAAGAGCGTCGTTCAATGGATCTAATTGCATCTTCTTTCCCTCCTCAATTCATTTTCTTGAACCCAATTTTGGGGGCAACATCGCGGAAGCATTGTCGGCACAGGCGCAGCCCGTGGCGGCGAATCATGCCTCGCTTGCGGCCGCATCGGCGGCATCCAATGGTTCGTCCAATTCTCTCTCCGTGATCTCGTGCCATCTTTACTCCTCCAGGATTGTGATGTTGAAATTCTCAACAAACCATGCTCGGGACTCATCGGCCGAAACTCGGTGTTTCGTACCGACCTTGGTCTTGGCACGTCGGCGGCGACTGACACGGTGGCCAGGTCGTTCAACGACAGCCGTGATGTCCATACCGAAGATACCGATGTCGGGGTCGTACTTCTGACCGGGGAAATCCGTGTAATCACGGACACCAAAGGAGAGGTTGCCCTCTCGGTCGAAGTTCCACGAAGGAATGGTGTTTTCTCGGCAGGCAAAGGCGCTGGTCAAGAAGGCCTTGATCACGTCTTGGTTGCGCATGGTGGCTTTGCAGCCGATGGGTGCGCCGACACGGACCTTGAGGTCTCGGTTCTGAATGCGACCGAGGGTGCGCTGGGGCTTGACGCCAGTCACCAATTCAAGCACGTTCTCGGCGTTGACGAGGCGTTCGCCGCCTTCACCGACACCGATGTTCACGCACACCTTGGTGATGCGAAGTTGGTTCATGGGGTTCATCGTAGCGCTCATTCAGCCACCTCCGTCAGAGGCATGCTGGCGTCGCCAATGGCGAACACGTTGCGGGCGACCGTACCGAAGCCGTCGAACTGGACTTCGTTGGGCATACTCGACCGCTTGACGATGTATTCCTTGACATCAGCCGTTGAGCCAACGTGTGCACCACCGATGAGGTAGGCGCGGGTACCTTCGCCGAAGCGGATGTGCTCGAGGATCTTCTGGTCGGGCAGGTTCAACTTCAGCGAGTCGCCCGTGTTGTAGGCCGTAGGGTCGTCCACGATGATGTTGCGACCGTCGTGGAGGTGGAGTTGGGTGCGACCGCCCTTGATGGTGGTCTTGCCTTCAATTCGGCATACCTTCCATGAGGCTTCATCAGCACTGATTGGGCGGTACTGGAGTCGACCGTTGTGGTCGAGAACGCAGCGGTAGTTGTCCTCGCCGAGGGTGAGGACATCCATCAGGCCAACGCCACGATGCGTGTCCTTGACGACACGACCGTCGATTTTGGCGAGTTCGTTGTGAAGGATGAATCGAACTTCACGGGCCGTCTTGGCCAAACCGAGCACGTCTCGGATAACGAGCGTGACCGGCATGCAGAGTTCGAGGGCGTGGGCACCAGGCGTTGGGCGAGTGACCCACACCGTGGTCTTTCGTGGCAGAGGCCAGCTTCGGGGCATGGCCAAGCGCTTCAAATGGTTGCTGCTCATCTCATTCAACTCCTGTTACCAGTCAATTTTGCGATACGAAGGCGGTCCGACTCATCGAGTTGGGTGACCACCACGTTCGAGACGTGCACTGGGACCGCCTCTTCTTTGTTGTCGGCCTTGCTAGCCTTGACACCTTCAATGTACAAACGACCCTTCTCTGCGTCGATGCGGAGCACCGCACCGGTCAGGGGTTCGTTGTTGCGCTTGCCACCGTGGCGCTTACCACCGTGGGCTTGGTCGCCACGGGTGACCTGAACCACATCGCCCACACGGACGGTGACGGTTCGCACACCGGCGAATCGAGCATCGGGCTTGGCGAGTTGCAGACGAGCTGCGGTGCGCTTTCGCTTCTGGTGAATGGGCGCATTGAAGTGCGCCTTGCGTTGCTTTCCTGGTTTCATACTCTTGACCATTCTACTCCCTCACACAATTTGCTTTGCATTGGCTGCGATACGAGGCCAGCGTTCGGCGGCCTCACGAGCGACAGGTCCCTTGATGTCGGAACCGGTGACGTCGCCCTTTTCGTTGACGATCACGCAGGCGTTGTCTTCGAATTGGACCCAAGTACCGTCAACGCGACGGAACGGACGACGCTGTCGAATGATGACAGCGTTGTACATTTGTCGGCGAGTGTCAGGCGTACCCTTCTTCACCGAGACCTTGGCCATGTCGCCCACGCCTGCGGCAGGGTAGCGGCGCATGGTACCACCGAGCTTCAGCACGTTCAGAATCTGAACGACCTTGGCGCCGGTGTTGTCGGCGACGTGAAGACGGGCTGCGGTGGGCAGGCCACGGGTTTGCTTACCGGCGATGCCCTTCATCAAGCAACACCTCCGGAGTTTTCGATAACACAGAACGAAACGGTCTTGGAGAGCGGTCGGCATTCCATGACTTTGACGTTGTCGCCGATGTTGACATCACCGATGCACGAAGGCAAGTGAGCAGAGACGACGCTGGTGCGCTTCTCAAATCGCTCATACTTCTTCATGTAGCGAACATTGTGTCGCTCGATGGTGATGGTCTTCTGCATGCCAACGCTGGAGACGGTTCCTTCGAGGACTTGCCCTCGGAGTCGCAAACTGCCGTAAAACGGGCAGTTCACATCACCGTCCCACTCGCCGGTGGGGCTCTTCACGTCAACGCCAATGTCTCGCATCGTATCATGCCTTCCTGTATGTTCGGTGGATCCTGTCTTCGGGGCGCTGACCCACCATGGCCCCTTGGATGACGGCATCGCTGCCGCCAACGGTGAATGTGATGCTGGCCTTGTTCAGAACCAGGTGTTGCTCGCCTTCGATGAGGGAGAGCGTGTTTCGGGTCTCGTCCACGACGATGCCCTGTCGACCGGTCAAGGTCGGGTCGGTGGAGGCGGTGACCGTCATCATGCGACCGATCCAAGATTGATTGACCATCTCCATATCATCGCACCTCCACATTGAATCCGTTATTCTTGAGCACTTCTGCAGCTTTCTTCTTGTGGTCTCCTTGAAGTTCAATCAATCGTCCCTTCACCGTTCCACCTGCGGCACACTTGTTCTTCAGGAGTTTTGCAAGTTGATTGATGTCAATTGCTGCGTCGTCAATGCCCTCCACTTTTGTCACAATTTTTCCATAGCGTCGTCGGTCGGTTGAGAGAATGGCTTTCTGTTGCTCCTTCGCAATTTCTTGACAGATGCACAGTTCGTCGGGTAGTCCGCAAACATTGCAAATAGCCGCCATCGTCCTCCATCACCTCGCTTTGTTTCACTGACCGTTGTTCATGTGCGTCTTCAACCGCGCAATGCTTCGCCGAGTGGCCTTGTAAGCACCCATGTTGGATGGGGTACCACCGAGTGCCTTCTCAGCACGAAGTTGGAGCAGTTCTTCCTGAAGTTCGAGAAGACGTGCTTCGCGAGCCTCGGTGCTCATGGACGCAATCTCTCGGTTGGAGACGTGGCTCACTCAGAACCCTCCTCTGCTGCAGCGGCTTGAGCGGCTTGAATCTTCAGTTCCTCTTCCGAGAAGATGCTGATCTCGTGAGGCAATCGGGTGCCAGGTCGCATGATTTCGACGGTGACTCCGATGGTGCCGAGCTTCTTCACGGCGACGGAGTACCCCTTGTCCATGTGTTGGAGCGCCGTTTCACCACAGTACTTGACGTGCCCTCGGATGTACTTCTCGGTACGGTTTCGAGAACCTGTCAGTTTTCCTGCGACGGTGACGATCACGCCACGTGCACCAGCATCCATGATGTTCTGGGCCGCACTGTGGCAGGAACGGCGGTGGTACCAGCCACGCTCGAGCGACGAGGCGATCTTCTCTGCCATGACCTGAGCGTTCAAGGTCGGGTTCTTCACTTCCTCTACCTTGAGTTTGGGGTTGGTGAGGGTGAACTCTTGGTTCAATCGGGTTTGAAGGTCGTTGATGATCTTCCCCTTTCGGCCAATGACCATACCGGGCCGCTCAGCGTGGACGGTGACTTCCGTACCACCGGGCGTGCGGCGAATGTCAAGACCGCCGAAGCCGGACTTGGAGGTGTTCTTCATCAGGAACTCGCGGACGAGCAGGCGCTCGACGTTGCGGTCGACGATGGTTCGTAGAATGCTTTGCTTACCCATGATATACACCTCAGAAGTCGTCCTCCAGTTCGTCGCCAATGGCGTTCATGTCTTCCAAGAAGACTTCCAAGTTCACGCGGTAGTGGTTACTTGGGGTTGCGCGGCCACGGGCACGGGGGATCCATCCTCGGCGGATGGGACCACGATGAGCGGCGATGTGCGTGATGACCATGTCGTCAGCGTCGATGTCTTCATACTGGAAGCGGGCGTTCTCCATGGCGCTCTCGATGAGCTTGATGATGGCACGGGAGGCCTTCACGGGATAGCGGCCAGGGCCGATACCGCCCTTGCGGTGACCGACCATTGAAGGGCCAGAGCGTCGCTTGCGCTTGTTGCCACTCCCAAGACGGAAGGGGACAGCAGCGGCCTTACGTCGGACATCGGCTCGGTCGGAGTCAATGCGCAAGACCTCGTTGAGGTAGGCAACAGCCTCACCTGCGGTCTTGTTCTTGACGGCACGGCAGACTTCGAAGCAGTGCTTGACGTGCATGTCGACATTGGTGGCACGGGCCGTAGCCAGGCGGTTACCCTGCAAGAGTTGAGTGTAGCCACGCTGGGGGAGTTGTCGACGACGACTTCGTCGATCCATCTGATTTCGCTTTGCCATCCTTTTCACCTCACTTCAATGGAACGTGCTTCGACGAACGGGTAGCACCGACACCCGGACCGCTGTGGGTCACGCCTCGTCGGGTCACGGCAAACTCACCTAGGTAGTGGCCGATCATCTCGGGCTTGATCTCGACTTCAACGAAGTGTTGACCGTTGTGAATGGCGATGCGGCGTCCGACAAACTGTGGCAGAATGGGCATGTCGCGGCGGTGCGTACGGACGGTCTTGGAACTGGAGCGCTGGACACGAGCAAGGAAATGCTCATTTTCAGTGGACATACCACGACCGAGACTGCGGCGAACACGGGATGGAAGAAGGCCCACAATGTAGTCCTGGTCTTCGTCTTCAGGCCACAAGGGCATTTGGTTGAGTTCATCCATCGTGAAACCACGGTAGGTGAACTCCTTCTTCACACGTGCCGAGGTCGTCGAGAGGCGCTTACGTGCCTTACGGCGACTGGCTTTGGGGGTCATAAAGGACTTCTTTTTCTTAGCCATGCATCATCACCTCAAATTTTCTTACCTCGTCCACGGCCAGTTCGGCGTGGTGCAATCAGTCCAACCTTCGCTCCCGGTGGTGTACCGCGAGCAACGGAGTTGGGGCCGTGAACGGCCTGATGGTTTCCACCACCGTGTGGGTGGTCAACAGGGTTCATGGCCACACCGGAAACGTGCGGATAGAGCTTACCACGGGCCTTGGCCTTGTAGTAAGCGGCACCGGCCGTACGCATTGGCATCTCGTCTCGGCCATGGCCGGCGAGAACACCGATGGTGGCTCGGCAGTTGGCAGGAAGTTCCTTCAGAGCGCCGGATGGCATGCGAACACGAACCTTGTCGCCAACGCGGGATTCGACCATGCAGGAGTTACCAGCGGAGCGAGCGACCTTGCCACCGTCGCCGGGGCGGAGCTCGAGGTTGTTGATCGCCGTACCTTCAGGGATGTTACCCAGTTCGGTGATGTTGCCGGGGCGGAGCGCCACATTGTCGCCGATGGCGACTTTGCTTCCGATGGAGAGACCTTCGGTGGCAGCGACCAACGTCGTGTCGCCGTCAGGCGTCTTGATGCGAGCGAGTGGAGCGCTGTGAACGGGGCTGTGAACCAGTTCGGTGACCTCGCACACCACATCTTTGTCGCGTGGCATGCTGTTCTTTCCGGGGAATCGGTGGCTGGCCACGCGGTAGCGTGGTGAGGAACCTTTGCGTTGTGCACGAATTCTCTTACCCATGGTAAATCACCTCAGAATGCTCCCAGACGCATGGCAGCGTCTTCTGCGTCATAGCCTTCAGCAAGCTTCACTGAAGCGTGCTTGCCGTGCTTGGAGTTGCGAACGTTGACCTTGGCCACTTCGACGTCGAAGATGGTTTCAACGGCACGAGCGATTTGAGCCTTGGTGGCGCCTCGGCGAACGATGAACTCGAGGCGTTGCTCGGTGGTACGAGCCTCCATCGATTTCTCGGTCAGCCAGGGTTGAATGATGATGTCGTATGCGTTCATGATCTCACCTCAGTTCATGGCCTCCAATGCCGCTTTCGTAAAGACCGTCAGTCGACCGATGTCGCCACCGGGTGCGAGGTCTTCTGCACACAGGTCCTTGGCAGCGACGACGTCGACGCCAGGGAGGTTGCGTGCGGCTTGAGCCAAGCCAGATTTTTCTTTGACAACGAGCAGAATGGACTTGGGCGTCTTGTGAACGCGTCCACGCATCGTGGCCTTACCGGCACGAATCTTTCGACCGTTGCGGGCTCGGTCCATGTCGGGGCCGAGGCCGAGGCCGGCGAAGATGGCAGCAGCCTTGCGAGTGGCAGAGCCGTGGTTGAAGGTCTCGATGTCGTACTCGGTGGACTTCCCGTCAACGACTTCGGTGTAAGAACCCAAGACGATAGGGAGGTGTTCGACCGTGTCATCAAAGCGGTGGCCACGAGCAGCGACGGCCTCCATGGAGACGGTGGCAGCCAGAGCGGCGTTGCGGGCAGCGTGGCGCTGCTTGGCGTTGAGTTTGCGAGACCAGTCCTTCTCGACCTTGGGGCCGTGAGCACGGCGACCGCCGAGCGTGTGTGGGTTCTGAGCACCTCGACGAGAACCGGTTCGGCGCATGATACGAGAGACACCTCGACCCTTGCCCCACCATTCGACGGAGTGCTTCATACCGGCCATGGGTCGGCGCTTACCGATGTGAGCGCGGGAACCGTAGGGTTGGCGGCGGTTGGCCCTGCTGGAAGCAACGGCCAACTTCACAAGGTCTTCTCGGACCTCGGATTCGAACGCAGCGGGGAGGTTCACCTTGGAACCGTCCGAAACTTCGACATCGAAGCGAGCAGAGAGCTTACCAGCGTCCATTTCGGTTTGGGTGACCGTGTTGACAATGTCCTTGGTTGCGACCTTCATCTTCAGGCCCCCTGCTTGGATGCGGTACTCACGTACGTGATTTCGTAGTCGTGAAGCGTCTTGTCGGATGCACGAGTGGCATCGCGGAAGCGAATCAATCGCTTGGCGGGGCCAGGAACGCTTCCCTTGACCAGGATGTAATCGGACTTGATCTCGCCATAGTGGAGGAAGCCACCGGCTGGCGTGATGGAGTGGTCCTCGGGATTGGCCACTCGGAGGATGCGCTTGTTGTACTCGGTACGCTGGTGGTACCCGGTTTGACCGCCTTGACGGATGGTCTTGCGGACGTATCCATCACCGAAGGCACCCATGTTACCGTGCTGACGACGCTTCTTGGAGTTCTTGTGGGATTGCAGCTTACCGCCGAATCGCTTGATGACACCTTGCCAACCGTAGCCCTTGGTGATAGCGACGATGTCGGTCATGGTGCCTTCTTCAAAGGCGTCGGTGAACGAGTATTCCTCGCCAAGATGCTCCTTGGCCCAGTTGAGTTGGTCGTCCATCGAGCCACCGGTGAGGCCCATTTCCATCACGTCAGGCACCTTGGTAGAAACACTGGAGAGGGTGTGGGGTTGGGTGGCCACGATGAGGCGAACCTCGCAGAGGTCGGCCTGCTGGAGGTTGGTCATGTGCTTGTCTGCGTCGTGTTCCTTTCGCTTGGGAACACGCTTGAAGAGTTCTGGGAAGGCGTCGGCGATCTGGTCGGCCTCGGCCCAAACTTCGCCACGGGCTTGCATGCCGTAGGGCGTCATTTCATAGCCACGAACGCCGAGAATTCGCATCTTCGGGCATTCGACGACGGTCACAGGAACTCGAACTTCCTGCCCGGCCGAGGTGCTACGGGGGTTCAAATCACGAGCCAGAATGTGGGTCATGCCGGCTTTCCAGCCTGCAAATCCTTGCACTCGGACTTCGCTCGCATCGGTGGTGGGCCACGACTTGACGTGACCAAACGGGCGGTTCGCTCGCTTGCGCGGGCTGAACGCCATTGATCCACGACGTGGGTGGTTTCGCTTTGCCATCTTGGATTCCTCCAGGGGTTTTCTACAACGCAGTGGCCCCACCGTTGGGGGGCGTACGAGGGCCCATGCAGCGTCGAAGCCGTGACACGGAGGGGCATTCCCACGAGCGGGGAATGCACCAGTTGGGGTCCTCGGGGGATGGCCCAGTGTGTCTGGCTACTCACCTTTGAGCATCCCTCCGACTTACACCCCGTATATATGCGGTTCGGTACGGCCGACCAAGAGGATGCGTGAGACGCAATGGGCATTGGAGGCCTTCAAACCTTCCTGTGGAAATGACCACTTTCAGGTTCAAGTGAATCGTGACGACCCCACATCATCCTTTTGAACCCTAGACTGAACCTTCCTGCCATGCCTCACATCATCCATCCCTTTCTCAAGGATGGTGTCGAAGCCCGAGGCTATCAACTGCGGTCGCTCGAACGGATCCTCTCGTTTTCCAGTTTGATGGTGATGCCCACAGGGTTTGGAAAAACAGCGGTGGAATGGATGACCATGGCTGAATTTTTGCGAAACGGGGCCCAGAAAATCGTTCTCATCGCCCCGACCACAGGGCTGGTCGACCAGCAAATGACCATGGCAAAGGAGCGCCTCAACCTTGCCGAAGAACGCATCATCGCCTACACCGGTGACACCGGCCCCGACAAAAGGAAGGCCCTTTGGGAGAGCGCCACGCTGGTGATGGCGACGCCTCAAGTCATTCGAAATGATGCGATGAACGGAGTCATTGACCTGGCGTCGGTTGAGTTGTTGATCCTCGACGAGGCTCACCACGCCACAGGCAACCATGCCTACGCTCAGGTTGGCAACATGTACCAGCGGGCCAATCCGAAGGGACGGGTCTTGGCCGCCACGGCCAGCCCTGGTTCAACACTTCGAAACATCAACGAGGTTCGCACCAACCTCAATGCACACAACCTTGACCTCTGCAAGCGAACAGAACCCCTCCTCAGCGCTTACGACGTGGACATGGAGATTCATACCCACCTGCTGGACCTCCCTGAAACCCTCTTGACACTCATCGCTCCACTGCGCACCCATTTCAACAACGAAGTGACTCACCTCCAACGCCAAGGGTTCATGCCCACAAAGGAATACATCGGCACCAACGACATCGAGCGGGCTCAACAAAGCGCAAGTCGGGCCATCCAGCAGCGTGATGTTCGTGGCTACGACGCTGCTCGCCGCGTCGCCGACCTGCGCCGCATTCACATGTTGATGAACCTCATGCAAACCCAAGGCACCAGCGTAGCCCGGGCTTTCCTGAATCGCGCTGAGGAAGAGGGTCGAAGCGGCCGAAAGACCAACCGTATGCTGGCGCTGCCGGCGATTCATCAACTTCGACTCGCCCTCAATGAGCTCGATGAACTGCATCCCAAGGCACCCCTCGTAGCGAGGTTGGTGATCGACGAGCTTCAAGCCAAACCGCAAGGAAAGGTGTTGATTTTCACGGAATACAGGGATTCTGTGGAGCGATTGGTCACCCTCCTCAACCAAAGCGATGGCATCGAGGCAGATGCCTTCATCGGACAATCATCTCGAGGCGGTCAAAAAGGCATGACACAAAAACAGCAGTTGGCCCAATTGAATCGCTTCCGCAGCGGTGAAATCAACGTGCTCGTTGCGACCTCAGTGGGCGAGGAAGGACTCGATGTCCCGGCAGCCGATCTCGTCGTGCTGTACGAACCCGTCCCCAGTGCAGTGAGGGCCATCCAGCGTCGAGGTCGCACGGCACGTCAACGAGCAGGTTCCGTGCATGTGCTGATTGCCAAGAACACCCGAGACGCCTACGTCCACAAAGCTTCAGAGCGCCAGGAAGAAAACATGCATCGCCTGATGGAAAAACTCGTACGCCAAAAACAACTCAACGAATCCTACGATGTCGATGAGCGTGCGCTAGATGCTTTTTCGGTTCAACTGGACGACCAAATCGTCTCTGCCAAAACTTTCCTCGACGATGAAAAGGAGCGCCATCCACCCGTCGAGGAGGGGTTGTCAGAATCTATAGATGAATTGCCTGCAAAGGTTCAGAGGAACGATGCAGTGGCGCCGGCACTGCGCCCGGACCAACTTCGCCCCCGGGAGCAGTCCAGCCTGTTTGCCTTTGAACATGAAGAAAAAACCCAACCCGACGTGCAACGCACCACGGGCGAATCGGTGGAGGCGGTGCTCAATGCTGCTGACCGAGAGATCAGTGATCTCAGCGATGTCAACGGGCAAGGGACGACGATTTTTATCGACCATCGTGAAGGTCGTTCAACCCTCCCGGGATACCTCCAAGGCCTTGGATTTCAAATTAGACTGACCCAACTCCCCTGCGGCGATATTCGGCTATCGGAGCGAGTCCTCATCGAACGAAAATCAGCAAGAGATTTGCTGGATTCGGTCAAATCCGGTCGCTTGCTTCATCAGTGTCGCAGTCTCCAAGCCAGTGCACATCGTCCATTACTGTTGGTGGAGACAGGGAGTGAAGGGAACTACAGTGTCCATCCAAACGCCGTGTTGGGTGCGCTCGCCCATATTACGCTCGACCTTGGCGTCCCGGTGATGATGGTGAAGGGGCCACTGGAAGCGGCGCATTTCCTCGGCGTGGCTGCCAAACGAGAACATGATGCACTCCAACGCTTGCATAATTTTGTGAACGCCGAGCCGTCGATTGAGGTGAATGTCAACGCAGCCGTTGCGGTGGCAAAAAGGGAGATTCAGTCGCTTGCTGAACAGCCTGACCAGCAACATCCATGGCTTGACAACCGACATGAGCATCTTGAGCGATGCTTTGACCATACGGTATCACCGCTGGCGAACGGAGACAGCGACCTTCTCGAGCTCTTTGCTGCTTATTCCCCAGACATTGGAGGACTCTTTTCTGCGACATCCGAATCCATCAGAGCAACAACGGGGTGTTCTGAAACATTGGCCGCTCGGGCCATCGCAGCGCTGAACACCGACATCACGAGCCGATGAGGCGGACACGGGTTCGCAATTGTGCCAAACGATCGGGGTAGAACCCAAGTGCAAAGGCGACCAACTCGGCGAGGTGGCAGACCGGCACGCTGGTTCGCTTTCCGCTCACACGTCCTGCTTTCGACTGGTAGGAATCGAGGTTGATGTGAGAAACAGTGCATGCGCTGACAACCAAATCCGCGCCGGACTGAATGGCATCGGAAAGCACCGCAGCCGTCATGGCCAGCGAGGAGTCTTCGAGGGTGAGCATCGAGGTGGAGCCAACACTCATGCACTTGGATTCGTAGTCCACAGGAGTTCCACCAAGCGCTTCGATGAGTTGCTCCATGTAGGTGGGCATGAACGGGTCATCACCCGCACAAGCACCTTCACGCTGCATGTCAGGACCATAATACGCAGCGATGTTCATTTTGAGAGGGTTCTTGACAGCATCACGAACTTTGTCCAGACCAATCTCTTCCACAAGGTAGTGGAGCAAGTGCCAGGATTGCGATTCACCGCTGAATTCGACTTTGGAGGTACGAGCGACCAGGTTGTTGATGGTGCTGGCATACACGGGGTCTCGGTCCATGTCTTGAGCCGTGTTGAACATGATGGCATGACTGGTCGCACAGGTGGTCATTACATCGAGACCTTTGGCTTCAGCCAGCGCAAGATTCCGAGCCACCAAGGCGTCTTGCAGTTTTGGCGTGGCTTGTTTGATCACGTTGCCGCCGTCGCTGCTGGCACGAGGCAATTCAACCAACTGGATGTTGAGTGCCTTGCATAGGGGCTGAATGCAATCTTCAACCTCAGATGCACCAGCACGAGCGACGTTTCCGGGATAATATGCAATCTTCGCCATGAACTCACCTCAGAACCGCTGGTCAATTTCGTTGAACAGACTGACCACCTCATGGTAGTCATCAACCCGACTGTTGAACATTTTTGGAATGCGACCCAGGCCTGCCGGCGGGACCAACAAAGCCTGTAGCCCACGGATGGGAGGTCCACCGTTTCGTGTGAACGCAAGCGCCATGCGAGCCGAAACACCGCTGAAGACGTTGCTGACAAGACCCAGGGGCCCCAAGACTTGCCGGTACAGTGTGGTTTCGTTGACATTACCTGACCATTTCACACTGCGACCGTACCACTTGACCAAACGGCCGGACTTGCCAGCGTAGCGGGATTGGTTGAGTAAGGCACCACGGGCTTCGTTCAAGGCCCGAGCGGCGAGACGGCCGTCTTCACCGTAGCGCATGAGACTGGCATGGTCGGCTTCCGACCAAACACCGTCTTTTTCTTGGAGCGAGGACATGATGCTCTTACGTTGCTTTTCCGAAGTTCGTGGGTCGACCGCTCGGAGCCACTGTTGGAAGTGGACGCCGGGACCTTCGTAGTGCTGGTCATGCGGAAGCGTGTCCGACATGGCTTGAATGAGTTGGAAGGAGAGCACATCGCCAGCCTGGTGAAGAGCCGTTGCGGTGGCGGAATCCATGGTGCCCATGGCTTGGCCGGAAGGAAGGCGTTCGCCCTCTCGAGGGTCGGTGCGCATCCAAGGCTCAGCACGGCTGCGATGACCCTCGTAGCGAGCCGTATCAACAACCAAATCTCGGACCACGGGATGACCGGGGAGTGGTTCAATACGTACACGTCCTCCATCGGAGGTCAGGTCGCTGATCTGGGCACAGTCAGCGAGAACAATGCGTCCGTTGACACGAACACCGGTGGTGGGTGTACCGGCGGTACCGCCTCGGCGGAAGGCGAGGCTCCCGTCGACATCGCGCTGCATGGTGACGAGCAAATCTTGAACGGTGGCGTGTCCGGGGACAGCGCAAGTGAGTGTATCCCATCCGGATTCACCGGCTTCGGGACAATACCGGAAGATTTCGAGGGTGATGGTGAGGTCGGCTTTCTCGATGATGCCTGGTGCGAAGTCGCCCTCAACAACATCATCATCGTCGCCGGCACCGTACGCCTTCATCTCTTCAAGGAGTTCGACCTGCAAGGTGCCCGACTCGTCAACGCATGCCAGCATAGGAAGAGCTTGTTCAACCCAGATCTTCCATGGAGGCTCGAAGTCAACATCGCACTCCTGAATGGGGTAGGCTTCAGTACCGCCCAAAGCGGCGATCTTGTCGTTCCAGTCGTGTCCGGCCTTACAAAACTCATCGTAGGATGTGTCGCCAATGGCGCAGACGGAGAAATGAACGCCGCCGAGGGCGGGTCCGTTGGCATTGATGGCGTTCCACATGGCGTCCGCATTGTCGGGCATTTCACCCTCGCCCCACGTTGAGGTGATGATCATGACACGCTTCATGGTCGCCAAACGAGCGGGGTCGAAGCCGTCCATGTCAACGATGTTGGCCTCAAGACCGTAGTTGGCAGCGAGTTTGGCAGTTTTTTCAGCCAGTCCAGCGGCGTTTCCGGTTTGAGAACCGAAGAGGATGTTGAGGGAACGGTCCCCAGCAAAGACGGCGTTGAGGGCGTCTGAGACGCCTGCAGCAGGCGCGACGGCTGCGGCCGGTGCGGCGGCTTCAGCCTCGACGGGGGCGGCTTCAACAACCGCTTCCTCGGCACCGTCGGACACAAGTTCGTACTTGATGACCTCAACGGGACAAGCTTCGGCGGCTTCGATGATGATATCGCCGAGTTCTGCACCCAGCGTCCCGACCAGAGGAGAACCTGAGACGTTTCGGTCAAAGTTCCCGTCGGTGCGGACAGCAGCCAGAATGAACGAGGAATCATCGGTGACTTCGAAGACCTCGGGACAGATGTCCTGACAGGCATCACAGGTGATACAATCTTCGTCAATCCAAACTTTTGCGACGGATGCCATGGGATGACCTCTTGCTCACGCTCTGTGGGCAATCTTTGCCAGCCTTGACTGGCCTTTGAAGGTTATTATCAAACCACGAGCCGAAAAGGCTTCCAGTGGTTCGTTTTTGACCTCATTTTTTAGCAAATTTTGGTCTTCACATGTGGAAGTCGCCCATGTCGCCCATGCCTTCGTCCATGGAAACGCCCTTGGAAGAGATGACGTCGTCAATGCGGAGGATCATGATGGCCGTTTCCGTGGCCGACTGGATGGCTTGTTCAACAACACGAAGCGGTTCAACGACATTGGCTTCTCTCATGTCGACCACACCGCCTTCGTAGACGTTGATTCCGGCGTGAGTTTGTCCGTCAGCGTGCGCTTTTCGAAGTTCGATGAGCGTGGTGACCGGGTCAAGGCCAGCGTTCTCTGCCAGGGTTCGCGGGATGATTTCAAGGGCTGATGCGAAGGCTTCAATCGCCATCTGCTCGCGACCGCCTACGGTTTCGGCGTAGGTTCGCAAGTCTCGTGAAACAGCGGCCAGCACACTGCCGCCACCGGTCAGCACGGCGCCATCTTCCCAAGCCACAGAGACCACACCAACAGCGTCGTCAAACGCACGGCGAATCTCGTCGACCACGTGCTCGGTACCACCACGAAGCAGCACGGAAACGGATTTTGCCTCAGGACAGCCCGTGATGAACGTCATGTCTGAATCGCCGATCTTCTTCTCCTCTACTCGAGCAGCTTCACCAAGGTCGTCGCCGCTCATGTCATCGAGGTTGGTGATGATGGTCCCCCCCGTAGCCTTGGCCAAGGCTTCCATGTCCGACTTCTTGGCACGGCGAATGGCGAAAATGCCCTTCTTGGAAAGGTAGTGCTGAGCGAGTTCATCAATGCCCTTCTGACAGATGAGAACGTTGGCACCGGCCTTCTCGATGGTGTTCACCAAGTTGCGAATGTAATTCTCTTCCTCCTCAAGGAACAACGCGAGTTGATTGGGGTCGGTGATCTGAATTTTGGCGTCCACTTCGGTCTTCTTGACCTCGATGGCCGAGTTCACCAGAGCAATCTTTGCCCCTGAAACACTTCGAGGCATCCCGGCATGCACGCGCTCTTTGTCGAGCAGGATACCGTCGATGAGCGATGAATCCTTGATCGAGCCGCCTTGACGCTTCTCGACTTTGATGTCGGAGAGGTCGACCAGGCGCTCGTCGTCTTCAATCACACCAACCGCGTTGACGGCTCGAACACAAATGTCGGCCATGAAGGTCTTGACCGCCCCTGCAGACTTCCCGGTGAGGGCGGTCTTGGCGACTTCTTGGAGCACGCTGTCGTCGTTTTCCGTCGAGATGCCATGGCCTTCCATGAGACCGATTGCCCGCTCGGCAGCCAAGCGGAATCCTTCGCAGATAACGGTGGGATGCACGTTCTGCTCGATGAGGTCCTCGCTTCGCTTCAGCAACTCACCCGAAAGGATCACGGCTGAGGTGGTGCCGTCGAAACAGTGCTGCTCTTGGGTTTTGGCCACTTCGATGATCATTTTGGCAGCGGGGTGCTCAATGTCCATTTCCTTGAGGATGGTTGCGCCGTCGTTGGTGATGACCACATCCCCCATCGAGTCAACGAGCATCTTGTCCATGCCCTTCGGCCCGAGCGTGGAACGAACGGCGTCAGCCACGGCCTTCGCCGCAGCGATGTTGTTGGATTGGGCCGTACGACCTCGCGTTCGCTGTGTGCCGTCTTTCAAAATGAAGATGGGTGCTTGTCCGTTTCCATACATGGGTTTGCCCTCCGGCATGGTTGGCGAGGTTGCCTGCGCCTTGAACCCTACGCTTGGTCAGCGTGGACTGAGAATCGCCTTACTGTTGATTTTGTTCAAGCCACTGCTGGCCGTAATGCTTCCATTGTTCCATGGTCCACCCGGCAGGGAGACCACCTGCTGGCAAGGGCGGCATGCTGTCCTCGGCCAGGGCCGGGGCGGGTGCTGGAGAGGCGGCGGGCGTCGGCATGGACGTCGGCACTGACGGAGCAGCAGCGACGGACCCGTAGGTGGCTGTGAGGCTATCCTCATAGCCGTCCTCACCCCACTTGGCGTACTCGTCTTCTTCCTCTTCGGTTCGGAGGATGGACAACAAGATCACCACACCGCCGACGAGAATCAGAATGAACACGCCCCACATGGCGATAACGTCGAGTTGCAACCCAGCCTCGTCTATCGTGGCATCAACTTCGTTGTCCATACGGACCAAGGTGACCTCCAAGACAGCGTTGGCCGCATCACTGACGGTTTCAGAGCGGGCCCACACGGTCAAGTTGACCGTCAAGGTGTCATCGTTGAGATTCTTGAGTGTCGTTTCGGTGACATCGACCGTGATGGTGATTTCCTTCGTTTCGCCTGTGCTTAGGGTGAAATCCTTGTCAAGGCGGGCGATGGAGGAACGGAACCAAGCATTGGATTCACCGGTGTCGAGGTCCATCACAACACGCTGACCGGTGGTGTACTGGTTGACGATACGAACGGTGACCTCAACCTCGCCCTCTTCGGTGACTTCCACCGGCGGGATGGCAAAGATGCGGAGCCAATCCTGCGAACCGACGAGGTAGGTGGCTTGCCCGGTGGCGCTGATGCTGCTGTCAGCGACGCTTGTGGCGATGACTTGGAGGTCCAGGCTTCCCTCGGTGCCTTCGACGAACGAGAACTCAACGGATACGTTGTAGCTGGCGCCAATCTCAATTTCTGGCGTGTTACCGTTGATGAGGTTGGTGAAGGCGGCATTCATGCCGTTGGGGGTGTTGAGGCTCATGGCGAAACTGTCCGGGCTGTTACCGTCATTTCGAACCTCGAACGACATCGTCTGAGGCAAATCACCGGGGATATAGGATTGGCCGGTTTCTTCGTCGGAGACATAGACAGCGGCGGTTTCCTGGATTTCGATGATGAGTTCGACCTGTGCAAACACCGTCTCGTCGTCCACGCTGGTGGCTGTCACAGTCACCGAGTAATATCCGGGGTTGAGGCCAATGGGCATGGCGAGTTGAACCACGACGGTCGACTCTCCGTCCCATGCGTCGAGAACAGGAGACTGATCGGACGGGAGCGAGGCTTGGAGGCGCCAGTTGCTCTGACCGATGCTTAGGTTGTACTGCTCGTCGTCGTTACCGAGGTTGAACAAGTTCAGATAAAGGGACTTGGAGATGCCGTTGGCCGCTCCGGAGAAGGTGTTCTCTTCAGCCACGAGGTCGACATGACGGAGCACGGGCACCTCTACGTTACGGACGAGGACATCGTTGCCAAACAGGGCCGTGCTGCACGACGGACAGGTGGCTCGCATGTTGAATGAGACCGTTCCTGGGTTAGCGAGTTCTGGTGAAGAGATGTTGAGCACGAGGTCCACACGTTCTCCCTTGTAGAGCGTGATGGGGTTGGGTTGAATGACACCCGTTTCGTTTTGGATGAGGCCAACCCAGCCCGTGTTCTCAGAGAAGGTGGTGGCGAGGTTGAAGGCTGCATCGCGGTTGCCGGTGTTTTGGAGGCGGAAATTCACCAGCCCGTGGTCATCGGGACCGATGGTGGCGGCGACCAACGGAACCGCGGAGGTCAAGGCGACACTGAACTGCTCGCTGACGGCCAAATCCATGCCAAGGCGGGCCTTTTCACCGAGTTGAGCGCTGCTGGCGTCGGTCAGCCAAAGGTTCCAATCCTGCTGCTGGACGTCGGCGCCAGCGGGAACGGTCAAGTTCGCCCAGAATTCGACCATTTTACCAGCACCGAGTGGTGGCATGACCACGTTGGTGCCGTGGTTGCTGCTGCCTTCAATGTCCATGCGGATGATGGGGAAGGGCGCCATCCAAGAGTCGTTGGTGACATTGGTCTGGAGCCGAATGGTGGCTGGAGCGTAGCCGTTGTTGGTCAACGTGCAGTACAGGCTGGCCATCTGGTTGGGAGCGATGGTGTAGCCGTTGAGCGGGTTATCACATTGCATGTCGACGGTGTAATCGGTGACTCTGCTCACCCCAAAGTGAACGAAGTCATCGATGTGGAAGCCCTCGCTGGCTACGCTGCTGTCGGAGGTGAAAAGCATGGAGAAGGTGTAGGAACTGCCACCAAGGAACACCTCAGGATTGGCAAGATTGGGGATTTGCTCCCACGTGACTTGAGGGTCCCACGAGAGGTTGGTCCACTGGCCGGGTGCAGCGCTGGGGTTCCCTTGAGCGATGTCCCACGAAATGGATTCAAACGGATCGTCGATGTTACCAGAGCCTCGCCAAAGTTCCATCGAAACCGTGTCCCCTGCGGCCATGCTGCCCCATGCTTGGATGTGGAATTGGCTGGAAACAAACTCATTGGAATAGAAGAGAATTCGGCATAGCCAGGTTTGGTAGACTTGAGTCATGCCGGGATCGAGAACATCGGTGTCGCATTGACCACCGCCCGCACCCTGACGTGCATGGACCAAACGAGTGGCTTCAGCGTTGGACGGGTAATTACTGCCCGGCGCAGAATGTCGGAAGTGCTTGGAGCCGGCTGCGCTCGAGGTGGCATCGGTTTGCCACGAGCCCCCGCCGGTGGCATCTCCGCCGTCGGCAGGGTACTTTGCCGAGAGGAAGCCGGGTCCGGGAGCTTGGAAATCGTCCATGTTGTCGGAGCCCACCGCCACAGGAACGGTCATGTCACGCTGGTCGTTGGCGTTCTTGTCGTCGTCGGCGAAATTGACCGTGGCACGGATGATGAGACCCCCAGACAAATCGTTGGTGGACGTGTTGAGAATCGAGTGAGCGGCTGATGGCGACCATCCGAAAACGTGATTGTAGGATTGACCACCCGTCAACGGGTTGGTGGTGAAGTCAAACGATTCCATGATGAAGCCAACCGGATGGACGATGTCCACGGAAACAGGGGCGCTATCCCCGATACCTGAGGCACCAAAACGCTGGACGGCGACCGTAACCTCAATCGTTTCTCCCATGAAGATGTAATCCAAGACCGTACCGTCGGATTGGACCCATTGGTCAGCGGCCACCGTAGCGTTGCCCAACGAAATGGACTTGACGGTGAAATCGTCGTTGGTTCCACCACGGCCTGAAGCGGCTTGGGCAGGAACGACCATGTTCATAGCGAGGGTTTGCATCAAGAGCAGCACGACAATGGTGAAGGGCATCATTCGGCGCATGGACATCAGCAACCTTGCCCAACACGATTGAGCATAAGAAGGTCGCCTTTTGATGGGCTATCGGACAGGTCCGAAAATCAACGGTCTTCGTCGATTTGGAGGTCGAATCCTCGAATCACCGGCTCGTCGTGTGATGGCTTGCGTGGGGCATCGGTGGTAGCGGTTGGGCCAACACGCTCAGCCAACCGGTCGAAATCCAAATCATCGACCATCGACCCTGTGGGTTGCCGCATGGGGGGTGGAGCAGGTTCTGGTTGAGCAACGGGCACCATGACTTGTTGAACGACGGCGGGCGCATACACCGGCGTCGATGGTGCAGACGGGGCGGTGGTGGCTTGAGCGACTTCCGCTGCGAGGTGGTCCAAGCCTGCGGAGAGTGTATCGATTTGCTCTTGGGTGTCGCTGGGTGATGAACCCAACGCTGGTCGCATCCAAGAAGGCGGTTCACCTGCACCACCACCCAACACCGCCAAGGTCGTAAAGGCGGCCATTGGCATGACGGCGAGGGCCGTGAGGAGGTTGAGGAAGGATGTTTCAGGAGTGGACCCGGCCGAGATCAGTGATTCAAACAACTGCTTCTCAAACGCTATGTTGAGGGCGATGTCTTCGCCCAGCGCCCGTTGAACGATGTAAGAGGAAAGTTGGCCCATGGACCAGAGCAAAAAGACCGGGAAGGCCCATGAGATGCGGAGTGTATTTCCGAGGAATTTCCTCCCCAATGAAGCCAAGGTGATGTAGCGGCGAGCAAAACCGGGGAACACACGGATGGACAGGTAAAGGCACATCGCATACAGCAAGAGCGCTAATTCCAGTTGCCGGTTCTGATGGACCACGCCTTCGGGAAACATCAACACCAGCGAGAGCGGAATGGTTGCGAGGAGAACTTGGAACGGGATGGCGAGAAGGATCAGCGAACCACGGATGGTCCAAAGCGCATGGCCCGCAGCAAACCGGTCGTACACCAAGGTGGAGAGACGACCATGGGCAGAAGCGGCGTACCGCTGCCGTGTCGCAAAACGATGAACGGAACTGCCCTGATGGCGGGTCAGACCGAGGGCCAAGCGCCAACCACCCGCCTCGATGACCCGGAGCGGCGTGAAACCGCCCATGCCAAGGGCGAGGGCGAGGGCAAGCATCCCGTAGAACAGCGAGGCCATGCCAATCCAGGGGATCATGTCCACCTCGATGCTCAAGCGAAAATCGCCGCCCTCAGCCGTGAACACCAACAAGTAGGTCAGGCCAAAAGCGGCCATGGGTGTGAGGAAAATTTGCCCCAGCAACTGCCCGGTCAAACCGACGCGAGCAATCAGTGAACCCACCGTGGGGCGGCTTTCCATAAGCCCCAGCCGACGCGGACTTTTCTCAAAGGTTCCCCTTGTGAACACGCCCAGCGCCCTATTCTTCCTGCACCACCGGTTCAGCCAGCGGTTCGGCCAGCGGATAGCCGTCGGTGATGAGCAAGCGGAGGGTGCCGGCCAAGCGCCCATCGACACGAGGGCGGCCAAGATCGGGCCGAGGTGTGCGTGAGAGAACGGCATCACACGACCCACAATCGATGGATTGGAGCCTCCAAATCAGGGCAGGGTTGCCGCAACAGGAGGAGACCCGAGTCTGGTCCATAACCGTCTGGAGTTCAATGGCAAGGGCCTTGGTCCACGGTGCCGGTTGTCCACCGATCAGCGATTGAAGGCGTGAGAGCACCATCCAGGTGGCGGCCACCCACAAACCGAAGCCAAACACGGGTGAACCCCAGCGCAGGCTGGCTGCGCCAAAGGCCAACACGAGTCCGCCCAGGACGAAACTCAGCCAATAGAAGGCCCGCATGTGAAGCACGCGCTGGGTGAGGTAAGGGGAGAGGGGAACGGGCTCTGGATGAGGTGGAAACCGGATGTTGAACCCCTTCGCCCTCGTCATCCAGAGCGTAGGAAGACGTGGACCGATATGGCCGATGCCAGCGCCCAATGAAAACAGGGCGACGGTTGCAACCAGGGACATAATGCTCGCCTCATGCTTGTTGCAAACGTTTGAGCGTCGCTTCGACCTTGTCCATACCTCGGGCGATGTCCTCTTGACTGATGGTGTAGGCAAAGCGGAGGTGGCCTTCGCCGGAAGGCCCGAAGGCACTCCCGGGAGAACACAACACGCCGTCCTTGAGCAGTTCCATGGCGACGTCTTCAGAATTCATGCCGGGCACCTCGACCTTGGGGAAGACGTAGATGGCGCCTTTGGGACGATGGCACTGTACACCGGGCATGGCGTTGAGACGGTCGACGATGAGGTTGCATCGCTGCTGGAATTCTGCTGCCATGTGCGAAGGGTAATCGTTGGCTTGTTCCATGGCCTCGAGCACGGCGTACTGCATGGCGTCGTTTGAACAGGCGGAGATGTAATATTGAATCTTGACCACCTGCTTCATCGCTTCAAGATTGGTGGAGATGATGTAGCCAATGCGCCAACCGGTCATGGCAAAGGTCTTCGAAAACGAATTGACGACCAACACCTTGTCATAACCCGTACCCATGAAAGACACGTGGTCTTCCTCGAAGACGATGCGGTCGTAAACCTCGTCAGAGATGAGCCACAAATCGTGCTTCTTGGCGAAGGCGAGAAGTTCGTCCCGCTGTTCCTCGTTCAAGGTCCCACCGGTAGGATTGCTGGGGAAGTTGTAGAGGATGGCCACCGTGTTCTCGTCAACTTGTGCCTCCAACTCAGCCACGGATGGGATGAATTCGTTTTCAAACAAGCAGGGGTAATACTTCGCTTCACCGCCCACGAGGGTGGCGTCAGGTCCGTAAAGCGGGAAGTAGGGCTCTGGAAGCAGGATGTTTTGGCCGGGGTTGATGAGGGTCATGAAGAGGTTGAGAAGGGCGTTTGTACCCGACATCGTCATGCAAACGTTGTTTTCATCCATGCCCGTTTGGTAGGCCGACCACGATTCAGCGATCTTCTTGCGCAGGGCCGGCAGGCCAGCCGTCGTCGTGTACTTGTTGCGGCCGTCCAACATCGCCTGATGAAAAGCCTCGATAGCCACGGCTGGCGGCTGAAAGTCGGGCTCGCCGAGGCCGAATGAAATGACGTCATCGCCGGCCAAGTCGAACATCTTGCGAACGCCAGTAGGCTGAATCGCAAGGGCTCGGTCGCTGAAGTTGCCCATGGGGGACCGACACCCGTCCTCCATTTGAAGGCAATCACGATTTGGGGGTCTTGGCGTTGGCCTTTGACTCGTCCTCAAGCGAGGTTGAATCGTTCAGCAGGAGGGCTTCAACCGGCTCAGCATCGCTCAGCGATTGGAGGTTTGAAGGTGGGTCAATCCTGGCGCCTTGCACCAACAGCCCAACAAGGATGAGCAGCACGAGGAAGGCGCTCAGCGTGAACAGGTTGATGTCCAAATCAGCCGTACCGTCGCCCCCATCACCGGTACCGACGACCGTTGCGAAGACCGAGAGCGAAGGCGACCCTTGCTCGTTGAGTCCACGGACCTCAACGGTTTGGTTTCCTTCAGCGAGAAGGCCGAGGTCAAGCGCGACCACCCACTCAAACCGTTCGAGGGCCGCCAAGCCACCTTCAACGGTTTCGTAAGCAGCCTCCACCCAATCACCGTCGTTGATACGGAATTCAACCTTGGAAACGGAACCAGCCTGACCCCAAGCCAGGCCGCGTAGTTCGTGGAGACCAGTGGTGGTGTTCACGCTTGAGTTGAGGATGTGCACTTGCGTTGAAACGTCGACGGTGCCCGTGAGGTTCTCCTCTGCGAGGTGCATGGCCAACTTGACCGCCTCGTACGCGTCCACCATGCCCCAACCGAAATCACGGTTCCAGAACGGGTCAACCTCAGGAGCAGAAGCCTCGCCGCGGCGCTCAGCAGTGAGCTTGAGAATTTCCTTCATCTCTGCCGTGGTCAAGTCGGGGTTGGCTTCGATCATCATGGCGAGGATGCCCGAGACCGAGGGGGTGGCGTAGGAGGTACCGGAACCGCGCCCTGTGTAGCCGTTGTCTTCAGCAGAGCCTCCGAGCAGGTTCACGCAACCGCTGGACGTCACGCACCCTTCGGCTTGGATGATGTTCGACCCCGGTGCGGAGACCTCGGGTTTGAGTTCATCGAGTGGGTTTCCGTCGCCGTTGTCCCTGCGTGGCCCACGAGAAGAGTATCCAGCAACGGTATCGTCGCTCCGGTCAATGGTGTTCTGGTCGTCGGTGGCGCCCACCGTGATGGAGAGACTGGAGGAACCCATGCCCGAGAGGCCGTCGTTGTCCGGGCCGTCGTTGCCTGCGGCCACGCTCACCACCACGCCGAGTTCCATGGCTTCATTGAGGATGCGGCTGTGCATGTCCTCACCGTCTGAACCACCGCCTTCGTGGGAGGTGATGCCCCATGAAAGGGAAATGATGTCGATGCCGTAATTGGCTTCGTCGGCGCCCTGCCAGGCGGTGTCTCGATTGTCAATGATCCACTGCAGGCCGTTCATGGCCGATTCGTAAAACTCCTGAGCGAGCAGGTAGTTTTCAAACGGCCCTGCACCGGCGTCGGTGCCGATTCGAACGTCCACGAGGTCGGCATCAGGGGCAGAGCCGTAGAAGTCCGTTTGTGCCCCACTGGCATCAATGCCCGTGGCGGCGGCCATGCCCATGCAGGCCGTGCCGTGCTGATGGCCGTCGTCCGGATCGTAGGTGCCGTCGGTTTCTCGGACTCCCCCAGCCGTGCAGGTCGGGTCGGAATGCAGGTAGCACACAGCATCATAGCCGGCGATGAATTTCTCATTCAGGCCGGGGTGTTCGTTGTCAACACCCGTGTCGACCATGGCGATGTTCACATCCTTGCCGGTGAAGCCGAGGTCCCATGCACCCATGGGATAGAAGGTGGAGTTGCGCGCCTTGACCGCTGGCGTTTGAATGTCGCCGTAGAGCACGATGTTGCCGTAGCGTTCCACCATCACCACGTCATCAAGAGCAGCGAGTTGGAAGGCGAGGGAAGCATCAACTTGGCCGAGTAAAACAGCGTCGACGGACTCGATCACGTCGACAACGCTGAGGTTCATCGCAGCGAGGTCAGCCAGATGACCTTCCTGAACGGGAACGCTGTAAGAAAGGCCAAGGCCGGTGGTGCCAACGTAGGATTCAAGACTGTCATGGATGGCGTTCCGGTTTTGGTCGAGCGCCGTTCGCTCCCACCACGGGGTGTTGTCATTGAGCCACGAAGCCTCAGCCTGTTCGGGGACATCAAAACTGTAGCCTGTGGGCATCCATTGCAGTCCTTCGGCGTCCACGGCTTCCCAGCCGATCGGCTCGGATTTGACAAACAAGGAGCCTGTGACCGGCCCCATCAACAGCGCAAGCACCACGACGGTCAGCATTCGACGCATGTTCTTCCCCAACCCCTCCGAGCCTTGTGTTCAGCATCAACCTAACGACACGGTGTGAATCCAAAAGGGGTGAAAATGGGGGTGATTAAATCCCCTGCAAAGAGGGGGGGTTGAAGAAAAGCCAACCTAAAGTGAATCAAAGAAGTGGGAGCAGAGGGATTTGAACCCCCCCCAGCGGATTTCTTCTGAAACTGCGCATCAGATGGGCAGTCTGCAGGATTGCAACGGGTCGGCGCTCCAGTTGGTCATCAACTTCAGCAAACCCACTCGTCGTCATTCCCGTGCAACTGGAGCCCGCGATACTACCAAGCTATACTATACTCCCGTGTTGTTACCTTTCGCATCAGTTCTTGGCCTGTCGGCGTGCACGCTTTCGGCGTCGCAACTTCTTCTTGCGCCACTTCCAACGTTGGTTGCCGGTTTTCTTCCAAGCACGTGAACCTCGCTTCATGGTGAACAGCCATCCCACTTGCCTTCCCTATATGAGAGCATCG
>JBMSEL010000020.1:0-30539 GCA_049412325.1 Candidatus Poseidonia sp.
TCGACTCTCGCTGAATCATCCTCCATCTCAAATGCAATGAGAATTGGAAGACAAATGAGGAACGTCAAGAACAATAGTCCAGCATAAATTTTCTTGGTTGAGAACGTCTCCAACCTCTCAAACAATTGAACAAACCTTTGGTTGATTTGTTCAACGCGATTTTGCATTCTGTCAACCAAACGTGACATACCAATTACTCATTCGTTCCCGCCATCGTTTGGGATATATATTCTCCCTACTGAATCTCTATCTGATTTTTCTCTGCCTCGTGGATATGGGTGCAGAGGATCTGGATTTGTCCATCATCATCCCCGTCCTTGATGAGGAAGAAAATCTGATTCCGCTGGTGGAAGAAATTAAGTCAAACCTTCCAGAAACGACCTTTGAAATTATTTTCATCGACGATGGTTCAACTGACAATTCACTTCAAATTATGACGGAGATGAAGGAATCTGAAAGCAATGTTCGAGTCATCAAACACAGGCGAAATTTTGGAAAAGCCGTTGCATTGAAGACAGGATTCGCTGCGGCCAGGGGTCAAATCTCGATTACGATGGATGGTGATTTGCAGGATAATCCCGCAGAAATACCTCGGTTCATTGAGGAAATAGAGAAAGGATACGACATCGTGTGCGGTTGGAGGGAGAAACGTCGAGATAACATCTTCAAACGCTGGCCATCAAAAATTTACAACCGGTTGGTTCGACTGATGTGTGGAATCAAAATACATGACATGAATTGTGGATTCAAGGCTTATGACACTGATTTAGCAAAATCACTCAATCTATTCGGAGACATGCACCGATACACACCCGTCCTTGGGAAAATGAATGGTGCAAAGATCACCGAGATTGCGATTCATCACCGCCCACGCTTGCATGGAAAATCGAAATATGGTTCAAAGCGACTCTTGCGTGGGTTTTTCGATCTCATCACCATCTCATTTCTGATGGCTTTCCTTGAACGGCCGATGCATTTGTTCGGTAAAGTGGGTGGTGTCCTTTCAACGGTAGGCTTAGCGATTTGCGGTTATCTCGTGTTCATCAAATATGCATTTACCGAGGGCATTGGAGACCGCCCCCTCCTTTCGTTGGGAATTATGCTGATCATCATCGGCGTCCAGTTCTTTCTTTTGGGATTACTTGGAGAAACGATTACGTATCGTTCAAGCGAAAACAATGCAAATCCGTCAGCAAGTCATGAATTGTGATCATTCTTCCTCAATATCTTCTTTTGAAAACATGAGTAAGCCGATTCCAAAGGCGACGACCTCGACGAGGATGTTGATCACTCTCGAAAGAATCACGAGGATTCCAGCCACACCTCCGCCAATAAAAAGCGTCAGATTCAGTGTGAAAACCCCCTCACGGGCTCCGAGTCCTGCTGGAAGGAAGAATGCAGAAAATCCAATCAACCAAGCAAGAGAAAAGGCACCGATCAGGTGCAACAGCGAAGCTTCAATCCCAAGCCCAAGAAGGATGAACTTGTGTCCTAGGCCCCATAAAATCCATGAAACCATCATCAGCATGAGTGTAATTGAGTAAATTCGACGAGTCATGGATGTCTCTTCATCCCAATTCCCTCGTCCTAACAATGCAAACGGCTTCCGAACGACTCGTTGTGTAAGTTTAGGGCTCATGACTGGAAACAAACTTGCGATTGCAACTGAAAGCAATGCAGCCTTTGTGGTTGTTGAGATTCCGTCCAAATCGAGAAGAAAGAGGCCTGCTAATACCGCAGAAGAAAGACTGATGATCAACTCCCATGCAAAGGATTCTAAGACAACCCCTTTCCCGTAATTTCTCGCAATATAGACACGCCCCGCAATGAGGCTTACCTTACCGGGCACGTACTTCGCAATGTTTGTGGTCCACCAAATAGCAAAGCACATCCGGTAAGGAACATCGGTACCACAACCAAGCATCAAAAATTTCCACACAATTGGACTCAGCGCAATGACTCCAAATATGCATAATACCGAGAGTAAAATGACCGGTTTGGAATTGAATAATGTATCAACGACATCGATTTCACTTTCTTGGATTTGTTGCCAAACGAACCAAAATGACAGGAGGACGACGGCGACGGTTAGCGCTTTGCCCACCAGTGCAGGCACAGTTGTCGATTGAGTTTGAGGTTTCACTCAATCAACTCCATACCATTGTTTCATTGCAGTTACCAAGGACTTGGATGAGTACGTTCTCGTAACTTCAGCATGAGCCTGATGAGAAAATCGCTTCCTCTTTTCGACATCACTGATTAAATCAACCAATGCCATGTACAAGGCATCGATGTCGCCTTCTGGAACAATGATTCCAGTTTTTCCATGTTCAATCGTTTCCTTGATGCCTCCACAATTGGTACCGATGACTGGAACCCCACTCATCATCGCTTCGAGGACCACGAGTCCGAGACCTTCCTTCTCACCCAATGCGGTTGTCTTTGATGGCAAGACAAACACATCAGCATTGTTGTAGAAATCTCCGATTTCGCTTCGGTCTTTAGAACCATGGAATGTGATGTTCTGTTCGATCTGTTCACGACGAGACAAACGCTGTAAGGAATCGAATTCAGGGCCGTCTCCTACGATATCCAATGTATAGCTGGCGAATGAATCGTGTTTCAAAAATTTGCTAAAGGCCTTGATGAGGACGTCAACCCCCTTTACTTCCATGAGCCGTCCGACGAAGAGGATTCGTTTTGTTTCACGTGGTTCGCCATCAGGTCGAGAGAACTTCTCCAGTCCAAACACCATCGGTAAGACGAAATCTCGCCCCCCTGTTGTTCCATAACGTCGTTTTATGATCGACAGAAGTTCTTCAGATACAAAATGAAGATTGTGGGCAGAATGAATTGCTTTGTTTGCCAACCGTTGAGCGATATTCATCTTCTCAATCAAAAACACATCCGTGCCATGCATCGAGATAAACAAAGGTGGCTTGTTCCCCAATGCCTTTCTTGTCACGTACCCTCCTGGAATGAGCCAATGCGCGTGAACGATGTCAGGATTGAGTTCTCGAACGAGTTTTTTCGTTGCCTTTTTCCACCTTCTCAAGAAGGCGTAGAAAAGGAAGGCCTTGCCTATCGATCTCTTGACTTGTTTGTGCATATCACCACGATAAGCGAGGGTTTGGTTCCTTTCCTTCGCATAGGTAAACCTTCGAACTTCTACACCCTCAATCACTTCGTGCAGAGGGAGGCCAGGTGCATGTGGGCAATGAACCACGACTCGCGCAAAGGAAAGGCATGTTTTTGCTAAGTCATGCATAAAGGGTGCAACATGGTCATTCTCGTGTCGTGGGTAAACATGAGTATTGAACAGGATGATCGGTTTTGGATTCTCATCCTCATCCATGTTCTCTGCTTTGATTCATAACATATTATTCATCCTACTTAGAACGATTTTTGCTTTCTCAGGAAGAACTCGAACGATGTCAATTCGGTTGTATCCTCAAGTCGTTCTTTCACGAACAGAATTGAGCCTCATCGCAAGTTTGAGCCGATCCTTTGAATGTTGAGGATCAGACCATCCACAACGGTTTCTAACACCCATCCTGCCCTAAGCAGGATTGGCAGGGGCCCGTTTCAAATGAGGCCCATTGAGAGAACTTCGATTTCGCCCACGCCGTGGATTGCAGCCATCTTGGCTTCAAAGGCGTCAGCAAGACCTTCGCCGTCGTTCATTTTGACGTGAACTTGGACGAACTTGAGACCGAAGGCCAACGGCTTGGTCTCAATGGCTTGAATGTCGTAGTTGTCATCACGAAGGGTCGCAATCGTTTCAGCGATGGCGTCCGTGTCAACGTCTTCGAGATCGGAATCAGGGTTCACTTTGTATGTCATCACTACCATGCCCATGCAATCACCTCAGGGACCAACGAACCCACAGTTCGGGCACTTGTACAGCACGCCTTGGTTTCGCACACGGGGGCTTCGGCCAATGGGGTGGAAACATCCGGGGCAGGGAAAGGTGGTCGAACCTTCTTCTGCGAGAGGGATGCCTGAAGACGTACAGACTTTTGCTCGTTCACTCATAGGAATGGCTCCTTGCAAGGTCGCCCATGGCCTCCCCCTCTTTATGGTTGCGTGAGCGACTCGCAGCATCTCATGCGTCAAACCGGCTGACGATGCTCATTTTTCCATGCTTTCCCGTGCTGACGACCAGGGCACCGTCCCGTGAACGGCACCAACCGGATTCGATACGGATCACATCGCCCACGTTGACCTGTTTGACTTGCTCTGCCCAAAACACGAGACCAACAAGGCCGGTCTCATCTCGACCGCAGGCAGCGGCGACAGGACCTGTGTAGGAAGAGGAGACGATCATCCGTTGCGGGTAGATGCGCAAGACGACGAGCTCCAACCGCCTCACAGGGGTGTTCGGGCGAAGGTTTTCAATGCGGTTGGCAGGCGTTGGCCACGGAAGTCCAGGCGGGGTGTTCATGCCCTGAGAAGTTGACATCAACCCTCTTCAAGGTCGCTGCTCGTTTTCTTCTTGCGGACACGGAAGGAGGAGGCGATGATTTCGGGGTCGGCCTCGATCTCATCACCACCTACAATTTTGTTGACACCCTCTTCATATCGCTCCCGCACGGATGCTTTGGGCGCCTTCCATGGCGTGTGGTGCCTGCAGATAAGGTAAACCTCGGAGGATGAATTCCGTGAAGCATCTGGGGAAAAGCGGCGTACACTTGAGAAATGGGGGCGCACGGCCGCAATGAGTTCCTCAACCCCGATGCCTTGGAACAGTTTGGTGGTGAACCCGCCGCCCTTGGCCAACAACGGCAGGGCGAAGTCGAACACATCAGCCACCAGGGTCATCGCCACCGACTGGTCCATGTCCCACTTTCCAGTGATGTCGGGCGAGATGTCGGAGACGATGACGTTGAGAAGTTCACCGTTAAGTTCTGCGAGAATGCGCTCTTGGGTGATGGGTTCGGTGATGTCCCCGGTCAACAGCACGGCGCCCTCCACGGGTGCACAGGGCATGAGGTCTACACCGACCACCCGGCCCTGTTCACCAACCAATTCGACCGCCACTTGGGCCCAGCCACCGGGGTGACAACCCACGTCGAGAACCAAGTCGCCATCCCTGACGAGGTGGAAGCGCTCTTGTATCTGCTTGAGTTTGAAGGCTGAGCGGGCACGGTAGCCGCTGGCCTTGGCTTGACGTCGCCAAGAATCACGCTTGTGGTTCTCAACCCAGTGCTCTGCCATTCAGGTGTCCTCAGTGCGTCCTCCGAACCTCGTCCTCATGAATCCTTTTCCTAAATCACCGCCAAAGCAAGCAATCAAGACGGTCCAGCGGGTGGCCGTCAACAAGGAGGGAGCGAAACAATGCGCCAAGGCAAGACACTGGTCCTTCCACTCCTCCTCACAGCCCTGCTGTGCGGCTTGAGCGGTCAGGCCATGGTGGTCAATCCCTCGAGTGAGTTTGACGGACCCATCTCTACCGAGGGCGGGGGCCGTTCGATGTTGGTCGAAGAAATCACGGCGACGTGGTGCCCTAGTTGTGCTGAAATCGACCCGGAGTTGTTACAAGTGGCGGACAGCCACGGCTCTCGTATCGCTTTGGTCGCACTTCATCCATCCGACGGTGAAGATGCTTTCCAGCCGGCGGCCAGCCAGCATCGAATCGACCGACTTGAAACCATTCAGTCCGGCGTCTCGACCTCAACACCGACCTTTGTCGTAGAGGCCGGTGCCGCCCGTCGAGGTTACGACGCTTGGGCCGATGTTCAGCGAGATATCCTCAACGAAGAGCTGGCTCGACAGAACACCTCAGGCCTGGACATCACCGTGGAGCGCACCATGAACGGCTATCGGGCAAGCGTTGCCTCAGCCACGCTTCACAGCCTCGAAGGCACGCAGTTGACCATGCTGGTGGTTGAACACGGCAAACCCATGCCTGAAGGGTTCGTCAATCCTGGATTGGACCATCGAGACCGTGTGGTGGTGGGCCTCGCGGAATGCAGCCTTGACAACCACACCATCACCGCAAGCCTTGGATTACGCAAGGCGAACGTCACCGATGATTGTTCCACGTCGTTTTCCATTGAGTTTGAAGATCTTGACCGATGGAGCGTCCTCCTGATTCACGAATCCACACAGGAAACACTGGACAACGGTGGCCGTCGTACCTCCTATGGCGTGGTTGAACTCGCCTACAGGGAACGAGCCGACCCAGAACCGTCCTCAGGCAACATGGGTCCGGTCCTGATGGCCGGTTGCGTTGTGTTGGCCATCGCTTCAATTGTTCGGAAAAAGTAATATTTTCCTACGATTGCGTCCGGACTCAAGCACTGATGCGGAAGGAAACTTCCGTTTTTCGGTAATGAGGCACACCGGGAGTGAAAGGTTTCATAAACTGCAAGGCCAATGTAGTAACATGACAAAAACATGGGAAGACGTCGCTTGGGAGACCGAAACCCCTCGTCGTGAGTGGGTCGTCGAATACTATGCCAAGGTGGGCACTGAAACCACCCACCACCTCTCTGTGCTTCACGGCGACGGGATGGAGGATGTGCAGCGCATGTTGATGCAAGAACTGCGAGCAACCTACCAGGAAGCTCAAGAAATTGAGGTCACCGTGCTTCGAATGGAAGAAATCGAAATGGAACCTAACGCAGCGATGTTCACCGGCGCCTACACGCCGTGATCACTCGATGGCTCGGTAAACCAACTCAATGAGTTGACCGTCTTTCACGATGTGATCCTCGAATGTGGAAACTTGAGTTCGCTCGCCTTCCTCTTCGGTGACGAACATGAGGAACTCGTGGGACGAATCGATGCGGTGGTCATCAAATCCAGTCGAGTCCATGTGTTTGCCCCAGATGTCGAAGAACGCCTCAAGTGGTGCTTCAACGCCCTTCTCTGCGAACTCAAGGTGAATTCGCCCGCTTGAGTCGTGCGTGTGGAGCGGCCGCATGGTGCATCCTTGGTCGTTGAGACCAACATCGTCAGGAATAGCCACCGCTTCGTTGAGAACGGAGATACGAATCTCAGCATGGTAGTGGGACTCCAAGCCGCTGTGGCTTCCAATACACTCTTTGGCAAGCGCGTGACGCTCATCGGCGGTGTTGAACGGCGGTTCACCATCGCTCTGCCCGAGCAGGAAGCCAAGGGCGGCGAGGGCACTCAGAGTTACGATAAGCCAAAACATCGATTCTTTGTTCATGTCATTCACCAGATGGGTTGCTCGTAATCATTCGCTCGGGCTGATGGTTGCGAGAGGATTCACCCTGTCTTTGAAGGTTCGTTATCGTTCCACTCCTCAGCATCGTGCATTTTTCCGGCTCTCCAGAAACCGAACAAACACACCACGTTGGCGATGTGGGCCATCGTACAAAACTGACAAATCTTCTCCATGCGCACCTCGTAGGACACAAGAAGAGCGATGACGAGCATCCCCGCGCCGGTCATGTACATACCGTACTTCATGTAGGATTCAGCCCAAAGCGCATCGGGTTCTTTGGCGACGGAGCTTGACACGAACATGAGAACGCCGAAAGCAAACATACCGATGAGCCCCCAAGAGATGCCGAAGAACGGGTCGACGTTGTATTGTGAGTTGCCAAGCACGTCATCGCAGGAAAACACCGTTGCCGTCGAACACACGTTGGCGCCTTCGCTGATCTTGTTGGAAATCCAAAGGGTGTGAACGGACACCACGAACCCGATGAACGCCACGATGTTCAAGCCGAGCATGTGACGGCGTCGAGCGTGAGCAAGCAACGGATTGCGCTTGGATAAGGCGTCGGAAAGCCCATCGCCGGCCTTGGTCATCAACAGAAGGCCAAACACCAACGGTACAGCGTAGCCAGCGAGAATCAGGTTTTGGTCAACCATATTCAGGCCTCCAGCGTCAAGCGGAAAATCGCATCCCTCACCGTCTCATCGGCGCTCTCAGCGGATGTCCAGGCGACGATGCCGTCGGGTTGGATGAGGTAGTAGGCAGGGGTTCCGGGAACCTTCCATTCCTTCATGTTGTCCTGGTCGATGTCATCAATGTAAACAAACCGGTGGGCAGCACCGTCTCGGTTGGCACACGAACTGCTCGCACACTGCTCTTCACCGCTTTTGTCCCGGAAGGCTTCAATCTCATCTCTGCTGGTTTCATGGCCGGGGATGTCGAGTTCCGTAGCGCTGGCAACGAAATTCACCAGCGGACCTTTCCAAGCAGGCGTGCCGTCCGAATCTTTGTCGATTTTCATGAAGTAGTTCGCGTTCTGACCCACCTCGCCTGCGGAGCGAACACAGAACGGGCAGTCGGTGTCCATGAACTCGACGAGCAACCATTGCCCATCGGTATCGCCTGCCGTCCAGTTGGCCGTCAGATAGCTGTCCATGTCGAAATCATACCATGCGCTGCCGTTGTAGGCCTTGCCTTCCAGCGGTGGTGCTCGCTCACCCACCCCGGTTCCAGCGGGAATGGGGTTGGTGGTTACGGCCAGGACAATGATGGCCACAAAAAACAGGGCCATCACGCGAATGAGGGTGTCGGTTCGTACGTCTGCTTCGGTGTTGTTCATCATGGGGATCATTCCAGTCCAATTTCTTCAAGGAGGCAGGTGGCGGTGTGGCGGATGGCTTCCTCGCTGTTCATCTTGACATCGAAGCCGGTGTTCAGCATTTTCTCAATACCCAGGCGCGCCCGAGGAATGTCACCTGCCCATCCACGGTCACCACCGGTGTATTCGATGCTGGCGTCATGGCAACCAGTGACGTCCACAACGATTTCGGCGATTCGGCGTACGGAGGCGGTGTCGTGGCTGCCGAGGTTGTAGAGGTTGAGGGGTTCGTCGGCGTGAGCCATGACGTGAAGAATGCCGTCGACACAGTCGCCAACTTCCATGTAGGACTTTTCCTGAAGGCCATCACCGAGGACCTCGAGACGGGACGGGTCCTTCTTGAGTTTGTGAATAAAATCGAAGATCACCCCGTGCGTCCCTCGTGCACCGATGATGTTGGCAAATCGGAAAATCCAGGCTTGCAAACCAAAGGTGCCGACCCAACTGCTGATGAGCCCTTCACCGGCTTGCTTACTGGCCCCGTACAGCGAAATGGGCATGCATGGGCCGTGGTCTTCCGGCGTCGGCAACGGGGCATCCTCACCGTAAACCACCGAACTTGAGGCGAAGGCGATCTGCTTGACGTCGTTCAACCGCATCGCTTCCACAATGTTGTAGGTGGCTACTGTGCCCTGCTTGAGATCGGTATCCGTAATTCGGGTACCAAGGCGAATATCGGGGTTGGCTGCGAGATGGAACACACAATCGATGTTCATGGCCATCGCTCGTCCAACATCGTCAGGATGGCAGATGTCGCCTTCAACCAAAACGACCGCACCGGAATCGAGGTGGTCTTGGATAAAGGAAAGGTCCCCACTCGAGAGGTTGTCGATGACGACGACCTCGTCTCCGCGAGCCACCAGGCGGTCGATGAGATGGGAGCCAATGAAGCCCGCTCCGCCTGTGACCAAGGCTCGCATGGCCCCACCACCAAAACCGCTCGTATAAGACAAATGGTCACACCATCAAACCCCTATAGCGTTAAGATTGTTGAACAAAATGCTTCGGTTCCTGAGGAACCAGAGCCTTGGGGGAGGTGAACACATGAAGAAATCTGAAACCGCAAAGCAAACTGAAACCCTGGACAACAACATCCTGGTGGGTTACGTCCGTCGAAGCAACGCTGGTGGAGCCCTGAAGCTCTCCATCAACACGGCGGCGTTTGCTGACTGCAGCACGTACATGACCAGTGACGGGCAATCCTATGTCCCGTTGGTCATTTCGATGAGCGCCCTTGAAAAAGTGCTCTCCGGCGAGCGAGCGGTCACCACCGTGACCCAACTCCACGACTGATGCAACCTTGCTGTGGTCGCCGAGTTCCTTCTCTCTGAGAAGTACAACGCCGTTCGGTTGCTTACGAGCAACTGAACGGCCTTTCCTATCAATTTCCCGATTTTATTTAAACAGCCATATATAGAAGTTCAATGACGCAATGGTGTGCCTCAAGGGGAGAACCCAAGCAGTGCGGCTAAACCGCACATCGTCGCAGGCATGCCCATGTACAACGAAGAGGAGACCATTGGTTCAGTGGTCACCCGAGCCCTTCGCTACGTCGATGAAGTGATTTGCATTGACGACGGTTCTTCTGACGCCAGCGCCCGGATCGCAGAAGCATGCGGTGCGACCGTCATTCGCCACCGGGTGAATCGTGGCTACGGTGGCGCCCTCAAGACCCTGTTCCTACGAGCTACCGAATTGAACGCCGATGCGTTGGTCCTGCTCGATTCCGACGGCCAGCACGAAACCAGCGACATCCCCACGTTGCTCCAACCGATTCTCGATGGCGAGGCTGACTTTGCTATCGGCTCTCGCTTTGTCGACGGAGGAGGCGGAACCGATATGCCCGCTTACCGCCGTTTGGGGATCAAGGTCATCACCGCTGCTTCCAACCTTTCAAGCGACCTTGGCATCAAGGACACACAATCTGGTTTCCGAGCCTTTTCAAGAACCGCTCTCGAGCGCCTGCGATTTGACTCGGAAGGCATGGAGTTGTCCCTCGAGATGCTGGAAGACGCTCACGAGAAGCAACTGCGAGTGCTTGAGGTCCCTACCGTTATTCGTTACGACGTCCCCAAAGGCTCCAACTTTACGGCCGTTTCCCACGGGTTCACCGTCATGACATGGGCGGTTCTCTCCCTCTCACAGAAGAAACCTCTCCTCGTGCTCGGACTCCCCGGGTTTGGACTGCTGGCGACCGGTGCCGCCATGGGAACCCGTACGGCACAGGATTTCACCCTCCAGCTTGACAGCATCATCGGTGCTGGGTTCTCGGCGGTGTGGATTGGACTGCTCGGCCTCTCGCTCATGGCGACGGGGCTCGTGCTTCAGAGCGCTCAACGTTTCCTACGGTTGCTTCTCGTCCGCGAGTTTGGACTGGACTGAAATCAACCCAACAACCTGGTCACCAAGACCAGAATGTAGGGGACGGCAAAAATTCCAAAGAAGATGAACATCATGATGCGGACCGTTTTTTGATTCTTCTCGTCCTTTTCGTTTTTCTCAATGCATTCCTGCTGCTTGCAAACACGAGGGTCGGCCTTGACCGAAATGGGTTCGTGGCAAATACGGCAGTGCTTGTGAGGTGGAACCTTGCCACCGCCCTGCATGTTGCCGATGAATTGGCTCGATTTTTTGGCCACCATGTCCTTCACCTTCTTTGCGTCCACCATCGTATCACCTCAAGCCTTGATGACGGTGCCGTCGAACAACTTTCCGTCCAACGCATCATCCAGTCTCCGAATGTCCCGGCCGTCAAGAACAGCCAAATCCAAGCCCGCTTCCATCGCCACGGCCACGGCCACCGGGTCCACCACAGCCGATGCCCCGGGCTCGAGCGGTTCCCCAACCCCAACGATGGCGCCGAGTTCAGCGAGGGTGATGTCCGTGAGGGCTTCTGCATCGTCGTTGGTTCGCGGGTCCTTGTTGTACACATGCGAGACGTTGGTGGCGATGATGCAGTGCCTTGCGTGGACGGCAGCAGCGAGTTTCACCGCCACAGTGTCGGTCGTGTGACCGGGAACGGTACCGCCCATCACGACGATGTGGTGGTCGTCAAGCAACGAACGGGCTTCATCGATGGTGTGAGGGACCGAGGAGGCGACATCGCAGCCAATGTCGAGAAGAACTTGCTGAAGGACCGTAGCGTTGAGCCGGGTGCCAGCAATCCCGATCTCATCCAATCGATGCGGCGTCGACATGGAAGCCTTGGCCAGCTCAATGCCTTCGCGTGCAGGCAGGCCGCCACCGACCACCAAGGCAATGCGCCGCCCGTTGCCCTCGAGATGGACCATCAGTTGGCGCAGTTGACCCATCCACATGGCACGAGCGTCGGCTTCTTCTGGACGAAGAAGACTCCCACCAAGGGCAACGACGTGCACGGGGCTCATGGTTTCCCTGCGACGCGGCCATGCTTTCATCCTATCCCTTGACGAGACCATACACAACGAATACCACAACGAAGCGGGGCGAGGTTTGAAGTGCCTCGCCTCAGCCCAACAAAGGGGGGAAGCACCATGGCAGACGATGCGAAGTTGTCGGCACGCAGGATGCGCCTCAAACTCGCTTTGGAAGACCTGCGAGAAATGAAGGGTTTTGGCACCGAACTTGTCACCCTCATCATCCCGCCCGACCGACAGGTCTCCGATGCACGTTCCATGCTGCAGAACGAACACGGTCAAGCGGCGAACATCAAATCAAAAGGTACCCGAAAAAACGTGCAGGGTGCCATTGAATCCGCCATTTCAACCCTCTCTCGCTACAAAACACCTGGCGAAAACGGGTTGGCAATTTTTGTCGGTTCCATCATCATTGGCAACAACAAGAGCCGGATGGTCAACATCGTCATTGAAGACCCACCGCAAGCGCTGATTTCCTTCCGATACCGCTGCGACTCTAAGTTTGAATTGACCCAACTTGAAGAGATGCTCGTCGACAAGAAATCATACGGACTCTTCGTGATAGACCGAGCGGAAGCAGCGTACGGCATCGCCTCAGGAAAACGGATTCATGTCCAAGAGCACCTGGTTTCAAACATCATGGGCAAGCACCGTCAGGGAGGTCAATCAGCCCAACGTTTTGAGCGTCTCATTGAGGAAGCGGCTCACAACTTTTTCAAGCGAGCCACAGAGCACGCATCCTCCTACTGGCTGCCCCACCTCGAAAACATCCAAGCCGTCATCATCGGCGGCCCGGGTGCCACCAAAGATTTCGTGGTCAAGAACGAATACTTTCACCATGAAATCGTCAAAAAGATTGCCAAAACGACCTTCGACGTCGGCTATTCAAACGAATCCGGCGTTCGAGAACTGGTTGAAAATGCAGGTCAACTGATGGGCGAAATTGAACTCGACGCTGAACGTCAAGTCATGAACCGCTTCCTCGAAGAATTGATTCGAGCCCACCCGAAGGCAACATACGGTGAAATGATGATCAAGCAAGCGCTGTCAAGCGGCGCCGTCGACACGCTTCTGATCTCAGAAGGGCTGCGTGGAAACATCATCACCATGCAGTGCAAAAAGTGCGGGCACGGTAGCGAGAGCGACTGGGAAGCTCGCCTCACAAGCCAACAGGAACTCCCTGCGTGTCCATCATGCGATGCATCTGGTGATTCCGTCAAAGAACTCTCGAGCCATTCCATCATCGATTCATTAACGAGAATGGCAGAGGATGGTAACTCAGAGGTTACTTACATCTCTGTGGACACCGAAGAGGGTTCTCAGTTGATGCAAGGGTTCGGGGGCTTGGCGGCCATTCTGCGCTATCCCATGATGTGAGGTGAGCACGTGGACCTTCTCAAGAACGAAATCTTGCCGCTTGTCGAGCAAGCAGCAGAAGGCTTGGGGCTTGATGCCAGTATGATTTCCCGCGTGCTCCAACCAGCTCGCGAACTGGACCAAGGCGACCTCTCACTCCCTTGTTTTCCCTTCGCCAAAACCCTGGGTATGGCTCCGGCCAGCATCGCTGAACAACTCGCCGAGGCCATCCCGCCCCATCCCTCGTTGGAAAGCATCACCGCCGTCAACGGCTACCTCAACCTTCGAGCCGCGCCGGCTTGGCTGGCGCAGCAATTGTTGGCAGGCCACCATCGAACTTCAAGGGACGAGCGTCGTGAAGTGTTGATTGAACACACCTCTGCGAACCCCAACGGACCTTTCCACGTCGGAAGGGCACGAAACGCCATTCTTGGCGACACGTTGGTCCGCCTTCATCGGCTCTGGGGCGACACCGTAACGGCCGAGTACTATGTGGATGACATGGGCAAGCAAGTTGCGGTCCTTGCATGGGCGCTCGAGAACATGACGGCTGATGAGGTCGAAGCCCTGCTGGCTGACCGCGAAGCGGCCAACCCACAGTGGGTGGACAAAGCCGACCATCAGCGTGTCCGTTGGTACCAGGCTGCGCAACGACGCCGAAAAGACGACGCGGCCGCTGAGCAAATCGAAAAGGACATTGGAACCCTCGTCCATGCCAGCGAACACGGGGACGAAGCGGTGCTCCGCTCGTTTGAGGAAGCCTACCAACCCGTGTTGGATGGCATGCTGGAAACGCTCGGTCGCCTCGGCATTCACTTTGACCGCTTCACCAAGGAATCGCTGTTCGTCATCAACGGTGACGTGGCCAAACTCATGGAGGAACTTGGCGACTTGGAGATCAACGGCGTGGCCGACAACGGCGCCCAATTTCTCGACCTTGGCCAGCGGGGCCTCAAAGGGAAGACGGAATTCTTCTATCGCAGAGGGGATGGTTCCTCGCTTTACGCCACGCGCGACATCGCTTACCATCGATGGAAATGGACGCAGTGCAACGAGTTGATCAATGTCCTCGGAGAAGACCACAAACTGCAAGCCCAGCAGGTCGGCCTCACGCTCGAAGAACTCGGCGAGCGCCGACCTGAAGTGATGTTCTATTCCTTCATCAAACTCCCCGAGGGTAAAATGTCCACGCGACGAGGGAACGTGGTGTTCATGGACGACCTCCTCGAGGAAGCCCAAGCCCACGCGATTGAGGTGCTCAAGGAGCGGCGACCCGACCTCGACGATGCCTCGATGAAGACCATTGCTGAGTCGGTTGGCACATCGGCGGTGCGTTTCAACATCATCAGCGTCAGCCCCGAGAAAGGGTTCACCTTCCGTTGGGAGGATGCACTCAGTTTCGAGGCTGGCTCAGCCCCGTTCATCATGTACAGCCACACCCGTGCCTGTTCAATCCAATCCAACGTGGAGGCTCTCGTGGGAACCGATCACCTCCCCGATGTGGTCAGCACACCAGAAGGTCCCGCCATGCCAGCGGGGTTGGTCCAGTTGCTGCGAACCTTGGCCGTTCACGATGACCGACTGGAAAAAGTGGTTCGTGAGCACCGCCCGAATCTGTTTGCCGAGTACATGCTCCATCTGGCCACGGCCTACAACTCGTTCTATAGAGACTGCTACATTATTGAGGATGGCAACGTCAACGCCTTCTATTACGCTGTTTCCGAACTGGCTCGAACCACATTGAAGGCCGGGATGGAAGGGTTGGGCGTTGTACCGTTGACGTCGATGTGATCACACATCTTGGCGATGCCAACCCTCAGGGAGTTCCATCGGGTTGGTGGGGCGAGCGGACTTCACTCGCCGAACAATTTCCAAACGCATCGCGTCAAGGCCGACATTTTCGGTTGCTGAGAGGCAAACTCGGCCCTGACCATCCAGCAAGAGAGGTAGCTCAGGCTCGCCTTCTGCACCAGCCTCACGCCATGCTGTCTCCTGCTCGACCACTTCGTCCCACATCGAGGGAAGTGGATTGAGCAAATCGGCTTTTGAACTGACCTGCATGAGGGCGGTCTCAGGTAGCAGTGTTCGGACCTCTTCGAGGAGGTTCATCTGTTCCTCAATCGGCGTTCCGCAAGACTCGCTTTCGTCGACCAAGAACAACACCAAGGAACCGATGTGTTCCAGTGCAGCGATGGCTTGCATCTCGATGTGATTCCGCTGCTCCATGGGACGGTCGAGAAGACCCGGGGTATCCACCATTTGGTACTGCAACCGTCGGTGCGTAAAGTGTCCAACGTGAATTTGCTTGGTGGTGAACGGGTAGTGATTGACTTCCATCTTCCCCGTACTCAAGGCGGTGATAAATGCAGACTTACCGACGTTGGGGGCGCCGCAAACAACGATGCATGGAGAGACGGGGTCAATTTTTGGAAGGCGCTTGAGGGTTTCACGGGCTTCGCTCAACCACGTCAGGGAAGGACCAACCTGGCGCATGACCGATGAAATGCGCCCGTAGGCCTCTCGTCGAGCCTCGTGCATCAGATCGGTTCGACCGGTCCGAATGATTTTCTTGGCGTTCTGAGAAGCGATGCGTAGAACTTGCTTGGAGGCCCATTGGAGGGTGGCGAGGTTTTTGCGATAGTCGTCGCAACCCACGCAGGCGTCGATCATAGCGACGTCAAACAGTGGGGATTGGTCGAGTGAAGGCCAAGCCGATACCAACTCTTGAAACTCTGTGGCGATGATGTCGGCTGCTGTTTGAACCATTCGGGTCATCTGTTTTCGAACTCGAAAAATACGATCCGAGTCATCCACTCGGTCAGCGGCCTTTTTGGCTCGCGAAAAGGCCTTGTCGAGGATCTCTTCCTCGAGCAGAACCGTTTCAAGCGTGCGCCAAGAGACTTTCATGGGGGTGCCTCGTTTGAGGGGCCGCCGTCATTCCTTCATGAAGTATCCCGTTGGAGAACGGATGGGGAAAGCAAAGGGGAGGTTCAAGTACGCTCGCCGTCTCGTTGAAATCATGGCGAAGAAAAAGAGCGTTGACCTTCCTCCTTGGGCGAAATCGATGTGGGAAGATATGGGCTCGCCTGAACTTGAAGGCTTGGACCCGGTCTACAATGGCGACCTCCTTGAGCGCCGTCAGGGGCTGCGTCGAGACGACTTCGTTGAACTTCACCTCAACGTTCAGGCCTTCGCCGACCCGGAGGATGCACATGTTCGCGGTCGCCTCATCTCCTCTGGAAAATCCAGCCTCGAAATCCTCACCGACGAGGGGCGGTGCATCTTCATCTCACGAGAGGTCATTGTGAAAATGGAACTCATCGCTCACACCCGCCCAGCCTACATCGACGACAAGGAACTCTTGGCCTTCGAGCGAGAGGACATGAAACGACGTTCCAAACTCCACGAGAAGGTCGAGAAAGAAACCAAGGGCAACGACGATTCTCACCTCTGGGGATGAGTTCATGTCGGCCCCGACGGGTTGGACTGAGGTTGAAGGCCGGTTGATGCGGGAATTTTCATTCGAAGATTTTGCGAGTGCAAAGGCGTTTGTTGATGCTGTCTCAGAGATTTGTGAACGCATCAACCACCACGCAGACCTCCATTTTGGGTGGGGCTACGCCATCGTGGAAACCATGACCCATGACGCCAACAGCATCACTGAACTGGACCACGAACTGGCCCAGGCCATCAATCAACTGGAGGACCTGTAATGGCGGCTGACCCCAAAGGGAGAACCGAGGCTGGCTATCTCCGCCACGCCTTTGTGTGCGGTCACCAGCGAGGCGAAGGAGCAACTCGACCCTCCTGCATGAACCGAGGAAGCCTCGACCTGATGCGTGCGCTCAAGCAACGCGTGAGAGAGGGGAGCGACCTTAACCTCCGCGTGCAAAAATCCGGCTGCCTGGATTTTTGCGAACAGGGACCGACGTGTGTTGTGTATCCCGAAGGCACATGGTACAGCCTCAACGACGAAGCCGCTTTGGAGGCGGTGTTTCAGCACCTCATTTCGGGTGCGGTCGACGAACAAGCGACGCTTAAGTTGACGTGATCAGAGTTTCACCGGACGTGTTGCACCGCAAGCCTGGCACTTCAGCAGCGTGGTTCGGTCTTCCTTCACAAAGTGAGTATCGGGTGCGCTGCATTGACTGCACTTGATGTAGGTGTTCACATAGTTGGCGATGGTGCCTTTGATTCGCTTGGGTGGTATTCGTCCCTTGAATCGTGCTCGAGGGCCATCACGGGAACCAGAAGTTCCTAACTCGTTCAAAATGTACTGGTAGACGTGGTTGTCATCTCGGTCCATCATCGAAACCACTTCGTTGAAGTTACGGAAAATGGTGTTCGAACCTTCGATCATGATTTGCGGTGCTGGGAGCCGCCAGCGGGATCTTGAGGAAATCTCCTCTGGAATATTTTCACGAGCTCGGTCGAGAAGGGTCTCGTAGTCGAAGTCTCCCATGGTTTCCCGCCGTCGCTCCCTCCCTTCAAGACTTTCGCCCGGTGAACGGAGCGCATGAAAGCATTGATGAGCATTCAACGGCACGAGGAAGTTGAGGACCATGGTCTTGAGCATTGAAGAACTGAAAGCACTGGCATCCAACCTCATGAAAGAGGGGTTGAACACTCAACAAATCGCCGATGAGCTCTCCCTTTCGCAAGACACGATCACTTGGTTGCTGTCCGGCACCGGGGACAGTGAACGGCCAAGTGATGTCCGCATCGGATGGCGCACCCTTGGCGTTCGCCCGCAGCGCATCGCCGCTGTGGGGTCCATCATGGCCGACGTAGCCGATGAGGAACTTGGTTTCGACAACATCGACACCGTGGTTGGAATTTCCATCAACGGCATCACCTTCGCCTATGAAGTCGCTCGAGTCCTTGAGTCCGACATGACCGTGTTCCGAACGACCGATGAGGGCGAGGGAAGCGGCTCCCTCTCAAACAAGTACAGTCAAGTCGCTGGAAAGCGTGTGGTCATCATCGACGATGTCCTGTCCTCCGGCAAGACCATGTCAAAGACCATCCAATCCATCCGAGCCGCCGGAGGCGAAGTCTCACTCGCCATTGTGCTGGTCAACAAAACCACGCGAAACGAGGTTGATGACGTCCCTCTCCGTGGTTTGATTCGAGCTGTCGCTGTTTGAGGTCTGCCCATGCACTGGAGCGACGTGATGGCTGAGCGACTCGCCCAGCGTGGCGATTCACATATCGTCGCTACCGGTATCACGCCAAGCGGCGAGTTCCACATTGGCCATCTCAGGGAGATTCTGACCGGCGACATGATCGCACGAGCTGCCCGCCGAGCCGGTTTGGATGCAGAGTTGGTGTTTGTCATCGATAACGCCGACCCGCTTCGCAAAGTCTACCCCTTCCTTGACGCATCATACGAGGACTTCATCGGCCACCAACTCGGTTCAATTCCTGCACCCGATGAGCATGGAAAGCCCGACTGGAAACGGTACAATGAGGAAGGTTGGACCTACGGTGACCATTTTCTTACTCCCTTCCTAGAGGCGCTAAAACTCATCGGCGTCACGCCGCGTTTGCTTCCCAATCTTGAGGCCTACCAGTCCGGAAAGTTCAGCCATGCTGCGCGGATTGCTTGCGACAACCCAGACGCCGTTCGAGAGATCATTGAACGAGTGTCGGGACGTGAACTTCCACTGGATTGGTTTCCTTGGCAACCCCTGGATTCCAAAGGGTCGTTGGACGGTGTGAAGGTGACGGGCTACGAGTTTCCATTCGTGCACTGGACCGATTCACACGGTATCGCCGGCCGTTCGAACATCGAGAACGGTGAGGGAAAACTTCCCTGGCGACTGGACTGGCCTGCCAAGTGGGGATTCAATGCCATCACCTGTGAGCCCTTCGGAAAGGACCACGGTGCAGCCGGCGGCTCGTACGATACCGGCAAAGAGATCGCACTTCTCTTCGGCCATGAACCACCAGCGCCGTTGACGTATGAATGGATCAGCCTCCGTGGAAAAGGTGCCATGTCCTCATCCTCAGGGAACACGGTTGGACCCATTGAAGCCCTCGGCCTTGTTCCGCCAGAAATTTTGCGCTTCCTGGTGGCCAATTCGAAACCGAGCAAGGCCATTGAATTTGACACAGGCATGGGTTTGGTGAACCTAGCAGATGAGTATGAGCGCTTGTGCGCTCGGGACTTTGAGGAAGAGTTGGCCGACCCCGACCTGAGTCGAAGAAAGCGTGTTCAAATCGAAGATGCCAAGGTGGCATTGGACCTCTCCGTGGTCGAGGAAACATCAGCCTCCGTCGCCACCTCCGTCAGTTTCCGTCATCTGGCCCTGCTGGCTCAGGTTAAACCGGATGATGAAGCCGTATGGGCCAGTTTGCGTTCGACCGGCACCATCACTGAGCCAACCCCTCCACTGATCGATCGACTCACGAGGATGCGATCATGGATTTCTTCCGAGCACTTCCCTGATGAGATGCGCATTCATCTTTGCTCCGAACCTGATGTAACAGCACTTGAACAACTCACGAAGGAACAGCGCAGCGTTCTTTCATCCCTTCAAACAGCACTTGAATCCGCACCTTGGACCACCGAAGGCATCACAGAGGCGTTCAAGGCCACAGGTACCCTGAGTGATGTGGGCATGCGAGACGTGTATCGTGCCAGTTACGCCTTGTTCATGGGAACTGAGCGTGGCCCAAGGCTGGCCCCGATTCTCTCCAACTGCGACCGAAATGAGATGATGGAACTGATTCGTAAAGCAATCTCCTTGTGATTGAAGACGAACGTCAAACTTCCCACGTTTCTTACCACATCCAACACACCATTGAAAAGGTGTCACCAATGTATCACCTCCATGGGCGGCGTGTATTGTCCCACATGTGAAGCAGGCGTGGAAGTCACGGCGAAGTTTTGTCTCTCATGCGGTCACGATTTAACACAACAAGGTCCCATCACTGCCACGGGCCACGACCTCAACCAACTCAAGGATGTGATTCGCCTTCGGGAAGACCTCTCGATGGCAGAGAAGTTTGACATGATCGCCAAAGTTGAAGACGGTGCCGACCCGATCAAACTCGGGATTGCAGCAGCAGGCGATGATGGCGACATGCCCACGGAATCCTCGACCGCGACCCCTGTTGCCACAGAGGTCGCCCCCGGACTTCAATCCGCGCAATGGAATCATGCAGCCGCTGACGCAGCCGTTGAACTTGCAACCGAAGGCAGCAAAGTCCTGGACTTGAAAAAAGCCGGTGCGTTTGAGAAACTTGGTGACCGATTTAACGATGCCATGAACCTTGGCCGGCAGGCGACCTTGGAAGTCCTCAAAGTGTCTCAGGGCCTGATGCTGCCGGCCAACGACGCCCTCCAAACCGTCCCCATCATGCAGCCACCCACCAAGAGTTTCTGCCCAAAGTGCGGCTCTGACATTCACGCCAATGCTATGCTGCAGTGGAAGAAATGGAGTGAGGCGTCCACCGAACTCTTGACCATTCAACTGGAAGCTGCGATGCGCTCATCGTTGATGCATCTTGCAGCGTCGTACCGTGAGAAAATTCAGGACCTTGAAGACCAACTCTCTGACGCCAAGAAAGCGGTCATTGAGGCCAAAGAAACGGCCGCAAACGCACCAGCAGCCAAGGAGGAGAAGAAACCCGAGGAGAAGAAAAAGGCCTCTGGAAAGGCCGATTCCGGCAAAAAAACAACTCCAGCCAAGAGCAAACCGGCCCCAGCAAAGCCAAAATCTGGAGGACTCTTTGGTGCCAAGAAACCAAAGAAAACCTACGAGGGAGAGCCCGGCGGTAAGGCCGAGTGGTTCCTTGAAGAAGCACTTGATACGGTCTATGACCCACACGGCACGGGCAAACCCATCAAGGGAGCCATGATTCTTGCACGCTCATCGGAAGGAAACGTGAGGGTGAGGGACGTGATTCGAACCTACGCTGTTGAGGGCGAAGATGGCATTTCAGAACTCGCTTGGACCAGCCCGCTGACCAAGTACCTGATCGAGGCTTACGACGCCTGCTGAAGTCCACCAACGGTCGCTCTTTGAGCGGAATGATTCTTGAGCCACCACCAAGTCCAACCACCATGGACAGCGAGGCATCCGCCATGGACAGCCTCGGCCACGCCCTCGAGCGGATGTCCACATCGTTGAAATCAACCTTCAATGCACGACTCGATAGCCTCTACACCACGGTTCTCGCATCACCAGGCACCATTCTTGCCCTCTTCATCATCATCAGTGCTGTCTTCGCACAACAAGGGCTGGCCTTTCAGGAACAAATTGACGGGGATGTGGAAATTTTTCTGCCCGATGGGGCTTCATCGACCGATTTGCTGCTTGAAGTTCGAACGGAATGGTCAACCGATTTGGCTGTGATTTACATCACGACCCCCAATGCGAACAACCCCAACGACACCACCAACATCACAGATGAAGCGATTCTCAACGAAATCAGTTGGCTGGAGGGGGATGACAGGAACATCGGAGGTGATTCAACAAGTCGTGGCATGGATTTCGACAAAACCGACCACGGCCGCAACGACGGCGTCCTCTGGATCATTTCTCCCGCCCAGGTCATCAAAGAGATCAATTCTGCCGACGGACGGTTCAACAATTCCCTCTGTGTCCACGGAGTAAACAATCGCTTACCTGTGGCGCTGGACTGCGATCAACTGCCAGAAGGCGGCGAGTACGCCATCCCGAGCCAGGACAGGATTGACCAGATCATCGAAGAATCAAACGGTGCCTTCGACGCTCTCATCAAAGACACGAACGACATGGACCCGACCGTTGACAGTGACGGCGACGGCAATTTCACCAACGACATGGACGGCGACGGTATTTGGGACACCACCGCCATTGTCGTCGGCATGCATCACAACCCTTCCGTGACCGGAGATTGGGCTGATTTCTCTGCATTACTCAACCATTTTCAGGACATCATTGACAACCGCCCATCTGAATACAGGAACACCGAAACCATCACGGTCACCGGTCTAACGAAAGTTCTCGAGGACATCTCGGATGCCATCTACGAAGACTTGTTGATGATTTTGCCATGGTCCGTCCTCTTCACGGTCCTCGTGATCACGGCGCTGCACCGTTCGGCCAAGGTGGTCGTCATCACCGGAACACCCATCCTGATGGCGCTCGCCATCACCTTCGGTTCATCCGTCATCATGGACATCACGCTTACACCGATGATTGTGGCAACCTTCCCGATCCTCATCGGATTGGGCGTGGATTATGCCCTGCACATGGTAAACCGTATCGAGGAAGTGCGGCGAAAAGAACTCGACAAAGCCCACGATGAAAACGAGCGTCGCCGTAAACGAGGGCATCCCGAACAACCGGTTCCTGATTTATGGGACCTTGAATTCTACAAATCGTGTGTGATGGAGATGACACGTTCAACCGGCGTGGCAGTCTTCCTCTCAGCCATGACCACCATCGTTGGATTCTCCGTTCTCATCGCCCCGATGATCGTTCCCATCGCTCCAATACGTTCAGTCGGCGTGACATTGGTCATTGGCATCTCATCCACCCTCGTCTTGAGTATCATCCTCGTCCCTACGCTGGCATGGTTGCTCAAATTCAACAAACGGACCAACCCAAGCGTGTGGAAAAACATCGGCAAAGCACCCATCAAGGGCTTCGTCATCATCATCTTGCTCGCCGGTTCAGTGACCGCCTATGGTGTGGCCAACCTCGACGAATTGAACGAACCCATCACCGGCTCTTCCGAAGCTCCCGACGGCATCGAATCCCTGAATTCGCTTTCCGAGTACTCACGCCAGTTCAGCAGCGGACAAACATCGTTGTTCATTTACGATGCCTCACAGCGCCCCAACAACAACAACACGCTCAATGTACGAGACTTGCCCGTCTTGGATTCCATCAACGTTATGGAACAAGCAGTGGATCAAGTTGACGAAACCTCCACGACCAGCATCATCACCTTCCTCAAAGCCGTCCCTGCCACCATCACGGTGGCGGATGGCATCACCATCGGCGATGGTTCTCTCTGGGACCTCCTGCACGATCCCTGTTGGGAAAGTGAGGATCTCCTTGACCCTGATTGTGTCGGATGGACGCTGGTCCCGCTGAGTGAGCGAGAAGCTCTGCGCAAGGACATGGTCAACGTGGCCTTTGACACCCTGTCCAAAGAAGTACGCTCCATGCTCATGAACGAAGGCGGCACCAAAGCCATCGTCTATGTCTCTCAACCCTACATGAACCTCAATGTTGCTGGTGAATTACGCGATGAAATTGATGAAATTCTCGCAGAAGGACCCAAGCTACTCAACACCCGAACCTCGCTGCTCACGGGTGGTTTGCCGGTTTCCCTGGACATCAACGAGGGCATTCACAGCACCCAGTCCACGACGACCCTCCTCACACTCTTGGTGCTCACCATCCTGCTGATGTTCGTGTTCCGCTCGCCGAGGTTGGGAGTGTACACCATGATTCCAGTGGCCGTTGTCATTCTTTGGCAGCCGCTCTTGATGCAAAGCGGGGACGTCAACGTCAACATCTTCACGGCCATGATCGGAACCATTGTCTTCGGCATTGGCGTTGATGACTCCATCCACGTCATGCATCGGATTCGAGAAGAGGGTGAATCACCTCACGGCATGGCTTCGGCCATTGAGGAGACCGGTCAGACGATTTTCGAAACCACCATCACAACGGTCTCAGGGATTGCCGCAGGCTTCCTTGCAGCCTTCCCTGGCCTCGAGAATTTCTTCATGCTCATGTGCCTGCTCATCATCTTCGCCTTCATCACCAGCACCTTCCTCCTTCCCGCCGTCATTACAGCTGAGCATGTTGCACGAGCGAAAATCAACCAACACCCATCATGGATTGACTTTGGCGAGGGCGTCGCATTTGGTGATGCATCGGTCATGAAGCCAATGGATGCCGTCATCCAAGGTTCATACCTCATGCAAGATTCCGAGGGAGGAGGGAGTAGGGAGTAAGCCCCTTTCTGTTCCCTTTCGGTGACCGCATTCAACTGTGCATCCTACCTGTCCCTCGTCGTGCAGAGTCAACGGGACGGTTTGGACTTGCTCCGGCGGGGTGGCTCGTCTCATCGACCACAAGGCAACCTCGGTCTTTCAACGTCATTGTACACACCTTGCATCGTTCGTTTCTGCAGCCTTGAACCCAACCATTTCTGTTTGCTTCCTTCTGGTAGCCGCCTGCACTGTGGAGAGGGGACTTTCCTCAGAGTCGAACTCTGTCAGCGGTCCTCCTACTCCCTCCGAAACGGAGGGAGTTGCCTTGACATTTCAATCCCACCCATCAGCGGAGAACCTCATTGGTATGGGTTCTCACCAGGTGAGCGAGCATGTTGCTCTGCCCCATAGGGGCCATTTGTGGCCTGGTCGGTTGGAACTTTAGGCACCTGTTTTGATCTGTTGGGAGGTGGCCTCGATGCTGGATGCTCTTCACGACGGAGGCCAAAGATCAACAAAGCCACCAGACCAACCGTCAAGAGGAATACGACGACCAGGAGGGCTGGGTTCACGGTCGAGATGGTACCGAAAACGCCGTCTGAACGAGGTTCGTCAACCAGCACCGTGGCCGACTGTGCGTTGGGCCCGTTGATAATGCTGAGTTCAAGCCACTGCGAACCGTCTCTACCCGGTTTCCACAGGAACTGGTAGATCATCTGTTCACCGGATTGGACCTCCACAACACGTGCTTCGAGACGAGTCCGAGCACCGCTTGATTCCACTTGTTCGAGCACCAAGTTCGCCTCGCCATCGGCGAGACCACTGTTCGTGATGAGGGCAGAGACCTCAATGAGGTCACCTTGATGAATGTCTGAATTCGGTTTCATTTCGATGTTTGAAATGCTGTAGACAGGTACACGCTGTTCGAGATTCCAAACTCGAAGCGGTGCGTTGATGTCGTTGTAGACGGAGTCAATTGACAAGCCTGCCTCGTCGTCGCCAGAAACCCAGACCCGGAGTTCCACCGCCTTGGTGCGGAACGCAGGAATCATCAGCTCGTCAACGTCTAATATGCACCGCACGGGAATGGATTCACCGTTGCGCTGCTCTCCCAAAATCTCGAGCGGAAGGCTCCCGTTGTCGAAGACATAGGAGTTCAAACCCAAACCTGCTTCGTTCAACGACCAATGGAGACGGAGGCTGCTTTCGTCCAACTGTGCATTTTCATCAAGCCTTAATTCAAACTGGAGGTCCTTCCAATCCTCCTCGGCCAGCATCGTGTTGAAACCTGGCCGGTCAACAGCAGCCACACGGGGTGCTTGGTTGTCGACGATGAACCAAACAAAGGCAGCATTATCCCCTCTATAGACGGCCCCATTCGGCGCATTCATGAGGGCACCATACAATCCATAGGTCCCGTCGACCAGCGGTGCGAGCATGGAGCCTTGGAAGGTACCATTGGACACCTCGGCTTCCAAGTTATTCTCACCCAGAGTCAATTCGACGTCAAGGGGTTGGCTTGGAGAAGTCCCGGTTCGGTACCACACCAAATCGCCCATGACATCGAACGTCGTACGGGGTTGGACCCAATAACCGAGGGAATCGTTGGCTTCATTGGGCAAGTGGATACGAATGGAATCGGGGTCAATGGCCAGTTCTCCAGAAAAGCGCCAGCTCAACGGTTCAAGCATGAAACGATTGGACTGACCGGACTGATCGAGCAGACTGATCTGAGGCACACGAACCACCGACAGGTCAGGGTCGTATCCCCATTCAACGGTGAAGTCGACCACGAATTCCCCGTTTCTTGAGAACAGGTCCTCTGCATCGGCGGGAACCAAATCACAAGATTCGACCTCAACGTAAGCGTTGGTTGACTCACACACACCCGTCGTTTGGTTCCAGTGAATCGCAGCAGGCTGTGCGGTGTTAGCCGCCAGTTCCAAGACGATCTCAGAGAGGTCGTTAATGCCGTTTTGTTCCCAAACAGGGACTCGAAGTTCGTAGGTTTCGTGTGGATGAAGCCATGGTGACTCCCGGCCGTCAGACCACCCCAATGAGGTTGCACCGAGCGAAGGTGCACCGTTGCTGTTGAGTTGAACATTGAACATCGGCTGGCTGATGCTTCCACCGTCAGCCATGATGTGTCCGGCGCTGTCCGCAATTTCCAACCAGCCCAGGAAATAATCCGTTTGGGATGCTTGCGAAGTGTCAATGGTGGTCGAGTATTCTCCCATGAGCAGGGTCAAATTCTCAGGAAGAACGAGCGGACGAACAACGACTTCGTCGGCATCCATGACGCCGTTTTGATTCCCGTCGTTCAACCATGATTGCCACAGGTGAAGATTGGCATGGGTGGGCAGGTGGGGGCGGTCAGCCACCGTAAAGGCGAGTGGCGTTCGAGGCGCTACATCCCGACTGTCAAATTGCTCAACGGAACTGCTCATGAGGGTAGGTGGAACGTTGTCGAACAGGAAGGTCAGTGAGTTGGGGAGGGAGCTCACCACGTTTTGTCCACGGAGTGGTACGACCTCGATACCGAGGGTCATGGAAGAACGCCCCATTGGAACCGTGTAAGGGAAGAGAGCAACACCGTCTTGGAGTAATGTCGTGGTTGCGTATTCATTGCCATCAACAAGGAACCGAACGAGGGTTTGCCCCGAACGCGGTTTCCCCTCAGAGGTGTTTTCGAAGCCCAATTGCACCTCCATGTAAACCACCTCACCCGCTCTGAGGTAAGGGTGGGCTGCGGAGGAGCGAATGCCGCTGTTGGAGAGAATCGCCCATGATTTGACCTCGACATCGTTTTCCACGCCGTTGTCATGACCCAGCCCGAAGACCTTGGACACAGGAAGCAGCGGCCCGGAAGAAGAGATGAGGCTCACGGACATGGTGGCTGCGGCTTCATCGTCCCAACCGTCGGGGAATCGGAAATGGTGCGCGATTTCGAGGAACTGGCCTGAACCCACCGCTGAGATGGAGCCGGACATGCCTTCGTCAAACCAGATCAAGGCCGTACCGGAAGCCGTGCAAGCAGCCATTGAGGTTGATGTGATGGGAAGAGAAGCAATGGGGCATTGAAGTTTGGATTGCTGTTGTGCGCCGGAGAGATGAAGTTCAACCAGCCATGATGATTGTTTGGCGTGCGTCAATGCATCGCTAATGCCCAGTGGCGTGAAGTCAAAGCTGGCCACCGAATCAACCCAGTCCAATCCAGGCACCAGGGTATCGGTGACGTTGTGGACCGTCAATTCCAGAGCCTTGACGGAGGCTTGCGATTCCATGTCCATGACACCCATCGCGACCGAACCGGTCCCATCGAGGCGCAACGGGAGGGACACGGTACGTTGACCGAGGCTTGGAATTGCGGATGAGAGTCCATGGTTCAAGGCCAAGACCAGAGGATGGCCTGCGTTGAGCGTCATACTCACCGATGCATCGTAGGGGGCAAACACACCCCCAAACAACAAGTCCTCAGAGGAGAGCGATGAGCCAATTCGAACTTCAACGGTCGCCATGGGGAGGCCAGCAGGACCGTGTTCTGCGGTGGCTTGGCTGAGGGCGTTGTTCAGCGTTGTCAGTTCATTTGCCGTCAGTGAGACCGTGGCGAGGTCGTTGATGTTGTCCAAATTGCGACTGAGAATGTCTTGGCCGTTGACCGCCATGGCGAGAAAGGGACTGGCAAGCGTTCCCGATGGGGAGGCGACCGCAAACGAGAACGCATGGACGCCGCTGGTCGGTAAAGCCAACTCGTGCGAAGCAGCGTTGGCGGGCTCGATGGCGTTCACGACCCACAAGTCATCGGTGATCATGCGGTTTTGTAGCCCAAATACACCGTGGCCGGCACCATCCAGCGACCATTCATTTGCACCGTCCAATCCCACGTCGAGTCGAACACCGTCCGGAATGGAGGTTCGTACCAACTCTGCTTGGAAATCATTCCATGTGAACGTCCCACCACCCGTGGCATTGACCATTCGAAATTGAACCATGTAGGCTGGCTGCTGCAACTGTTCCCTGCCAACTGGGTCGATTTCAATCCATGACTGACCACCATCAAGGCTGTACTGGAGGACACCTGCTCCGGTGTGAGAACTGTTGGTATCAATGGCAGAAAATCCACTTCGAACATGGTAGGTCTCGGACAATACCGAGGCGGAACTGGTGATGGCACCGTTGGACCAACTCCCGCCTTGAAGCGTCCAACCCTCATCGGTCGGGTCGCTATCAAACGATTTATGCAGGTGGCCGTTGAGTGACCAACTTCGTATCTCTGAGGAATCACCGTTGGCAGTCTCCTTCATGTGCACCTTGAATCGGAGAAGTGGATACGCCTGAGCATCGATCATGCCCAAGTCGGCCCATGTACTGGTCAACCGCTCAAATCCGGGAACAGGGCTTGAAGTGGAAGCGTCAATCACTTGCCATTCAAACAATGATCCTGGGTAAATTCGTGCATCCATGTGCAAGAGGCCATGGGCAAGGCCCTCACCTCTTCCCAGCAAGGAAGGCCCAAAAACATCCGAGGTCCAGTTCCCTTCCCCATTGCCCGATCCACCGATTGGGGTGATGACGATGTCGTCCACCCATGCCGTGTCCGAACCTGAATTGACGCTCCCGTCTTTGACGTACTTCCACGTGAGGGTTTGTGCCGTAGCGGGGATGGTGAAGGCCTGTTGACCGTTGTTCACGGTGCCGGACCAGCGGTAGTTGTAGCCACTGTAGCGAGAACAACCGGTGTTATCAATGCAGAACAACAAGTAATCGAAGCTGCCTTCAGAAGAAACACTGTATCGGAAGGTGCCTGAGGAGGCAGGCAGTTGGGAAACATCCAGGGTCATTCGAGATTCTTGGTTGTGGCTGATGGTTCCGGCCTTTGCCAATTGAGCACCACCGAGCCGGGTATCGGCCGTGATCGCCCAGTTTGATGTGCCCGAAAGACTCCACTCAGGGCCGAAACTTCCGGATTCAAAATCGTAGGACCAATCTTGTGGGAGGATTTGAAGTGAGGATTTGTTGACATCCATGCCGTCGTACACAGCGTTTTGATTAAAGTCTCCAACATCGGTCAGTACACTGCTCATGGGATTGTTCAGCGTTCCTGCTTCAAGATCAACATCGAGCGATTTGATGGCATGGCCGTCAGGTACACTGAGTTCAACCCGCTGGTTGGCCCCATCAGGCCATGAACCGATGGTGAGGGTCTGGAGTTGACCAAGCGGGGTTGATTCGCCCACGGACGGGGGGGTAAGTGAGGCGGTCTCGTGATGGTAGGTTGGAGGAACCAATGACATCAGGAAGAGAAGGACCAAACCGACGGCCAGCGTGCCTGCGCCACGGCGTGTGCCCATACCTGCGCTACGCCCCCTTCAAGGTCTAAAGGGTTGGGCCCACGAGTCTTGCTCAGTCATGTGCGAAAGTCAATAGATGGCGGACCAAACGAGAGGGCATGGATGTTGAAGCCTTGAAGGCGGAAGCTGGAAAAGCTGCCTGCGATTATGTCGCTGAGGGCATGAACGTTGGCCTTGGAACTGGTTCAACCGTCAAATACACCATTCTTGAACTCGGTCGCCGAGTGGTCGAGGAAGGCCTCAACATCATTGGGGTGCCTACTTCAATCGCCACCCGAGACTTAGCATTGGAAGTCGGCATCCCCCTCGCCGACTTGGACGACCTCGACGGGCTTGACGTGGTGATCGATGGCACCGATGAGTTCGACCCTTCCTTCCAACTCATCAAAGGTGGAGGGGCAGCATTGTTGCGAGAGAAGGTGGTGGCTCAAGCCTCAAAACGCATGGTCGTCGTGGCCGACGACAGGAAACAGGTGAGCACCCTTGGTGCTTTCCCACTTCCCATTGAGGTGACACCGTTCTCCTACAACACCACGCGGCGTGCCATCGCAAGGGTGTTGGGATGTGAGGTCGTGATGAGAAAAACAGGAGAGAATTTGCTGACCACCGACAATGGGAACTTCATCGCCGATGCCCACACAGGACCGACCATCACCAACCCAGCGGAGACCGAAACAGCCATCTTGTCCCTCGCAGGTGTTGTCCAGGTTGGTCTGTTCACCAACATGTGCGACGTCGTCGTGATGGCATCGGGGGATGGCATTACCGTTCTCACCAAAGAAGATTGAACCTGTTTTCACAACCGACCTGCATCAAGCGTTAAATAGACGGGGCAAAAGGCGGAGTCGGGCCTGTAGCTTAGTCAGGTAGAGCGACGGACTCTTAATCCGTCGGTCGCGGGTTCGAACCCCGTCAGGCCCGC
>JBMSEL010000021.1:0-30453 GCA_049412325.1 Candidatus Poseidonia sp.
TGACGTCGCCTTCACATGGCGAAGATCGCCGGTTCAATTCCGGCCGAGCCCATCTTCCAACAGTTCAAGGCTGAATTGAACCAGCAACGAACAACCTGTGTGGAAGCAACGAGTTCGTCTGCGCCGGTTCAATTCCGGCCGAGCCCACCAGTTTACGCCGCAATTCAACCCGAACCCACCAACTCTCTGCTGGGCTACATTCTTCTACGACCAGCCCCCAGTGTAAGGTATGGGCCTGCTGGACCAAGCCGATTGGGGTGTGTTCAAGCAGAAAGACACGTGGCAGGCGTTCGTTATCGCCGTCGTGATGTTTGGCACCATTTCCTTCGCAGCGCTCTCCATGTTCGACAGCATGGACGAGCTGTTTCAGTCGGACGCAGAACCCGCTCCCATTCCCAACCTCGTCTACGAATCGCTCAACAGAAGCGACGTCGAGGCAGGTTTTGTCAATGAAACTGGCTGGTTCAACCTCAACGACCACCGCGGCAGCATCATCATTCTCGATTTGATGGCGAGGGATTGCAGCAATTGCCACTTGGTGCAAGAACACATCGAGGAAGAAATGGATGACTGGCAGGTCATGGCCCGAGACAATAACAAATCGCTCAAGATCTTCGCCTACGGTGCATGGTATGGCGAATCCGTGGAATACCTCAACGAAAGCGGTGGGGAATACACCGTTCCACTTTATCCCACAGGCTTTGGTTCCACCGAAGCGGCCGTGTTCGAAGACGGGTCGTCGGCCGACCCCGTTCGTTTGTTCACCACGGGTGGAACAGGACAGATTCCCGTCGTCCTCATTCTCGACGAAGATGGCTACATCATCGCCCAGCAGGCGACCGGTACACCCGTTGACGGATGGGCTAAGTTCGACGGTATCCTTGAAACCGCTCTGACCGAAGATATCTCCGAGACCTTTGATTCCCGCATCGGTTGGGAAGAGCCCGAAACATCGTTCACGGCTGTTTTTGCCCTCGGCCTCATCCTCTCTATTCTGGTGTACTTCTCGCCGTGCGCTTTCCCGGTACTTCCAGGCTTCATCTCGTACTATCTCTCGCTCGGGGCGCGGGAAGACGAACTCATCGCTGAGGGGAAACTCAAGACCGGCATGCCCAGTTCGTTCAACATTGGTGTGCTGTCTGGCCTCGGCATGTGGACGTTCTTCGGCCTCATCGGTATCGTTGCCCTGCTCATGGGTGAGGCCTTTGCCAGTTCAGGCATCATCCATTACATTGCCATCTTCATCGCCTTGCTTCTCGTCGTGCTCGGCTCGATGATGCTGCTGGGCATCACCTCGCACGTCATGGGCTTCGTCCAGAACCTTGTTGACAAGTACAGCACCACCGAGGCCGACGACACCTTCACGCCTCGACGCAACATGTACCTCTACGGTATCGGCTACGCTGCAGCGTCCATTGATTGCACGGCGGCCGCCGTGCTGCCCTTTGTCATCTTCCTCAGCACGCTTGGTACCACGGCCATTGGCTTCGGCATCGCTGGCCTCATGGCGGGGCTGCTCATTCTCATGATCGCCGTGACCATGCTTGTGGGCATGGGCCGTCAAGTGATGATCAATTTCCTCCGAAGGGCCACCGGCCACATCAAGATGATCGGTTCGTGGATGATGATCATGGCCGGTGTTGGTTTGACAATTTACCTCACAAATGCAGAAGCCGTCAACGCGTTGTTCAGTTGAGGGCAGGGCGAATCCAAAAGCGCCACATCACTGCACAGATGGCGATGGAGAGCAGGCCATCAAACATGTAATGCTGCTTGATCAGGACCGTTGACGCTACGAGGGATGCGCAGGCCGTCCAAGAAAAAACAGCCAGCGAGGTTGACCAGAGGTCCCGTTGCTTGAGGGCATAGCGAACGAACAGAACGACAAGGATGCTTTGCATCACATGGAGGCTGGGCCAAGCATTGTAGGGAGCATCCGCCTTGTGCATTTCGTCCATCAATGTCCCGAAGAGGCCTTCAGCACCAACGGCTTGGGAGCGAAGTCGAATTTCCGATGGCAGGGCAAGAAACGCTACGAAAGCCAGCCAAGTGAGGGCCAGCATGCGTTGGAAAAACAGCATCCCTTGTTTTCTTACCGATTCATGAGCCCCAATCCAAGCGGCGATGGGGAAATAGAGGTAGAAGGAGTAGTACGGTATGACGAAAGCAGGAACGTAAGGAATTTCCCAGTCGAGGGGGAAGGATACTTCGATGACGGTGATGCCTCGCCAAGCCGAGATACGGTTGATGAGCACATACGGTAGGGCGCCGAGCAGCAGGAACACCGTGAGCAAAAAACCAGCATAGTTCAATCGGCTCCACTCGAGACGTTGTGGCCACCATCGGTCAAGGATGGGCCAGTCATTCTTTACCATCGTAGCCATCCTCGTTGGTCAAACCTACCAAGTCCTTCCATTCAATGATGCGGTCCGAGAGCACCTTGGCTTCCTCTTGGTCGTGGGTGACATGGACGGTGGTGATGTTTCGGTCTTTCAGATGGACTCGCGTCATCTTGGCGAGCGCCATTCGCCGCTCAACATCTACAGAAGCGAACGGCTCGTCCAGTAAAATGACCTCAGGTTCTTGAAGCAAGGCTCGTCCAAAGGCGACTCGTTGCGCCTCACCGCCCGAGAGTCCAGCCGTTCCACGCAGGTTGAAACCTTCCAGCCCCACGGCCTTCAGGACGGTGTCCACTCTCGATTGCAAGTCCTTTTTCGAGACGGTCTTTCCAGCCCCAAGGCCAATGTTTTGTGAGACGTTGAGATGCGGGTACAACACGGGCTGCTGAAACAGCATCGTGATTTCCGGCACAATGGTGTTGTTGGGAAGGAGGATTCCTCCGAGGCGACGCTCACCTTGCTCGAGTAGTTCGAGGCCGCAGCACGCACGGAGCAACGTGGTTTTGCCGCAACCGCTTGGCCCGAGAATCGAGACGATTTCACCTTCAGCCACCGTGATGCTCAACCCATCAAAGACCGTCCAATTCCCCAGTCGGACGGTTCCGTTAAGCAGTTCAAACGTCATGTCGGTTCCTCCACGCTCGTGCACGCTCGTTGATGGCCAACACCAGCAGGGTCACCACCATCAAGATGGTGGCGAGGGCCATTGCAGTGGGAAATACATAGGGGTCGAATTTCGGGCGAGACGCCACCTGGTCGACCATGATGGATAGCGAGTCCCACGAACCAACGCGAACCACCAAGAAGGTGGCACCGAACTCACCGAGTGAGAATGCCAGACACAGCGAAGCCGCCATGGTCGCAGGCACCACCAAGAATGAGCCCCGGGAATGCCACCAAAACGCCAGTGGTCTCAAGGGCAGGAGCGATGCTTGCTCGGCAAACACCGGATCGATTCGTTCAATGGCGGGGACCATCAACCGGATGACGAAGGGCAACACCAGCATGACGTGCGGGACCACTGGGAGGTAGGGGAAGGTGAACATTTCGGGGAACCATCGCAAAATGCCGGCAACCATGCCCAGGCCAACCATCACGGCCGACATGGAGAGCGGGAGCATGCACAACGAATCCAGCACACCAGCCATCTTTTTTCGGCCCTGCTGCCGCAAGGAGACCAAGCATGAGGCAACGGCATAACCGAGTGGCAGAGCGATGATGACGGTGAAGCCGGCGTAGTTCAATGAATTGGTTAACGCATCCATCAACGGGACCGTTGAGAAATCACCACTCCAGGCTCGCCGCCATCCTTCCAATGTCCACTGCGTGGTTGGTCCCGTGGGACTTGCCGTGCGCACCCTGAAGGAGGCGAGAATCACCGAAACCAACGGTGCGAGGAGTAAGACGAGCGCGCCGTTGACGAACCAAGACCATGTTCGGCTGGGCGGACCGTGTCGTTCTCTGTTCATGGCTTCATGATGCAGGGCCAGGACCTGACTGTGGCGGCGCTCAAACCTGCCGGCCATGATGAGCATCACCAGCATGAGCAACATTTGGCAGGTGGCAATGGCCAAGACGGCCAAACTCGTTTCGACCCGATAACCGGCGATACCAGCAGAGCCACCGATTTCGCCAAGCAAGGATTCCATGGTGTTGGATGATGGTGCGAGGTACTTCACGAGGGCAAATGATGTGAAACTGAAGAAAAATGTGTACGTGGCTGCGACGAGGGTGGCGGGACCAAGCACCGGTAACCAGAGGTGTTGCACCCGGTTCCATCGAGTTTGACCCGAGGGCAGCAGCGCCAGTTGTTCCTCCCAAGCAGGATCCAATTGAGCCACCACGGGTTCAACAAAACGCACCACCAGCGAGAGGTTGAACCACACGTGGGCGACGACCAAAGCCAGAAAATGGCCCGGATGTGCCCAGCCTGTGGCGGATGAAATCCACCCAATCAGACCGGTTTCACCTCGCAGATCCAGCCCCAACCGATGGATGAGGCCGTCGGGAGAGAGGAGGGCGAGAAATCCGACGGCAGCTACGATGGGTGGCGTGACAAACGGGAGAAAAAGAAGGGCTCGTTTCATTCGAAGGTTTCGCCATCGGTATCGACCAAACCCCCAAGCAATGGGCAGTCCAATTCCCACGGTTAACATGGTGGAGACAAAGGCTTCCATCAAGGAAAAACGCAAGGCTTCCATCGCTCCAGGTTGTTGATTCACGGTGAACAGGGCTTGAACGGGTGAGATTCCCGTCACGGCCCAAAGACGGAGGAGAGCCAACGTCATGGGAAACAAACCCAAGGCGATCACCAACGTCACGGCCAACCAATGTGTGACGGGAATACGACTGGCTCTCATCATTGCGTTGGCATCCATAAAGGACACCTCATTGGGTGGCATTCTTCCAATCCGAGAGCCATGCTTCCATTTCATCCGCGATGCGTTCGTTGGAAATTTCTGCATTCAGGACTGGCAGGTCCGTATGGTAGGCATACCCGTCGGTTTCTGGCCATGTTGCGTTGACGAGAACAGATTGCATGAGGTTGTTTTCTGGCATGTTTCGATTGACCTCTTCGGAGAGCAGATAGGCGATGAAGGCATTGGCTGCCTCAACTTCTGTCCCGCCGTTGATCACGCCTGCATACTCCACCTGATGGAACGTCGACCGTGGAAGGGTCAGTGAGGTGGATTTGGTCCAATTGCCCCCGTAGAAGGCTTCAACCCCCGGTGAATGGCAGTACGAGACCGTCATGGCCGCATCACCAAGATGCCCCTCCACCCACTCACCGTAGCCGCCGCTGTAGTGGATTTCGTAAGCCTCGGTCCAGCCGCTTGTGAAGATGGCTCCGTTGTCAGCCATGGCTTTCCACCAATCGAAAGCGTCGGTCGTGTTGTCTTCATCCATCTCAAAGTAATCAATGGTTGCCGCCATGAAGGCTCGTCCTGGGGACGAGGTGACCGGTGATGGGAAGGCGGTGAGGCCTTTCCATTCCGGTTCGGTGAGGTTCCATAACGAGGTTGGCACCGTCAAATTGGTTCCGTCGACTCGCGTTTCATCGTAATTGAGGCAAACATCCCCTCGGTCAAATGGCAATGCAAGCGGGCCGCTGTACGGTGCCAACGCTGTCTCCGAGAGGCCTGAGACATTGGTGCTGTGCGCCTGAAGAAGGCAGAAGTTGATCGCCGTTTGGAGGTAGGTGTTGTCAAGGCCAATGGTCAAATCTGCCTGCTGGGCTTGCTGGGTCTGCAGCAATTGCTCGAGGATACCTCCGGAATCATCAGTGAGGATCATTTCAATTTCGAAACCGGTTTGATTTGTGAATTCTGCGAGCATTTCATCGGAAAACGCAGCAATGTCATAGGTCAGGATGCGAAGTGTGCCGTCCGGTGTCCGACCAGGTTCAAACACAGCACATTCGCCAGCCTCACCAGCGATGATTGGCTCAATTCGTTCCAAGCACCCAGTGAGGGGCGTTGTTAGCATCAGCATGGTCATCAAGAGAATGGTTTTGTTCATGTCGATCACTGCGTGTTCATTGCATCGATGATGGCATGGGCCCGGTCGATCAAATCCATCGGGTTTGGTCCGAGGATGTAGAGGGAGGGTTCCCAACCAAAGGCTCCCTCGTCGAGAACGATGTCGAGTCTTCCTTCATGCGATTGGAGGCTTCCCTTGTTGGCATAACCAAGCCTGTAATCGAGTTCGTCTGAGATGTAATTGATGTCGCCCTGGTCCACCATGCCGTCCAGTGTAGGTGGGCGTAGATTGAGGATAGCAGTTTTCTCTGCGTCGATGGCCTTTGCTTGGAGAAGCATCTCCGCCAGATGACTGGATGCCCCAAATTCGGGCGTCTCGTGTCGGCGTAGCACGCCATCAACCAACGTCATTCGTCCCGGGTAGGCGGCCACCTCGTCGATGGCGGTCGCTTCTTGGAGGCACGTGGCGATGTTCATTCCCACCGCCGGCATGTAGGGTTTGATGCGACGTAAATCGAGCCTCCCGGTTGCCCAATCAAGACGGCGAAGCAATGCTTTCGTGGATTGGTCTTCATCGAGGTCCATTCCGGTGAGGGTTTTGTCGTACCGAAGGGCTTGGCCGCCTCCGAATTGGAGTTCGAACACCAGCCGCTGTCGCACGACGGTGGTCTCGGGGCCATATTGTGCCATGGAGGCCGCCAGCTCCTTGGCCCAACCGTCGATCATCACTTCGTCAGCGGTGGCCCCAAGTTGAACCACCGGTTTGCTGATTTGCCGCGAAACCGTGCTCTGAGTCGAACCTGTGGCCCTTGCGATTTGTATTTGCGTCCAACCCAGAGCCCTGAGTTCTTTGCAGAGTTGTTGCAACAGGCGGTCGAGCCACCGCCCTCCAATTTGTCCGAGCATGTTGTTTCGTGAGGCCGATAATTATTCAACCTTGTTGAGAGAATATGCAAGGTGAATGGAAAAACCCCCTTGATTTTTCATGTCGAAACGTGTTTTTACGAGCAAAAATGGGAGAATTTTGTCTCGTGATCTTTTCGAGTTCAACCGCTGGTCCGGACATTGATGTGAGCATGCTGTTGAACCAAAACCGACGAGATTCTCATCTTGATATCCTTCCTGTGGCCTTTTTATTTAATGTGGGTAAGAATTATTCATTCTTGATGAATTCGTGTTGAACAAAAGTTCCGCGAGCGAACATCATTGAAATTGGCCAGCAAGAAAATCGCCTCATCCCCACTCATACACATACTCATAAGCGACCCGCGAGGGCAAGGTATTGAGCAGGATGGAAACGGCGGCGTTCATAGATGAAGTCGCTCAACGCTTGGTGGCCTACTTGGATTCCAAAGATGTCGATGGGCGGGTCAATCCCTCGGCCAGCCTCAGCACCATGCGCAAAACCCTCGATGTCCAACTTCCGTTGGAAGGTCATGGGCTTCATGCTGTGCTCGACGATCTTGATACGTTCATTTCCAACAGCGTCAAAACCCATCGTTCCGAATTCATGAATCCACTCTGGGGTGGTCTCTCGCTTCCAGCGTTGGCCGGTGAGATGGTCGCGTCGCTGACCAACAATTCGATGTACACGTACGAATTATCCCCCATCGCAACCGTCATTGAACAAACCATCCTGAAGCGTATGTCGCAAATGATTGGCTACCCAGACGGGTTTGGCACGTTTACCACTGGAGGGTCCAACGGTAACATGCTCGGTATGCTCTGTGCAAGAGAGCATTTGCTCTCTGGTTCGACCAAACGTGGATTCGACGGGCGTTCAACCGTCATCTTTGTCTCTGCAGAGGCCCACTACTCTGTCCTCATGGCGGCCAACGTCATCGGCATTGGTCATCAAAACATCATCAAAGTTCAATGCGACGCAGACGGACGCATGCGGCCCGACCGATTGGAAGAAGAAATCGCCTTTGCTCGCCAGGAAGGCTTGCGCCCCCTGTGTGTTGTGGCGACCGCCGCCACCACCGTTCGTGGTGCTTACGATGATATCGATGCACTTGCGACCATTGCCCACCGTGAGGGCCTGTGGCTGCATGTTGATGCAGCATGGGGAGGTACCTGTTTGTTCTCCACAGAACACCGAAAACTGATGGATGGCGTGGACAAGGCCGACAGCGTCTGTTGGGACGCTCACAAGATGATGGGCGTTCCATTGATTTGCAGCGCCTTCCTCATCAAAGACCCGCTCATTCTTCGTCGGCTGTGCGATCACACCAATGTTGCGCACTACCTTTTTCACAGCGACGCTGAGTTGGATGACTTGGGTCGCTATTCCCTCCAGTGTGCTCGCCGAAACGATGCGCTCAAGCTCTGGCTAGAATGGCGGGCTCGAGGCGATGCCGGATGGGCAGAGATGGTTGACACCAGAATGGCTGATGCTGACTACCTTCAGTCATGCATTGAAGCCCACCCCTCGTTGGAAATGATGTCGAGTCGCATGTGGACCAACGTCTGTTTCCGATACACGACCGATGGCCATGGCGTTGAATTGAACGAACTCAACACCGAAATCCGCAATCGGTTGATCAAAGAGGGCTCCTTCATGGTCAGCCGCTCGAACATTGGAGATGACGTGGTCATCCGAATGGTGGTGGTGAATCAAAACCTCAATCGAGAGACGCTCGACCGCTTCCTCGAGCGTGTCGTTCACCACGGTGAGGAAATCATTCGTGGCCTTCCAGCCATCAATTGACCGGCGAACGGATGTTTATTGAGCCGAGCGTCAAAGCCACAGGCATGAGCGACCAGCCACCGGTGCGAACCGCCCTTTACAACGAACACCTCGCCCTGGACGGCAACATGGTGGATTTTCATGGATTTGAACTTCCCATTTGGTACTCCAACATCAAAGATGAGCACCTCGCAACGAGGTCCGGCGCCGGCTTGTTTGATGTCTCGCACATGGGTTCATTCCGTTTTTCGGGCGATGAAGTCAGAGCCTGGTTGGAAACCATTGCGACGCAACGCGTGACCTCCATCCAACCACCTCGTTGCGCTTACACGCACTTTTTGGATGAAGATGGTTTTCTCATCGACGACATGATCTTTGCCGTGGTCAGCGAGACCGAAATTTTGGGTGTCCCCAACGCCTCGATGATCGACGTCATGTGGGCATGGTTCTCGAAGCACCTGCCCGCAGACGGCTCCGTGCAGATGGAAAACCTGTCCGATGGCACCGCCATCATGGCGTTGCAGGGGCCAGATGCAAAGTCCATCTTGGATGCTGCATTCGGCGACGGTCAGCACGTTGGCCGTTTCAAGTGGCGAGCATTGACGGACAATTCGCTCGGTGCGAGCGGCTGGATTCAAGGCACGGGGTACACCGGCGAAGCTGGCTACGAAATCTTCGTGCCCAACGAGGTCGCCCCCGTCGTGTGGCGTGCACTGATTGAAAACGGTGCCACGCCGGTCGGTTTAGGTGCTCGAGATACGTTGCGATTGGAGAAGGGATACCTGTTGTCCGGCGTGGATTTCTGTTCGCCGAGTTTGGCACCGGAAGGCGACGACGGGTTCCTTTCCCGCGATTCTTGGGAAACCAATGTCCCGTTCGGTCTCGACCTTGAGCACGACTTCATCGGGAAGCATCGGGTGGTGAGCCACAGTGCTGGAGACGAGCGTTGGTGGGGCATCAGGTACACCGAAAAAGGGCCGCTCCCCCGTCCAGGAAAAGCTGTCCAATCGATGGACGGTCAGCCACTTGGGCGGCTTTCATCCGGTGCACCTTCGCCAAGTTTGGACAACACCGGCATCGGCATTGGCTACCTTGCAGGTGTGAATGAAGGCGACGAAGTCTTGGTGGTCGCCAGTCCTCGAAAATCTGTCAAAGCCGTGGTCGTCCGCCCACCGTTCTATTGAAGTCCATCCAACACGGGTTTCATCGCGTCAAGCCACCGATGATGCTCGCGCTCACCGGTTGCACCCAATTCCACGACGGTTTCTTTCACTCGCAAAAGGGCTTCACCGATGGCTTGGGCATCACCCCAGGGGGCCGTGGTGCCAAGACCTTCTTCGGTGGCGATGTCGCCCATCAAGCAATCGTGGTTGACGACGCTCGGAACGCCTTGTGCTGCTGCGTCAAACATTTTCACGGGGAGGGCACCTTGGAGAATGTTGCCTCGCAACGGACCATACATGGCGTACATCACGTCGATGGTGCTGATGAGTTCAGGGAGTTCCGATTGTGTGAACGCCCCGGTGACTTCGGCCTCAAGCGTTCCCCGTTCCACCTCCTCCATCAGCATCGTCCGAACACGACTGGCGGCTGTTCCGTCTCCTGCGAGTCGGATTTTGGGCCGCTGAGCAGGGGGTATGGTTTTCACCGCTTCAATCAGCAGTTCAAACGCTTTGAGGTCCCTGACTCGGCCGATGTAGCCAACAGTCCACCCCTTCACCGGTTTGTCCTTGCTTTGTTCGAACGGAGGAAGGGGACGATTTTCGACCGCATGGCCTTCGAGGCCGTGGTGAGCAAGCCATTCGACGAAGCCTCGGCGACCATCCGCTCGAACTTGTTGACTGGACGTGATGATCACGCCAGCCTCGGCGGCTCGTTGAAGCATGCGTTGCTTCAGGCGGCGACTGGCAAGTGCTCGCAGGTTGGATTGCGGGGCAGCATACCTCACCCAGGTGTGTTGCAGATCGTGCATATCAAACACGAAGGGAACGCCGTGCGCCTTCTTCAGGGCCGTGCCTACACGGAGGGTGTCGGCGTCGTGGCAGTACACGAGGGCTGGTGGGTCGTTGGCCAACGTGCGCTCAACCACACGGAGAAAGCGCCGAATCCCTCTGTAGGTTGACACGGTGCCTCCGTAGGGGACCGAACCCACTCGGTAGCGCATGATGCGGACGCCCCGGTGATTTTCGCTCATGGGGTGCCGTTCTTCACGGTCAAAAGCGTGCACAGTGACCCGATAACCGGCTTCCTGCATCCAGACGGCGTGGCGCAGAACCCGAGGGTCTGGGGCGCACGGGTTGGTGACCACCATCGCCACACGGACCATGCCTCCCCGAGGAGCGGTTGGATGATAGGCTGTTCCCTGATTTCTGGTGGGCCGAAGCAATTCATTATGAGCGGTACGCGCATGGATTTTCACATACCCACCGTAAGGAGTGTGCACGCCATGGTTGACCAACTGCCCAATCGAGGACGAGAAGCCGAAATGTTGCAAGAAATGGGCCTTTCGTCCATGGAGGATTTGTTCTCCGACATTCCCGAGAATGTCCGCTTCAAGGGTGAATTGCCGCTGCCCGCCCCCCAATCGGAAGAGGAGATCATCAGCGACGCCCGTCGGCTGCTTGGTGCCAACGCGGACATGGGCAGCCGCCCCTCCTTCCTCGGTGCGGGTTTGTACCGCAATTATGTGCCAGCCGCTGTGTTTCAACTTGTGACGCGTGGTGAATTCCTGACCGCCTACACCCCCTACCAACCCGAAGTCAGCCAGGGCATGCTCCAAGCGATGTGGGAATTTCAAACCCTCATCTCTGAACTCGTCGGCCTTCCGATTGCCAACCTCTCCCTTTACGACGGGTCAACGGCAGCCGCTGAAGCCTTGACCTGTGCTGTGCGTGTTCACAACCGCAAGGCCAGCCAACCAAACACGGTGTACGTCTCTGCCCTGACGCCACCGGACAAGTTGTCGGTCATGCACAACTACTGTCAGGGGGCGGAAATTCACATCCGCACCATCGCCCACAACGACGACGGTACCATCAACATGGATTCGTTGAAAGAAGCAGCCGGTTCCTGTGGCGTCTATCTGGAACAACCCAATCCGCTTGGTGTTCTCGACGAGGGGCTCACCGGTGTCAAGGCCATCATCGGCGACCACACTGCGCTGATCGTTGGCGTCCAACCCGTTTCCCTCGGTGTCGTCGAGGCCCCAGGCCACTACGGTGCCGATATCGTCGTTGGAGAAGGGCAACCCCTCGGCAGCCCCGTCACAGGTGGCGGCCCGCTGTATGGCATCTTTGCGTGCACCAAGCCTTACCTTCGTTTGATGCCCGGCCGAATTGTTGGTCGCAGCATCGATGTGGACGGAAAAGAAGCCTACTGCCTCACCCTCTCCACGCGGGAACAGCACATTCGTCGCCATCGAGCGACCTCAAACATTTGCACCAACGAGACCCTCATCGCACTGATGGGCGCCATGCACATGGCCTTGCTTGGCCCCGACGGTCTGCGGGATTTGGCTCACAGGAACATGATGGCGTGCCAGAAAGCGAAAGAGGTCCTCGCTGCGACTCCCGGTGTTCGCGTCGTTCACGATGCACACCACTTCAACGAGTTCGCCATCGAAGTTCAAGGAACAGCCGCTGCCTGCTTGGATTACCTCGACAGCAACGGCATCATTGGTGGATTAGATCTCGGTCGCTGGTACGAGGGGACCACCAACCAACTCCTCATCACCACCACTGACCAAACCACGCTGCGAGATATCGAGTCCTTGTCCGCTCAATTGGCGCTATGGGCCGTCCATGGGGAGGTGAGTGCATGAGCCATCTCTTCGATCACAACGGTGCTGAAAACACGGGGTACAGTCAACCTACGCCGCTGACCTGTGAGGCCGAACCAAGCGTTCCCAAAGGCCTCGTTCGCTCGAGCGCTGCTCGGTGGCCTCGCCTTTCTGAGCCCGAAATGGTTCGACATTACACCTGGTTGTCAAAGCGAAACTTTGGCATTGACACGGGCTTCTACCCGTTAGGTTCGTGCACCATGAAGCACAATCCACGCGTCAACGAAGTCATCGCCCAACTCCCCGGTATTGCTGACATCCACCCGCACCAACCGGAGCATCACCTCCAGGGCTTGTTGTCCATCTTCTACGAGATGCAGCACATGCTGGAGGTGTGCGCAGGCATGGACCAAGTGACGCTGCAACCTGTCGCAGGTGCACAAGGCGAGTTCACTGCCATTCGATGCATTCAGGAATATTTCCGCCACCGCGGTGAAGACCAGCGAACAAAGGTCATCGTGCCCGATTCCGCTCACGGTACCAACCCAGCCAGCGCTGCCATGGCGGGGTTCGAAATTGTCGAAATCCCCAGCTTGGCTGACGGTCGCATGGACCTTGACGCTCTGGCCGCGGTCGCCGATGAAACCACGGCGGCGATGATGATCACCAACCCCAACACCCTGGGTTTGTTCGAAGCCGACATCAAGGCGGCGAGCGAAATCGTTCACCAAGCGGGCGGCCAGATGTACTACGACGGGGCCAATTTCAACGCCATTCTCGGCATCACTTCGCCTGGACTGATGGGCTTTGATTCGGTGCACTTCAACCTGCACAAGACCTTCTCGCAGCCCCACGGCGGTGGCGGACCAGGTTCCGGCCCCATCGGTGTCAAGGCGCACCTTGCACCTTTCCTGCCCGGCCCACTGGCTGCACGACGTGAAGCCACCGGCGATGAGCGCTCAGCGGCGGTTGACGATTACTGGTATCACTGGGAGCAACCCGAACACAGCATCGGTAAGGTGCAACAGTGGCACGGCAACGCCGGCGCCGTGATTCGTTGTTGGGCGTACTATCGACGCTACGGCTCCGGTCTCAAGGCCATGTCTGAACACGCCGTGCTCAATGCCAATTACCTGCGGCACGCCATCCACCGTGAAGCCAAGAAGGCTGGCGTGGACCATTTGTTCATTGACGGGGCCGAAACCGACGTTGCCAAGCACGAATTCACCCTTTCCATGCAGCCGGCCAAGGATGCATTGGGCATCTCCGCCATGGACGTGGCCAAGGGGCTGTTGGACCGAGGCTACATGGCGCCGACGGTCTACTTCCCGCTCGTCGTGCCGGAGTGTATGATGATCGAACCGACCGAGACCGAATCAAAGGATACCCTCGATACCTTTGCAGAGCATTTCGCGCAGGTTCTGAAAACCGACCCTGAAGCACTCCATGCAGCCCCCATCACGACCCCAGTTCGTCGTGTTGACGAAGTCTATGCAGCCCGTAACCTCTGCCTTCGACATCCCTACGATGAGTGAGGAAGGATTATTCCATCCTCCTTCGACCATTGGGTGTGGATGAACTCCCAGAGGCCTGGATTGAAAGCGAGGGCACCCACCAGTTCACGGTGACGCTCCTTGCTTTTTCTTGGGCCCTGCTTCCGGTTGGTTTCATGGTCTTGATGGCCCTTTTTGACCGCTATGAGCAACACCGACTCACCTTGGCGGGTGTCGCACTCGCCATGCTTGTGTTGGCGTTCATCAGTGGTGTAGGTCAGCGGAAATCTGCGTTGCTCGATGCACGGGTGCAGCTGGCAACGGCCACCTTGGGAAGCACCGCCTTTTTGCTCGTGTTGTTGTTTTTGCTTGGTCTCTCGTCCTACTGGTGGGTGGTCTACGGTCTCGTGTTTGGAAGCGTTGCCATGATGTATGTGAGCCTCAATCATTTGGCCTCTTGCAACGCCCCCACGCTGCGATTGCCCTGGGATGCGTCGGTACCCATTCCCAACAGCGCCCTCGACGGATGGCGTATCGTCAATGGACGCTGGGTCAACGGTGTCATCGCCACCAGGCGTATGGAACACGGCCCGGTCCTCACCCTTTACGGGGAAGTTGAGGGTGAGGTGACCTTCCTGTGTTTCGAGCGCCTTTCACCCGCCGAGGCTTCACCTCAACTCGCTACCATGGGGCTTGATTTCTCTGCCTTCGCTTCCCTTTCAGTCGCCCGTTTGGCTGAGGAATGAGCGTTCTTCGTTCATGGGTTGAATCAGTCATCATAAAGAACCACCCGCGATGGCGGATGAGCATGGATGTAACCATTTTGTTGGGGTCTTCCTCTGACCTCCCTATCGCCCAAAAGTGCACGAAAATCTTGGAACACTTCGACGTGCCATACCAATTGCGTGTGGCCTCTGCCCACCGTTCTCCAAAATTTGTTGAACAAATCGTCGGTGACGCCATCGATGACGGCTGCTCGGTCTTCATCGCCATGGCTGGATTGGCTGCCGCCCTTCCCGGTGCAGTCGCCGCCTTGACCACCAAGCCTGTGATCGGCGTTCCATGCGGCGGTCGTGTCCCATACGACTCACTCCTGTCCATCGCTCAACTCCCTCCCGGTGTGCCTGCCGCCACCGTCGGTGTTGACCGAGGCGACAACGCTGGCTACCTTGCCGTGCAGATGTTGGCCCTTTCCAACGCCAAGTACGCTGCTGCGCTTGAGCAGAACAAACTCGACCAAATCGAGCGCGTGAAGGCCCAAGACAAGGAAGTCAACGGCGGTGCCTGAGATGTTCGACGCTGAGGAATTCATTGCCGAGAGCATTGAATCCCTCAAAGCGACCATTGACGACATCGCCATCATCGCCTGTTCAGGTGGCGTTGATTCAACCGTTGCAGCCGTGATTGCAAACCAAGCCGTGGGCGACCTGCTCCACTGTGTCTATGTCGACACCGGGTTCATGCGGAAGGGGGAGACCGAACAAATCGAGGCCCTCCTTGAGGCTCAAGGCATCAACCTCATCACCGTCAAAGCGGCTGACCGATATTTTGAGGCACTCCAAGGTGTCACTGAGCCAGAACAAAAGCGCAAAGTCATCGGTGAACTCTTCATTCGAATTTTTGAAGACGAACAGAAAAAGTGCGGGGCGAAGTACCTCGTTCAAGGAACGATTGCACCCGACTGGATTGAATCCGGCGGTGGTGTACGAGACACCATCAAATCCCATCACAACGTTGGCGGTCTCCCCGAAGACATGACGCTTGAGGTGGTTGAGCCGCTTCGTGAACTCTACAAGGATGAAGTTCGTGAATTGGCCCGCACCCTTGACATCAACGTGGCTGAACGGCAACCGTTCCCTGGCCCAGGTTTGGCGGTTCGCACCCTCGGTGAATTAACGCCCGAGCGTGTGGAGGTTGTCCGCGAGGCGTGCGCCATCGTTGAGGAAGAATTCGAAGCTGCGGCAGAACGGGGTGAAATGGAGATTCCTTGGCAGTACTTCGCAGCGCTCTTGCCCGTCCGCAGTGTTGGTGTTCATGGCGATGTGCGAGCCTACGGCGAAACCATCGTCGTCCGTGCCGTACAGAGCATGGACGGGATGTCAGCAAGGTATTCAGAAATCCCTCACAACATCCTTCAAAAGATCAGCACCCGCATCACCAACACCGTGAAGGGTGCCGTCAATCGAGTGGTCTACGATATCACGCACAAGCCACCCGGGACCATTGAATGGGAATGAATCTCCCATTGGGCATACCTTCTTCAAGAAGGCTGATGAGGGAAATGTATGTCGGTGCTCGACGCTGTTGAGGCGGTCGCCACTGGCATGTTGATCGTCGATGACGCCGCCTCGGTGCGTCGGCGTCGCGTGGGGGCTGCCTTCCTCATGGCCGCTCTCCTGGTCGGCTTGGTCTTGGGTGTCGGCCTGCTGCTTGGGGACGATGACACCAGCACAAACCAAGTGAGTACCGGGCAGCCACCTTCAACGGATTGGCGGCCGTATTCCGTTGTGGCTCCCATTGATACAGGCATCAATGTCTACCACGACCATTTCCGTACCGACGAAGTGTACCCCGATTGGTTGTTGGAGGGCCTGGGTGTGACGAAAACCTGCGAGCCCACGTTCGAGGGGACCTGGCAAGAACGCTATGAGGCTGACAAAGAAGCCTGCTGGGACACCATCACGACCGCTGATATTGTCTACTTCAAAGGTACCAAAATTCTCGGGACATCACCCGACGGCGGCACCGACATTCACATTCTTGACGACCCCTCAGACGGGCACGGCACAGCCGTGACCGGTGCCGTACTCGATGCCAACCCCGATGCAGTGATTTTCTTCGTTGAGGGCTTCTCTACCGAAGCGGTGTTGGCCGCTGGGAATCAGCCGCTTGTGGACATCGTCACCACTTCGTTCGGCGCCATTGGTTCACTCCCTGTTCCCGGCATTGAAACAGGGACGTATCAAACCGTGGTGGTCAACAACAAAATCCACACCGGGGCAGCGGATAACACGCCCTCACCTGCCGTTCAAGACGCCACGGCAGGACCACCATGGTCCATTGGTATCGCTGGCTACGCCGAGGAAGGTGACGACCAGAAAGAAACGATGAGCGGCTCCTACCCGGATATTGCCGCTGATTGGACACAGGTGTTGCCCAATCACGACGATGTGGACGGATACCACGAGACTTCCGGGACGTCCTTCGCCACACCTCGAACGGCAGGGATCCTCTCGTTTGTGCTCGAACACCTTCGCACGGAAGTGGGCGACATGGGTTCTGGGGCATCAACTGAGGAGCGAGGCGGCATGCTCGTGAGCGGTGTTTGGCCGGAGGGCAACCCCAACGCTGGCACGGATGCAGGCATCACCAACGCCGTGGTGCGGAATGCGTTGAACTTGTCTGCATGGTACCCTTCGTTCTCTACCTGGGACCCAAGTGCAGGAACCATGCCCATCTCACCGGTCGCTCCCTGCACACAAGTCGGTTGGGGTGTTGTGAACATGTCCAACATTCAACCGATGATTGAACACCTTAACGGTACACAAACAATGCCTGACCGTCCGGGCGACGTGGAGTTGTGCATGCAGGCCAATCAAGAGGCCCGAGAAGCCTACTGGGGTGTCTATCCTTCGGAAGAAACACCATCTCGCACCGTTGAGGTCGCTGCACGCGACTGATAGATGGCGTGGGTAGATGGACGGCTGGAGACTTCGAACTCATGATCGGAACACGACCAAAACGGTGTGCTGTGAGGGGTTTGGCGCCGATTGTGGGGCTCGAACCCACGACCTTGGGATTAACAGTCCCACGCTCCACCAGCTAAGCTAAATCGGCAAAGTGGGCGACAGGCATCCCCTTTATCACGCCTTCGTTGAGGTGGAATCAATCACTTCAATCAAACGCTGTGAAAGAATCGGTGCTTCAGGGGAAACGGTGGCCAGTGATTTCAGGATTTCAAGTTCGTCTTCATCCAGCCGCCGATTGTGACAAAAGGTTAGCAAAGGGTCGTTTCTTTTCACCCTCTGGCCCACTGGGGCATCGATGACAGCCCCCACCAAGGGGTCAATGACATCCTCCAAGGCAAAGCGGCCTGCACCGTGTTGGCGAGCGAGTTGTGCCAGTTGCATGGCGTCGTAGCCCTGCACAAACCCATCCTGCTCAGCCAGTACGCTGGTTTGAAATTCAGCCGTTCCGAGGGTGCGTTCTGGATGGCTGATCAGGGCTGTGGCCGTTTGTTCTTCCACGCCTTGTTGAACACACATGGCTCGAAAACGTTCGAGGGCTGAACCGTTGGTGAGAACGGCTTCCATTTTCATGCGTCCTTCCGCTTCGTTCTCGCATACTCCTGTCATGGACAGGAGAGCCGCTCCCTGAAGAATGACGAGTTCTCGGGTGTCGGGCGAACCACCGCCCTGCAACACCTGAATGCTTCCCACCACTTCGAGGGCGTTGCCAATGTGGGTGCCAATGGGTTGGTCCATCGCCGTGAGTTGGGCCACGGTTTGGATACCAAGCCCCTCGGCGGTGCGCACCATGGAGATGGCAAGTTCTCTCGCTTGTTCCACGGTTTGCATGAAGGCGGCGCTTCCAGTTTTGACATCCAAAACCAGAGCGTTCAGCCCCTCTGCTGCCTTCTTTGAAATGATGGAGGCCGTGATCAGCGGCACGCTGTCGATGGTGTGAGTGACATCTCGAATGGCATACAGCACCCCGTCGGCCGGAGCGATGGCTTCGTTTTGGACAGCGATGCAACATCCAACGGCCTCGACGGCCTCAACCATCGCCTCGGGAGAGAGGGCGCAGTTGAAGCCAGGAATGGATTCCAATTTGTCAATCGTTCCACCGGTATGTCCCAGTCCACGCCCTGCCAACATGGGAACCCGGCAACCCGCCGCTGCCAAGGCTGGTGCAAGGACAAGGGACATTTTGTCGCCCACGCCGCCGGTGCTGTGCTTGTCCACGACCGGGGGGCCTTCTCCCCACGAGAGGCTTGCACCAGAGGCGATCATGGACTTGGTCAACACCACGGTGTCTTCGGTTCGCATACCATGCTGGTGGACGGCCTTGAGCCAAGATGTGGCGTCCTTGACTGAGACCGAGCCATCGGCCACACCTTCCACAAACAGTTCCAGTTCTGCTGCTGGTTGAGCCTTGGCGGAAATCACCGCCTCAACCAGATGTTGGAAGCGCATGGTACTCCCTCAAATGAGACCAATCTCCACCAATCGTTGGTGAAGGTAATCGCCTGCATTGATGGAGGCATACAACGGCTTTCCACCGGTCATGGCGACGAAATCTGGATGTGGTGTCAAGTCGATTTCGTTGCGTGGATGAACGAACATCGGCATGGAATAGCGACGTGTGTTGGCATCCTTCGGGTTCACCACACGATGTGTCGTGGATTTGAACAACCCGTTGGTCAGGTTTTGGAGCATGTCGCCAGAATCAACGATGATGGCGTCCTGGTCGCCTTTGACCTGAATCCACGAACCGTCGTGGTCCATGACTTCCAAGCCGTCAGCCGTTGCAGTGACAAGGAGCGTGATGAAATTGATGTCCTCGTGAGCCGCCGATCTGACCGCCCCTACAGGCATTGATTCGTCCAGCGGTGGATAGTGGATCATTCGCATGATGGTGTTGCCTTCGTTTGACATCTCGGGCAACCATTCTCGAGGTTTCCCGAGGTATTCCGAGCAGGCGGCAAGAAGGTGTTGCGCCAACGATTCCATGCCTGAAAACAGTTCTTCGGTGGTCGCTTGGAAGCCTTGCACGTGAGGTGTGGGCCACACGTTTTGCGGGTAGGTTGGGGTCGGGCCCTCATTCGGGTAGGCCCGGCCGGTCTGCCAGAATTCCTTCAGGTCCGGAGCAGGGTTGTCCTTGGCGTGTTCTACGCCAAAGGCCGTGTAGCCGCGTTGGTGGCCGATGCCGGGTTGCAGATAGAGCCGTTTGGTTGCTTCATCCAAATCAAAGAAGGCATCGCACTGCGCATAGGTGTCATCGATGAGCGAACGAGGAATCCCGTGATGGGTCAGTGCGAAAAATCCGATGTCCTTCAGCGCATCCCCCACCTCTTGAACGAACTGTTGACGTTCTGCCTCAGAGGCAGAGGTCGCCAGGCGGAAATCAATGGAGGGAATACTCCGTGTCATTATGCTCATTCCCTGTAGGCATTGAGTTTTGAGAGCAGCCTGAGGGTTTCGATGTAAATCCAGACCACGGAGATCAGGATGCCAAAGGCTGCGTACCATTCCATGTTCTTGGGAGCGCCATATCGACTGCCCGATTCAATGAATCCAAAATCGCTGATGAGGGTGAGGGCGGCCACAACGAGGATGACTGCCGTCAAGCCGATGCCGATGGGTCCAGAACTGTGGAGGAAGGGCACATCATAGGGCGTGAACAGTTGGAGCACAAAGGACGTGAGGTACAGGAACATGATGCTCATCACCAATCCAAAGACAATTTTGTTGAACGCCGGTGTGGGTCGGATGATGCGAGAGGCGTACATGACGTACATGGTGCCGGTGATGGCCATGGTGCCGAACACAGCCTGGAGTGCGATGCCCTTGTAGGCGGTCAGTTCAAGCATCAACGACATAGCACCGATGCCCATGCCTTCCAAAATGGCGTAGATGGTCATCAATGCTGCTGGGTTTTGAGGGCGAGTCATGAACACGATGATGGCGATGATGGCTCCACCGACGAAGCCGAGTCCCATGAGCCCTCCAATGAACAATCCCCCGTTACCGTTGTTGAGTGCGTTCATGCACAACACTGCAGAAACCAAGGCAGACACGATGGTTACGGAGAGCAGGTAGCCGATTTTCTTCATGGAGCCGTCAACCGTCATCCGGTCGGTTCCGGTGAGGTTGCTCCAGAACTTGTTGTTGAGGACAGGATTGCTGCTGCGAATTTCCATGGCTACCGATGTTGTCTCGTCAAGGTCCCGTTTCAATGTTGCTCTTCTTGTGCGTGCTGAGCGACCTGTTCTTGATAGTAGGTCACCAACTGCTCGAAGGACCAACCTTGAGTCATGTACTGCTCGATCACCTCAGCGGTCCATCCTGGAACCTGAGCCAGCATCTCCGGTGTGATGCCCGACTGGCTGGCGTTCAAGACCGGTTGCTGCCATTCCACGTTGGAGATGGTGGTCGGTGCAGGGTCGGCGAAGGCAGCTTCGCTGATGGTGTCTTTGACCTCTTCTGATTCCGTTCGCATGTTGCGGAGAACGACATACGCTCCGCCTGAGAGCAGCAGAGCGAGCACCATCAGCGTGAGGAAGAAGGATTGAGCGGCATCACCTGCAGTGTTGTCCGTGCTGTCTTCCACCAATTCGGTGCGTTGTGTGGATGAGCATCCCTTGGCATCCGTGGCCACACCAGCCGGGGTGTCGGGGCATTCATCTTCGGTGTCGAGGACACCATCGTTGTCATCATCGGGGTTGTCCGTTGTGTTGTTTTGTTCAAGAGGCCCAATGTCGACACCCGCAAGGTCGCAACCGAGTACCTCATGGTCGTCCTGGCCGTCACCGTCAGCGTCCCAAAGCGTCAGGGCATCGGTTGGGGAAATGTCGTCAACGCTGGCATTGAGGGCCGTGGCCTGAGCCCACGCCACTTCCAATCCGTCGTTGATGCAATCACCGTCCGTGTCGACCGCGTTCGGGTCGCTTCCGTGGAGTTGTTCAGCGTAGTTGGTCAAGCCATCCTCATCGCCGTCAAGCATGGATTCATCCATCGTGCTTTCACCTACAACGCTGCGTTGTGTACGGGTCAAACCATGCTCGACTTCCCAGTGGTCCATCAACCGGTCTTGGTCCGTGTCCGTCGTGGTGTCAAGTCGGTTCCAATCTTCATACCATGAAGCGATGTAGACATCTGCGACGGCTTGACTTGAAATCATCAGTCCCATCTCTCGGTTTCGAACCAAGGCTGAATCGCCCCAGTTGATGGACGAGACCAGAACGTGTTCGCCGTCGATGATGACGCCTTTGTTGTGGAGTTTGGTGACATGGTCGTCACTGCTCATGACAATGGCTGAGGTGTCGTAGCCCAAGGTGAAGTTCCATTCCTCATTGAACCGGTCGACCACGCTTTGAATGTCCTCGTCAAGGTAGGCGCCGTTGAGAATCAAGCGCAATCGGACACCGCGCTGCGCTGCGCTTTCGAGCGCTTCGAGCAACGGGTTATCGCCCCAGCCCCACGACCAATCCATGTCCAAGTACTGGACGGAAAGCAGGAGTTCCACATCTGCACCATCAATGGCCCTCACCAGTTCATCGATGCAATTGTCGGGGCAGACCAAGAGGTTGGCTTCGAAATCGCCGGTGATGCCCACCGCTGTTTCACCGACGATGGCAGATGAAGGCGGCATGGTCCAACCGGTGGGAGCGTCACTGGCCACCACGGGCGTGATGTGGTCCCTGGCGCCGTTCTCATCGAAGGCCAGATGGTTGAGCACCATTTCGGCAAGCGGCGCGTTGTCCACGAGGACGCCCCAATCCCGATTTCCAGCCTCACCCGGGGCAGGGTGAGAGGAGGACTTCCAGTTGCCTGAGCCAATCCAGACGCTCTCAGCGTCCCTGACGGCCACCTTGCTGTGAATGTAGGCGTAAGGGTTCTCACCCGTGTCGCCGAACCAATGCACATCAACGCCGGCAGCCAACAATTCCGTGGCCATGCCTCGTTGGGTGTCAAGGTCGTATTGATTCCACCAGTTGTCGCCGTAGTCAAGGACCACGGTCACGTCAACACCCCGGTTCTGTGCATCGATCATGGCTTCGACGAGGTGAACCTCATGGAGCAGGTACATGTGAACGTTCAACGAGTCGGTGGCACCATCAATCCATGCCAGAAGGTCGGCCAGGCCGTGGTCAGGGCCGATGAGTGGTGTGATGGTGCCGCTATCGGCCACGCTCGTGTCAAAGCAGAAGGTGCTCCCGCCAAGTCGACTCCACCGCTCGTGCCAGTCAGCGACCGTGTCGGTGTCTGGCGTGTCACCGCACCCGCTTCCACGGAGGTAGATCAGGTTGTCCAAATTGGCGATGGGTTCGGCCAACGCGATGCCGCTCCAACCAGGAACCTCCACCGGGCCGTTGCCGTACACCAAGGTGTCGGCCTGCTCGCCGGCGCTGTCGAGGAGTTGCAGGGCCGCCCCGGAGTTGGGGAGGTAGAAGGTGCGGTTGAGCACACCGCCGAGGTCAACCACGGTACCGTCTTCGTAAACACCGAGCGCATCAGCATCGTTGGCGAGCACCACGGTTTCGCCGGGTTGAATCATCAAGCTGGTGATGGCAGCACTGTACGTGTTGGCGGCTGTGGTTGTTTGGAGTGTCCAGCCGTTGAGTACGGCCAGGTCATCGCCTTGGTTGGCGAGTTCAATGAATTCCATGTCGGATGAAATGCTGGTGGAAGCCGACGGCATGAAACGTGTAAACCGTAGGTCATCTTTGGTGGCGAAATCCGTGGGGTTAGGTTCTGCCTCACCCGGGGTCGGCCAGAGGGTGTGGACCCAATCGCTGCTGGAAGTTTCACCAGGCATCAACGTCTGGCAGTCGGTGATCACCGTCCACGATGCGCCCGTCACCGCATCCCCGTCGGGATGGAGCAGTTGGAAGGCGTCGCCCAGCCCCGTCAAGATGTACTCATCCATCACAAAGACGGCACGCTCGTCAGGATTCAGTATCTCTTTGGCTGAGGTGTTGGCGGCGGACCAGAGACTGTCCATCCGTATGAAGCGACGGTCCCCATCGGCGTTGAGGACCGACCATCGGCTGATGTTCAGCGGTGTGGAACCCGTGTTGTGGACCTCGATCCAATCTTCGGTGGGTTCAATGGAGTCATCGTTGCAATACGGGAGTACTTCGGTCACGGCAAGTGAAGTTGAACCGCTGTATGGCGCCCATTCAGGATTGACTTCCCCAGGCGTGGCCCATGCTGCTTGAATCCAATTCCCCGTGGCGTTGCTGGCATTTGGCCCAACTCCGGCATGTGTGCTGTTGGGGGCGACCATGGATTCGCCCTCGACGGTGTTGGCCCACGCAATGGTATCCACGGCTGAACCAGCGGCGTCCACCAGCCCGATTGAATCGGGAGCGGTGTGCTTGAGATAGAAACTGCTTGTTCCGTTCAGGGCGATGAGCAAGGCCTCTCCTGCTTTGACGACCGTTGTTTCCTGCAGCGGCATGTTCGACTCATGCAGTGTCAAGGTTCGGGAAGGGGCTTGGAGCTTCCAACCGGCGACATCGACGTCCATCGTACCGTAGTTGTAGAGTTCAATCCACTCGCCGTTGGGCCACATTTGACTGTCCGAGCCCACCGCATCTGGGAGGATTTCAGAGAACAGCACGGTGGTGGCCGATGGTGTCGAGCCGGGCTCGGGCTGCCCGGGGGTCTTCCACGGTGCAGGTGTCCACGCATCAGCAGCGTTGCTGCCACGTACCAGTGCCATGTCTTCGCCGTAATCGGTGGTGTAGTGAGCGCTGTCGACGATCTGTTCGGTCATGTCCCGCAGGAACACGTGATTGTGGTTGTCCCACAACTCGGTGTACGAAGTGAACTGGACAAGTCGCCGACCGTCGGGGTCGATGACGGTGGAACCTTGGGTGGCGTTGAACACCAAGGTGCCTGGGTCAAGGAACGTCAGGTTCCCCATGCCGTCCATGATGCTCCAGCCCATGAGGTCAATGGAACCCTGTCCCGTGTTGTGGAGTTCAATCCATTCGCCGTCAGGGAACGAGGCGCCGTCGTTGGTGGCGTTGGACAACACTTCGGTTATCTGAACATCACCGACCTGTCGTGGCATGAGTTCGAGTGGAAGCGGGTTCATCCCTTCAGGCGTGGGATAGGGCGCATACGTCCACGGTGCGTTGGCCGTGGTGGATTCCATCAGCGCAAAGCCTTGGATGGTTGAGGAGTAGGAGATTTCCTGAGAACGGCTCCCGTTGGGCCATTTCAACGTGAGCGATTCCACACCGTTGTTGAGCACACCGTACGTGCTCGTACCGTTCACTGCCACGATTCGGTGCTCGCCCGGTGAGATGAGCATGGTCTGTGAAGCGTTGACCAAGTGGCTGTTGTTGAATGGAAGGGCGTTCCCAGCGGCGTCCTCGATCGAGTACCCCGTCAGGTCAATGTCGGCGTTACCTGTGTTCAGGATTTCAATCCATTCGCCGCCTGGCCACGTGGCGTTGTCAAACGAAGGCCACGGGTTGGCCATGACCTCGGTCATGATGAGGTCGCCCGGGATCAAGGTGTTGCTTCCCGTGGCCGTGTTGACGTCGCCGGGGGTGGGGTTGTTGGTGGCAATCCAGTTGGCCGTGGCGCTGCTGGGGTCTTGCTCGTAACTCTTACCGGAGATGACCGTTCCCCATGTTGCTTGGTGGAGGTTGTTGTTGTTGTTGTCCACCAGGGTCATCGACATCCCGGAATTGGTCATGTAGAAGTTGGAATCACCGTTGCGAGCGATGACGACGTAATCACCGGGTGAAATTGTCCACGTCGAACTGTTGCCTGCCTGATAGCCAACGATGGTGTTGGCGTTGAAATCGAGGGTCTTCGACGCACTGGTGGTGACCTTCCATCCGGTCAAATCAACGGCCACGGTGCCGCTGTTGTAGAGCTCAAACCACTCCCCTCCGGGATAGTTTGCGTCGTCGAAACCGTTTGGGTTGGGGATGACTTCGTTGAGGCAAACATAGCCCGAACACGCCGTGGAGCGTCCGGCTTTGTTCGGAGCAGACCCGCCGTCGGCAAGCGTGGTGGCGACGGGGGCGGTCAAGGAGAGCAGGAAGAGGAGAATCAGGCTGCTGGCGGTCAAGGTGTTCTTCATCATGGTCACATCCGTTGTTCAAATAAAGCCGAAACTGTCGAATTTCTGAGCGAAGGTGTAAATCATGATGGGCACCAAAATGATGCCCATGCCGTGAGAACGGCGAATGCCAATTCGGGGAGGAAGCAATCCAATGATGGTGCCGACGATGAGGACGCCGATGCCCACAAATCCGGTGGAGAGCCACACCAACGCCACCACAAACAAAATCACGCCCATCACCATTTGCTGAAGCGGGATGGCGGCGTGCAGTCGCAGCATCCCCATGCCAACATAGCGCATCATCGGCATGGCGAGGAGACCTGCTGCGAGGGTGACCGCCAGCAATCGAATGAAATCAGAGGTGGGCTCAAGCGACGACCATGTTTCGATGGGATACATCATCTTCAGGGCCAGCGTTGCTCCCGAACGGGACCGGCTGATGATGTAGAGGAAGCCGAGAACCATGACGGTGACCGCTGTGTTCACGGCGGAAAGAATGGCAATGATTTCGAGGTCCTGCTTGGTTTGCGGTCCTTCCACCCCTTCTTCGGCTTCCGCTTTGGCGATTTCAAGCAGTTCGTCGTCGCTCAGTTCGGTTAACCGGCGGGTCTCCCAATCCATACCGAAGCCCTGCTTGCCCTGAGCTTTCGCTGCAAGGTTCCTGCCGCCCATCACCAGCACCGTGGCTTGGGAGGCGGTCATGCCAGGCAACACGCCCATGGAAGCACCTGCTACACTCGACCAGAAACATGGCACCATCAAGGGTCGAGCGGGGGGCAGAGCCCAGTTCTCTCGCTGGGGTGGGAGGTGCGATGTCGTCGCATAGATGTCAAGCAGGTTGGCGATTCCAAACAAACCTGCCAAACTGGGGAGCAGGAGGCTGGCGTCCGGCATTCCAACCGGCGAGCGAGCGGGGAGGGTGAAGACCCCCCAGCCGTACATGCCTGCGAGCAGGAAGAATGCCGTCGCTGTCAAGAAACCTGCAAAACGAGAATCTCGCCCGAGTTTCCCACGTGTCAAGCGTTGCATCCATGAGGGCCAGTCAAGGCGCGTGGTTTCGGTGGCCAAGAGCAACAGCGAGATGGTGAGGAGCACAAACGGTAGGACCGAACGTAGATCGTCGTACCAGCCAAGTTCGGGGCCGAAAGCGATTCGTGCGAGAACGATAAGGGGGAGGGAAAGGAACAGGCCAAGTTGGGAGCCTCGGGCCGACCATGCAACGCCTCTGGCGGCATTCCCTGAGAGCAGCATGCGGTGTCCGGGGAGAAGTGACAGGGCCGTATCGCCGTCCGGCGCCCCGATGAGGGCAGATGGAATGTAATTCAGGAAGGTGTGGACGGTTCCGGTGGCCACGATGATGGCCGCCACCGATGAGAGTGGAATCCCCAGATCCAACAGAGCAGGACTGAGGGCGAGGAGAATGAGGGCGACGTTGTTGACGTGAAAACCGGGGATCAGACCGGTCAGGGAACCCAGCATGACGCCGAAGAACAAGGCGCCTAAAAGCCACGCCAAGTCCAAGAAGTACCCTTCCAGCATACGCTCACCTTACGATTCCCCGTTTTCGTATGCTTCACGGTCGCCTACACCGTCGTCGTCCGAATCTTCCGATGTCGGTGAAGTACCGATGGTGTCTTCGAGGGTATCTCCGAGGCCATCGCCGTCGCTATCGAGCACGTCGGCTTGATCAAGCGTGTACACAAGGCTCATCCCATCGTCGCTTTGCACCTGACGCAATCTTCCCGCCCATGTCATCGACTGGTTGATGTGGTACTCATCAACGCCAATGGCTTGAGGTTGGATGTTCAGCATGATGGAATCGTTGGACCCATCTCGGACGAGGTGCCACTGGCCGTCGATTTCAGTGGCCTTTCCGTTGAGCAACACGTTCTGCTCTCGGGCATAGCTCCACTGTGTTGCGCCGTCGTCCCACAGCAATGTGCGGGCGGAGGGGACGGTGCCAAGGGTGTAGTCGTGGACGATGAGCCGGATGCGCATGTCTTCGTCGTCCCATGAAACCGACACGTTGGCGATGATGTTCTGGCCGGTTTCAAGCCAGGCCGTTCGAGGTCCGGGCACGGTCACGGCCACGGTGGTCCAACCGGGCGAGTAGGCGGCGGCATCAACAAAGTAGGCCTCTTCATTTTCCACGCCGGGTTCCACAGCGTACTTGACGTAGGCCGAGAGGGTGTACGTCGCTTCTGCATCGGCCACCATGCCGACAGGGTCGGCGGAAAGCATGGCCAGCAGGCTGATTGGTGTCTCGGGATTGACCAAGGTCGGTGAGGCGCCGTTGTTGGCGTCAATGCACCAGCCCGATTCGGTTTCGGACCACAGCAATCGGCCTTCCACGGTTTGAAGGGTGTTGTGCATGGAGTTGGAGGCATCGCTTGCTCGGTCCTCTTCGGAGGGGAGGACACAGATGGAGGTGCCGCTGGGACCGTACAACCTCCAATCCGTCTCCGAGGTGGTTAACACACCGGTCATCATCACGGTTTGTCCGGATTGGTACGACCATGTGGCCTGGGCGTTCCAGTCCAACTGGGGGAAATTGACCACATGGTTGCGGTCAACGAGAATTTCTGGGCCTTGAACCTGAAGGCTCCAGCGAAGGTCCCGCTGCTGGTAGGTCAAAATTCCTTGAACTTCCACCTTCGAGGTGGCTTCCACCCATTGGCCGATGGCCGAGCGAATGATGAGGTGCATTTGGTGCTCGGAGTTTCCATAATTGGGGTGGTCGCCCAAGTAGGCCGAGGTGAAGGTGGCATCAGGTGCAATCGACTCCCCAATGAATCCTGTCAACTGAATCACTTCACCTTCGTAGGCGAACGGATCCTGTGCAACATCAGCGAGGGCCAAGGTTTCTACCTCTGGCAGGTCGGCCGCCGTCCATTCCATGGCACCAGCACCCAGTGATTGGATCCAGATCCGTCCATCGTATTCAATGACATCTCCCATGACGGTTACGGTGGTTCCAATGGGCGGCATGTTGCCGGGTCGATACCACCTTGATTCAACCACCCCGGTACCATCGTCGATGATGGCATCAACACGGTCGTCACCGGAGGCGTAAGGGTCCTCTACCCATGAAATCAAGGTTCCTTGAACCTTGACCACCTCGTTCTTGTATTCGAGAAGTTGACGAACTTCAATGACCTCGGGTTCCCTCACGTAAGCATACCAATTGAGCGTAGCCACGAGGAACATGGCCAAGGCAAACATGACCCATAGTTGCTGACCCCGAGTCTCGGGGTCATCGTTGGTGATTCGGTCCATCAGCCCCTTGACGGCATCGGCCATGCTGTGGCCTGTCAATGACCACGCTTAGCCCTTCTCACACGGGCCGCTCCGGCTGGTTCCGAGAAGGGCTATAAAGAAACAACTGGACCCAGCGTCATCATGAACCTCAGAGACCGAGTGATTCGCGATGAAATCCATCGCGATATTCTGGTGCCAGGGTCCCATGCCACCATCATTGATACGCCTGAATTCCAACGATTGCGTGCCATCCAGCAACTCTCGACCTGCGAGTATGTCTTCCCGGCAGCCACGCACAACCGCTTTGCTCACTCGTTGGGTGCGTACCATCTGGCCGGTGAATTGGCTGCCCACCTCAACGAAGTTCACCCTGGGTTGCTTTCCAAAGACGATGAAGAGTTGGTGCAGCTCGCTGCACTGCTCCATGATATCGGGCATCCCCCCTACTCACATTTGCTCGAAACCCCTCGGGTCTACGCTACATTCCGTTCGCACGAAGCGTGGGGGCGCGATATCCTCGAGTCACCGGACACGGCCATTGGACAAGCGGTTCGTGGTGTGCTCGGTGAGGAGCGCTTGGGTCGATTGTTTGCGCTGATGGATGGTAAGGACGAACACAACGGCCAGCCCATTCCTCGGTTCATGAAAGAAATCGTGAGCAGTCAACTCGATGTGGATCGAATGGATTACATGATTCGTGATCAGGCCAACACCGGTGCTCAAATCGGTGGGTTTGACAGCGCCCGTGTCATTCGTGCCCTTCGGGTTGGTGATGACGGCCGAATGTTCGTCAAGCGATGGGGACTGCCCGCCATTGAAGCCTACTTGGTCACTCGCTACCACATGTACCAGCAGGTCTACTTCCACAAAGTGAACATGCTCACGCAGGCCTACCTCGTGAACATGCTTGAGCGTGCTCGGGAACTCGCAACGGCTGGAGAACTCCCACTCACGACTGAACTGGAGCATATGTTGCTCAACGAATCCCTTTCTCCGGAAGAATACGTTCTCCTTAACGACGCCCACATCAAAGTCGCGCTTCCCGGTTGGGCTCAACACCCCGACCCGCGGCTTTCGGGCTACGCGAGTCGATTGCTGTCTCGCAAAGGGTTTCACAAGTCTCTCCGCATTGACCCGCTGACGGTTGAGATGTGTGAGATTGTTATGCCTCGCATCGCTGAAGTTCTTGAGGAAGCAGGTTTTGATGCGGGCATGGATTCGATTCAAGCGACGATTCGGAAGCGAGGTTACCTCCCTTACAACGGCGGTATTCTGCTCGAGGACGGTCGAGACGCTTCGGAACATTCGGCCTTGATTCGTTCGCTCGCCCAACCCAACGAACGATGCCTGATTTTTGTTCCCGAAGCCATTCGAGATGAATTGGAGCGCAACGTGAGGGAGTGGATCAAACCCTCACAATCCTCGCTCGCACAGTTCGATTGACCATGAGAAGGTTCATGATGCGTGGTTTTGACCCAACGGCAAGGGCCCGTAGCTTAGTTGGTTAGAGCGCCCGGCTCATAACCGGGAGGTCAGGGGTTCAACT
>JBMSEL010000022.1:0-29838 GCA_049412325.1 Candidatus Poseidonia sp.
TCTTCGAAGAGAAGGTTCCCGTTGGACAGGATGTTGATCAACACGTTGTCGATGACGTGCGACTTACCGATGATGACCTTCTGGACTTCGGCTGCGATTGCCTGGGCAATCGCACCGACGGCCTTGAGGCGCTCTCGGACTTCTGGGGTACTCTGGTGCTTCGGCTGGGCCGGAGCGGCCGGTGCTGCAGGGGCAACAGGGGCGGCTGGTGCTGCGGGCGCCACGGGTGGGGCGGGTGCGGCAGGGGCCACCGGTGCTGCTGGCGCTGCAGGAACAGGCGCGGGCGGGGCTGCTGGGGGGGCTGGGGGTTGCATGTCTTATCCTCCTTGTTTCAATTTCCCCAACGACGGATTTGTGGGATAAGTTCCCTCAATTCTTCGTTGGAGTAGGCACGGTTCGAACTCACCAGTTCGACCAATCGGGGCTCGCGGATCATCTGCATGACTTCCGCAGGGGACTTGCGCGCGAACTCATCACGCGTCAGGTCGTTGAAGTTGCGAACCTTGGCGAGGAAGGCCTCGCGGGTTCGCCGTTGGTATTGGGTTGGGTCCAACTTGGTTGGTCGTTCCCTGAAGCGCGTCAAGTCGAAGACATGGCGCCAGTTCTCTTTCTCCGGGACCACCATAATAGCGATGGCCAAGAGCGCAAAGAGGTTGAGGATAATGAGCCACTTCAGCACGCCGTCGCTCGTCAAGAGAACGATGGCGCCCATGGCTTCAGTGAAGGGCATAGAAAGGCTTCCAGAGACGTGGCGGCTTTCGTCGAAGACCACGTTGAAGGCTGATGGATTACGGGCGATGGTGGCCGAGAGGTCTGGGTTGTCAAACTCCATCATGTCGTTGATCAGAGCGGTGAAAAACGCCTCGTTTCCACGCCATGTGGTGTCGCCAAGACCGCTGTTCAAACCCTCCGAATCCATGTCCCAGCACATATGGCCGAATTGGACGTAAAGTTCAGAATCGCATTGTTGCTTTCCGGTTTCCTCAGCGTAGGCTTGGTCCCAAAGGTGGTTGGCGAGAACGGAGTGGTCGGAAACGAACACGATGCTGCCGGTCGCGCTGATCTCACCGATGTCGCCGCCCTTGTCAAGGGAACGCTGGTCAAGCACGGTTTGTTCGGGGTAATCGATGCGGATGATAAGCCCCGTTTCACCCTCACCCAAGGTGGGGTTGGATTCGCCTTTTCCGGCGTCAATTTCTGCTGAGGTGGAAGCGGCGGCCAGCACGTGGACGCTACGGCCTTCGTCAGCTTGCTCATCCAACACCTGAATGGCGGTAGGACGGTGGAACAAGACCGGCATGCGGCAGTTGTTGACGTTCTCTTGACGCACATCATCCTCGGAACAAGGAACGGCCTTTTCGTCGCCCATGGTGGCAGCATCGCGCTTGACGCTGGCGACCGACCAGAGTTTCTTGGTGTCAGGGGAAATTCGATCGTCGTTTTCATCGGTGACCTCGTAATAGCGACCAGTGTTGATGTCGTCGCGGACGGGTGAATCAAAGTACTTCACACCAAACTCTTCGGCGACCAGTTGGGCGTTGGTCGAGTTGGAAGCGAGAATGACTTTGCCTGCTCGCTCGGTGACGAAGTCGTGGATGGCGGCGGCTTCAGCAGCATCAAACGGCTTCTCAGGAGCAGCGATAACCAACAGCGTGCGATGGGGATTCTGCCAGTCATTGACCAGCATGGGTGTCGACATCGTGTTGGCGACGGTAAAGTCCTCGAGGCTGTCGCGCATGAGTGTGAGTTGTTGCCCGTCGTAATCTGAATCGTTCTCGTACGGTGAAAACACGGTCGTCTTCCCAGCAGAAACCACGGCAATGACGACCGTCGAGAGGAGGACAGAGACCAGCAGACCAATCATGAGCCATGCTTCAAGGCTCAAACTGGTTCGTTCTGCTTCTGCCAAATTACTTCCCCCTCATCTATGATGAAATCCATAGATTTACAACCTTCGGAGACACATTCCACACATAATAGTTGCTCAAGGATGGGCAGGGGAATTCTGAGGTTTCCTTCCCACAGTCCTTCGGTTCTGGGTTGTGGGAGAACCCGCCAAAAGGCAGAAAATTACACTTTTTTACCGTTGTTGGCTGCTGTGGTTTTTCGACCGGCCAAGAGAAAAGCAGCACTGCACACGAGGAAGAACTGGCTAACCGGCGGCCATGGTAAGGAATCGGAGGTGCTGAGCGAGCCCGTATCGTCGTCTTCGGTGTCATCATCAGGCATTGAAGGATCGTCCGCAGCAGGCGCACTGACTTCCACGTTGAAGGTGCTCGACCGTTGGTTCTTGTCGCCTTCGGATTCTACGGCGATGGAGACCTCACAGGTTCGCTCCTGGTGGCTCGAACTCGCTTCAAGGCGGAGCGTAAAGGTCACTTTGTTATCGCCGTTGGCATTGGTGACCTGCACCACGGTGTTATCGAGTTGTTCCAAGCCCGAAACCGTCAGATGAGGGCAACTCCTGACCGTGGCCTCACCCATCGTAATGGCGTCTTGTGTGTTGCCAAGGTTGCTCACTTCAAGCGTGAAATCAACCCACGAGCCTGCAAACAGGAGATCGGTAGGCTCCACTGCATTGGGCACCAACCGGTACATCCTTGGCACCGTGATGTCGGCCTCAATCTCCTGCGTACGCAATGTTGAATCGCCCACTTTTTCATCTCCGGCAATCACGAGTTCAACGCTGGATGAGGGAGAAAATGCTCGCACGACGTCAGCTTCTGCGCCCGTGATCGTGATACGGAAGGTATCGTTGGTGTTTCCAGCCACTTCGATGCTCTCGGGGCCGTCCAATTGGAAAGGACCATCCTCATCATAATCGTAGGTCAGGTCAAGGTTGAGCGTGGCTGGGCCCTCGTTGGCCACGTACACGACCAACTCCCCGGTTACATCCCAATCATCTTCGAGGTCCACGACGTATTTTGGGTCAACGTCCGTGACCCAACCCATCTCCCAGGAGGGGCCTTGCATGTCTTGAGCCTGCCCAACAGGCAACGCCAACAAGAGCGAGAGGACCAAGAGGAAAGGAACGAATTGCTTCATGGAATCGCCTCAATCCAGAATACCTCGAATGGCTCGCTTGGTGAGCGTTTTCACCATGGAACGTCGATATCGAGGTGGCAACGCTGTGTTGTTCACGGGTTTGACTGATTTTTGAACCAGCACCGCCAACCCAACAGGGTCAAGCTCACCTGCAGCAAGGTGGGCCTCCACCTGTTCATCGTGGAGACGCGGGATGGATTCAAGCGCCGTGCTCGCTACTTTCAGCGAAGCGGCGTCGCCGGGGAACCACGAGGCTGCAATGCCGGCTTCAGGGAAGTCCCAGGACTCTCGAACCCGCAACTTCTGGTAGCAGCCTTTTCGTTTCTTGGCATCTGCTGGCAGTTCCACTTTGAGCAAGAATTCTCCGGGCTGGAGCACGTTCTTCTTCATCCCGTCAAGTTCGTAAAATTCCGAGAGGGGAAGCGTGCGTTGACCTTCGGGGCCAATGAGCACGACCGAAGCCCCAAGCACCATGAAATTCGGGGCAAGGTCGCCCTGATAGGTAGCAACGCACAGGGTGTTTTGGTTGGGAATCACTCGACAATCGGCGCCCGTACCGCAATCCGCTTTGTGGCACCAATCAATGGAACGGCGCCAATCCTCACTTTGGTTGTACCAGAAACACCGGGTATCCAAGCACAAGTTCCCGCCAACGGTGGCGCTCTTTCGAATCAACGAAGAGGCAATTTTGGCCGCCGCTTCGACCAACAAAGGATGAACGCCGTTGGCGGCCGTCAAGGTGGCCAGCGGCACCATACAACCGATTTCGGTGGCGGAGAGGTGGTGAGCCTCTTCAATCCCGGCCAGGGAAATCACGTGCGGTTTGGGATTGATACGCCATTTGTAATTTGGAAGCACGTCGGTGCCTCCCGCAACCCAATCGAAGGCTTCGCTCCGTTCCATCAGTGATGCGGCAAGTTCGACCGCCTCGGCCACCGTGGTAGGGTGATGAAGTTCAAACGGAGGCATCAACATCAGGCATCATCCTCCATATGGCGTTGCTCTTTTTTGAGCCAAGCTCGGCCAGCAAACCCGAGTTCGGCCAACTGTTCCGGGAGGGGTTCATCGGCTTCTCGCCAACCTTCGACCTGTTCGGAGAGCGGGCGGTCGGGGTCGAATCCAAACAACACACCGTTGACATAGGCCGAAGTGTCTTCGCTGCGTTGGCGCAGGCGGTCGCGTTCTCGGTGCTCATCACCGCGAGCGACCAACACCGACTGCAACGGGCCGTGTATCAAGCGAGGAGATTCCATCTGTTCTTCGTCATCCAACCCATGCTTCTTGAGGTGCTTCTGAATACCAGCGTGAACAACATCCGGCGTGAGCGGCAAATCACGAAGGCGAACACCAATGGCGTCGTACACAGCATTCACCACGGCTGGGAGAATGGGAAGGAGGGGGCCTTCACCGGCTTCCTTAGCGCCAAACGGCCCCTCTGGATCGCTGGATTCCACAATGATGGCTTCGACATGCGGCATTTCGTGAACGGAGGGGATCTTGTACTCCAACAGGTTGGCGTTCTGGAGGTGGCCGGTGCGCCCGTAGACCATCTTCTCGGTCAGCACTTGGCCCAGACCCATGTGGCACGAACCGATGATCTGGCCTTTGACAGCCAGCGGATTGAGCGCTTTACCGCAATCGTGAGCGGCCCAAACATTGGTGCAGGACACCAAGCCTGTTTCAACATCAACATCAACCTCGGCCACATAGGCCGAGAAGGAGTAAGCCGGCGCAAGGCCGGCTGCGGCGCCTTTGTGAACACCGCCCATGGGCGGCGAGCGATAAGCCCCTCGTGCGATGAGCGCCCCGGTATCGGCCTGAGCCTTGTGAAGGGCCTGAAGATAGGAGACGCCGATGGCGGGATCGTGCTTGTAGTAGATTCGGCGGTCGTTGAGAACGAGGACGTTGGGGTGGTAGCCCAGCATTTCCCAAGCGGCTTTGAGCAGTTGGTCGCGAATACCGATGGCGGCTCGAATCGCTGCGTTGGCGTTCATGAACGTTACACGACTGGAATAGGAGCCGAGGTCCACGGGGCTGGTGTCGCTCTCGTGGCTTCGGACATGGATCATTTCGATGGGCAGTGCCAAGACCTCGGCCACCACTTGAGCCACGGCGGTGGTCGAACCCTGGCCGATGTCGGCTGCACCGGTATGAACGGTCACACCGCCGTCCATGTCAACCTGAATGTGGACGGTCGCATGTGGGAAATTCTTCGGGTCCCAGTGGATGGGCAATCCAGAACCTGAAATGAAGAAACCGCACCCGATGCCAATGCCCTTGCCCAGCGGCATCTGACGGAACTTTTCATCCCATTTCGAGCCTTCACGAACGCGCTCAAGCGCTTCCCTCATGCCGTTGGACGTGATGCGAAAACCGCTGATGGTTCGGCTATGCGGCGGCAAGAGATTGGCGAGCCGAAGGTCAATAGGGTCGACATTCATTGATTCTGCCATCTCATCAAGCCCAACTTCCACGGCACAGCGCGTGTTGACGGCTCCGTGCCCACGCATGGCGCCAGAAGCCGGTTTGTTGGTCCAGACACGAGCCCCCGTGTAGTGAAAGGAACCAAGTTCGTAGGGGGCCGTGGCCAAGACACCGTTGTAGTAGGAGGTGACGTGGCCGAAGGAAGCAAAACCACCACCGTCGATGAGGGCATCGATGTCGAAACTCGAAATCCTGCCTTCGGTGTCGGCGGTCATCTTGACATCGATATGACTTGGATGTCGCCCACGGTTGATCCAATACACCTCTTCTCGGTCAAAGGTGATGCGAACGGGGCGACCGGATTTGCGGGCCAAGATCGCAGCACACATCTCATGCGGGAACGGGTCGGATTTCCCCCCGAAACCACCGCCAACAAAGGTGCGAACCACGTTGATTTGGTGCATGGGGACGTCGAGAACGGTTGACAATGCACGGTGCGTGTAGTGGGGGACCTGTTGCGGTGTATAGAGTTGGAGGCGCCCGTTAGGGTCCCAGTGAGCCACGACAGCGTGTGGTTCCGTGAAGCCGTGATGAACGCCCAACATCGTCCACGAACCGTGAGAGGAGGCATGGGGTGAGTTCACGAGGGAGCGGTCTCCGAATTCCTGAAACACGCGCTTTTGCACATTGGTACGAGCGAGATGGTACTTACCGCGCCAGTGGATGGGTTCGTCGTGGTCTTCCAATCCCTTTTTGGGGTCAAATACAGGTTCCAGTTCTTCCCATTCAATGTCGAACAACGAAAGGGCTTCGATGGCCGTGGCTTCATCCACCGCCGCCACGCACGCCACCAAATCGCCCACGTGACGGACCTTCTCGACCGCCATGGCATGTTCGTCCTTGGTCACCGGTAGCACACCGAATCGATTGGGTGCATCCTGGCCGGTCGAGACGGCGATGACACCGGGAAGTGCCTCCACCCTTGAGGTGTCGATGGACTTGATGCGGGCATAGTGGTGTGGGGAACGCAAGATTTTGCCGATGAGTTCCCCGGGAAGACGAACGTCATCACCGTACCAAGCTTGGCCCGTAACCTTGGCGTTGGAATCGACCAGCGGAATGGCTTTTCCAACAATTGTACCCGTTCGGTCTCGGTCGTGGATGTGGTCTCCGGCGGGTTTAGGCTCTTTCCCGCCAACGGTTTCGGGAATGAAATCAAGGTCACGGGCGCGCATGGTGGGCTCGCTTCCGCCGGAACCAGGCGGTGGAAACACCTGCTTTCCTGCGACGCGCTTGCCGTCCTTGCGAACCTCTGACGAGGAGGCACCCGGTTGTTGACGATAACTTCCCATGATGATCACTTCGCATGGCCAGGCGGCATGGTGGGCTCCTCGGGCCCGGAAGGATGCGGGTCAGGATGAGGATCGCTGGCAGGTGCGGCGGCCTCAGCATCGCCTCGGTGAATGGCAGCGGCTGCTTCGATGGAGTCGATGATTTGCTGGTAGCCTGTGCAGCGGCAGAGGTTGCCTTCAATGGCGCAGGCGATCTCGTCTCGGGAGGGGTTGTCATTCTCGTTGAGAAGCGCTTGAGAGGCGATGAGGAAGCCAGGCGTGCAGAACCCACATTGCGAGCCGCCGTGTGTGGCGAAGCACGTTTGGATGGGCGCCAAGTGAGCGCCATCTGAAAGACCCTCAACCGTGATGATGTCGGCACCCTGGACTTGACCGGCCAAGGTGAGGCATGAGAGTTTTGGAACGCCGTCGATCATGACCGTGCAGCAGCCACAGGTACCAAGGTCACATCCGCGTTTTACGCCGAGCGTACCGACCTTATCTCGAAGCACATCAAGCAGAACGGCATTGCTCGGCGCCAGCACCTCAAATGGACGCCCGTTCACCGTGGCAGCCCATCGCTTGCCTTCAGGAGCAGGAATCATTGAGACATGCTCTTCGCCTACCATGGTCGTCCCCGGTTTACCGTAGCGGACGAACTTCTTGATGATTGGGGCTCAGTGGCCACTTATTCCTCTTCCAAAACCTTGCCCGAAAACTCGCCTTCAGCAAGCTCGATGGCGTTGCGCAAGACCAGCCCGTGGTACACCTTGATGTTTCGTTGCTTCACGGATTCATTCACTTGGGTTTCAATGGCCCGCAACACCTCTCTACCATCGGCTTCCTCAATGGAGAGGAGCAATCGATTGAACTCTCGGCGACGTGCGAAAAAGACCGCAAGATAGACCGGAATGAGGAGAAGTGGAATCACCAACTCTTCAAACACGATTTCGCTCACAACGGAGACAGAAAATTCCGTGTAGTCTGGGTCGTACTCAAAACTAAACGAACCCGACCCCAATCCTCCGGTGTAAAAGATACCCGTGTTGGCTCCAAAGTACATGGTAAACGGTGTCTCATCCTCGTCGAAGATATCGGAACCACGGTCGAGTTCAATGTAATCCGGCCAACCATCGTTATCGTTATCGGGGTCGAGCACATCTGGAATGGTGTCTTGGTCAGAATCGGGAGGTGTTGAGGCGGCATTGAACGGGTCGTAGAGCACCGTACCTGAGGATGCGGAGCGCTCCATTTCATTTCGAATCCCATCGCCGTCTGCATCATCATCGTAATCATCCGGAACAAAATCTCCGTCGATGTCAGAACAACCTCGAAGCCGAATTTTGCTCTTTCCATAGATGTTAGGGCAGTTATCGCTCAATGGATGCATGCCTTGATCGGCATAACCGTCGCCGTCTGTATCGGACCATATTCCGGGATCTTCTGGCCAAACATCCGCCTCATCTTCGACACCGTCGCCGTCCATGTCGGGGTCTGCAACGTCTCCAATTCCGTCCCCGTCGAGATCGCGATGTTCAGATGCATTGCTTGGAAAAGCATCGGCGCCCATGCTTTCATTCCATGCCTCATCTGGGTCCGACCACCCATCACCGTCGCTGTCAAGGCACCCCTCACGGTCCTCTGTTGAGGTTCCTGCCTCACAGGCCATCTCACCCCCACTCTGAGCAACAGTGGGCGCCGCAAGCAGAATGGAAAAGAGCACCACCAGGACCGAGACTCGAGGGTTCATGAGTCGTGGTACTTGGCCCTCCTAATGGCTTTTTTTACCATCGAACACCGTCTGGAAATGAATGAATGTGAAAGTGACACGGCACCAATAGTCAAATAATAATCCGAGGTCGGCAACGATTCATGAACCGTTTGAAAATGCTAATGATGCTCGTTGTTCTCCTTGCTCCGCTCACGGGTTGCACCGCAGAGGAAGAGGAGGACAAACTCATGTTCCCTGCGTTTTCATCTGTTGCAGACGACAATCAGACCTACGACAACGACAAGATGGCAGGTTCCGCCTACATCGTGGTCTTCTCAGCAGAATGGTGCAACAGTCCATGCTACACCACCATGCACGCTATCTGGAGCGCCAAGGCAGAACTTCCGGTATTGGTCATGTCCACGGACCCAGCACAAAATGCTGGAGGCTACACTCTGCGTGAATGGCACGATTCAGCCAACGCTCACGATGACGATGAGAGCACGGGGGATACCGGAGTAGAATTGAGCACCTACGCTTTCATGAAAGGCACTGAAGCGGCCCAATCCCTCGGCATCACTCGACCTGGCTCGTTGGCATTTGTCAACGCTGAGGGCGAAATCACGTACCTTCACGAGGGCCGCATGGATGAGACATCAGCCATTTTGGAGAAGTGGAACGAGGCGGCTGGAACAGTCTGAGTCTCAAAGATCAACTCAATCCAGAAGTGCTGCTTCGTCAACAACGGCTTCGATGTCTTTGTCCGAGGACGTCCAATCAAGTGTCTCGACCTCAATGGCATCCTCTGCCTTGTTGAGGACAATCATGCCCATGATGACCAGCAGGACGAGCAACAGGAGCACACTTGGAGCAACCCAAACTGGCAGGTCGCCCAGCAAACCTTCCTTGGGTTCCTCAAAGGACTTGGCGTTCGCTGTGTCCATGAGCATCACGTTGACTGAAACAAGGGACGAAGCGGAGTGACCACCGCTCTCGTTGGCAACAAGGGCTCGTAGCGAGAGGGTGTGGTTGCCCTCAACATCGATACCTGGGAGGTGTTCGAGTTGGTGAACGATGGTCGTCAAATCCAAGAATGCGGAACGGTCGCCTTCCGAAAACGAGTGGAGGTTGGCCCAGTCGTCCCGGAGGTGATTGCTCCTCCATTGAAGTGTGTCAACATAATCGCTGAGTTCGATTTCGATGCCATCGCCCGGCGCAAGGTGAATACGGTCGTCCTTTCCGGTTTCGGTTTCAACGACAACCGCCACGGAATTGTCAAGTTGGTAATCGCGCTGGGCAGCCTCCATGACAGCGGCCAAGGCTTCGACATGGCCGTGACCATACACGTTGTTTTGACGGTTCTTTGGAATCAGGTCTTCTCCGCACGGTTCGTTGGCTAACATATAGTGACACTGGCGGTACGTCGCCGTTTCTTGGAGGATGTTTCGGACATCAAACGGAGAAAGATCAGGGTTGGCCTGGAGCATCAACGCCACGGTTCCAGCCACACCAGGCGTCGCCATGCTCGTGCCGCTGAAGGCCACGTAACCATCACCTGAGTTGTGCTGAACCGACATGACATCCGAGCCAACAAAAGCCACATTCGGCTTCACCCGACCTTCCTCAGTCGGCCCTTGACTGCTGTAAACAGCAATAGAGGTGTCCTTGTCAAGGGCACCGACCGTGATGACGTCTTCGGCGCCTCCGGGAGTACCAATGGTGGCCGAGGCAGCAGAATTTCCTGCAGCGATGAGCATCGTGATGCCTGCTCGCACCATCTCGTTGGCGTAACGATTCACGCTGTCTTCTTCGTCTGAGGTCCATTCGATGGGGCCCGGTCCGCCAAGGCTCATTGAGGCGGCACGGATGTTGAATTTGTATCGGTTCTCAACAGTCCACTGCATGCCTGCCATGACGACGGAGAAACTTCCCGACCCTCCGGCGTCCAACACCTTGACACCGACAAGATTCGCTTGTGGGGCCATCCCAGGATGTTCGTAGGTGGGTGCACCCGTGCCGGCAACGGTTCCGGCACAATGGGTTCCGTGACCTTGGTCATCGTAGGCTTGAATCTCAGTCCCGTTGGTTTTGTCTGGGTTGTTCACGGGGTCGTAGAAGCCAATCACCTTGGGGTCGTAGGTGCTGTTGTCGTCATCTTGGTCGTCCAGACCTACGTGGAGGCTGTCGATGCCCGTGTCGATGACGGCGACGGTCACACCTGAACCGTCGTATCCCGTTTGTTGCTGGGCGAGGTCGACCTCATGGACCACAGCAGCATCCCCGTTCTGAACCTGAAGAATGCCATCAAGTTCCAACATCACGATGCCCGGGAGGGTGGTGGTTTCCAAGATCATGCTGTGGGGAATTCGGCCCGCCACGGCGTCGATAAGTGGCAGGTCCCACTCGTGGACGTAGCCAACCTCACGCTCGAGCATGGCGATGTCCAGTGCGGTTGGCGTGTGGTCAAAATCAACGATGAGAGGGAGGGTGTTGGCCTCATCCAAGAACAGCGGGTGGTCGTGATATTTCTCTACCATGTCGGCAATTTTGTTGTCGTTCTTGTCCATGTTGGTGGTTTTCCACCATCCATCCTCCGCATCGGATGGCGTTGTGGAGTGGACTGGCATGGCCGAGGCCAACAAGGGCGTCAGCATCAAGAAAAAGCAAAGCACGCTGAGGAGTGGACGCTTCATAGAAATCTCTCCAAGCCAACCCATCCGATGGAGGGATTTCAATTCATTGGCCAGAAGCGTCCTATCTCGAACGGGAGTGTTCATTTCGAAAAGGGGAACCTAACGCACCCCGCAGGGTGAACGGTTAAGTGCTCTGCGCTATGTTCAACACCTGATTAGCATGGCAGCGCCAAGGAGAAAAGCCGCACCAGTGAGAATGAAAGCCACACCCGCACCCAGCGGACCCGCTCTTTCCGGCGGGGTCATGGCTGATAGCGCCCCCGAAGCGGGCACCATCACCATGATTCGGCCCAACACCAACATGAGCAAGGACGACATGTTTCTGTTGAAACTCTCTCAAATCGTGATGATGGGCATCGGTTTCCTATCCATTTGGGGCGGCGTATTCAGCGTAGCTTTTGACGATGAAGCGACCAACCAGAATTTTCTGGTGCTCTTCGTCGGAGGCTTAGCATCGTTTGCCGTCTCCATCATGCTGATCGAGCTTCAAAGCAAGAAAAACGGATATCGCCTGCATGACATCCAGAATTATTTCCTCGGCATTGCCTTCTTTTTCTCAACCGTAGGAACGCTTTGGGGAACTCGGTTTTTGATGGGCTATGCCACCGGAACGATGGAATTGGATTGGTTTGGTGAACCCAGCACTTACACCGACACCGACTGGTCGCCTAACGCCAATGGCATCTATGCCCAAACCGTGATGTGTTTGCTGCTGACCTTCGGCCACTACAGACTCCTTCGCCGGTACAGCGGGGACACGAGTTTTGGTTGGGGTGTCGCCACCTATGCTCCTATGGCTGTGCTTCTGGCCGGCGTCGGACCGTGGATTCGATGGTCTGGCGATGTGGTGAGTTGGGAATTAGGCCTCGCTATCGTCTTGATCTGTTTTGTGTCCATGGAGATGGCCCTCCGTTCCAACCGGGCGCTGAACTTCGTGGTCGTAGCTGTGGCGGCCGGCGTGACCCCTATCATTTACGAGATGCTCAACGATAACGCGCCTGTTGACGGTGCAGGTGGCGCCCTTTCCCTGATGGTGTTCATCATCGCCATGCAGGGTTATTACGCAGCGCGCCCCGACTTGCGCAAGGAGGTCATGGAACGCGCCTCAGTGGTGCTCATCGGCATGGTCGTTGTGGCCATTGCATTGGCTCGCACCGCCCCTGAATTCAACCTCATCTTGGGACCCTTCCGTGCAAGCGATTACCCTGAATTGGCCGCTTACATCAACATCCCCGTAGCCCTTTGGGTGACCGTCCTGCTCGCTTACTTCCCAGCCGTGCTCCAGCAGCGTGTACCGTGGATGCCCATCGGGTTGGCCGTGGCTCTGATGGCGCTCCCTCAAGAAACTTCGACACTGCCTTGGGTGCTCAGCATGATCGTCATCCCTTACATGGTGTTCATTTCCAAAGTGGCCCGATCTTGGGTCATCAACATCACGCTGCTTGCGTTCAGTGCATCATACCTGCTCAGCGATTGGATTGGCATCGAAGAAGGACTCACCGCACAGGCGACTTACGGTGGCACGTGGCTTCACGTGCTCATCCCCATCTTTTTGGTGGCTGTGTCTGAGATGGGCCGGCGACAAAAGAAACTCGAGACGAGCACCAGCCTCGCCATGTTGGGCGCCGTCATCCTTTCACGAGCCGTCCTTGACCCCGAGTGGTTCCTGCCCTGGCTGCTCATCGCCTACATGTGCACCATGAATTACAGCATGACGACATCCATCAAGACGCCTACACTCAAAGAGCGAAAAGATCTCACGCTGGCCTTGGCCTTCACCGCCATTACCATCTTGTTGTTGGCCCTTCTTGACAACTTGAAACTCCCACCAGTCGACACCTTCGACGGGTTGGTTGACATGGGCTTCCGCCCTCAATTCTTGGTGTTAAGCATCGCCATGTACGCCCTTGCCACAAAAGCAGCAAACATCGAATTGGACGCTGGTTCCATCTACGCTTGGTTGGGCCAGGGCGGTGAAGGCGAGATGACCTACAACACGGAAACCAACACGTGGGAGGTTCAATCACCCGAGCTCAGTGACCCCGAACAGCGGATTTTGGGAGGAAGTTTGACGCCGTTGGCGAGGTTCAGCCTGCTCACCTCGTTGATGTTGTTCACATTCATGGTAAGCGGTGTAAAGACTGCGACATGGTCAGACCAGCCCTACCTCGTCTTGCTCATGACCCTGCCTGTAGGAATGCTGATTCGCGAAGTGGTCTCCATGGAGACCATCAGTTCCGCCACACGAGCTTCGGCCGTGACTCTCCTCGTGTTCATGGCTGCGCCGCTCTCCCTTTCGCTTGGCCCGGAACTTTGGGGCAGCGGAGAAGGTATCAACACCACCACCCTCCTGCTCGACCTTATCCTCGTCAGCGCACCGCTCATCGCCAACGTCGTCATTGCCCGCAGAGGGCTCGACACGGATGGTCTCAGCCGGGCCAGCGACGCAGTGACCTACGGGATGCTCATTCTGCTGGGCATGATGGACACCTCGGGTGGTGTGCTCTTCTTACCCATCTTAGCCCTCGTGACCTGGCGCACAATGCAATATCGGTTCTATTGGATTCTGGCACTGCTGCCCATCATCTATGTCTTCCAAGGCGATGGATGGTTTACTCACGGTGTGTTTGGAGCATTGCTGGACACCGCACCTGCCAACATCGCTGATTACCTCACGGATGATCACAACGGGCCATACCCTGCCTTCATTGGTTTGATTGTCATCGCTCAGATGAGCCTCGGCCTTTCGGGAGTACTCACCCACAAGAATGACGAAGCAGAATCCACGCTTGTGTTGCTAGCCATGGGCGTCTGGCTCATGTTCGGCTTGTTCTCTGCCATCCCTGACGGGTATTGGGCACCCGCCCTCGGCTGTCTGTTCCTTATCCCGTACTTCTGGTACACCGACAACAGCAAGGTCCTGCCCTACATGCTCGGTGCCTTGTTCATCTCGCTTTACATCGGGTTTGCCTTGAGTTCCACCTTCCAACCGATCTCCGATGCTGATGCATGGGGATGGAGTGGGGTGCTCACCGGCTTCGTAGGGACCACGATGGCCGTCATGCACCACTACGGTACACTCTTCCGAACGCCTCCCGAGACCGATGATGAAATCAAGATGGCTGATTCGACGGCGGCGCTCGCCACCCAAATCGCAGCCTTAGCCTTCGTGGCTGGCTACTCCGTGTTTTACGGCATTGGCCCCGTCATTGGTTTGTTGTTGCTTGGACGCTCAGCGCTTCTAGAAGGTCGACCCAACAGCATGATTGCGCTTCCCATCTTGCTCACCTTCAGCATCGTCAACATGATGGCTCAGGCAGAGATCGGTACCGACGAACAGCGTCAAACCATCACCGGCCTCACCTTGGCCGTTCAAGGTATTCTTCTCACCTTGATGTCAGCGAAGGACGACCTCGTCTATGATTACGAGTCCTTTGATTGGGACAACGACGAGGCTTTCTTCGCCTACATGGATCGCCTGGGCATGAGTGGTGTGCTCTACTCCATCATTGGCTTGTTCATCATGTTTGACAGTTTGAACCTCGAATCGATGGCCTATCTGCTGACGACGGTCTACCTTGTGATCCTGGGTATTCAAGGGTTCAGCGAAGAAGCCGATGCCCGGTGGCGAAGAGGCGTAGGTGGCTACGGATCCATCCTCACGGCCTTCCTGTTTGCGAATTCTCTCAACAACGATCTGTTCAGCGCCATCGCCACCGTCATGAGTGGCATGGTGGCTCTTGGCTTTGGTTTCCTGTTCATGCAGCGCATGAACGAAGACGATGGCATCTACCATGAGGCTCCTGCCGTACCCCAAGCGGGTTCAATGGCTGATGTCGCCAATCACCCGCCAGCCAATACCGTTGAACAACCATCAACCACCAAGACAGCAACCCCTGAACCTGTGGTTGACGCCGAACAGGCCGATGAGGATGACATCATCGTCATTGAGGATGAAGATGAGCCAGAGGCAGCGTCCGCTGCAACCAGCGGAGAAGCGGTCCTGGCTGAGGTCGCTCAAGAGGAGGATTTGGCTGAGGTCGTTGAAGAGGAGGACCTGGTTGAGATTTCATGCCCTCATTGTGCCGAAGTCTTCGGATTGGACCATGGCGAAGGTGGTGAATTTGTTTGCCCCCATTGCGAGGCATTCCTGTCGTGGGACGGTAAGGTTGCTCAGAAGATTGCCCAAGAGCCTGCACGTCCCGGGCACAGCGGGTTGCTCGATACGGGCGAAGGGTTCGCTCTGCGCTTGCCGAAGGATGCCGTGGACAACATCCTTGCTTCCCTTGATACGACGCCACACGATGGTTATGTTCCCGTGGTGGCGTTTGGTCCCAACGGTCAGATCATGCTGACCTTTGAGTCGGCCAACAACGGTGCTTGACCTCGTTCGCTCGTGAACGAAGAATCAAGACCCTTCTCCGTTGCAAGGTGTCCATGGACAACCGCCACCACCGCATGGTTTGGATCGACCTCGAAATGACCGGTCTTGACATCGCTCGGGAATCCATCATTGAAATCGCCACGGTAGTGACCGATGGTGACCTCAACGTCTTGGCCACTGGCCCCAACCTCGCCATCCGTGTAGATGAAGACCTGCTCGCTGGTATGGACGATTGGAACACCCGACACCACCATCGAAGTGGCCTGGTGGACCGGATTCGCTCAGAGGGGGTGAGCATTGATGAAGCAGAACAAGCCACCCTTGCCTTCATCAAGGAATGGGTTGACGAAAACACAGCTCCATTGTGTGGAAACAGCGTATGGAACGACCGACAATTCATGGCCAAAGAAATGCCAGAACTTCTCGACTACCTCCACTATCGCATGGTGGACGTTTCGACCATCAAAGCGTTGGCGAGGCGATGGTACAGGGACGTCCCTCGATTCAACAAAAAAGGGACTCATCTCGCTCTCGATGATATCCTTGAATCCATTGAGGAACTCAAATACTTCCGCGAGCAGGTGTTCAAACCTCAAGCCTGACGCCAAGTGGCGGATGCCGGGTCCACGGATTTGTGAAGCGACATGATTTGTGCAGCCACTGCAACGGCGATCTCTTCAGGAGATTGGGCTCCAATGTTCAACCCAATGGGGCAGATGACCTGGTCGAGCAAGGCCTGAGGCACGCCCTCTCCCCTTGCTGCCTCCTCAAAAGCCTGCCACTTTGATCGACTTCCGATGACCCCGATGCGAGGATGTTGCCTCCCGTCCAATTTTACATCCGTTTGGTTGAGCAACTGAAGCAGGCCAAGCAGGCGTTCCTGATCCTCTGCCCAGTCATGACCAAGGAGCAAAATATCAGAAAATCGAGTCAGCGATGCTGCCGATTCTCCCTCAAGAACGCCGGCTATCGGAGCCGAAGAACGTTCAACGGCGTGTGGGAACTTGTCGTGAGACACGTAGGCTTCTCGGGTGTCATGCACCGAGTAGTCCCATCCGAGTCCGTGAAGGGTGGCAGCCAAGGCTTCCCCGCAATGACCACCGCCCATGATGTGCACGTGTGGCATGGGAATCATCACCTCAACGGCGATCGAAACTCGCCCGCCGCACAACGAATCAAGGGGCGTCACCTCATAGCCCTTCGCACCTTTGTTTAATCCATATGTTAGGACTTCAGCGAAGGGGTGATGCGCTTCGTTCAGCAACGCCCTGCAGCGTTGGAGGACGCGGTGTTCAAGACCTGCACCACCAACGGTTCCGACCCATGATTGTTCATGAGAGGACATGGCCAAACGAGCCCCCGTCTTACCGGGCACGCTGCCTGAGGTGTTCAGCACGGTCGCCAACACAACGCGCCGTTGGGAAGCCAACTCGCCCAGCACCCAATGAAGGACATGAGCGGTCATGAACGTCCCTCTACGGACGGCCCTCATATCCCTTCGCCTTGAGGAAAGCAGGCCAAAAGGGCCGCCTCATCCCCGAGTAACCGGTCAACATCGTCCTCCGTGTCGATGTTGTGGAACAGCCAAGGCGCTTCGGTTGGAATTTCAGCGAAAGAAACCAATTCTCTGAGGGATGCATCCGATTTGGCTGCCATGACCACTTCAATGGCCGTTTGGTCCAACAAGACTGGATGCCCGCGGCGCCCGTGATGCGCCGGTGCACCGCTCTTCGAGGTGTTGAGCACTTCTTCGAGGACGGCAGCATTCCACGCCGGCCGGTCCACGGGTGCCATCACCAAACGCGCCGGCATCACACCGTTCTGCTGGGCCAATGCCTTGCAACCGAGTTGAAGAGACCCTGTGCGCCCGGCATCGGGGTCGTCATTCTCGACGAGGGTTGCGTCGGGGAGCAAATGAGCCACCCGTTGTGCGACCTCGCTGTTGACCACCACCACCACATCACACCCCGCCTCGCTCAGGCGTCGATAACTCCACTCCACGAGGGTTGCGCCGTTGATTGAAACAAGCGCCTTTTGGCGACCAAGTCGCCTACTGAGCCCTGCAGCGAGCACGACGGCGGCCGCTGGTGAGGATGCCATGGGATGAGGAGGCTGCGCCGAGTTTTGGTTGTTTGCCGTATGGGCCTTGATATAGGCTCGGAGAACTTTGCCCGCATGGATGCATGGAACCCGCCAGGACACTGGCCAAAGGCTGCGCGAGATGCGCACATGAAGTCCATGCGCTTTCTTGATTCCATCGCGGAAGGCTCCGATGCGATGACCTTGGCCTTGGACCAACAAGGGCTGCCAAGGGTGGTGATTCGGGGCACTTCACGAAGGTGGTACAGAGTTGGATTGCATGCGCATTATGTCGAGGACTACGTAGAGGTCGAAGGCCAATACCGGGAAGTGAAAGAAGTCCATTGGCGAACCAGCATCGATGCGGGCCCATGGAAACAGGACATCGTTGAGCGGACGCCATTCATGGTCGCCCTTTGCATGCATCCCACGCAACGTTCCCGGCATCTTCCGATTGGCGACCAAATCGCCGCCCTGGCCTTGGCCCTGCAAAACGACAAAACCACGGCCATGCGAATTCCACTCTTGGCCCAATTCATCGTCTCGCCCCGCCATGCTCTCGAGAATGTGTATCAGTTCAGCGAAGACGGCGTGATCATGCACGATGAGGTGTACGATGAAGACGATGAAACCGCCTACATGTACGACGAGTATGAGGACCTCACCGAACAATTGCAGGAAGACGAACTCTGGTCCCTTAGCGAGCTGTTTTCACCCGAACCCTTCGAACACGAAGCCGCTCAAATTGAACATCGCCAGTTGGATAACTGGATGGATCAACAAGAACAACAGGCGACCAGCGGGCCAACGCCATGGCACCACGACGACAATCAGGTGTGGCAGCTCGAAGACAACCTGAGGAAGGGACGGCGCTGATTAGAGCCCTTTGGTGATTTCACGGCCGATGATCATTCGTTGTACTTGGGAAGAGCCCTCGTAAATTTGCATGACCTTGGCACCACGCATCAGGCGGGCCACGGGATACTCTTCTGAATATCCGTAGCCGCCATAAACCTGCACGGCGTCGGTGGCAACCTGCATGGCCATGTCGGCAGCAAAACGCTTGGCATGAGCTGCCGACTCGGTGTTTCTGACGCCAGCATCGTAATCTGCAGCGGATTTCCACGTGAGCATTCGGGCCGCTTCGATGTTGGTTTTCATGTCGGCCAGCATGAACTGGATGGCTTGGTGTTGGTGAAGCGGTTTGCCAAAGGTCTGTCGTTCGCTGGAGTACTGGAGGGCATGCTCGTAGGCCGCACGAGCCAAGCCCGTAGCATGGGCGGCAATGTTGGGTCGGCTCATGTCAAACGCCTTCATGGCATTCATCCAGCCGCCTGATTCTGAGCCGCCGATGAGATGATCTGCAGGCACACGAACATCGTCAAACGTGATGGAGCGCGTGTCAGAACATCGCTGCCCCATGTTCGTTTCTTTTTTGCCCAGAGAGAAGCCTGCAGCATCCTTCTCGACCACGAATCCCGACATGCCTCGATACCCCGCATCCGGGTCGGTCTTGGCCAGAACGAAGAAGAAGTCAGCGTGGCCTGCCCCAGTGATCCACATCTTCGAGCCGTTGATGACGTATTCGTCGCCGTCACGAATCGCTGTGGTTTTGCATGCTGCAACATCGGAACCTGCGCCAGGCTCAGTGACGGCGTAGGAGGCAAGCGCTCCCTCTTCAGCGATCTTTCGCAACCAGTGTTCCTTCTGCTCCTCGGTCGCTCCCGTGATGATGGGGGCGCTGGCCAAGGCTGTGGCGTAGGCCGCCGTGGCAAAGCCAGGGTCGCCCCAGGCGAGTTCTTCATTGACCAAGACTTCCTCAAACGAGCCCAATCCGGCTCCACCGTAGGCTTCGGGAATGTGGAGGTTGAGCAAACCCATCTCATGGGCTGCTTGAATGGTTTCTTTGGGGTAATGCGCCGATTCATCCCAATGTTCAGCCTGGGGACGAATTTCGTCACGGGCGAACTCATTGGCGAGCTCTTTCAGCATGGCTTGCATCTCATCGAGTTGGAAGTCCACCATGAACCTGCGAGGCATCGGTCCCTTAAGAGCGATTAGTTGAGTCGCTCCCCACAACCTATCAGAGCACGAGGAAGCCGACTCTTTCAGCAGCGAGCGCCGCCAAAAATAGAATGTAAATGAAGATCAGTACCACGCCTTCCCACTGCTTGAATTCGTACTGGGACCGCATCATGAGCAAGGCCACGCCGGTGCCAACGAAGGTGGCAGGAATGATCACGTAGGCCGTAAGCGCAAAACTCGCCTCGGTTAACGCCAGTGGGTACACGACAGAGGCAAAGCCAATGGAAAGGAGTGGGTCGGTGATGTTCGAGCCGATGAGCGTTCCAATGGCGACACCTTGGCTGCGCTTGGCTGCCAAGAAAGCGATGGTCAACTCAGGAAGCGACGTCCCAAGGCCTGACACGGTTGTTCCGATCACGGCGTGGGGGACGTTGAAGGCGTAAGCCATGTCGCTGGCCACGTTCACCAAATGGTGCGCAGCGAACAAGGCCAACAAGAGACCGGAAGTGACCATGAAACCGTAGGCTGCGGTGGTTCGGTCCAACTTTCGTTCAACCTGTTCACCGTCGCCGAGTTCCTCCTCTAGAATTTCATCCCGGTGGGAAAGAAGCCAGTAAATGTAGGCGATGTAAAGGGACATCAAGATCACCCCCTCCACACGACTCAACCCCTCGCCGGTGAACAAAAAAACGGTCAGGAGGCCGATTGAGGAGAACATGATCATCCCGTCTCGCTTCAACCATGAGGGTCGAACCTTGACACCACGGAACGCCACGACTACACCCAAAATCAGGGTGATTTGGACAAGGATGGAGCCATAGATACCACCGATGGCAAGGTCGCCGATTTCTGGGTTGGTCGCGACATCGGCAGCAGCGGTGGAGGTGACCAGAATTTCGGGGAGCGAGGTCCCAATTGATACGATGGTCAAGCCAATGACCACTTCGGGGAGGCCGGCTCGATAAGCCAATCCTTTGGCGCCCTCAATGAAGAAATCTGCTGATTTAATCAGCAAGGCAAGGGCCATCGTAAGAAGGATGCCCGAGACGTAGTTGTTGTTGATACTGGAGTCCTCAAGCATGGTATGGAGGGCCAGAATTCCGAGGAAAAGGGCCCCGTTCAAGACCAGCGTGTTGCTCATCAAGAGTTGGGGAATTCCCGTTTGGGAGGCAACGGCTTCATCCCCCATGCGTCTTGGAGCAACCTCCACTTCTTGACCGTTGCCACCGAATGCCACGGTGCTGGTGAATTCACAGAGCCTTTCAACCGAGTGGTCGTGGGAAGGTCGTGAAGCGAGAGGCTGCAGGGGAGTTTCTTGGGACCGCCCTTATGGTGAGCGTTGGGTGCGGTAGCGTGGCTTGGGGAGCCAGCCACGGCTTGGTGTCGTTGGCCTTCGGTGCGGTGGTCACCCTCGCCATTCTCCTGTTCGGCCCCTTGAGCGGCGCTCACATCAACCCCGCCGTCAGTGTGGCGTTCTGGAGGGACGGACAACTGGACGGGCGTCTCTTACCCACCTACATGGTTGCCCAATACTTCGGGGCCTTGGTGGGAGCGAGTTTGGTCGCAGGTGCTGCACCCACCACGGTCATTCCAAGCCTCTCGCTGGCGTCCGGGTTTTCGATAGAAGTCGCCATCACCTGCGCCTTGATGGCGAGCATCCTGTGGATTGTACAACGGACAACCTCTCGGCCGGTGGTGGCCGTTTGGGTCGGCGCAACCGTGGCCTTGTTGGCGTTTGTGGCTGGACCACTCACGGGAGCGAGCATGAACCCAGCCCGTACCTTTGGCCCAAACGCTCTGAACGCCATGTGGGCCAGCCTGCCGTTCTACGTCGTGTCAACCACACTGGGTGCATGGTTGGCCGTTGATGTGAAGCAACGCTTCTTTCCAGACACGGTCAAGCCTTGAACGAGGCCCGGAGCATTTCCACGACGTGTTCCAGAGAAGGGATGGTGTGGTTTTCCAAAGGTGGTGCAAACGGCACGGGCGTGTCAAGGGCGCCAATGACGGTTGGAGCGGATTCGAGTTCGTAGAAACACTCCTCCATGATTCGGGATTGCACGGTATGACCGAGTCCACCTGACCACTGCCCCTCCTGCAGAACCACCAAGCGGCCTGTGCGTTGAACAGAGGCAACACAGGTAGCTGAATCAAAGGGAATCAACGTACGGAGATCCACCACTTCGACTTCAACATCTTCCTCTGCAAGGGCCTCGGCGGCCTGCAGCGCAATATGAACCATGGCGCCCCATGTTACCAGGGTGATGTCCCGCCCGCCTCGAATAACTTCTGCCCGTCCCAGTTTGTAGGGCTGACCTTCGGTCACGTGTTGGTTGACGGTCTCGGTGTCGACGTGTTGGTTGATGTTCATGCCCCAACCCGTCAAGCCACCTCGCAGGCCGTACAGGCCAATGTGTTCGAGCATCAAGACCGGGTCGGGAAGTTGGGCCCCTTCCACGAGCAGGTCGTAAGCATCTTGCGGTGTTCCAGGGGCCAAGATCACCAGACCAGGGTCGTTGGCAAACCAGGATTCAATCATGTTGGCATGGAACGGGCCCGAGCGGGTTCGTGCACCCAAGGGAACACGAATGGTCATCGGACAATCCGCACCCCAGCGCCAGCGGAGCATCGCAGCGTTGTTGACAAGGGCGTTGAATCCGAGGGCGGCAAAACCGCCAAACTGAATTTCTACCATCGGTTTCATGCCGGAAAGCGCTGCGCCAACGCCGGTATGGACGATGACCGCCTCGCAAAGGGGCATGTCGATGAGTTTGTCTGTGTGGCCGGCGTTCTTCAGCGCCATGTTCATGCCAAACGCTCCGGCGACTTCCATGTCCTCGCCAATAAAGACGCAGTCCTCACCGTGCATCGTGGCGATGTCGGCCATGGCCTGCTGGATGGCCCGTGCGTAGGTCCATCCACCCTTTTCTGCATAGGTCCAAGCCAGTTGACCAACTTCAAGCGGGGCTTCGGTGAGTTCTGAACGGCTCGCACCGGTGTAACGATGCAGATGGTCTGCATGGGTGTCAGCGTCGTGAAGCGTCGTGACGCCTTTGGTAACCGTTTCAGGCGCCGGCCAATCCATTGCCATCAGCGATGCTTTGGCCTGTTCAACAGCCGCCGTTTCTTCCGATTCCATGGCCTCCAGTTCGGCCTCGTCAACGCCCATGTCCAACAGCAACGAACGATGGGTTGGGATGGGGTCTTTCGCCGCCCAATAATCCAGCAGTTCACGGTCGACGTAACCTGCGGGTGTGCCACTTGGATTGCCGAGGTAGAGGTCGTCGTGATGGTGAGCATGTCCACAGCCTCGCATCGTCTCAACGTGAATCAAGGTCGGTCCGCCGCCAGCCATTGAAAATTCTCGGGCAACAGCGGCCGAAGCGTGCCATGCTGCCGGGTCAGAACCGTCGATGGTCCATGCCGGGAAGCCCATGGCCGCTGCCTTGTCCGCCCAAACTTCGACACCGGATTGCTTAGCGGGAGGGGTGTCGAGAGCGATTTGATTGTTCTGGAGAATGTACGTGATCGGCAGGCCACGCGCCCCGGCGAGGTTCATGGCTTCCCAAAACTCACCGGAGGAGGAGGCGCCCTCACCGATGCAAGCCACATGGAACCGGTCGATGGATTGGCGCCAGGCGGCAAAGGCCAGCCCGGTCATGGTCGCAGCGGCAATCGGCAACGGTGCCGTGGGGGGAAGCACGCCGACATGCCATGCGCCAACGTGCAAATCGCGTCCACCGGCGTCGTCCCAACCACCGTTCTGGTTGGAACCGACTTTCCCAAGGTTGGCCGCCATCACGTCAAGCGGTGTATCGCCCATGGCCAAGCCGAGGCCGATATCGCGAATCATGGGGGCGACGAGGTCTCCGTCGTAGCCTTGGCCGGGACGTGCATCCCGTGGCGCATCGGGTTGGCGTTCAAGAGCCGTGGCGACGGCGACCACGCCCTCCTGCCACGTTGAGCGGAACCCCTTCCCTCCAAAACGACCACCGTCGGGGGTCTCGACACCGTCGGTGAAGAGTTCTTTGAGCGCTCCGTCGAGGCTTCGGGTTCGGGTCATCATGCGCTGCCATTCCATGCGGTGGGTCATGGAGACCGCCATGTAGTGAGCAAGGCGGCGCATCATCAATCGCATGTCAACAAGGAAGTGGGCACGCCGCCGGTCAAGCATCATGGCCAGGCTTCGACGCGGAATCACCTCGTTGTCGAGTTCATCGCCGAGCGTGCTTTCCATTTGCTTCTTCAGGCCACGTTCAAGCGCCTCGATGAAACGCTCGGAAAAGTCATGCCATGAAGCACCCTCAAAGGTTTCTGGTTCGGCCCCGATGATGTGGTCCCAAATGTTCGCCACAAGGAACAGATGCGCATCGTGTTGTTGGGCAAGAAAGGTGAGCACCTCCGAACGTGCAGCGTCCTTGGGCAAAGGTTGGAAGAATTCCAAAGGCGCCTCTGGGCGCCAATTGAGGCCGAAGATTTCCGGAAGGTCGCCTTGTGACACGGTCGGTCCCCGTGCCTCCCAAGCGATGGTTGGTTTCAATCCTCTTCTTCCGCAGGTGGGAGCGCATCCAACATATCAGCAGCCAACACACTGGCGTCTTCCACCTGCGTGAGGAGGGTCAAATCCGAAAGGGCCCCCGGTCGTTTCAGAGCTTGCATCAATTCCGTGAGAACCTCAGCGGTCAGACGAGTGAGGGATAATGTCTCAGGATCAATGCCCACTTTGTCGTGTTGCTCGAGCAAGGCGACATACTCGGGCTCCTCGTCCAGGATGTCATCCATCTCCGCCTCAACGGTTCGCGCAATGTCCTCGGCTTGCTTCTCGAGAATGTCCTCCATGGAGGAACCAACCCCACCTGAGCCGATGCTTGGTGCTGCGCCTTCGCCCAGCGTTGTCCCTTTGTTGATGGTTTTGAAGGAAGGCATGGAAGAAGCGGTTGATGACGAAGGCGTTCCTTCATCACTCGCTTCTCCGCTCATCTCTCCGGCCGAAATCGCACCCGAAGAAGGCGATGATGGAGCCTCCGGGTTCACTCCCTCTGCGCCCACCAAACGATTGAGGGCAAGGCGAACCATGGTGGTCATGGCATCGGAGGAAAGCGAACCCTCCTCATCATCCTCAACTCCCATCTCATCTCGGATGGACCGGACGAAATCTTCGTCAATGTTGCCCGCCTCAACCAAACGACGAAGCATGGGGAGGGCCCACTGGCTGTCGTTCATGGTCATCGACACATCAAATCGCTGACCTCCCCCAAAACCACCGGCTTGGGGCGCAGAAACATCGGCAGGCGGTGGGACGAATTGTTTGGCGGCGTGGCGCCCGATTTGGCTGATCAGTTGGTTCATGTCAACCGGTTTGCCGATGACCTCGGCCACACCTGCCATGGCCGCAGAGGAGAGAAAATCCGGTGCCGTGGTTCGCGAAAGAAGGACGGTCCGTGTCCCGGTGCGAAATCTCGCCTGACCCGAAAGGCTCTGACAAACATCCAGCGCACTGCCTTGAGACCATTCACCTTCCATCAACAAGACATCGGGTAAGACGGCACTCGCCGTTGCTTCGGTTTGAGCGAGGGTGCTCAGGCGCGTGACATCGTAGCCCTCACGTTCGAATGTGTTGGCTAGCAGGTTGCGTCGACCCTCGTTTTCGTCGGCGATGATGATGCTGGCCATGTTCATCCCCTCCGTGCATGAAGCAAGGCTACGGCGGCTTTGAACCTCACCCTGCTAGTCAGGCAAGAAATCGGTGTTTGGACGAGGTCAAACCAGCGTCGCTCAATGAACGATTTCGTCAGGGGCTCCCGCCATCCACGCAAGGATGCCACCGTCAAGGTTGTACAAACGGTTGGCAGCGACGCCGAGTTTCATCAGGTCAATGGCAGCGAGTTGTGAACGCATCCCGCTCTTGCAATGAAGGACGATATCGCCTTCCTCTGGCAAGGAATGGAGGACACTCGCCATTTCGGTGTGGGGCGCATGCAGGTTGCAACTGCTCACCCTGACCTCGGCATGTTCGCCGGCCGAACGGACGTCAAGAATGAACGGCGACCATCCTTCGCCCCTGCGCTTGAGAAGTTCGGTCATGGAGAGATGGTGAAACATACCTTGTTTCCCATCCTCTACGGATTTTTGTTCTTTCGGCGTCGTCTTCCCATCATCCGGCACCAAACACCAACCCTCATCGGACAGCATCGCCGCTGCTTGGGAGAGGTCGCCCGCCGGTGTTCTGGAGGGGTCTGCTTCAAACCCAAGCTTGTCAAACGTCATGGTTTTGGCGTCGTAAAGCAGGAGTGTTCCCGACAGTGACGGCGGCATGCCCAACAGGACTTTGAGTGCCTCTGTGGCCTGGAGCACGCCAACCAAACCAGGCAGGACACCGAGACCGCCGGCCTCGGCACACGACGGTACGGCCCCGGCCGGGGGCGGTTCAGGAAACAAATCACGGTAGCACGGGCCGCTTTGGAAATTGAACAGCGAAACTTGCCCCTCGAACCTGAAGACGGAACCGTACACCCAAGGGAGCCCGAGAATCGAACAGGCATCATCGACCAAGTAGCGGGTTGGAAGGTTATCGGTTCCGTCAAGAATCAAGTCCCAGCCCTCAAAGCGTTGCAGAACATTGGCGGGATTGAGGCGTTCATGAAAGACCTCAACCACGATGGATGGGTCCAATGCATGAAGCGAGGATTTTGCAGACGCCACCTTTGGCCGTCCAACATCGTGAGATGAGTGGATGATTTGGCGCTGGAGGTTGCTTAGTTCCACAGCGTCATTGTCGATCAAACCGATTCGTCCCACGCCAGCGGCAGCCAAGTAGAGCGCGGCTGGAGAACCCAATCCGCCGGCCCCGATAATGAGCACACTGGACTGGTGGAGCCTTCGTTGACCCTCCATACCAACGTCTGGAAGGCTGAGGTGCCGGGCGTGGCGAGCAACATCAACCATGGGGTGGCCACACGCCTGCCCCACATCAAGGAAACGGCGTCAGTGGACGTTCTCTTCCAGCCACTTTTCAACGTCCATAGCGGCTGAACAACCCATACCAGCGGCGGTGATGGCTTGCTTGTAGCGAGTGTCGACGACATCGCCAGCTGCGAAGACGCCGGGGACCGATGTCATGGTGTGTTCCTTGTGGACGATGTAGCCATTCCCATCGGTTTCGACTTGGTTGCCGAGGAAATCCGTGATGGGGGTGTGGCCGATGGCGATGAACGCCCCCGTTGCTTCGATGGTCTCGGTGCTACCATCCTGAGTGTTTTCAAGCACGGCACCGGAAAGTCCCTTCTCGTTGGAAAGCCATTCCTTGATTTGACGGAAGGTTTTGATCTCAATTTTCGGGTTGTTAGCGGCTCGTTCGTACATGATGGTGGAGGCTTTGAAGACATCACGTCGGTGGATCAAGGTCACCTTACTCGCAAACCGTGTGAGGAAGGTGGCCTCCTCGCAAGCAGAATCGCCACCACCGATGACCAGAACGTGTTCGTCGCGGAAGAACGCCCCGTCACAGGTGGCACAGGTTGAGATTCCGCGACCCTTCTGTTCGGCTTCTCCGGGTGCGTCAAGCCAGAGGGATTCTGCGCCCGTGCACACGATGATGGAATGTGTCAGGAAGGTTTCGCCTTCAACCATGACCTTGAATGGGCGCTGAGTCAAATCAACCTCGTCCACGTTTCGGTCTTGTACTTCCAGACCGAAGCGCTCAGCCTGTTCACGAAGTTGCATCATCATTTCCGGCCCGCCAATGCCCTCGGGATAGCCAGGGAAGTTTTCGATGTCGCTGGTGAGCATGAGCTGGCCGCCCGACATGTAACCTGCGAACATGAGCGGGTCAAGCATGGCGCGTCCCGCATAAAGTCCAGCGGTGTAGCCGGCAGGCCCTGAGCCGATGATGATGACGTTTCGAACTTCGGACATGTAACTCACTGATGATTGGCAGCGAACGGGGGTGTTTGAAGATTCGCCCATGAGCCCCTAGAGGAGCCAAAAGATAGAGAAGCACCGGCACGAAGCCCGGCCATGGTGAATCAACTCGCTGCCGCCGTAGGCATGGGCATCTATGTGATGGTGGTCTTGTACGCCACCAAAGTGCCGTACACCATGATGGTTCAACGGGGCATGGAACACATCCGAGCCGTGTATTACAATCGAAAAATTGTCCACATGCTCGCGGGAGGTGTCGGCTCCCTCAGCGTTCCCTTCTTGTTCACCGATGTCTGGTATCCCATGGTTTCCGGCATCTTGCTCACCGTCCTTCTGTTTGCTTCGCACCGTGCCGGCATTGTCATGCATTGGTTTCAAACCGAGCAGAACCAGAACGATGTCAAATTCGGCCTGATGTGGTGGATGTCCATCTCCTTGATCTGGTGGTTGGTCAACGACCCTTGGTTGGCCATTGTCCCCTCGCTGTTCATGGCGTTTGGTGATGGCGTGACTGGAGTGGTCAGAAACGCCGTGGTGCGCAAGCGCTCGAAAAGTCCCATCGGGAACGTGTTCATGTTTCTCGTCAGTGCACCGCTTGGGTGGTTCGCCGCCGGTGCAGGCGACCCGAGTCTTCCCGTTTGGGGCCTTATCGCTGCGACCGTGGCAACCTTTGTCGAGCGCTATGAATTCGGACCCATTGACGACAATATCCTGATCACGGTCTGCGCCACGGCCGTCTTGCTGCTGGGTGTTCAACTCGGCCCTCTTCTATAGAAAGAGGGCGTCTTCAGGGGCCAGACGAAAAAGGCCCATCGAGCATTGAATTGTGTTCACTGACCGATGAGTTGGTAGTCATCGCTCAACGGCGTGGCACCGGTTTCAACATGAATGATTTTCCCGTCTTGAAACCGATAGAAGGCCAACACGGCTTCTGAGGTGGAACCGTTGGCGAAATGAGCGATGGAGTGGCCCACACCGACTTCGTCGTTCTCAAACAAGATGCGGTGGGATTCCGTGCGGACAGCATCGGTGCCGGCGAAGGCCATGATATCGCCTTTGGTCATGACTGCACCACCTACGTGGGGGTAGAATTTGCATTCATCGTGGATGACGGCGTCAAGTTGTTCTTTGTCTCCGGATTCAAAGGCTGCTTCGTACTTGGCGAGGATGCTCATGGTTCCCGCTTATCCTTCCAGCACATAACCACTTCCTCCATAGAGAATGAAGCAGGGCGAGGGGCAGGAACCTTTGAATTCCGATGGCCCAAACGAATCCCATGAGGATTCACTGCTTGGGCGGGGGTCTGGTCGGTTCGTTCGTGACACGCACCCTCCATGAAGCGGGTTTGGAGGTCCACCTCTACGATATCGTGCCCCGCCAAACACCCGCCGCCTTCCATCTCGGAGATGCTGCAGCCGCCGACCACAGTCAAGCCGATTTCATTGTCAACATGGTTCCCGGGTCCATTGGACACGAGGTCCTGAAAACCTTGTACGCTGACGGACACCGTATCGTTGACCTCTCGTTCAGCGAAACCACGCCAGATTTCCTTCCCGATGGCCCGGGCGTGGTGCTTTGGGACGTTGGTATTGCACCGGGACTCTCAAACATGCTCGTGGCCCTCGCTCACCGTGAACTCGGCCACCTCGACAAGGTGACCATCAAGGTGGGTGGAAACCCGACCGAACCTGACCGAGAATGGTCCTACATGGCGCCTTTTTCACCCCATGACGTCATCGCTGAGTACACGCGCCCCGCTCGGATCGTGCGGGAGGGGAAAATGGCCGTGGTACCGGCGATGGATGACCTCCACACCATCGATGCCAGTGGACGAACCATGGAGGCGTTTCTCACCGATGGGCTGCGCTCGTTGATCACCATCCCTGCCACCTCGATGGGAGAATACACTGTGCGCTGGCCAGGCCATATTCAACGCTACCAAACAACGGACCTGAATCCCGATGAACTGGTGGAAGCATGGCGCTACGACACCCACCGTCCCGAATTCACATGGATGGAAGTCGCCGTTGAAGCGGCCGGCCAACAGCGGGTGTGGACGGTGGAAGACCACGGGAAAGATGGCGACTCCAGCATGGCGAGGACCACCGGCCTGGTGACCGTTGCCTGCGTCATGGCGTGGACCCAACGCGAGCTGTTTTTGGAAGGCATTCATCCACCCGAAGATTTGCCCAGTGATGTCATCCACGACGTCATAGCCCTCCTCAA
>JBMSEL010000023.1:0-29704 GCA_049412325.1 Candidatus Poseidonia sp.
TGTTCGTCATCAACGACGCCAACACGGCCATTGCCTTCTTCCTCGGGGCGATTGCCTCCGTTCTTGCCGGTTTCTCCGGTATGCGTGCGGCAACCTCAGCCAACGGGCGAACCGCTATGGCCGCCAAGTCCGAAGGCCGAGCCGGTGCCTTGGCCGTCTCCTACAACGGTGGCGCTGTCATGGGTCTGTCCGTCGGTGGCCTTGGTCTCCTCGGCATTTCTCTCGTCGCCCTCTGGCTTGACGCTGAAGGTGGCGCTGACCTCTCCGCAGCCGCTGGCTTCGGTATGGGTGCGTCCTCCATCGCTCTCTTTGCTCGTGTCGGCGGCGGCATTTACACCAAGGCCGCTGACGTCGGGGCTGACCTCGTCGGTAAGGTCGAAGCAGGTATTCCCGAAGACGACCCTCGCAACCCCGGTGTCATCGCTGACAACGTCGGCGATAACGTCGGCGACGTGGCCGGTATGGGTGCGGATATCTTCGAGTCCTTTGTCGGTTCCATCATCGCCGCCATGATCATCGCCAGCACGGCCGAGAGGACGCCCGATACCTGGGGCGTTGACTACGTGATGATGCCGATTCTTCTGGGCTTCATCGGCTACATCGCCTCCATCATCGGTGTCTTCTCCATGGCCATTCTGAAGAACGGCGACGACCCAGCCGTCGCCCTGCGCAACACCACGTTCATCGGTGCCGGTCTGTTCTGGCTCGGTGGCTACGGTGCTATCCAAAGCGGTCTCATCAATGTTGAAATGGGCATCATGCACTCCGTCGTGCTCGGCAGCATCGTCGGTATTCTCATCGGACTGGTCACTGAGTACTACACGGGCATTGAACCTGTCATGGGCGTGAAGACCAAGGCCATCCCTCACATCGGTGAGATGTCCAAGACCGGTCCAGCCACCAACGCCATCGCCGGTCTTTCCGTCGGTATGATGTCCACTTTCGTACCCGTTGTGCTCATCGCCTTGGGTATCCTCGGCGCCAACCAGTTGGGTGGCACCACCTACGGCCTTTACTGCATCGCTATGGCCGCCATGGGCATGCTCGCTACGGTCGGTGTGACCATGACCGTCGACGCCTACGGCCCTGTGGCCGACAACGCCGGCGGAATCGCTGAGATGAGCGGATTGGGTGAAGACGTCCGAGCCATCACCGACGAACTCGACTCCATCGGCAACACCACGGCTGCGGTCGGCAAAGGGTTCGCCATTGGTTCGGCTGCGTTGACCGCACTTGCGCTCTTCGCTGCTTACACCTCGGCCATCGGCCCTACCAACCTCGACCTCACCTTGACCAATCCTATGGTCGTGGTCGGCCTCCTCATCGGTGGCGGTCTGCCGTTCGTTGTCGCTGCCATGACCATGACCTCCGTTGGCAAGGCTGCTGGCGACATGGTGGTTGAAATCCGCCGCCAGTTCAAGGAAATCCCAGGCCTCCTCGAAGGCAAGGAAGGCGTGAAGCCCGATTCGCAGACCTGTGTTGACATCTCCACCAAGGCCGCTCTCCGTGAGATGGTTGGCCCCGGTGTGGTGGCCGTTGTGGCTCCCGTCATTGTCGGCTACGGTCTCGGCTACGATGCGCTGGGCGGTCTGCTCGCCGGGTCCCTGGTGACCGGCGTGCTCATGGCCCTCTTCATGGCCAACGCCGGCGGTGCTTGGGACAACGCCAAGAAAGCCATTGAGCAAGACCACATCCCCGGCGCCAAGAAGGGCGACCAAGCCCACGACGCAGCGGTGATCGGTGACACCATCGGCGACCCGTTCAAGGACACCTCCGGCCCTTCGCTGAACATTCTGATCAAACTCATGTCCATCGTGGCCGTCGTCCTCGCCGGCGCCGATGTGATGACTCAGAACGGTCTGCTTTGAGCAACACCTTCGTTGAATCCTCAACGATTGGTTGAGTCTTCGCTAAGCGTTAGCCTTTCAAAGAGAGGGCGTGAGCCCCAATCATGCGAAGCATGGGGTTGATGGTGTGGCTCATGCTATCACTGAGCCTCGCTGGATGTTTGGAAGGGCCTACGGTTTCTTCCGACAACCGTGGCGACACCACCGAGGACGAACTTCGTCTTCCATCGTGGAACATCGGCGACCAGTGGCTTTACACCTTCATCACACCCCAATTTGGTGAGGACAGCGCTCGCTTGGTCGTCGCCGAGGTTGACAACGAATCTGGCCTCTATCGGTTGGGCATCTCCAGCGAGCGAGAAGCGCAGCGACATGCTGTCATCAATCACAACCCCTTCCTCGGTCGCATGACCATGGACGGTCTCTCCGTTTACGAAGAGGGTGAACCTCAGCCTGTGTTCAACTTCCCTTGGACCGAGGGCGACGCCTGGACGTTCACCTTGCTGGGCCAACAATGGACGGCCATGACGGCGTCCATCTACAACGGTGTCGTGGACGTGGTGGCGGATTCATCCGATGGCCACCGTCTGACTTACGCCTTCAGTGGACGCGTCGGTTTCCTCGACTCGTTGGTTTGGACCGACGGTGAGGGCGTTGAACAATTGCGCATGGAACTCACCCAAACCAAGACGGACTACACCGGTGAGGTGTACTTTTATCAGGCCCGAGATCTGCTCGACAGCACCTATGTGGAGAACGACAACGACATCTACGATTCGTTCTTTGACAGCGGTCATCCCAGCGGTGAGGATTGGGATGTCTTGGTCTGGTACCTTGATGTCAACATCGCACAGGGTGGCTCGGGGACCTTGTCCATGAAGGACCACCAAGGGGCCTCGCCGCTCACTCGGGCCTGGGGTTCCGGTGCTTCGGAAAAGGGCGCCATCGGGACCATTCCCTCGCTCTCGGGCGATTATTCCCTCACCATCACCCTCCGTGGCCAGTCCTCCGAACTTCATCTGAAGGTCGCAGGCGGTATCATCACGCAGTGGACATTGTGAGGTGTTGACGTGCCCACCCTCATCATGATGCACGGCATGACCGGCGACGCCTCGATGATGCGGCCTTTCGCTGAGAAAATTCTCCCAGATGGCTGGACGCTGCTCGTACCTGAGGCTCGCTTCAAGCATCCCATGCGGGGCTACACCTGGTGGCGCTACGAGGATTTTGACGCCGATGTGACCCGAAGGATGATGCTCTCGAGAAAGGAGTTGATGGATGTGGATTCCAGCCTGTCTCAATTGGAGAAGTTGATCGCAGAAGAAGCACCGATGGGGCCGTTGGTCGTCGGTGGATTCTCGCAGGGTGGAGCCATGGCGCAGGAATTGCTTCAACTTCCCATCGCCGACCGCATTCAGGGCGTCATCTGCATGGCCACTCGCCTCGTTCGCCCGATGGAACTTCGACTACGTTTGAGCGAGCTTGAAACCAAGCGCCTCTTTTGGATGCACGGTGAAAAGGACATTCGGGTTCCTATTGAGGACGGTTGGGCCATCGCTCATCTGTTTGAGACGGCGGGTTGGGCTGTGGAACTCATTGAGCATCACAAAGGCCACATGATCCCCATCGAACACCACCAAGCGTTGAAGGAATGGCTCACGACGTTTTCTTGAGGTAGCGGTTGGTTTCGTCAAATCCACCAATAAACATCGGCTGCTCACCTCGGAGGTCGAAGACGACCGGTACCGTGCGGTGGCCAGTGGCCTGAACAACCGCCATGCGCATACCGTCATGCTCGTCAAAGTTGTATTCGGTGTAGGTCAGTTCATTTCGGTCAAGGAGATTCTTGAGGGCACGGCAATAGCCACAGAAATTACCGGTGTAGACCAAGAAATCGGTTTCGCTGTTCGATGCGTGTTCAAGCACCAACGCTTCGGACATGACCAGAAGGTGCCGAGGGACCGCTATAACGCCTTGTCCTCGCCGCCTTCTCATGGCTTCAATGTTGGATAACTTCAATTATCGGCCGTGAGGAAATCACATCATGCCTACGATGGCTTGCATCGATTGCGGGGCTGTCCACGTCGAGGCGGCTTCCTGGCAGACGATGCTCGTCAGCATGATGCCGCATTACTTTGACGTCCACCACGACATTATCGCCGGTCACCGTGATCATCCCAGTGGGGCGTGGATGGAACGATTCATGGCCGCCTTTGATGAGGCCGTGGACTCCAGTGAATGATCGCCGTTGGCCCAGCGGCCGGTGGTGTGATACTGTCAATCATAAAGCGGAAGCCATCTTGGATGCACCATGGCGCACCTCGTGTTCATCCACGCATCGGATGGAAACAACGCTGTGCTGGCCCATGAGGTGGAGGTTTACGCAAACGGGATGGGCCATACGGTGGAGCATGTTTCACTGAACGCCTACGATTTCCCCGTCTACACGGTTGCTCTGGAAAAGGCAACACCGGTGCTCAACGGCCTCGCCGACCTCATTTCGGTGTTGGACCGAGGTGACGCGTGGTTCGTGTTTGCTCCTGAATACAACGGCTCCTATCCACCCGTCCTGAACAACGCCATCGCTTGGTTGAGCCGAGAGGGTGATGATTTTCGACGCCTCTTCCGGGACCGAACCGTGGCCCTTGGAACCCATTCGGGTGGCGGTGGTCATCACGTGATCATGGCCATGCGGATGCAATTCTCTTTCCTCGGTTCCATCGTGATTGGGCGTTCGCTCGTCGCCAACAAGAAAAAGGTCGCCGATCCAGAAACCATTAACGCCATCCTCAAGGCCATGACCAAGGAGTGAACATCATGAATCGTACCCTCAAATCCATCGTACCCACGCACACCGTTCTCGAAGGAGGCGGCTTCAAAGTTCGTCGTCCTGCTGCCATGGGCCGATTGATGAGCCCCTTCTTGCTTCTCGATGAAATGGGGCCCGTTGATTACGGTCCCGGCGAGGCCGTCGGAGCGCCTGACCATCCCCACCGTGGTTTTGAGACGGTCACCTACCTGTTGGCCGGCGGTATGAAGCATGCGGATTCTGCTGGAAACAGTGGCGACCTTAACCCGGGTGATGTTCAGTGGATGACCGCTGGCCGTGGCGTCATTCACTCTGAACTCCCTCAAGACCACATGATGGAACACGGTGGCCTTATGCACGGTTTTCAGATTTGGGTCAACCTTCCAGCCAAGGATAAGATGATGCCCCCACGCTACCAAGACATCCCGTCGGCTGACCTCCCAGAAACCACCAGCGAGGACGGACAGGTTTGGGCCAAGGTCATCGCTGGCGAAGCGCTGGGGATTCAAGCCGTGATCGACACCGTCATTCCCATCACGTTCATCCATCTCAAACTCAAGCCCGGTGCCAATTATGTGCACGCCTGCGAACACGACCACAACGTGATGCTCTACGCCTTCGGGGGTTCCATGGACGTGGAGGGTAGGTCCCTTCACGACGGTGGTCTTGGACTCCTTTCTCAGGGCGATGCCGTTTCCATCACGGCGGAAGAAGATGGGGCTGAATTGCTCATCCTCGGCGGTCCTGAGCTTGGCGAGCCCATCGCACGCTACGGTCCCTTTGTGATGAACACTCGACAGGAAATCTATCAGGCCATCGAGGATTACAACAACGGTACCCTGGCTTGAGTTTCCAAGGCCCGACGCCGAGAACCGGTCAGAGGGACTGTGCCGCTTGAACGACTTCGTCGTAATCAGGTTCCACGCCCGGGTTTTCGGCAACCCAGCGGTATTGGACAACACCGGCACCGTCCACGATGACGACAACACGGTTGGCGCTGACGTACCCATCAATGCCTCCCAAACCGGTGAAGGATGCGTTGTAAGCGGTTACGGCCGTCCGCTCAAGGTCGGACAAGAGCTCAAATTCAAGATTGTATTTTCGGGCAAATTCGGCATTGGCCCATGGCGAGTCGACACTGATGCCGAGAACGACGGCATCGGCGGCGTTCAAGGCTGACATGCTGTCCTGGATGGCGCACATCTCTTTGTCACAAACACCGGTGAAGGCACCCGGGTAGAATGCCAAAATGACGGTTTTTCCGGAAAATTCAGAAAGCGATACCTCTCGCTTGTCGGTGGCTCTCAGGGTAAAGGCAGGGGCGGTGTCTCCAACGTTGACCATGCCGTGAGGTCAAGCATCAAGCCTCTATACTTTCTCAAGGAATGTTCTGGAAATCGTTGTAGAATTGCGTGCCTGGGAGTGGATTTTTTCATTATTAAGAGAGGGCATAGGGCCGAATATGCTCGCGCCGGGATTCGAACCCGGGTCGACGGGATGAAAACCCGTAATGATGGACCTGACTACACCACGCGAGCGGTGATTGCCCCACTCACGACCTGTTCATAACCGTTCCCGTGGAGGGGATTCGTGGGCTCACTGGCCCGCAGCGGGCGCCTGCGGGCCCAAGCCAGACCACCAGCGCCATGCAATCCATGCCCCGCCAAGACCGGTCATCATCACCAAAGCGAGGAGAATTTCGTTGTCGAGTACCCACATCATCGCCTCGAGGGCACGCTCACCATAGAGGCCGATGAGCACCGCTTCAAGGCCAAATCGAAGGCTACGTCCAACAAGACCGGCGATGATGAAGGGTTTCTTCGCCATGTGTCCCATGCCTGCCATCCACCCCAGCACCTTGTAGGGAATGGGCGAGAAAGCGGCGATGAAGATGCCCATGGTGCCGTAGGTGGCCGTGAGATGCTCGAGTTTGGCCAGATGCCTTTCTTGGCCGAACCGCTTCATGAGAGAGGTTCCCCACCGCTGTCCGATCCAATAGCCTACCAAGGAACCGAGTACAGATGCGACGGTTACCACCAGCCACAGCCACACCACCAACGGGGTGTCGCCCATGGCGTTGACCAACATGGGAATGTAGAGCAAGTCGGGTGGAATTGGTTGGACGATGGCCTCGGTGAAGGAGAGGACAAACAGGCTGGCAGGACCGAAGACATCGAACGCCTCCAGAATGGTGTCCTTCCAACTCATGATGGATGCTATGACTCCTCTTTCAAGAAGATAGGGGTGAGCGGTGCCTTCATCATGTGCGTTGTGGTGTTGATGCCATGAACCGAGTGTTGGACACGGCAGCCTTGCTCCACTGGCCGCCGACCCGTCTCTCCGGTGGTGTATGCGCCCATTCACAACGGCAGGAATTGGAACGGCTCAGCGCTGCACGGTCCATGCTCATCGAAGCGGCTGACCTCCAATGGCGGGCGCCCTCACCTGCAGCCCTGGAGGAAGCCAAAACCGCGGCAAGCGCATCGGGGGATTTGGCAAGACTTTCGGACGTGGATGTCGATGTGTTGGCCTTGGCCCTGTCACTGCAGGCCGTCCTGGTCACCGATGACTACCGTCTTCAGAACACCTATCGACACGCAGGCGGCACGGTTGAGCCGGTGGTCAACACTGTCTCAAAGCACGTTTGGATTTGGGAGCAACGATGCAAAGGGTGCGGCGCCACCTCGCCGCTTGAACCCGATGTGGCTCGGTCAAAACGCGGCACGACGGGGGAGTGCAACAGGTGCGGTTCGCCGCTGGAGATCAAACGGCGCAAGGGCTGAATCACTCGCTCTCGGCGTTCAAGTCTTCGAGGGCAGCGACTTTCTTCTCCAATTCCTCGACGGGCATGCCAGCGGGGTTCATTCCGACGGCTTTGGCTCGGTCGATGAGCACCTGATCGGGTGTGCGTCCACCGGCTTCAAGATCCGCCACCGTGCGTGCTGAATCTCCAAGGGCGGTCGCTTCGTTGAGGCCCTTATGGAATTCGCCCTTTGAGCGGCCAAGTGCGTTGGCCAGTTCAGGCAAGCGCTGAGCGCCGAACAACACGAAGAACAACAGGAGCAAGACGCTCAATTCAAGGGGGCCTAATCCGCCGACCATGGTGCTTCCTCATCTTGGCCTGTCGCTCCCCGTTGTTGAAGGCTTTCCTCTTGGGGTCTCAATTGGGGGCTTATCCGCCACTGACGGGGGGGAGGAGGGCGATTTCAGCCCCTTCCACGAGGGCCGTTTCCATGCTGCAACGGTCCCCGTTCAAGGCCACCGACAAACCAAACGTAATCCATTCTTCTAAACCAAGTTCAACCACAAGGTCTCGCACGGTGAGCCCGTCTCGGACCGTTCGTTCGTGATGTCGCCCACCGAGCTGTTCTCCCACTTGGCCAAAAGCGATGACGGCGACGGTGATGGTGGAATCCTCCCGGGCCATGCGACGCCTTACGGGCAGGGATTTATGAATACAGTTCCGCATCGTCCATCATGCCACCGGCCCTCGAAGCCAGCCAACTTTGGAAACTCTATCAGGCCGGTGAATCCACGGTTGAAGCTGTGCGTGGGGTCGATGTTCACATCGATTCAGGCGAAATGATTGCGGTGATGGGTCCTTCAGGTTGTGGAAAAACCACCCTGCTCAACATATTGTCTGGCATCGATGAACCTACGTCAGGAATGGTGTTCGTCAACGGTCAACCCCTGTACGGCATTTCCGACGATCAGCGAACCGACCTTCGGGGTCAACATTTCGGGTTCATTTTTCAGAATTTCAATCTCCTTCCCGTGCTATCCGCGGTGGAGAACGTTGAACTTCCGCTCTTACTCAACGGCTCATCACCTACCGAAGCGCGCTCAGCGGCCCTGCTCGCCCTTGAACAGGTAGGCCTTGGCGACCGAAGTGGGCATCGCCCCGCTGAGCTCTCTGGGGGTCAGCAACAACGGGTGGCCGTTGCTCGGGCCATTGTGCATCGCCCTTCCATTATTTTGTGCGATGAACCCACCGGAAACCTCGATAATACCACCTCAGGCGAGGTCATGGCGCTTTTGAACACCATGAATCGGGACCAAGGCACGACGTTCCTCATCGTCACCCACGACCCAGCCATTGCGCAACAGTGCCAACGCACCATCCATATGAGCGACGGGAAGATCGTTCACTCGCCCCCAACGACGTCCACCGAGGAGGAATGACGGTGATCTTGTGGTACGTGCTCGTTGCGTCAGCCCTGCTGGCGATGAGCACGGCCGGCGTCTTCCTCTCCGGACGATGGAGAGAGGTCTCGTGGTCAACACGGCTAATGCTTCTCTTTTCTGGTTCATTTGACGGGGTGGTGGCACTTGCCTTGTTGTCTTGGCTTGGGTTTTCCACCATGACCGCCGTCGCCGGAGGTTTTCTGCTGGGCATCCTTTCGATGTTGTTTGTTCAACCCCTGCTTCTCCCTCAACGCTTGCTCGTATGGCGTTTGGCGAGGGAAAACATGGTGCGTCGCAAACGACAATCTGCCCTGATGATCGCCGGCTTGGTCATCGCTTCCTCCATCATCACGTCGTCCTTGGTGGTCGGCGATTCCCTCGATGCGACCGTCGGCCGGGAGGTCCAAGCAGCCTACGGTGAGACCGACGTGCTCATCGCTGGCTTTGACCCGATGACCGGCGTTGGCGTTGCCTTTGAGGAAGACATCGGGACTCGTTATTGGTCGTCGCTGCTGCAGAACAGCGACCTTGCAGATGACCTCCAAGGTCGTCAATTCGGGCTGACCTCTTCGGTCAGCCTCGCAGCCAACTCCGGGCTTGCTGAACCATCCGTCTCCCTGTTCGCCCACAATGCTACCGTTGATGGCGAGGCCGTGTGGAGGGCCTTGGACCCGGCGAGCGGGTATCGATTTTCGGACATCGCCACCGCCAATGAAATGCGAACCATGCCCGGTGTGGCCATCAATGCCGTGGCCGCCCAGGCTCTTGAGGTCGACATCGGTGAGACGCTCGAGTTGGGTGCCTTCATCACCGAAGACAATCAACGGGTGCGAACCACGCACAGCGTTGAGGTGTTGGCCGTGGTTCCCAATGAGGGCCAAGGGGCCATGGCCGGTACCCGTTCGCCCGCCGTCTTCCTCGACCTGAGCACTGCACAAGGACTCCTGGGGATGGACGGTCAACTCACACGCATCGCCTTGGCGTTCAAGCCATCCCTCTCCGAGGAGACCATCCGAAACCACCTGGTGACCCTCGAGGAGGTCTTTGACGACGTGTTGACGGCAGAGGATGTCGGCGTCGTGTGGACCGCAGACGACGCCACCTCCTCCCTAACCGTGTCCTCTTCGACCGGCCTTCAGCGGCTGAGCGGAGAAGATGTTGCTGCCCTTCGAGAGAACCGAAGCGCCCTCTATCCACAAGCCACTCTTCTCGAGGTGTTGCAGGTGCCCCTCATCGATTTACGGGTTGGCGGAGAACCATTGCTGACCCTCGCTGATGCTACAGTGGACCGTTTGGTCGTGGCCGAGGATGCCATTTGGCACACCACCGCCAACGGTCTTGGCTTTGAGCGCTTGACCACCAACGAGGTCTGGCTTTGGCAAGTTGATCAGGGTGAGCGTCTGATCGATGTTGCATGGAGTGAAAACAACAGCACTGTTGGCTTTCTCTCCGGTCAAACCATGGTCGTCGCTGACACAGGCTTAACCGACGAGGCCGATCGTTCGTCTCGTTCCCTCGAGGGAACGCCAACAGCCGTTGCCCGGCATGAAGATGCATGGTTGACGTTGATCGACCGCGATGGAGCATTGGAGGTGTTGACCTTTGACGATGGCCTGAATCTCACCGCCTCCTACAATCTGACCGTTTCTGTTCCCACCACGGTGTTGTCTTACGAGATGAAAGTGGAGGAAAATTCGTTGTTCCTTCGTGTTGAGGGCCTTCTCTCAACCACGTATTATCGAGGCGCCTTGCCCCTCAGCGGCATGGAGGAAGTGAACGCTAACGCATGGCCGACACAACCACATGACACGGTGGAGGTCGAAGCGCCTTGCGATGGCCGCACAGCTGCAGAATTGGTGAGCGGCGAAACATGGTGTACCTTTGAGCACGGTCTGCTGCGGCTGGAGCGTGTTGCACAGGAGGTTGATACCGTTCGTCTGCCGGTGTTGTCCGATGCGCCCGGCTTCGGAAAACTTCCTCAGATGGTGCTGGCCTTTGGGGGAGAGGGCGCCGCCCTTGAAGTGGAGAAAGGCAACATCCTGACTTCTGCACGCCTCGATGCCTTGGCCCTTGCGATGGGCGATCAACTCGAAATGACCGGTGTCCTTCCCTATGCTTACGGGAATGATTCCTCGGTGTTTCTGCAGTACAATGGCGACTACACGGCCATCGAGGGCTTCGACCAACTCTCGGATTTGGATGGTGTTGTGTTGGGTTTAGTGTCCCTTTCAGACGCCGAGGTCCTTGCCCTCGCCGGTGAAGATGACCGTTCTCTGCTCATGTTTTCGGGTCCAGGTTTCAGCGCTCTGAACACCACCAGTCTGGACGCCATCACGGTGTGGTTCGACCAACGTAGCGGGGGCGAAGACATTCATCTCCGCCTTACAGCCGTCAAGTTGGATGCTGCCCGGCAGGCAGAGGCATCTTCTGGAGCGCTCTCAGCGATGTTCCTCGTCTTTGGTACGTTTACCATCGCAGCCGGTGTGTTGTTATCCCTCACCATCATCATGCTGCTGGCGGATGTCAGGCGAAGTGAGGTCGCAACCGTGCGAGCTCTTGGGCTTCGTAGAAGTGACGCTCGGGCGTTGTTCCTCCTCGAAGGGGCGACGTTGGCTTTCCTGGCCAGCGGCCTTGGTTCGCTTTTCGGTCTTGGGCTTGCATGGCTTATATCTGCGGGCTTTTCGTCGATTTTTTCATCGGTTGATGCAACGAGTTTCGTCTTCGATTGGACGGCTGATTCCTTCATTGCCGGTTGGATTTGGGGCACCCTGTTGGCCTTGCTCATCCTTTGGTCAAGTGCGCTCTACAATGCTCAGCTCAACATTGTACGTGCCCTGCGTGGCGCCAGAGCCGTGCTCAAGACCGGGGTGCCTTGGGGTGTCTTTTTGCTCCAAATCATGGCGTTTGGTTTGGTCGGCCTGTGTGGGCTTTCCCTGCTCTTGTCCGGTCTTTCATCTTCGATGGCCTACGGCACGTACTTGCTGTTGGGCAGCGGGCTCATTCTGCTGTTCACACCTTTCTTCACGTGGGAGCTTCCCGTCTTGCTCAACCGCAACCGTCCTGCGAACCGATGGACTCGATATGCTGCTCGGAATACCCTCGGTGCGATTGGTCTGCTGTTCCTGATTTGGACGCTGCTTCTTTCGCCGTTCGATCCATTCCGAAAACAAATGCAGGCCAACGAACTGGCGTTCATTGTCTTGGGCCTGCTCCAGGTGTTCGCTGGCGTCATGGTGTTGACCAGTTTGGCGCCCCAGGTCGTGGGTTGGTTGGCCAAACAGCGATGGGTGTTACGACGGACGGGGCCAGTTGGTTCGGTGGCCCTTGCGCACCCGTTGGCCCATCCATTACGAACGGCGGTGGTGATGGGGATGTTTTCCATCACGATGTTTTCGGTGGTCGTGCTCGCTGGCTACACCGAACAATTTGACACGTATTCATCCGATTTCGTCGAGGAGGCAGAGGGTGAGTTCGAACTTCTCCTGACGTCGACGAGGTCCAGACCAATCGATTTGGGCGATGACCCAGCAACTTGGGGCATTGAGCATCCAGCGCTTGACAGCATTGACGCTGTGGGGTCTGTCTACCGGGCGCCGGTTCATCTCGAGGACAGCCAGGGAGAACGGATGCCTTACCTTCTCCGAGGGGTCGATGAGGGATTCATTGAGCACGGCGGACTCCCCCTCCATGCGTGGGACACCTCGCTTGGAAACTCATCTGAAGAGGCGTGGGTCACCATGGCGGCGTTCGAAAACATCGTCTTCCTCGACGCTTCCTTCGGTCTGGAATCAACCGCCGATGGAACCACGCTGGTTCCCCTTCAATTTTCAATTGGAGATTCGATTTCGCTAATTGATTTCTCAAATCCGAAAAACACCCGAAATGCGGTGGTTGGGGGCTTCCTCAAACAATCGTCTTACATCTTTTCTCCAGGTGTTTGGATGGGTGCAGAGCCGGTTGAAACTCAGTTTTCTGGAGCCATTACTCGGATGTACGTGAGCGTCTCGCCCGACGCCGAACCTTCCCCTGATTTTGACGGGGGCGTTGGGGCTGCTCAAGGAAAAACGATCGACGAACGACTCGCTGCTGCTGAACTCGAGGAGGTGTTGGACATCGAGCTTGCTGCTCGCAACGTGAACGTCCAAACGGTGGCCGAGGAAATCATGATCATTCAATCGCTGGTGCTGGCCATCTTGTCGCTGTTTGAAGGCTACCTTGCCCTCGGCCTGTTGGTTGGCGTTGCAGGAATCGGTGTTGTAACCGTGCGGAACGTGAGTGAACGAAAGACCACCATTGGTATGCTGCGGGCTATTGGTTTCAGACGAAGGCACGTTCTCCGGTTGTTTTCCGTTGAGGTGTCGTGGGTGGCAGTGTTGGGGTTGCTCAATGGGCTCGTGATTGGCTACGGCTTCCATGTGGTGCTCTACAATGCTCTCTGGAAGTCGGAGGGGGCGGCGTTTTCCTTCCCTTGGATGAGCACCTGTCTCTTGTTTTTCCTGGCTTGGGCAGTGGTCCTCGTGACCACCTCTCTTCCCGTCCGCCGAGCCGCTGCCATTCCGCCTTCTGCCGCGCTCAGAGCGGTGTAAAAATAACTGCATCATGCGAAAAGCATCAACCTTGAGATGAATTCCCGCTTTCCCGTCAAATGATGGGCGCAGGGTGCCGAATTTCTGCGGGAATTGCGGTATTCGCTGATTTTTTCCCGTATTCATAGGGCCCATAGTATAAATACGACGCATGGCGTGGGGAGGTATACCGAACCTTCGGGGGTATTGACATGAAGAATATGACACCTGTAATCCTCGTGTTGTTGATGTTGACGAGTTTTTTCGCCGGCATGGACATCTACGAGCTAGAAGAACAAGTGGTAATCGAGGAAACCGGCGCACGTGCAGGAGCAGATGCGTCGGTGGTTGCCATCACAACGCCGAAAGAAAGCACGTGCAACAGCGCTGGTTGCCGCAACACCCTGCAAGTGGGTGAAGAGGTCACGTTCTCGGCCTTCATCAAGAACGTCGGCGATGCGGACATCACGGAGTTGTCCTACTCGGTCACGGTCTACTTGACCGACTCATCTCAGGCCGTTGGCGGTATCGCCAAGGATGCCTCTGGAAACGATCTCGTTTGGGAGAACCTCGACGCCATGTGCGACGACGGTACCGTCTGTGATTTCGATTCCACCACCAGCCCGCTCGCTGCAGGAACCTTCCTCGGCGGTGGCAAGTTGACCCTCCAGCGCAGCGGCGCTGACATCGTGTGGACGCCAACTCAAGGCGAGTACATCGTGGAGGTTGCCGTTGACAGCCCAGTGGACGCTGACACATCCAATGACGCTGAACTCGTTTACGTCATCGTTGAAGACTGGTACGACATCGAAGTTGACCTCACCTGGCTCGATGGTGCTGGTGAAGAGATGGACGCATCCAGCCTTGACGCCAGCAGTCTTTCAAGTGCCCAATTCAAACTGACTGTGACCGCAGACGGCTCTGAAGTGTTTAACCCACGCGAGGTCAACATCCGACTGGAAACCTCCGGCCAAATCGCCACCGCCACGCTCGGCAGTGATGACATCAAGGGCATCTCCTACGTCACTGTGGGCACCACCCAGACAGTGGATATTTTCGCCAACGAGACGGACCCCAATGCTACACAGTCCGCTTCCCGCTCGGTTCTGTCTTACCAGACCTCCTGGGAAATGTCGGGTGAGTTGATTCCAACCACCGACGCCAACGCTCAGTTTGAAATCACGGCCGAAGTGCAAAACTACACGCTCTACGGCCAGTACGATGATTGTGTCGAATCCACTGAAGCAACGGAAGGTAACGAGAACGTCACGACCTGGAACAACTTTTGTGAAGTTCTCGAATTCAATGACGACCGCGCCAAGACGGATTATGATGAGTTGACCGGTAGCAAGGTCACTTACGACGACATCCGCATCTCGCGCATGGGCATCTACCAAGGCTACAACTCCGACTGTACGGGTGCTGCCAACACCTTCACCCAACAAGGTGAGGATGGCGACCTGAACGTGGGCTGTTCCCTGCTCTACGCTGATGTTGAGCACCGAGGCAGCGACCCGACCAAAGCCTACGGCTGGAACGTCTCCTACACCATCGCCCTCGATGGTGTCACCACGGCCACCGGCACCCTGAACGAGTGTACGGTTGGTATTGACGTGCCTTACGTTTACAGCCCACTTGGCGGACAAGCACCAACCGGTGCTGTCTGTGTCCAGGCCACCCTTGAGCCAGGTGAATACACCTTCACCATGGATTTGGTCATGAACGACAAGGGTAGCACCGACCAAGACCCCGTTCCATGGTCTGGTGGTACGGACCAGCGCACCAGCAACAACGGCGCCACGATGGTCATTGATGTCATCAACAACCTCCCGGTGATCACCTCCTTCGAGTTGACCACGGAAGGCGACATCGTGGTCGCTCAGGAATCTCCACTGGTTTTCGCCGTTGAGGCTTTTGACGTTGACGACCCCTCGGGTGATGGACTGAGCTTCGCTTACTCTTACCCCGGTGGCGAGATTGGTGGATGTTCCGGTACGCAAGCCGAAGGTGCCACGGTGTGTACTTCGCCTGTGCTGCCTGACTTCATCGGGAACTCCCCTGTCACCGTGGTTGTCACCGACGTTCACTCGGGTACAGTGTCCCAAGAGATTGACATGTTCGTTTGGAACAGTGCTGTTGCTACCGCCACCAGCGATGCTGGCATTGAAGTCCAATACAGCGTTGACTACAACGGTCAGTCGGAGTTCACCATCTCGTCCTTCACGGACGCTGATGCATCCTCCTACGATGCCGTTCAACTCGAGGGCTTCACCGGTACCTACGCTGCCGTGGCTGCTTTGGACTACGCTCCAAGCACCACTTACACGGCCAGCGATGTGCTCGACCAGTCCATCTCAGTCATCGTTGCAAAGGACGTTGAAGCCACCTCTCTGTGGTACATTGATGGCTCCGGCAAGTGGATTCTCCTGTCCGATGCCTCGACCGACGTTGACGCCAGCACCGAGATGTTCACCTACGACGTGCCCGACAACAGCCCTGTTGTCCCAGCCGGCAAGATGATCCTCATGGGCGGCGAACTCGCTCAAGCCTCCATCCCTGACGCTTCGGTCAGCGGCTTCAGTGCTGAAGCCACTCGTGGTGGCGCGATCGCCATGACCTGGGACATCACCGGTACGCTCCTGAACTCTGACAGCATTGTTGTCAGCATCTGTGCCGCAGAAGCTGACTGTGATGACGCCTTCGAAGCCACCGTGGCTGACGAAGACCGCACCTACACCTACAGCGGATCTCAAACCACGCACGGTGAGACCTACCACCTCGAAGTGGCTGTCTGCAATGAACAGGGCTGTTCCACACCTGGCATTGCCAGCGTTGTGGCCGACAAGCAAGTTGACGGTGATGTTGCAGCAAGCAACCTCGCTGTTGCCGCTCAAGACGGCCAGTGGGTCATCACTTGGGAAATCACCGGTGATTCCAGCGATGTTGCCATGTGGCATGTTTGCTGGGCCAACGAAGACTTCACCACCGGCGAGATGCCAACGCCCTGCCCCGATGCAGCCATGGGTGCTGACGCTACCACCGTCAGCATCGACATGCCCGCTATTCGTACCGGTCAAGAGTACTTCTTCACCGCCGTGCCAATGGACGCCCTTGGCAACATGGACGCCGCCGCTTCGATGAACTCCATCATCGATACCCGTGTCGCTGACAGCAGCAACACGGACGACGGCAACGGTACCATTGGCGACACCGGCGACGATGCATCCACCAGCGTCCCCACATGGACCTGGGGTCTCATCGGTGGCGTGGTCATCGTAGCGTTCATCGCAGGTGCATTCATCCTCTCCCGTGGAGATGGTGAAGGCGGCGAAGGCAAGGACTGGGATTACTGATCCCTGACCTGTGCTGAAGCACATCCACCTCTTTGAGGTGTACAACGCCGGAAGGGCCGCTACGGCGGCCCTTCTGGCCTTCTTCTCTTTCACTGCAACACACGTCTTAGGGACGTCGTCAATCGACATTAGGCCATGCTTCATGGTGCCGTTGTAGGCAAACTACGAGGCATGTCGTGATCGGTGTTCACAACGATGACGTCGATGAGATGACAGAGCGACCAATCTCCTGACTCTCCATGATGTGAGGCCATGCCGGTCGAATCTCCGATGAAACAGGTCATTGCATCTGGTTGAATGCAACCCGCAGCTTGGCGCCGATGTACGTCGCACTCCACCACCAACGCAGTTGACATTGGATGGATGGCCTCACATACCAGGCTGATCTGAACACCGCACCATGCTCCTTCGGAAACCAAGACAATGTCACGACCAAAGTTGATATTTTTCCTCCTGGTTTCTACTCCTTTTTGCCAAAGTTTGTACCGGTTTTTTACAAAAATTGTTGTGTTTGTTTCCGGCCTGTCTCAAATTATCAAAGATTCTGCACCCCAATCAATATAAGTGGTGTAAGTCGTGGGTTGCACTGCATACAGTCCGTATGGGGTGAATGACATATGTTGGGAAACAAGAATAAACAAAAGAAGACCGTCTTCGGCGGTATCGGGGTTGCACTGTTGTTGTGCGCATTGATGGTGCTCATGCCAATGAGTGGCTACGTTGACAACAACGAAACAGCAGCAACTGTGGAGTCTGTTGAAACAGACACGAGTGGAGCAGAGGATTACTTTGCCCTCCCCGAAAAGCTAGCCGAAGCAGAATATGAATACGACCCATCCCTTGAGCTTCAAGGGATGCGAGACGCCAAGACCAAGGCCTTCCTCAATGAGGACGGATCCATTACGCAGATGGTGGCCAGTGAACCTGTCCACTACATGTCTGCAGATGGCACTTGGGAAGACATTGACCTGAACATTCAGGCCTACCCAGAGGGCTGGGGCGTGACGGAGAACACCTTCACGACCTACTTCGCCCCTGAAGTCGCTAACGGCATCTCGGTTCAGGCAAACGAGTTTGTTGACCCGGTAATTTCCGGGATCAACCCCATGCTCGTGACCCTCGATGTCACTGGCTCGGCCCCCGAGCCATTCATCGCTCCTCCAAGCCCGAACGGCGTGGAAGTTGGCGGCAACGTCATCCGCTACCCGCTCGCTGAGGGCTTTGACTTGGACTACTCTGTCGAGAGCAACGAAGTCAAGCAGAACCTCATCCTCCGTGAAGCTCCCGTGATTCCAGACGCCGCTGAGTACTTCGGTCTCAGCGAAGGCATGCGCATGCCCGTTGGCTACGCACTCTTCTCTGGTGAAACGATGCTCGGTGAAGAACTCTTCAAGACGCAAGAAGACCTTCAAATCCGACACATCGAAACCGGTGAACTCCTCGCTGAGATTCCTGCACCCATGATCATGGAAGCAGGTGCAGAAGAGCCCTACATGGGGACCTTCTTCGTTCAGGTCTACGGCCCTGAAATCATTCTCATCACCGTGGTGGAATCCGACTGGCTCCTCGATGAAGACCGTGTTTACCCGGTCGCCATTGACCCGTCCATTCGTGTGAACTCGAACGCTGGTGGCTACTGTTACATCTACTACGCTTACTGCTACAGCAGTGCTTACCGCTACCACTACCGATACTACGGTTCCTACTATTACATCCCATGGCACAAGTACACCTTCAGTTCTTCCAGCGCTCTGCCCTCCGGTGCAACCGTTGACAAGATTGAATGGAAGAAGTACATGAACTACGCTTCCGGCTCGACCCGAACCTTCCAGGTCAAGGTCTTGGAAGCTTGTGGCCTCGCTCCACGCTACTCCTACAGCTTCGGTTCCAGTTCGTGTTCAGGCTCCTCGATCAGCGGCAGCTACCTGACCTCCAACTACGGTGGTACCGCTTCTCGAAGCCTCAAAGCATCGATCGGCCGCTCGCCATCCGCAGCCACGGTCAGCAGCAGCGGTACCGGTTGGAAGACCGTGAACCTCTGCAACTCCGCGACCGCTTGTGCCGCGAGCTCCGGCGGTGTCTCCATCATCACCAACGCTCTGAACAACCAGGGTACCGTTGGTATTGGTGAGCACTACACCGGTGGAAATGCGTACTTCTACACGTACGCCTACGCTTCAGGCAGCCGCAACTCTCACCTTCTGGTCACCTACTCGGGTGGTACAGACGCCGATGCCCCAACCTCGGACTTTGTACCCTACACGGGAATTGATTCTTACATCGAAGGTGAGCGAACGCTCTTCATCAAGTTGACCGACATGTCGGGAATCGACACCACATCCAGCGGTGCACCTGTGCTCTACTACTCCACCGACGGTGGTTCGTCCTGGAGCACCACCACCTACGGACTGGGCTCCAACAACCAGTTCGACGCTGGTGAACTCGTGTCCATCGGCACTTGTTCCAGCACCGCCACCGATTGTCGCTTCAAAGCCCGTGTGGACGACTTGTCCTACGGTGACGATTTCCAGTACTACTGGAAGTTCCAAGACCTGAACCAGGGCAGCAACGGCGCCAACGTCGGCTATGAGCCTGCCTTGACCGGTACGCAAACCACGCCCACGCCTTACCAGGTAGACATCGTTGACCCAGCCAACGCACCAACCTCGCACAAGAAGATGACCGTGTTGACCACGGACGTCCACGCAGGCAGCTACTACACGCCTCAAGGCTTCATGGACCGCCAACTGACCTACTACAGCCATTCGGATGAGTACTTCTTCGAGTTCGACACCTCGAACTGTGGAACGGGTTCGCAGTCCTGTTTCTACACCGGCACCAGCACCTTCTACGGTAACTGGCTTGCTCGTGGAAACACCGCCCCTGCTTACGGCTACTACGGCATGAACAGCGGTAGCAACAAGTTCAACCAGAATTTGTGGAACAACAACGGAAACGGCTACTTGCAGGTTGGCGCCAAAGACGGCCCCGGCATGAACATCATCTTCGTGTACAACAGCCAACTGAACAAGTGGGCTACCGTTGGTGTGGACACCGAAACCGGCATCGACACCCCATTGACCGGTGGCAGTTCAGCCACGGCCAGCGTCTCCTACGGATATTCGCAGGCTTACAAGTTCGCCATCCCTGGCGACATCACCGGTTCCTTTGGTACGTTCTCGTTCAACGCAACGCAGACGTCCACGACCGCTAACCGCTTGTGTGTGACCACCAACGGCTGGTACTACTTCTACCGGTCCATCAGCACCGACCGCTGTACCTCGGCCTACTACATGATCTACGGTTCGACCTCTTCCTACCGCTGGAGTGGTTTCGCCCTCGGCTCCGGCTACTACGGCCGCCAAGCCAGCACCGGCGACATCACCTACAAGGTTGGCAACGTCGCGCCTACGCCTGACACCTTCAAGCCTGAGATGCTCCACACGCCAATGCAGGACTCACACGCCAAGAGTCGAACGGTCTCCGTCAAGATCCTCGACGCGGGCGACCCAGCCGCTGGCCTCAACGTCAGCAGTTCTGCTGGCGTCGGACCCACCCTCTACCACCGAATCACCCCCGATGGTGGCTCGGCTGGAAGCTGGGTATCCACGGCCATGTCTCAGGAGTCCGGCAAGACCCGTGCACAGTGTGAACTCGCTGCCTGTACGTGGAGCGCCTCTGTTGAAGACCTCGAAGTGAACGACACGGTGGAGTACTATTTCTCCAGTCGTGACGTTTCAACCGTGTCCGCAGGCATCAACGTCAACACCTCGTCGACCTACTCCTTTGAGCGAGGCGACCCCAACAAGGTGTTCGTTGTTGAGTGGAGAGACATGTCGTTTTCCACCTACAATCAACTCTGTACCGTCCAGGCATTGTTCTACGACGTGACCAACGAGATTGAGTACAAGTACGACAGCAACTGTCGAACCACCTACAACTCCTGGTCGATCGGCTACATGGACCAAACCCGTCAGAAGGGTGCCAGCATTGCGCACTCCTCCTCGACGAGTTTCAACACCAACCCCGGACACGTTCCAACCACGTCCAACTTCCGTATCACGACCAGTTCGAACTCCCATGCGTGGGAGTCCTTTGACAAGGGTCTGGTGGAAGTCACCAACGCTAACACCGCAATGTCGGGTACCTCAAGCGGTAGCCCATACATCTACTACTGTATCTCTTCCTACTACTGGAACACGTACAAGGCACGCTGCAACGCGAACATTGACATCCCTGCTGACTTCGAATTCGAATACTTCGGCACCACCTACGATGGTGATGACTCGAACGATCGTATCCAACTCAGCCGACAAGGTTCGATGTACTTCATCAGCAACGGCAACACGAACGTTGAGCGCAACCTATGGACCTACCACCAGCCTGCTCTCCCTTACTCGGGAAGCTCGCTGGCTCGCCCAGGAACCCTCGCTCCGTTCTGGACCGGCTACAACCAGTACTACTGCCACGTGACCTCCAGCATGGATTGTTCCGTCTACTACCGTGTCATGCCTTACGAAGGTAAGGGTACGGATGTTACGGCTGACATCACCTCCGACCCAGTGTGGGACTTGACCGACAGCCCCATCCGTATCAACCCAAGCAACGACTACCTCGTGGTCTCCTCGGACTTGACCATCAAGCCCGGTGTGCAAATCTTCGTGGCTCCAGGCAAGGGTATCTCCTTCGATGGAGCATGTACCAAGATGACCGCATTGGCCAACGAGACCCACCCCATCAACATCACCGGCTTGAACGGTGGCGAATGGAAGGGTATGGCCTTCACGGACGATTGTACCTCTGCAGGTGGGACCGATGACCGACACCAATTCAGCCATGTGAACTTCATGAACACGTCGGATGCTGTGTTCCGCTCCGGGAGCCGCCATGACAACTCTGGACCGTCTTGTGGCAGTTCAACGGCAGACTGTAACACTGGAAACTACACCATGAGCGATGTGACCTTCACCAACGTCGGTGCCGTGTTCACGCACGGCAGCGGCCAAGGCACGGTCCTCACCATGGAAGACTTCACCATCGACGGCGTCGATGAAGCCTGTTTCAACTTCCCAGAGAACACTGTGGCTACCCTGAAGGAAGGGACGATCAAGGACTGTAACACCGACGGTAAGTCGTGGGGCGGTACCATCGTCAACTACCCAGGTTCCACGGCTGGTGCATTGCACGCTGAGAACTTGACCGTCGAGAACTCTTATGTGAACTTCATCGATGTTGACCTCCAGCACGTCACCGTTTCGAACGTGAGTGTCACCAACCCATCGGCTCAGACCGGTGTGGCCATTGACGCTATGTTTGGAACCGGCTCTGACGTGTACCTCAACAACGTGGACGTGGACAGCTACGCCAACTCCGGTATCAACGCCATGGGCAGCATTGTCATGACGGACGTTGACCTTGGTACCGCCGACCTCTGGCTCATCCCAGGCGGCTGGTCTCAGACCGGTAACGGACCATCGAGTTCCGATGCAGTGTTCGACACGATCACCGCTGGCGACATCACGATGCAGCGCATCCATCCAGGTACCTTCACGGACATCACCGCTGACGACATCTCGTTGAGCGGTTCCTCCATCGTCACTGAAACCGTTGATATGGCGAACTTTGACATTGATTCGTTTACGGTTGCTGGTTGTGGCTGGAACATGATCATGACCAGTCCAAGCCTAGAATCGTTCAAGAGCACCTGTTCCAGTTCCTCTGCCAAGAACTCGATTTCGATTGCAGACGCTGACTTTGCTCACGGTTCCAGCTCCGACCACGTCATCGATGGCCGAAACTCCCACATCACCGTGGGTGAGTCGACCATCACCAGCTCGAGCATCAGCTCGGGCACGACGGAAGTCGCTAAGGCTCGAACCGGTACCAACGTGGTGCTCGTCGATGTTGACCTCAACGGTAACGAGTGTTCGGATTCGAGCGGCGACACGGGTAACTGCGCTTACGACGTCTCCTCGTCGAGCAGCAACCCGTCGATGGTCTACTTCGGTGGACTCGCTAACGTCTCGGTGTACCGACTGGCTCAATCCGTCAAGGTGTACAAGCAAGACCACGTGGTCACGGCTTCTCTTGTTGACAGCAGCATGAACGAGTTGTTCCAAGTTGGTAGCCACATCACTGACGCCAACGGAAACACCAGCGTTTGGGTTATCGTGGAAGACAGCGACGGTACCGCTTACGAGGACCACATCGTTCGAGCGTTCGGCACGGCTGGTCAAAACGAGACCTACCCCGATAACTATCCAGACACAACGCTCGCCAGCAGTTGGTACCCTACCAACGGATACACATGGGGCACGCACCTCGACCTGCTTTTGGAGCCTGCTCCGGTTGTGTTCAACGACCCAACCCTTGACTGCTACAAGCTCATCACCGACCCGTTCTACACCGGTCAATCAATGAGCAGCGGTGGCTACGACCTCCGAGGAAACTTCGACAGCAACACCAACACGTTCACCTTTGACGACACGTCCCTCACCGTATCTGCCGATCTGACGCTCGACACTTGTGGTATCGAGTTGCAAGGCGGTTCGCTGCGTGTTCAGAGCACGGCGACTTCCTCACCGGTCATCACCATCAAGGACACCGGTTTCTTGACCGCCAACAACGATGGTACCTCCGGCAACCCAGCAGCTATCCGTGCGGTCTCTTCGACCTACGGACTCCACTTGGACATTCAGAACGGTGGTACACTGACGCTGGACCACGCCAACCTCCGAGACGTTGCATGGGATGCAACCACCGAGTCGGCACTCTACATCGGCAACGGTGCTACGCTGAACATGATGGACTCTGCGACCATCTACGGTTCATCAGCCAGCGCTGACGAGATGGCTACGGTCAAGATCCAAGGCGGCTCTGCAAACATCGACTCATCCAGCATCATCAACACCGGCCAGACCGGTACGGCGATTTGGATTGAAAACTCCGGTGCAAGCCTCACTGACATCATCGTCAAGAACGCTGCTGTCGGTATCCAGAGCTACAACGGTGCTCCGCAAGTTGATGGATTCACGTCAAACGGCAACACCGTCGGTATTGACACCTACGGTGGTATGTCGCTGCCAACCATCTACCGAAGTACGTCGCTCTCCGGCGCTACAACCGGTTGGACCACCTACAAGATCGACCTGTCCACCTACCTCGGCACGGGCGACTACATGCAGGTTGGTGCAAACTCGATTTGGGCTGGTGGAAACGCCCACCCAAGCTACAACTATGCTACGAGCAAGTACTACTTCATCACCGACCGAATGAACATCATGTTTGAGGACGATGCTGGAAATGCGTGGAACATCACCGACAGCGGCCAAGAAGGCTACTACCCGTACAGCAACAATGACCCAGCGGTCACTGCAGGCACCCACACCTACAACGGTGGGAGCGGTGGTGCACCATCCTGGCACTGCAACTACTACAGCGCTGAATCCCCAGGTAACAACTACGGAAGCTTCGACGGCTATTTCTACTACATGTACCGATACTGGCTTGGGCAAACGTCCGTCGGCTACCCCGATTACTACGAAGCTCCTGACGAGTTTGGATTTGATTGGGAACAGACCGAGTTCTCGCCAACCGGAAACTACCAAGCTCGCTACCCGTACAAGTACTGGGGCTATTACTCCCCATCCTTCTACTTCAATGGCGTTTACGCACCACCCGAGGGTGCTAACGGTCAACCTTCCTCTGGCCCAGGACAGCCCGGGAACGTCGGAAACCCACCAAGCTACGCTTCTGGTGGCTACCCCAACAACTACGGTATCTGTCTTGACTACGCCTACACGTACTACATGAACAGCGGACAAGGCGCTCGAATGACCTTCCCTGTGGTTGATATCTCCGGTGCAACCGCCAACGGCGGAAACATCTCCAAGGTTTACCTTTGGATGGATGTCCTCCACCGTGGGTCTGACAACTACCAGGACCGCTACGACTTCGTGGCTCGCTCGGGCAACGATCCCAGCGACTTGGGCAACTACCTCCGCGAGTCCGGTACTCCGCTCTTCAAGGAAGGTACGATCACGGGAGCAGACACTGGTATCGAAGTCGGCGGCGCATTCGCTGCTGGCCATTTCGAAGATATTGACATCGTTGGGCCAAGCCAAGCCGGTTTGGAAATCGTCGGTCAGACGGCTGCTACTGCGAACCGTGTGAATGTTTCGAGCGGTAACTACGGTGTGCTCGTGTCCAACACGGCCTCCGGCCAGATGGACCTCGAGAACCTTGACCTTGAGAACCAAGCCGTCGCCGGTGTGTTCTATCAAAGCGACCTCGGTGGTGCCCTCTCCGGTACCATCACGGGATCGACGGGTGCTGCGTTCAAGTACGCCTCTCGCACATCTGCCAATGTTGAATTCAACAACATGAACATCGCGAACAACGCCGTTGGTATTGAAACCGACGGTAGCGGTGCGTTCACGTTGACCGATGTTGTGATGTCCAACACCAAGGACGTCCTCATCACCGGTTCTGCGACGATGGAGTTCATTGAAGGGTCGATTGACACCACGACGGTGGAAGTCACCGGAACCGGTTCCTTTGACCGCCTCCGCCAGTTGGATATCACGCTGCAAGCCAACGTCTCCGGTACGGCCGAAGACGTGGTCGGCACAAACGTCGTCCTGAAGGATGCAGATGGTATAGTCACCGGCATGGTCGCCACCGATTCAAACGGTGTGGCCAACGACCTGACCTTCATCACCCAAACGGTGGACAGCGGAACGTGTGCTAGCATCTGTACGGCGAACCTGAACGGCTACGAAGTGGTCGCATCAGCCACCATTGACTATTACTGGTCAGGTAGCAGCAACAACGCAGCTGACTTCCGCTACGTGTTCGAGACCATGTCTTTGACGGACGCCGCTGGCAACAGCGACACGGTCTACCTTGAAGACGAGTTCACCGCCCGTATCTGCTACACTTCGACCGCCTATGTGAAGCAAGACCGCTGTGCAAGCGGCCTTTCCTCCTCGGGAAGCCGAACGTTCAGCAACGGTCTGGTTGAGTACGGCTACCTCCGAAGCCACAGCGGCAACGATCTGGCTGGTGAGACCGTCATGATGGACGCTCCGTTCATGTACCTCGCCTCTGGCAAGCACAACTGGAACGGTTCCACGTGGATCTCCACCGCTTCGTACGACTTTGACGGTTCCAACCGTATGTATCCTTACTACAGCGGTGAAACCTCGCTGTACATGCACGACGCCTCGGTCACCGCAGTGGCCGTGTCGAGCAGCGGTACGCCACAAGGATTCGTGCTGGGCTACAACTACTACTCGATGAACATCGACATGGACAACACGACCATCTCTGGTCTGGCTACCATCTACGGTGCCATGGGCTATGGATACTACAACAGCTACGAGCTTGACTTCTTCAAGATCACCAACAACACCTTCACGCACTTTGCCGGCTACACCAAACTCAACGGTGCTATTGCTTGGAACGATGAGTGTATGCGTATCCTCGGTGGCGATGGCAACATCATCTCCGGTAACACGTTCAAGGACTGTGGCGTTGGAATGATCATGGAGCGATCTCCGTACTACTACAGCCACCAATCGAGTGAAATCGGCGCTGACAACATCACCATCACGGACAACGTGTTCGTCGACGGTGGCGAGATGGCCGACATCTGGTTCTACTTCAACAACGAAGCTCAGGGTGTCGAAATCTCCGGCAACGAGTTCTCAACCTCAGGACACGCCATCGATGTTGAGTCCGGTAAGACCCGTAATCTGCTCATCCAGGACAACACCATCACCGGTGGAGACGATGCCATCGTCCTCAACAATGTTGATGACTTCACGGTCGACAACAACGACATCACGGGTATCCAAGATGCCACGTCGACCGGTCTGTTTGTCTCTGGCGGCTACGGAAACATCACCGACAACACCCTGACGGACGCTGACGGTGGTATGTACCTCGACGGTATGGGAGCGCCACCTGCGCCGAGCAACTCGCTCTGTTCGATTGGCAGCAGCGACTACCGACGTTCGACCAGCTGTTCCTGGACACTCGGCACCGGTAAGACCGCAGTGGTCAACCTCGAAACCGACAGCTGGGGCTATGAGATCAGCATTGAGATCACCAAGCCCGACGGCACCAAGGACACCTGGCCCACGTACTCGTTCAGCAGCAACGCTGCGTACAGCCCACTCCGTGCTTACACGGACGCTGGCAACTACACGCTTGATGTGGCTGACTCGTGGGGCGACGGTGGAGCTACCATCAGCGTCGTTGAATCCTCTGGTGCTACCGGCAACTACGCAGGTCCAATCGTGAGTGGCAACACCATCGGACTGTCCGCTGGCCGATCCTCGTTCAACGCTGTTGGCATCACAGCAACGAGTTGCGATGCTGTGGCCATCCAGTCCGCATCCAACATCATCAACCTTGCCGACAACGCCATCGAGATCGACGATTGCGACTTCAGCGATGTTGGTTCCACCTTGACCGGTGATGGCCTCGCCTCGACCGTCGGTATTGTCGGCGACGACACCAACACGGTGTTGACCCTCAACGGCACCGACGTGAGCGGTTACGCTACCGGTGTTAGCAAGGAGAATGGTGACCTGTTCATGATTGGCGGTGCTTACCTCGCTGGTAGCGACTACGGTGTGTTCGTTGAAGACACGTATGTTGTGGCCATCGACGCTCATGTCGACGGTGGCAGCACCGGTACCGGTCTCCACGTCGAGAGCAGCCCCGATGTTTGGGTCTACCCCATGGACGCCTCGGGTGCCATCGGTATGTATGTTGAAGACACGCCGTTCCGCTGGGACGGCGGTGAAGCTGACGCCACCACGGCCTTGTCCGTTGTGGACGCCACCGGCAGTGTCGAGAACATGTCGTGGGCTAACGCAGGCATACAAGTGAACGCTGGCAACAACGCTCACATCACCTCGATTGGTAACACCCTCGACAGCAGCAAGATCGTCGTAGCCAGTTCGGCCGTCATCGACGAAGCCAACCTCATGAGCATCGACTCCACCCACTTGGGTGTTGCGCCTACTGCTGAGGTTGCCCTCTTGTTGACCTCCACGGACAACGAGCGTGCCTCCTATGTTTCGACCTCCTTCCAGCCAGAAGCCATCTCGGTGGACGGCTCGGACGAAGACTGGAACGGCGGCAACGCCCTCAACCCATCCGGCTACGCTATGCCCGGTGTGATGAGCGGCGACGGCACCGACGACTTCCTGGTGACCTACATCGAAGGCGACGGTATCTACTTCGGTATGACCAACAGCGACCTGTCCAATTCGGACGTGTTGATTTACCTCAACACCGGTAGCGGTGGTTCCGATGTCGGATACAACGGCCTCGGTGGTGCACACAACCTGCCGTTCAGCGCCAACTACGTGTTGTGGGCAGACAGCGAAGGTTCCTACGACCTCTACAGCTACGGTTTCCTCGGTTGGAGTCCATCCAGCCTGAGCACCGCCAACGTCGATGTGGACTTCTCCACTTCGCTCGCTGAGTTCGGCGTTCCTTGGAGCCGTATCGGTGGTATGCCATCAGAGATTGACATCGTAGCCATCGTTCAAGAAGAAACCACGGCCGATGTCACCATCGCTCACCCAACGCAGACCTTGGATTCCTCTGCTACCCTGCAGAATCTGTCCAAGTTCATGACCGTTGAGTTGACCCATGGCGACCTCGCCGATGGTACCCTGACGTCCGAAGTTCTGGTCTACCAGTCCTACAAGGGCAGCACCACGGCCACCGGTCAGAAGAACTACGACTTGATGATCAAGACGCCCGCAGCCTGTGCCTACGACTGGGCCACCGTTGAGGACATCTCTTTGGCCACCAACGTTGTCTTCGACGACAACTACGTGGCTGGAACCGGCGACACGACCAACGTTCAGAGCACGATTGACATCAAGCGTGCCTGTCCCGTGATCGACACGGAAGGAGCCGACACCGACGACGGACTGGTTGACTTCAGCAAGGACGAAGACTCTGGTGCCTTCACCTTCAGCCTCACCAACTTGGCTGATGACGTGCAGGACGAAGAGTCCTCGCTGACCTGGACGATGGCTGAGGGCACGCAAGTCGCCTTCAACAACGACGACCTGATGGACGCTGTGCTCAACGGCCAAGACGTGACCTTCACGCCAAGGACCGACCAATTCGGTACCCAAGTGTTCTCGTTCGAGGTCACGGACAGCAACGGTCTGAGCGACACCCACAACATCACCTTCACGGTGAACAACATCAACGACGCTCCGGTCATCTGTAACGTCGAGCGCTCCGACTGTATGCCGATCTTCTCTGAAGACGATGGCAACTACAACATCCTCCCAGAAGGCTTTGGTACGCACACCAAGTTCTTGGGCGATGTGTCGAACGCTACCCGTTCCTACATCCGTGACATGGCCAACGAGCAAGCGCCAACCCGCCAAGTCTACACCTGGTCCGCCAGTGCTGTTGACTTCGGTACCAGCGACGCCTGTTCAGCCTTCGACGTTGACATCCTCAACAACGAACTGGCCATCACCGAGAACACCAACAACGAGTTGGGTGGCAAGTGTACGGTCTCGCTCGGACTCGCTGACGACGGTGCAGAAAACCAAGATGCTACCACCTTCGATGTGGTCTTCTCGGTTGCACCTGTCAACGACGCTCCGGTCATCAAGGATTGGAACCGCACGACCGACACCGTCATGGTGGCTGACAACGGCTCAATCCCCGCTCTCCCATGGTCCATCTCCTTGATGGAAGATGATGAGAACGTGGCGAACTTGACCTACGACCTGTCCGCTATCAAGGCAGACGTCGACCATGAACTCGATGACTTGACCTGGACCGTTGAGTCCACAGACCAGTGTGTCTACACGAACTACTTCACGACGACCATCGTCGGTGATGACCTCGTGTTTGACCTCATCGAGGACGCTACGACCAACGCCAACGACTGGG
>JBMSEL010000060.1:0-6774 GCA_049412325.1 Candidatus Poseidonia sp.
GAGGGCACCATGTTTTCCGCTTCCGAAGACGCCGAGCGCTGGGCTCGGAACAACGGACGAAACATCCTCGCCATCCACGAATACCTCGTCAAGGAAGATGGCATCCACACTGCGCCAACGCAACTCGCCGTCTCCGGACAAGCCTTTGCGCTCGATGCATGGGTGCCAACCGACAAGGCCGGTGCCGTGAAGGCCGCCCTCAAGGACTACGCCTCCCACATGGAGGTCGAGGCCTTCGTCGACGATCACCATCACCACGACGACGACCACGATGATGGTCATGACGGCCACCACGAACCCACGCCGCCTGTGGCCTTGGAAAACGGAAATGTTTCCCGCCCGTTCGAACTTCTCGTCGGCCTCGTTGGTCGCCCTGCTTACGGTACGTTTGACCCGACGTTCTTCATGATGCTTACCTTCCCGGTCATCTACGGCCTTATCCTCGGGGACTTCGGCTACGGCCTCATCATCTTCTTGCTCGGCGTCTACTTCGGGACCAAGCCGTTCGCCGCCGATCCTGTGGCCAAGAACGGGATCACCATCCTGAAGTGGATGGGCGTTTGGTGCATGATTTGGGGCTTCTTGTTCGCTGAAGGCTTTGGCTTTGTCTGGGACGACACCGGGCGAATGGGCGACGCTTCGCCGCTTGCAGGTTTCTATGCATGGACCTACGACAACATCACCTTCCCTCACTTCGTGACCGATACCCTCGGCATGAGCTACACCCACATCCCCTTCCACCGAGCCACCAGTTCCATCCAAGAATACGTCCTGCTTTCCGTCTACCTCGGCATTGCTCACCTCATGTTTGGCTACATCCTTGGCTTCATCAACGTCGCTCGAGCACACGGCTTGCTCGCTGCCTTCTTTGAGAAGGGCAGTTGGATGATCATCCTGACCACCGGAACCATTCACATCTACGGCTTCCTGACCGGCGAGCACGCCGTCTTGGATTTGACGCCGTACGCCGTGGCCATGCTGGTCGGCGTAGGCTGCCTCATCATCGGTTTGGCCATTTACGAGAAGTTCGGCTGGGCTGGCGGTATCATCATGGGTCCCATTGAGACCTTCGGCCTGCTGGCCAACACCCTGTCCTACTTGCGTGTCATGGGTGTTGGTGTCGCCGGCGTGAAAATCGCTCAAGTCTCCCTCGACATGGGTTGGGATCTCATGTTGTCCGGCGGCGGCGTTGCCACCATCGTGTTGGGCCTCGTGCTCTTCCTCTTCATTCAGGCCTTTGCTCTCGCCCTCGGCATCCTCTCACCCAGCATTCACGCAGCCCGTCTCCACTTCGTCGAGTGGATGGGCAAGTTCTACAGCGGCACCGGTCGGGTTTTTACCCCGATTGGCGGTCGCACCCTCCATACGGAGGGGCAATCATAGTCCCATGGACAACAAACTGGAGGTAGAAAAAATGAACAAGAATACCCTGAAAACGAGCCTGCGCACCCTGATCGTTCTGCTGACCGTCGCCTTGGTCGCCCAAGGCGTCGCTGCTGCGGAAGATACCACGGACAGCGGTGCAACTGACGGAATGACCGGCGACGTTGGTGTCGGCCTGGCCCTTGGCCTCGCTGCCATCGGTGCTGGCTTTTCCCAAGCCGCCATCGGCAGCGCTGCCATCGGCATGATCGCCGAAGACGGTAGCAAGTTTGGTTACGGCCTGATTTTCACCGCTCTCCCTGAATCCATTGTGATTCTCGGCGCACTCCCGCTCTTCCTCAACTGAGGACGAACGGTGGACGGGTGGGCTCTGCCCACATCGAAAACGAAGACGGAGACGATATGATGACCCTTGAAACACTTGCCAACGACATCGCTGCTGCTGCTGAAAAGGACGCAAAGGCGCTGATCGCCGAAGCCAAAGCCGAAGCCAAGCAATTGCTGGCCGACGCTGAAGCTAAAGCCAGCGCTCTGCGAGACGAAGCACAACAGCGAGCAGAAAAAGAAGCTACACAGATCGCACGAGAAACGGTAGCGAGCGCCCGACAGTCCAACCAAAAGGACGTGTTGATCGCTCGCCGCAAGGTGCTCGACGCGACCTACGAGGCTGCACGAACCCACATCGCCGACCCCGGCATGAAGGGACGAGCAGCGCTTCTCAAGACCCTGCTGTCCCAGTCCAAGAAACTGGCCAAAGGCAAGTTTGTGATTCTGCCCGTTGAGGTTGACCGCGCAGCCATCTCGAAAGAGGCCGGCGACCGCAAGGTTGGCGAGAGCGTGGACGGCTTGGGTGGCTTCGTGCTTGAGGCCGAAGACGGGTCGGTGTCGTTTGACATGCGATTTGACAACATGCTTGAGCGAGCCTGGTCCAACCAGCTCGCCGCCGTGAACGAAACCCTGTTTGGATGAAGAAGGTGAGAAGATGATGCTCGGCAACACCCCCTATGTCGTCTCGCGTGCCAAGGCACGACGACAGAAGTTGGCGGACCGAGCGCGTCTTCGACAACTCATCAACCAGTCCGTGGACCAGTTAACCGTGGCCGTGGGTGACCTTGGCTACCGTACTGAAATCGATTTGTACGCTGGTAAACTGGCCGGTGGTGACCTCGTGGAAGCAGCACTGACGCACAACTTGGAATCCGAATTGACGCAGATGGTCAACATGACCAACAAATCCATTCGGCCCCTCATCGAGATTTACACGTCTCGATTTGAATACCAAAACGCCAAGGCGGTCTTCCGTGCGATTCACAACGAAGTTTCGGTCGAAGAAGTCGGCAACAGCATTCTTCCTGAGATCAACGACGTCAACACGCCTTGGCTCAAAGTGGTTGAAAGCTGTGACGACATGAAGTCTGCTGCGAACCTGATGCGTCGCAAGGCCTTCGGGTCTGCCCTCGCCAAGGTGCCTGAAGACGGTCGTCTCTCCGATTACGAAGATGCGCTTGACCGGCACTACTACGCTGCGTCCATCAAAGCGCTGGGCCAAGCAAAAGGCGCACCAGCTCGCTTCCTGAAGCGGTTGTTTGCTGCAGAAATCGACCACACGAACATCTCCAACATCTTGGAAGCCAGTGCGGTTGGCATCGACAACGAACGTCTCGTGTCACTCTTGATTCCAGGCGGTCAGCTTGTACCCAAACGGGCGTTCTCCTCCATCGCAACCGGTGGGCGAAGTGCCATGTTGGACCTGCTTCGCAGTGCCAACAAGTTTGATTTCCAATCGTTTGAATCCGCTCTTGAAGAAGCCGAAACAACCCGAAGCCTCGACTCGGTGGTCACATGGATGAACACCAGGGAGCACGACATGATGCAACGGATGAGCTACCTCCATCCCGTATCTGCCCTCCCCATCATCTACTACATCGCCATGAAAGTTCAGGAGGTCTCCGACCTTCGACTCATCGTCCGTGGACGATTGGCCGGTTTGTCGGCCGCTGTGCTTGAGGCGCATTTACTCTGAGGTGATGATGAATGGAGATTGCAGTCGTTGGTTCTCCGGCCTTCACCCTTGGCTTCCAGCTCGCAGGGCTGTCGAGCCTTTACAATCCAGACGGCGAAGAGGAACTGCACACCACGCTTCGCTCCCTACTCAACAACAAGTCCGTTGGTATCATGGTGGTCGACTCCGCCGTGATGGCCACGTTGCCCGAACGATTGCGAGATCAATTGTCGGCGTCCGTCTCCCCCACCGTGCTCGGCATCGGTACGGAGGAAGACACCACCTTGCGAGATACCATTCGCAAGGCCATTGGAGTCGATTTGTGGAAGTAATGTTCCAACCCAAAAACAGGAGGAAGAAAAAATGAGCAATGAAGGAGTGATTTACCGAATTTCGGGGCCGGTGGTAACCGCCACTGGCATGAACGCTGCAATGTACGACGTTGTCCGTGTTGGCCACGAAGGTCTCATGGGCGAAGTGATTGAGCTGCACGGCGACAAGGCTGTCATCCAGGTGTACGAAGACACCTCGGGTATTCGACCTGGCGAGCCAGTGCTGAACACCGAAGAGACGCTCTCTGTTTCCTTGGGCCCTGGCCTCCTAACCCAAATTTACGATGGTATTCAGCGACCGCTTGCCACACTTGAGGAAGTCATGGGTGTGTTCATCACCCGTGGTGTCGATGCCGACGCCTTTGACATGGAGAAGACCTGGACGTTCGAGCCACAAGTCGCCAAGGGCGATGAAGTGGTCAGCGGCCAAGTCATCGGCCACGTCCAAGAAACCGAGACCATCATTCACAAGATCATGGTACCACCCGGCAAAGGTGGAAAGGTGAAGTCGATTGAATCCGGTGACTTCAACGTGACTCAAACCGTTTGTGTCCTCGAGGATGGCAGCGAGTTGCAGATGATGCAGAAGTGGCCGGTCCGAACACCTCGCCCCTTCACGCAGAAGTATGCTCCTGACACGCCTCTCGTCACCGGTATGCGCATTCTTGACTTCCTGTTCCCGCTTGCCAAAGGCGGTGCAGCCGGTATTCCTGGTCCATTCGGGTCCGGAAAGACGGTCACCCAGCAATCTCTGGCCAAGTACTCCGATGCTCAACTTGTCGTTTACATCGGCTGTGGGGAGCGTGGCAATGAGATGACCGAAGTGTTGGACGAGTTCCCTCACCTGATTGACCCCAACACCGGAAAACCACTCATGAACCGTACGGTCATGATCGCCAACACCTCCAACATGCCAGTGGCTGCCCGTGAAGCATCTGTGTACACCGGAATCACCATCGCCGAGTACTTCCGAGACATGGGCTATGACGTGGCGCTGATGGCCGACTCCACCTCCCGTTGGGCTGAAGCCATGCGTGAAATTTCCTCCCGTCTGGAAGAAATGCCCGGTGAGGAAGGCTACCCTGCTTACCTTTCGTCCCGTATCGCCGAGTTCTACGAACGAGCCGGCCGTGTTGAAACCCTCAACGGCGACGACGGGTCTGTCACCGTCATCGGTGCTGTGTCGCCACCCGGTGGTGACATCTCTGAGCCGGTGTCCCAAGGTACCCTTCGTATCGTGAAGGTGTTTTGGGGTCTCGACGCAGGGCTGGCTCGACAACGCCACTTCCCTGCCATCAACTGGCTGAACTCGTACTCGCTCTACCCGCAGAGCCTCGACCAATGGTTCCGGGACAACATCGCACAAGACTTCCCTGAGATTCGAACCCAAATCAGTGGTCTGCTTCAGATTGAGGCCGAGCTGCAAGAAATCGTCCAGTTGGTCGGTTCCGACGCTCTGCCAGTCGACCAGCAATTGACCCTTGAAGTCGCTCGTATGATTCGTGAGTTCTTCCTTCAGCAGAACGGTTTCGACCCCGTTGACGCTTACTGCGACATCAAGTTGCAATACGAGATGGCCAAGGCCATCCTGTCCTTCCAGGAAGCCGCCAAGACCGCCATGGCTGACGGTGCGCTGCTCAACGATGTCGTCAACGTCCCTGCCCGCTCAAACTTGATGCGTGGCCGGTTCGAAGAGGGCTACATTGACCGCATTGAAGCCATGGTCAAGGAGATGACCGAAGAAATCGCCAACGCCGTGGAGGCCAACTGAGGAGAGGATGAAGATGACTGGAAAAGAATACCGAACCATTACCGACGTCAAGGGCCCATTGGTCTTTTTGAACAAAACCGAGCCCGTTGCGTTTGGTGAAATCGTAACCCTCCGCCTTTCCAACGGGGACATCAAGAACGGGCAAGTGCTCGACACCTCCGATGATCTTGTCATCGTTCAGGTGTTTGAAGGCACGGCCAAGATCAACCGGGACACCGGTGTTACCTTCATGGGTGATGTGTTCAAACTCCCCGTGAGCACCGACCTCGTTGGACGCATTCTCGACGGTGCAGGTCGCCCCCGAGACGGTGGCCCTGAAATCGTCGCCGAAGAGAAGGCTGACATCATCGGTGCGGCCATCAACCCCTACAGCCGACAGTCGCCCCACGACTTCATCCAAACGGGCATTTCGGCCATTGACTGCTGTACCACTCTCGTCCGTGGCCAGAAGCTTCCGATCTTCTCTGCATCGGGTCTTCCCCACAACGACATTGCCCTGCAAATTGCCCGACAGGCCAAACTCAAGGACTCGGATGAAGAGTTCATTGTGGTGTTCTGCGCCATGGGTATCACCGCTGAAGAATACAACTTCTTCCGTTCCGACTTGGAGCGCACCGGTGCACTGGAGAACGCAGTGTTGTTCGTCAACCTCGCTGACGACCCCGCAGTCGAGCGAATCATTACGCCTCGTCTTGCCCTGACCGCTGCCGAATACTTGGCCTTCGAGAAGGACTACCACGTGCTCGTCATCTACACGGACATGACCAACTATTGCGATGCACTTCGTCAAATCGGTGCCGCTCGTGAAGAAGTTCCAGGACGACGTGGTTATCCCGGATACATGTACACGGACTTGGCCATGCTCTACGAGCGTGCAGGTATCGTGAAGGGCAAGAAGGGTTCCATTACCCAATTCCCGATCCTCACCATGCCCGGTGATGACATCACGCACCCGATCCCTGACCTTTCCGGCTACATCACCGAAGGTCAGATTGTGATCAGCCGTGAGTTGCACCAGCAGGGCATCTATCCGCCGATCAACGTGTTGCCATCGCTCTCCCGACTGATGGGTTCGTGTATCGGTGAGAAGACGACCCGGGACGACCACAAGAAGGTCAGCGACCAGATGTACGCTGCCTACGCCCAAGGTCGTGAACTCCGCGGTCTGGTCGCCATTGTCGGTGAGGATGCCCTCAACGAGCGTGACAAGCAACTGCTGGACTTCTCCGGCGTGTTCGAAGACAAGTTCCTTCGCCAGTCCCGCGATGAGGACCGAACCATCGACG